>JAHRAQ010000007.1 GCA_020027205.1 Nitrospirales bacterium | reverse complement strand
CGCGCAAATGCACACGGGCGGACGACAAGCCGTCCAGCGTGCCGTCCAGCGTGTTGACGAAGATGGAGCCGCCGCCGCCGGCGTCAAACTGCGTGTCGGTGCGGCTGACGAAGCGCGCCGACGCCTGGTTGCCGCCGACGGTGGTGCCGTTGCGCACCTGCCCGTTGCCCGCCGCCTGCCCGCCGCCGCCGCTGCCGACGCCGAATGTCCAAGTGGTGACGCCGCTGTCCGGCACACCACTCGCCTCAATCGTCAACTGCGCCAACACCGGCGGGGTGAAGGCGAGGAGCGCGAGGGTGATGAGGGCGGCGGCGGCGGTGGCGAGATTGGTTTTGCCGGCGGCGGCGAAGGTGCCGCCTGCGGCGGTGGGGGTGGTGGCGGCGACGGTGACTTTGCCGGCGAACTTGGCAATGGTGGTGGGGATGTCGGTGGCGGCGGTGGCGGCGACGTTGCCGACGATGCGGGTGGCGGTGGCGAGGTGTGACGGCATGTGTTCCTGTTTTGTCAGACCCGTCAAAAACCTGTACAACGCGCGCGTCAAGTTGTTGTTTTTATTATGAAACCCGCGCACGACAAGCAAACCGGTTGATTATACCTAGGTATTTCACACATTGTCAAGTACAGACGGGGTATCGAGCGCTGACGGAGGGGGGAAGATAATGCAAAAGAAGGATGGACCTTCGGAGCATTTGCCTTTGGCAAATACTTCCCGATTAAAAATGTCGGGAATGACGGAGAGAGGGAGACAGAAATGACGGAGGGATGGGAATGACATCTCCTTCTGTCATTCCCGACGTCTTTTGTCGGGAATCCATCTTTCTGTTGTTTTTCTCTGATTAGGACGAGGAAACTGAAGGATGGATTCCCGATTACTAACGTCGGGAATGACGGAGGGGGAAGGATGCGGGAATGACGGAGGGAGGGGCGTGTGGGAATGACGACGTACGCGGGAATGGCGGACGGCGGGATGGTCGTCAGGCGGTACCGGTGGGGCCGGGGTCGGGGTCGGTGCCGGTGGAGTCGGGGCCGGGGGCGGAGTCGGGGCCGGGGTCGGGGTCGGATGATGGGCCGCGTTGGGCGTCGCCGTAGCGGAACTCTTTGACGGCGTTGAGCCGGAGGGAATGGCCGCAGCACACAATTTCCTGAAACCCTTCGCCGCCGTCCAGAATCATGACGCGGAGGCCGCAGGAATCCGGGTGCAGTTTTTTTTCATCGAGCAGCGCCGCCGGCTGGAGGGCGCCGCGCCGGCGTCCCGCGCCGCGCGAAAACACCGGGGTCACGTCCGCGTCCGTCAGGTCATGCCCGCAGCACACGACTTTTTCAAACCCCTCGCCGCCGGCCATGACTTTGATCATCAATCCGCAACTGTGCGGGTGGCGTTTGTGCTCGTCGAGGATGTCGCCTTTTTTCAGTCCCATGGGGTACGCCGCATTATCCGGCGGGGATGCCGGATGTTGCCGCGCAGTGTCTCATGTTTGCACCCTGTTCGTCACGCTTGGGTGCTGTTTCCGAAGACGGAGGAAAAAGAAGGATGGATTCCCGATTACTAATGTCGGGAATGACGGAGGGAGAAGGCGGGGATGACGGACGGGGGCGGGGATGACGGCATTTGCCTCTCTCCGTCATTCCCGACGTCTTTTGTCGGGAATCCATCTTTTTTATTGTTCTTTCTTTCTGCATCACAGACAGAAGGAAAAAGAAGGATGGATTCCCGATTACTAACGTCGGGAATGACGGAAGGACGGGCCGGGCGTTATGCGGACGCGCCGGGGGCGGGGTGCAGGGTGTCACGCAGGGCGGTGTGGCGGGGGTGGCCGACGACGCGGGCGACGTGCGCGGGGTCTGCGGGGGGCCAGGCGGCATGATGGCGGTGTTTCAGGGCGCGAAGGCGCGCGACGGCGGCCTCGATGTGTTCCCGCGACAACGTTCCCTGTGCCAGCGCGCGCTCGATGGCCTCCACCGCTTCGAGTTGCCGGTCCCGCCGGTGACACACCAGCACCACGTCGGCGCCGGCGCGCACCGCCCGCACGGACGCCTCGCCGACGCTGCCGTGATCGAGGATGGCGCGCATTTCCATGTCGTCGGTCATCGTGACGCCGCGAAAGTTCAACTCGCGCCGCAGCAGGTCGGTGAGAATCGGCCGGGACAGGGTGGCCGGCGCCGCCGCGTCGAGGGCGGGATACCGCACATGCGCCGTCATAATCGCGGGGATGTCCCGCCGGATGGCGTGGCGAAAGGGCGTCAGTTCCCGTTCGTCGATCTGCGCGCGGCCGGCCTCCACCACCGGCAGCGTGGCGTGCGAATCCGCCGTGGTGTGGCCGTGCCCGGGGAAATGTTTGCCGCACGGAATGACGCCGTGTTCCCGCAGTCCCTCCATCACGGCCAGGGCGAAGTCGCAGACCTGTTGCGGCTGTGGGCCGAACGCGCGGTCGCCGATGACGGGGTTGGCGGGATGGCTGTTCACGTCAAGGACCGGGGCCATGTTCATGGTAATCCCGACGGCCCGCAGTTCGCCGGCCGTCACCCGCGCGATGTCGCGCGCCGTCTCCGGCGAATGCCGCGCGGCGATGGATGACGCCGACGGAAACGTCGTAAAGCCCTTCGGCAGGCGCGACACGCGGCCGCCTTCTTCGTCAATCGCGATCAGCAGGGGGGTCGGGGCGTGTGTCCGCAGGGCTTCCGTCAGGCGCGCCGTCTGTTCGGGGGACTCGACGTTGCGCGCAAAAAGCATGACGCCGCCAGGACGACATTCGCGCAGCCAGTCGATATCATCGGGAGCGAGTGTCGTCCCCGGAATGCCGATCATCAGCAGTTGGCCGACAAGGTCACGCTCTGTCATCGCGGCTGTCTCCGTCACCGCGGCCGTCATGCCCGCCCCCGTCCGTCATTCCCACGTCCTTCTCTCTCCGTCATTCCCGACGTTAGTAATTGGGGGACAGAAGGGAAAGGAAGGATGGATTCCCGACAACTAACGTCGGGAATGACGGCAAAAGACAGCCGAAGCGCGCGCAAACCATCCCGCTCCCCGCCATGCCCGCTTTCTCCTTCCGTCATTCCCGACATTTTTAATCGGGAATCCATCCTTCTGTTTCCTTCTCCCGCCTATTGCCCCCCTGCCGATGGATTCCGCGTGCGAATGTCTTCCGGCCAGTGACCTCGGCGACGCGGAATGACGGAAGGGAAAGGAAGGATGGATTCCCGACAACGAACGTCGGGAATGACAGCAAAGGATAGCGGGAGCGCGCGCCGACCATCCCGCCCTCCGTCATTCCCGCTTTCCCCCTCCGTCATTCCCGCTCCCCGAATTAAAAATGTCGGAGAGTCACCGTGGCCGTTCTGCGCGATTGATCAGGAACTGCACCAGCAGCCGTGTGCCGGCGGCGGTGGGCCCTTTGGCGATGCACGGGCGTTCGGACGCGCTCCAGTCGGTGCTGGCGATGTCGAGGTGCACCCAGGGGCATTCGCCGACAAACCGGCTTAGAAACATCCCGGCCGTGATCATGCCGGCGCCGCGGCCGCCGATGTTGCGCATGTCCGCCACGTCGCTTTTGAGTTGTTCGAAATATTCTTCCCAGAGCGGCATTTCCCACACGCGCTCGCCGGCCTGTTCGCCGGCGTTGGTGAAGGCGGCCTTGAGCGCGCCGTCGTTCCCCATCATGCCGATGGCGAACTGCCCCAGGGCCACGATGCACGCGCCCGTCAGGGTGGCCACGTCCACGATGCAGGCCGGTTTCAGCCGCGCGGCGTAGGCCAGCCCGTCCGCCAGAATCAACCGCCCTTCGGCGTCGGTGTTCTGCACTTCGACGGTGGCGCCGTTGAGCATGGTCAGAATGTCCCCCGGCTTTGTGGCCCGGCCGCCCGGCATGTTTTCCGTGGCCGGCAGGATGCCCACGACGTTGACGGGGAGTCGCAACTGCGCCGCCGCCCGCACCGCCGCCAGCACTTCCGCGCCGCCGGTCATGTCCGCTTTCATCTGTTCCATGTTCTCCGACGGTTTCAGGGAAATCCCGCCGGAGTCGAAGGTGACGGTTTTGCCGACCAGCGCGACGGGGCGTTGGGATTTCCGTCCCCCCGCATATTCCAGGATGATGAACTGCGGCATCTCCTGACTGCCGCGCGAGACGCCCAGCAACCCGCCCATGCGCCGTTTTTCCTGATCTTTTCGATCCAGCACGGTGAGTTTAAGTTTGAAGTCTTTGGCGATGGCGCGCGCTTCCCGCGCCACGCGGGACGGAGTCATGACGTTGGCGGGGTGGTTGCAGAGGTCGCGCGCGAACGCCGTGGCGCCGGCGCTGACTTCCCCGCGCCGGACGGCGGCGTGGAGGCCGCTCATCCGTGTCGCGCGCTCGGCCAGCAGGGTCATGGCGCGCACGGTGGGAGACTTGTCCCCGCCGGAGCGGTACGACGTGAAGCGGTAATTGCCCAGCATGGCCCCTTCCACCATCGCCTGGGCCACGTCGGCGGCGGGCGCGCGGACGACGTCCGCGCCCGGCAGCGGCGCGGCAAACGCGCGCGCGCCGAGTTGCCGAACTCGTTTGGCGGCCTCGCCCATGGCTTGCCGGATGCCGTCCAGCGTCACGTCGCGTTTTTTGCCCAGGCCCATCAACAGCACGCGCTTCGCGGGGAGGGCGCCGCGCGTGTGCATCACCACCGACTGCCGTGGCGTGCCCGTGAACTCTCCGCTGCTGCGCACGTCCCGAAGATGTCCGCCCAACGCCTTGTCCACGGCTCGATGGACCGCGGGCAACGCGCGCTCGTCTTCACAGCCGACGAGCACCAGCGCCTCCGTGGTTTCTTTGATCGATTCGCCCGCCTTGACCCGACACTGCATATCAGACCCCCTTACACGCTTTGCGATCCATGGCACGCCGCGCGCGCGTCTTCCTTTACACGCCGCGCATGTCCGGCTCCCAGATTAACTTGTGCAACTGCGTCTGCACGCGCACCGGCAGCCGGTCCCGCAGAATCCACTCCGCCAGCGGACGCAGCGCCTGCCCGCCGAACACCGGGCTGAACAACACGGGGCAACGCTCCGCAAGGCGGCGGCGCGTCACCACGTCCGCCGCCCAATCATAATCGTCACGGTCGGCGATGACAAACTTAATCTGATCGTTCGGCGTGAGACGCCGGAGATTGTCCCAGTCCATGCGGTCCGCCATGGCGCTGCCGGGACATTTCACGTCCAGAATGACGGCGGCGCGGGCGTCCACCGGCGTGATGTCGAGCGCGCCGCTGGTTTCGAGCAGCACGTCAAAGCCGTCGTCGCACAACCGCGTGATCAACGCCGGCGCCGCCGGTTGCGCCAGCGGCTCCCCGCCCGTCACTTCGACCAGCGAACAGCCGTAGCGTTTGACGCGCGCCGCCACGGCGTCCAGGGACATCTCGTCGCCGCCGTGGAACGCATACGCCGTGTCGCACCAGACGCAGCGGAGCGGGCAGCCCGTCAACCGCACAAAGACACACGGCTCGCCCGCGCGCGTGGATTCGCCCTGAATGCTGTGAAAAATTTCCGTGACCCGGAGGGACTCCATGATGATGGCGCCGCCGCCGTCAGGCCCAGGTGGCGATGGGCCACCGATGCCGCCGCGCGATTCGCGTCATCCCGCGAATGGGATTCACCACCAGCGGATGGCCGACGGATTCCAGCACCTGAATGTCGCCGGGGCTGTCGCCGTAGGCGTAACTTTGCGCGAGGTCCACGCCATGCGTCGCCGCGAAGGCGCGCAGGAGGCGCCGCTTGCCTTCGCCGTAGGGATAGGGCATTCGCACGCGGCAGGTGTAGCCGGCGTCGTTGGTTTCCAGTTGCGCCGCGAGTACGTGCGGCACGTCCAGAAACTGCGCGAGGGGCCGGATCAAAAACTCCGGCGTGCCGCTGACCAGCGCCACCCGGTGGCCGGCCTGCCGGTGCTGCGCCAGCGCCGCCGTGCCCTTGAACGACAGGCGCGGACAGATTTCCGACCGCACAAACCATTTCGCCAGAGGTTCGACGCCCGCCGGCTGCTTGTCGGTCAGATACACCTTGCATTCCCGCAGGGGACTTAAGGAAAACGCGAAAATGTTGGACAGAAGATATCTCGCGCTGTCGAGCAGCACGCGATTGGACACCAGGCCGGCCTTCCAGAGATACCGGACAAAACGAATTTCGATGGACTGTCCCGGAATCAGCGTGTTGTCCACGTCAAAAAACGCACCGACGGGGGAGGAGGCGGCGGAAGGCGCGTGGTGAATCGCATCAGACATGGCATACTCTCGAATCGTCCCCGATCGCGCAAGGGAACATTCGTCAATTCTACCGCAGGGTTCGCGCCGACACAAGGCCGGAACCCGCGCGGCACGGCGGAGACGGATGCCCGCTTGCGGTTGCTTGCCCGCGCTTGCTTGCTCCGTCCGTCATTCCCGACCCCCGAATGAAAACGCCGGGAATGACAGCCTCCCCCTCCGTCATTCCCGACATTAGTAGTCGGGAATCCATCTTTCAGTTGTTCTTTTTTCTTCCCTTTTGATTAAGACAAGGAAACAGAAGGATGGATTCCCGACTAAAGATGTCGGGAATGACAGAAGGAGGGAACGGGAATGACGGAGAGAGATAAACCGCCGCGCATCGGCGCAACGCATTGACAACCGTTTGACCCTCTCCCCGTGCTCCTGTCATACTCCCGTCGCGCCGAAGTGGTGGAATTGGTAGACACGCACGTTTGAGGGGCGTGTGGGGCAACCCATCCGGGTTCGAGTCCCGGCTTCGGCACCATGTGACAGAGGGTCGTAATGATTGACCGAAAAAAAGACAAGTTGATTCATGCCATGGCTTTCTTTGTTAAGAAAACCAGGCATTGCCATAAACTCAAATTGTTTAAACTCCTCTATTTTCTCGATTTTGAACATTTCAGGCAGACAGGAAGAAATGTGACGGGGTTGCAGTATTTTGCCTGGCGCATGGGGCCGGTACCGACGAAACTATACAAGGAAATGAAAAATCCTGACATGCTGAAGAATTTGTTTGATTTTACACCTCAAAGTTCCATTGATTCGGATTTTACGAATGATAAAGCCATTAAAATCCTTCCAAAAGTAAAATTTGACGAAGATTTTTTTTCGAAAAGAGAGATGGAGATAATGAATCGCCTCATGGAAATTTATAAAGACACTCTATCCCGGGATATGACAACAGTCAGTCATGACATCGGCAGTCCCTGGGACAGAGTTTACAGGCAAGAAAACAAGGAGGGAGACCGCATCCCTTATGAGTATATTTTAGATGATTCGACAGACTCGGTTTCAAAAGAAGAAGCCGAAGAGATAGATCGGGAAGATAAAGAAATGGAAAGAATGTTTGGTTAAGCGATTGTGAATGTTGGGTCTATCTACTTGCACAAGCGGTTTACATTTTCTGATGGAACAACAGGAACAAAATTATTTGTTGTGGTGAACGCCCCGGCCAAGGGAGAGAATTACCTTGTTTGTAAAACCACATCCAAGGAAAACCCGCCTCATAGAGTAAAAAAGCAAGGTTGCTCCGCCCCTCAAAGAAATTATTTTTTCTTTTTGGAAAGAGACGATTGGTTCGATAAGGATACGTGGGTTCAATTTGATGAACTCTATGAGTTTGAAGCAAGCCGGCTGTTGAAAGATCGTTTTGGCGGACAAGCCGAATACATGGCCGACCTGAAAAACGTGAACACAAGAGCGCTTCTTAACTGCATTCTAAAGTCTCACAATATTTCAGAAAAAGATTTGCAGTCCGCCAGAAGAACCTTGAAAGCACTTCAAAAATCCCTGAAACATTAAGGTTCCCGGAATAGATTTCTTCAAAAATGGCTTGAGACTACTTAACCGAGAGATTAATGTCGGTGGTCGGATTCTTGTTCAAATCGAAATCTCCGGGCTTGCCATAGGCATCCACCTTGCCGTCGACGAGACGCACGACAAACGGTTTTGAAGATCTTTGGCAAAAGTCTGGTGCCAGCAGGCCCAAGGTTATCAATGTGCCGCTGACACACCTGCCTGTATTGAAGTCGCCTCCTAACGCATAGGTCAGGTATTCGGTGCCTTTGACGGCCCGTGTTGACTCCGGCGTTCCCAAAATTTCGATGACTTCGGCCTTTGTCATGCCGACACTTAATTCGTTGGTCTTTGTCAGCGATGTGGCACAAGATGTTAAGCCAAATAACAGAACAGCAATTACAACAACATCCCGCAAGACATGATTCATGGTTCCATGTTCCCTTTTCATATCGTCGTTCCACCGCCGCAATCATCGCCCTCGAATCTCTTCGATATACCGGTCAACCTTCAGTCGTTTCTTCACGACCCCCCGCAACGCGCGAAACGGGTTCACGGACAGCGCGCCGCGTTTCCGCAGCCGGAGACCGTTGGCATCGTCGACAAACTCCACTTCGACATTCGGTTGAAGCCCGTACCGTTTTCGCAGCGAGATGGGGATGGTGATTTGGCCTTTTTCCGTGACGCGCATTGTCCGACTCCTTCCGTTTTACTTTCCCGCCGATTTTGTTGGAATGATTTTTCGCTGTCAATGACCTCGACAGCCCGGTCGCCGTTCCCCCGTCACTCCCGCCGCAACACTGCCAGCGGCGGTTCGCCCAGGATGCGCCAGGTGCTCATGAAGCCGACGACGACGGCCAGCGTCACGGTGGCGGCGAGAGCCAGGAGCATCACGGCGGGTTGCCAGACCCAGGGCAGGTCCAGGACAAAGTACAGCACGGCCCAGGAGAGGGCGGCGGCGAGGGCGACGCCGAGGGCGCCGGCCAGCATCCCGACCACGGCAAACTCCAGCGCGAACGCCTGCGCCAGTACGCGCCGCGTGCCGCCGACGACTTTGAGCACGGCGGCTTCGTACACCCGCCGGTATCGTGTCGACGACAGGGCCGCCACCATCACCGCCGCGCCGCTAACCAGCGTCAGCGCCGCCATGCCCTGAATCACCCAGGCCAACTGCGACAGGAGTTGCGCCACGTTCGCCAGCACGTCGCCGATTTGAATGGCCGTCACGTTGGGCAGCGCCCGGACCATGGCCTGTTGCAGCGGCACTTCTTCGTTCGGCGCGACCGTGGCCGCCGAGAGATACGTCATCGGCGCGCCGTCCAGCGAGGTCGGCGAGAGAATCATGTAAAAGTTGGTGGAGAAACTGCCCCAGTCTACTTTTCGAAGACTGGCGACCACCGCCGACAGGCGCACGCCCTGCACGTCAAACGCCATCGTGGAGCCGACCTCCAGCCCAAGAATGCGCGCGGCTTCTTCTTCCACCGACACGCGCACCGCCGCGCGACGGGAACCGGGCGGGCCAGCGGCGGTTGCACCGGCGGCATCATCGGCATCGACCGCCGGCCACCACGCGCCTTCGACAATCACATTGTCTTTGGGCAGGTCGGCGGATTCGGTCAGCACGTATTCCCGTGTGAAGTACCAGCCGTCGCGCGTTTCCGCGTGCGCCTCGGGATTCACGCGCGCGCCGTTGAGCGAGGCCAGCCGCGTCCGCACCACCGGCGTCAGGGTGAACGCGCCGGCCGGCGCATGCGCGCGCATGATTCGTTCAAACACCGGCGTTTGATCCGGTTGAATGTCGACGAAAAAAAACGTGGGCGCGCTTTCGGGAATCCGGTCCCCCAGCGCCGTCAGCAGGGACGCCTTGACCATCGCCACCGTCGTCATGACCATCACGCCGACGCCGATGGCGACGGCCATGCTCATGGTGTCATGCCCCGGCCGCCGGACCCGGCCCAGCGCGTACCGCGCGACCGGCGCGCGCGGCCGCGGCGCGCGCCGCACCACGGCCAGCAACAGCCACACGCCCGCCCGCAACAGGACGAGCGCCGCGCCGAACGCCAGCAGAAACACCGCCCCCAACTCGACGGCGCGAGCCTGCCACATGGCCAGCGCCAGCAGCCCCGCGCCCATGACGCCGCCGGTGAGCAGTTTTTGACGGTCGTGAAACAATGTTCGAAATGACGGCGCCGTGACGAGTCGCTTCAGCGTACTCCGAATCCCCGTTTGCGCGGGCATGACGGAAAAGAGCGTCGGCGTCGAATCCGCGCCGTCATCCGCGCCGTCGCTCGCGCTGCCGCCCGCGCCGCCGTCCCACTCCACGTCGCGCCGAAAGACCAGCGCCGGCGGCACCGCGCGAATCGTCAGCAGGGGCCACAGGGTGAACAGCAGCGTGACGCCCAGACCGAGGAGCAGTCCTTTGATCACCGGCATCACGTACACGGTCGCGCTGACGGTCACGGGCAGCAGGCGGCCCAGCATCACGGGCAGCGCCAGTTGCAGCCCC
Organism: Nitrospirales bacterium; assembly: GCA_020027205.1. GTDB lineage: Bacteria > Nitrospirota > Nitrospiria > Nitrospirales > UBA8639 > Bin75. Next base: position 9,324 of record JAHRAQ010000007.1, on the reverse strand, counting down.
ACGCCGGCGGCCACGCCGAGCACACTCCCGACGCCGCCCATCACGCCGCTCTGTGCCAGATAGACCCGCATGAGAAACCCGGCCTCCGCGCCCAAGGTTTTCAGAATCGCCACCGTCGTCAACTTGTGCGTGATGAAGCCGTGCATGGTGCAGGCAATCCCGAGACCGCCGACCAGCAGAGTGGTGAGGGCGACCAGCCCCAGCCAGGTGGTGAATTGATCCAGAAAATTTCGAATCCTCGGCTGGGCATTTCGAAACGAGGACACCCGCGCGCCCTCTTCGGCCAGCCGGCCCCGCAACTCTCCCAGCAGCGGGTCGATCTCAAGCGACGCGGGCAGGCGCAGAAGATACCGTTGGCGGATGCGGCTGCCCGTCTGCACCAGGTCGGTGGCCGCCAGCGCGTCACGGGAGATCATCGCGCGCGGACCCAGGCTGAACGCGCTGGCCACGCGGTCCGGCTCTTTGATCAGCACGCCGCGGATTTCGAACCAGGCCCGCCCGATTTTCAGACGCGCGCCCCGGTCCAGACCCAGCAGAATCAGCAGCGAGTCCTGCACCACGATGCCGAAACAGGGTTGGCGCGGACACGACGGCACGGGGGCCAGCAGCGTCTGCAGCGGCCGGTCGGGCGACACGTCCACCGCGCCATAGAGCGGATAGGTCGATTCCACCGCTTTGAGTTCCACCAGTTGAGCGGTGCGCCCGCCGGGCGGGGCGGGGCCGGCGGCGGGCGGAGGCCGACCACCGGGCTGTGACAACCCGCCGGGCACAACTTGACCGCCGGGCGGGCGCGCCGTCACGGCGGCCATGCCGACCAGTTCCTTCACATGGGTCACGTCGATGCGGCGGTCCTGCAACTCGGCCACGACCGTGCGCCCGGACGGCCCCAAATCCCGCGCCACCTGAATCTCGACGTCGCCGCCCAGCAAACTTCTGGCATCGCCCAGAATCAGTCCTTCCACGTTGGCCGTGAACAGGTCAATCCCCACCACGGCCCCGACGCCGACGGCCACGCAGAGGACAAAGAAGACAAACCGGCGCCACCCGCCCCGCGTTTCCCGCCAGGCCATTGTCAGAGAAAGGGGAATGCCGCCGCGCATGGATTACGACTCGCGCAGGCGGTCCGACTCGATCATGCCGTCATGGAGGGTGATGACGCGCTCGGTCTGGCCGGCCAGCGTCGCATCGTGCGTCACAAGCACGAACGTGCTGCCGTGTTCACGGTGCAGGTCGAGCAGCAGATCGATCACGCGCCGGCCCGTGGCGCTGTCCAGATTGCCGGTCGGCTCGTCGGCCAGCAGGAGGCGCGGGCGGCAGACAAAGGCGCGCGCCACCGCCACCCGCTGCTGCTCGCCGCCGGAGAGTTGCGCGGGATAATGGCCCCGGCGTTCCCGCAGCCCCACCGCGTCCAGCAGGTCCCCGGCGCGGGCCTGCGCGGACGCCGCGCCGCTCAACTCCAGCGGCAGCGCGACGTTGTCCAGCGCGGTCAGCGTGGGGATGAGATGAAACGACTGAAAAATATACCCGATGTGTTCGCGGCGAAATTGCGCCAGCCGCGCCTCCGGCCACGCCGTGATGTCCTGGCCGTTCACCTGAATGGAGCCGGCGGTGGGCGTGTCCAGACCGGCCAGCAATCCCAACAGGGTGGACTTCCCGCTGCCCGACGGCCCGACAATGGCCACCCGCTGCCCGCGCGGCACGACAAAACTCACGTCCTTGAGAATGGACACCACGCGGCCGCCGCCGCGAAGTTGCATGGTCAGATTGGCAACGCGAATCATCGTCAGGCTCCGTCCCGCCCCGCCCCGCCCCGTCCCGCCCCGTCCCGCCCCGTTGGAAACTCCGCGGGCCGGTGATTTAGTATACTATAGTATCGACGTATGGATTTTCGTCCCCGCATGACCGCCGCGCGGCACAGGGCCGCACCCCGTCGATTCGCGGGTCAGACGGGGCGCCGGTGGTCGACATTTGTCCTCGTGGCGCTCTGCGGTCTCGTCCCAGCGGCGGGCGGCTGCGACGCCGGCACGGAGCCGGCGCGGCCGTTTGAGAACGCGGCGGCGGCGCGGCCGTTTGAGGACACGACGCCCGCGCAACTCTTTGAGGACGCGCGCGCGCGCGTCCCGGCGACGGCGGCGGACGCCCCGCGCATCGTGGCGTTCGGGAACAGCCTCACGGCCGGCCTCGGCGTGGCGCCCGACCAGGCGTATCCCGCGCACCTGCAACGGCAACTGGACGCGGCGGGGTATCGATACGCCGTCGTCAACGCCGGCGTGAGCGGCGAGACCACGGCGGGCGGGCTGCGGCGCCTGCCCTGGATTCTCAAAAGCCGTCCGTCACTCGTCATCCTTGAACTGGGCGCCAACGACGCCCTGCGAGGGCAACCCCTGTCCGCCATCGAGTCCAATCTGCGCGCCATCATCGAAGGGCTGCGCGAGGGGGGCGCCGTGGTGGTGCTGGCGGGGATGAAGATTCCGCCGAACTACGGAGCGGACTATACCACGGGGTTTGCGGCGTTGTTTGCGCGGGTGGCGCGCGAACAGGCGGTGACGCTGATTCCGTTTTTTCTGGAAGACGTGGCGGCGCAGGCCGACCTGAACCAGGCCGACGGCATTCATCCCACCGGCGACGGCTACCGCCTCGTCGCCGGGACGGTCTTTGACGTGATCGAACCGTTGCTCACGAAGGACAGGGCGGCGCGAGATGAACCACCGCCACGGCGCGCGCCCGCGTCCCGTGAGCACGGGCGGGAGATGGAACATCCCGCCGGCGAGGGGCACAGGTTTTGATGTTCGGATGGTCTGATGGTCGGAACGCGGGGCGTCAGTCTTTCTTAAAGAAAATATCCCACACGCCATACCCCAGCACCATGGCAATCGCGCCGTAGTAGATGGCGCTGATGCCTTCATACCCGCCGCCGGGGGCATTGGCCCAGGCGTGGGACATTCCCGACACCAGAAACGCCGCACTGACTATCACGGTCTTGGTCATGATCGAATCCTCCCCTGCGCGCAACGGCAACCGCCGCATGATGGCCCGTGAACGGAGAGGATTGTATAAAAACTCCCCCGGCCAAGGCAAGGGCCGGGCGGCGGGGCAAGTGGCCATGACGGTAGCGGTGACGGTGGCGGGGGCGACACGGGGCGGGCATGACACGGGACGGGCGTGGCGGTGGTCGGCGGCATCGGCGGCAAGTGCCCCCCTCCGTCATTCCCGACCCCCGAATGGAAACGTCGGGGGCAGGCATCTTTAGTCGGGAATCCATCTTTCAGTTGTCTTTTCCCCTACCACAAATAAGACAATGCAACAGAAGGATGGACCTTCGGAGCATTTGCCGTTGGCAAATACTTCCCGACTACTAACGCCTGCCCCCGACATTTTTAATCGGGGGTCGGGAATGACGGAAAGAAGGAACGCGGGCGTAGCGAAAAAGAGGGGCGGGAATGACGGAAGGAAATGTCGGGAATGACGGATGAAGGCGGGCCGGGTGTTCCCGCGTCAATCGCCGTCGTCCCGCCGTGCGTGCGACGATGCGCCGCACCGGGGCGGCCGGCCCCTCGGCCCCAGGGTCGTCAGCCATACATAATCCGCGATGCGCTCCCGGAGCAGAGTCTCGACGTCTTCCGGGTGTGCCGGGTCCAGCGCGTGGAGGTACACCGTCACGTGGGTGATGCCGCCGCCGGATTGCCGCCGCACCCGTTTGGGCACGGGCAATCCGTATTGCACATGACCGGCGCCGGTGTAACTGACGAACGGCCCCGGCGACGGCGTGGTGTCGGCGGCAGTGCCGGCGGCGGTGCCGGTGTCGGTGTCGGCGGCGGTATCGGCGGCGGTGTCGGTGTCGGCGGCGGTGTCGGTGTCGGCGGCGGTGTCGGCGGCGGTGCCGGTGTCGGCGGCGGTGCCGGTGTCGGCGGCGGTGCCGGTGTCGGTGTCGGCGGTGTCGGTGTCGGTCATCGCCACGCCGCCGGTCATCGCCCCGCCGCCGACCATCGCCGTCACGACGGAGGCCATGCCCTCATCCCGAAAGACCGAGGCTTCGTAGATGTTCTGATACACCTCCTGCGACAATCCCGCGTGACATTGTTCGATTTGTTCGAACACGACGCGTCGGTAGTCGGGGTCGTCATCGGGGAACGGGGCCGGCACCGGCCACCGCCACGCCGCCGGGTCGATCTTGATGTCCGCGAGTCCCGCCAGGCCCTTGCGCGCCACCCGCCGCACCAACTCGCGGGGCGGATTGAGGCCCAGCAACGTCACGCCGTGCGTTTTCGCAAAATCCACCAGCGGCGCGTATCCCGCGTAGTCTCCGCCCCAGTTCTCCCGCCAGCGCGACTCGGCCAGAAACGCCGCCGCCGAGGTCACCGCGCCGGTGAGGTATCGGTCGATCCCGCGCTGCCCGTCCCACCCGAACATTTCCATCCCGACAACCGGCTGCCGCCCGCCGTCAAGAAGGGTCTGCAACACCCGCAACGCGGCGGCGACGTGCGACGGCGTGTCGTGCGTTTCCCCGATGTAGATGACGTCCGCCGATTGAAGGCGCGCGGCGAAGGCCGCGTAGGAGACGGCGGCCGGCGGGTGCGGTTGAATGATTTGGCCGACGCGATACGGGACGGCGGGCGCGGGGACAGTGGGCGCGGGACCGGCGGGCGCGGGACCGGCGGAGTGGGACGTAGAATGAGGCGCGGCGCAGGCCGCAACGGCGCAGGCCGCAACGGCCGCCGCCAGCCGTCCGACCGGCCCCATGCGCGCCGCCATGTGTTCGGAACGCCCGCCGCCGGGATGCGTCATGCGCGTTGGTGTAGCACGGGCCATGCGCCCCCGCAACCCGTGGGCGGGGAAAAGAAGGACTGGATACCGGCTTCCGCCGGTATGACGGACGGAGGGGCACAGGAACGACGGCATCCCCTCCTTCCGTCATTCCGCGCCGATGCTGTCCAACGGCAGGGGAACCGTGCGCACGCGGAATCCATTCGTAAGAGGTTAAGAGGTTAATGGCAAGGCGGGAAACAGAAGGATGGATTCCCGATTAAAAACGTCGGGAATGACGGAAAGAGGGGACGGGCATGACGGCATTTGTCCTCTTCCGTCATTCCGCGCCACAGGCGTTCAATGGCAGGGGAACCGTCCGTACGCGGAATCCATCCGTAAGAGGTTAAGGGTAGCCCTCCCTCCGTCATTCCCGACATCTTTAGTCGGGAATCCATCTTTCAGTTGTCTTTCCTTTGGTTAGGACAAGGAAACAGAAGGATGGATTCCCGACAACTAACGTCGGGAATGACGGAAAGAGGTGTCGGGAATGACGGAAGGAGGAGTCGGGCATTCTTGACAGGCGCGGGCGTGGGGGGCTACGTTGTGCCGTCGAGTGTACGGTACATGCTCCCTTCTTCCGACGCGCCGGACGTTCCTCGCACTCCCGCTCATCTTCGCGCGCGCATTCAAACGTGCAAACAGGCCGACCCCGCCGCCTGGGAGTTGACCAGAGCGCTCGTGCACCCCGCGCGCCTGGCCGACACTCTGGGCCGACTCACGGAGCGAATCCAACGCAGTTCCCTGCCGGGCGCGTTGCGGGAACAACTGGCGGCCGCCCTCGACCCGTCTCCCGCCGCGAGCGGCGCGGCGGGGGACGCCGCGCTCAAAGTGTTCACCGGACTCCCGCATACGAAATCTCTTCGCGCCCTGTGTTTGTACTTTGAGATCGCCGGGGACGCGGCGCCTGCCTCCACATCCGCATCCGCGCCCGCGCCGCACGACGTGGAAGACGTGGCGCGGCAATGCGCGTCCCCCTATGAGTTGCTGCTTCGGGTGGAACACCCGTCGCTGCTCGATCTGGGCGCGGGCGATTTATCTTTCGAAGAAGAACTCCTCGACCGCTGCCTCCCGTCCCTGCGGCGGCGCGGAACGGTGTTCACGCTTCACGCGCTGGACCGCCTGCGGCCGGGGTCCCGACTGGGCGGCCGGTATCACGCCGACCCGGCGCGCCTGCGCCGGCTGGCGGGCCTGGCGCCGAACCATCTGCGTTTCCGGTTCTGGGGGGACGCGGATATGATGAGTCCGTCGACGCCGCGCGAGTTGCTGTCGAGGTATACCATCGTGACCTGTCACGCCCCGGCCACGCCGACCTTTGCGTATGAGCCGACCCGGTTGTCGCCGGCGGTGATTGACGCCCATCTCGCCGCGACCAAGGGCGACGCGCGCACGGTGCGCGTGGACGGCGAGGAGGCGTTGACCGTCACGCACCGGGGGGAACGCCTGACGTTTCCTCCGTGGAAATTTGTGATTCAGGGGCCGCTCGCGTTGCTGCGTCTTGCGGCTCGACGCGGGGCGCTTTGCGTTCTCGCCGCCGTGGACGACGAAGTGTTCTGGGAACTGCTCGCGCAACTGGTCGACGATCCCGCGATGCGGCCGGCGGACGTCGTGTTCACGCCGGACACGCGGCGCGCGGTTTTCGGCGACGTGCATCGCGCGCTGACGTCGCTGGACGTCGGGGCGCGCTGTTCGCTGGCCGACGTCACCGCACTCCGGCGCGCCTTCCCCGGGCCGGCCGCGGACGGGACACCCGCGCCCCACCGTTTCCGTTTTGTGGAAATCCGGCGCGGCGCCGTGTTTCCCGACGTGCCCGCCAGCGCCACCGCCCGGCATTTTCCGCACATGCGCGAAGAAGCCCCGCCGTGGCATCTGACGCTGGTGCCGGAGCCGGCGGGAGCGTAAGGTCATGTTCTGTTCGGACGTTTGTGCAAACCCTCGCCGCCCGTGAAAGGACAACGCCCATGACACAGGAAGACGCCATTGTGCCGTCGCTCAATCTCGGCCCGTATGTGGCCGTGGCGTGTTTTGCGGAAAAGGTGTTGACGGAATCGGACAACGTGCATTCCCTCATCCGCATGATCGACCGCATCCAGATTGCCGTCACCACTCACGGCGAGGTGAAGGCGATTCCCACCATTCAGACGCCGCTCATTTTGTACGTGGGTCTGAAATGCGGAGGCGAACGAGGCTCGCATGAATTGGAAATTGTCCCGGTCAAGCCGGGAGGAGAACGGCTCCCGTCAAAACGGCATCCGGTTCATTTTGAGGGACCGGAATATAAAGGCGTCAACATCATCGTGAAAATGGTGATGGGCATTAACATGGAAGGAACCTGGTGGTTTGAAATTCGTCACCGGAACCACCTGCTGACGAAAATCCCGCTCGACGTGATTTTTCAGGTGCAGACGAGGGACAAGGCCGCGCCCTGACGGCACACCCTTTTCGGCATTCCCCTCTCTCCGTCATTCCGCGTCGATGATGTACAACGGCAGGGGAATCGTGCGCGCGGAATCCATCCGAAAGACGTCAAGGGCAACCCTCCCGCCGTCATTCCCGACATCTTTAGTCGGGAATCCATCCTTCAGTTTCCTTCCCCTTGGTTAGAACAAAGAAAAAGAAGGATGGATTCCCGACTACTAACGTCGGGAATGACAGAAGGAGGAGGTCGGGCGTTCAGATTCGCGAGGGTTGTCGGGAAAGTTTGGAGCGGGAAAGGGGATTTGAACCCCCGACCCTCGCCTTGGCAAGGCGATGCTCTACCACTGAGCTATTCCCGCTCTTCGGCAACGATGGTCGGACGGTGATGGTAGTGTGCCGGGACGGTCTGCGTCAAGAACGCTCTCCGGACGGGCGTTCGCGCCGACTGGAGCCGGGCCGCCGCCGGTTCCTTTTTTCACGCGTTGTGCTATTCTGCGGCAACTGATGTCCGGTCGATGACCGGGCAACGGGAAAGGGGATTCGATGCGGATCGGTGTGCTCGGCACGGGCTACGTGGGTCTCGTCACCGGCGCGTGTTTTGCGGAATTCGGGATTACGGTGACGTGCATGGACCCAGACGCCGCGCGCATCGACCGGCTGAACCGCGACGACGTGCCGTTTTATGAACCCGGACTGGCGGAACTGGCGGCCAAGGGCCGGCGGGCCGGACGGCTTTCGTTCACCACCGACTTCGCCCGCACGGTCGACAAGGCGCAGGTGGTGTTTATCGCGGTGGGCACGCCCTCGCGCCCCGACGGGTCGGCGGACCTGTCCCAGGTGGACGACGTGGCGCGGCGCCTCGGCCGCGGCCTGACCGACTACGCCGTTGTGGCCGCCAAGTCCACGGTGCCCGTGGGGACCGCGGCGCGTGTGCGGGACACCATCCGCGCGCATCAGGCCCGGCCCGTCGACTTCGACGTGGTGTCCAACCCCGAATTTTTGCGCGAGGGGTCGGCGATTGGAGACTTCATGCGGCCGGACCGCGTGATCATCGGCGCGGACAGCGAGCGGGCCACGGCCATCATGAAGGAGTTGTACCGGCCGTTGTATCTTATCGAAACGCCGTTCATCGTGACCGGCGCGCACACGGCGGAACTCATCAAATACGCGTCGAATGTGTTTCTGGCCGCCAAAATTTCCTTTATCAACGAAATCGCCAATCTCTGCGAGTGCATGGACGCCGACGTGCAGACCGTGGCCAAAGCCATGGGGCTGGACAAACGAATCGGGTCGAAATTCCTGCACGCGGGGCCGGGGTACGGGGGATCGTGTCTGGGCAAAGACGCCGCGGCGCTGGTGCATCTCGGCGACGAAGCCGGCGCCGCCATGCACCTGGCCGCCGCGACCATCCGGGTCAACGAACAGCAGCGGGCCAGGATGGTGGAAAAAATCCGCGACACGCTGAACGGCGTGCGGGGCAAAACCCTCGCCTTCTGGGGCTTGTCCTTTAAACCCAACACCGACGACCTGCGGGATTCGCCCGCGTTGAGCATCGCGGCACGTCTGCTGAAGGACGGCTGCGCCATCCGGGCCTGCGACCCGGAGGGTCTGGCCGCCGCGCGCCGCGCGCTGCCGGCCCTGACCGGGTGCGAAGACCCGTATGACGCGGCGACCGGCGCGGACGCCGTGGTCCTGGCCACCGAATGGAATCAATTCCGCAATCTGGATCTGGACCGCGTGAAGTCGCTGCTGCGCGCGCCGGTGCTGATCGATCTCCGCAACGTCTACGACCCCGAACGGGTCGCCGCCTGCGGAATGCACTATGTCTCCGTAGGCCGGCCCGCCGTCGGCGTGAATCCGTATAAGACTTCGTAATCTCCGCCAAGAGGGGCGATATATCCCGCCGTCATATTCGGAGCCTTTGCCTCCCCTCCGTCATTCCCGACGTTAGTAATCGGGAATCCATCCTTCTGTTTGGGAACTATTGAGTTGACTTCGCACCAATCACGACAAGGCGCAGTGACCGCGCCTTTCATGCGCGCCGACGAACGTGCGGCGCATTTAGCAACGGCGTCCGGGACGGGCGCATCTGCGCGTGGAGGC
>JAHRAQ010000024.1 GCA_020027205.1 Nitrospirales bacterium | reverse complement strand
CGTCTCAAAATACGCCACCGCCGCCGCCTCATCAGGAAACCGTTGCGTGAACTCCAACACCCCAATCGTCTTCGCCCGCCGTGTTTTCGCCACCACACCCCCCTTTCGGTCTAGCCCGCCCATTCGGTTGTACGAGGCTACACCACCGAAAAGGGTTTGTCAACTATTCTTTATAATTCCCCAACGGAAGGATGGACCTTCGGAGCATTTGCCTTTGGCAAATACTTCCCGATTAAAAATGTCGGGAATGACGGAGGGGGACTGGATTCCCGATTACTAACATCGGGAATGACGGGGGGGGGCGGGAATGACGGAGGGGGCGGCGCGCGTTACCCTTTGCCGCCGCACACGAGCCATGTTCCGCACAGCCAGGCGTAGCCGCGCACGATCAGCCACAGGCACAGGGGAATCGCGGCGGCCACGCCGACGGCGAATAACAGGACGCGCATGGGAACGGACAACGGTTTCATCATGAGTGCGGCGGCGGCGTCACGACAACCGGCAGGGTCACGGCAACCGACGAAGTTGCGGCGACGGATGAGGTCACGGCAACCGGCGGCGTCACGGCGGCAGACGGCGGCGGCACAGCGGCAACCGGCGGTCAGGGCAATCCATGTTGGCGCGGATTGTCACGGTCGGTGACCGGCGGTCGCGTTGGAAACTCGCCGGCGGCGAGCAGCCGTTCAACGTATTTCCCGATCAGGTCCGACTCCAGATTGACGGCGTGACCAACGCGCACCGTCCCCAGCGTGGTGACGGCGGCGGTGTGAGGAATCACCGCCACGCAGACGCGCGACGCCGACACCGCGTTGATCGTCAGACTCACGCCGTCCACCGCAAGCGCGCCTTTGCGCACGCAGTAGGGCCGCACGGCGTCCGGCGTGTCCACCGTCAAGATCACGGCGTTGTCCTGTTGCGCGCGTTCACACACCATGCCGGTGCCGTCCACGTGCCCGGTCACGAGATGCCCTCCCAGGCGGTCGTTCAGTCTCAAGGCGCGTTCCAGATTGACGGCGGCGCCGGGCGTCAAGTCGCCCAGCGTGGTGACCGCCAGCGTTTCCGGGGACACGTCGGCTGAAAATCCCGCCTCGTCGACGCCGGCGACCGTCAGGCAGACCCCGGAGACGCTGATGCTGTCGCCGGGACGCAAGTCCCCGCGCACCGCCGACGCCGTCAGCGACAGGCGCGCGCCCGCCGCGTTGCGCGTCACCGCGTTGCGCGTTAAGGAGCGCACCACGCCCATTTCCTCCACGATCCCGCTAAACATCGTCGTCCGGCGGCGCGTCCCCGTCCCCGTCACGGCTGAAAAACACCATGCGGCACACGATCACAAAGACCACGATCAACACGCCCACCCCCGCCGCGGCCAGGATGCCGATGATGATGTCGCCCATGGTGGTTCCCGCGTCCATGCTGTGCGTTCCCCGTCTTCGACGGCCGCCGGCGGCCGCGCCGCCGCGCCGTCACCGGCGCGTCAGGCGGGCCGCGCGACCCGGCGGCCGGTCAACGCCGCAAACCCGAACGCCGCAACGATTTGCAGACATCCTATCATGGTGAACGCGCCGGCATACCCGACGGCCGCCACCAGCGCCCCCGCCAGAATCGGCCCGGCGACGTGCCCCACGTCCATGACGGTCCCGCGCAGTCCCATGCCCGCGCCCACGTTGCCGTTTCCCAAATCCGCAATCAACGCGGCGGAGGACGAGGTCACGACGGCCTCGCCGAACCCGAACCCCGCCGCGCACACCAACAGCCACCCCAGCCCCCCGGCGTGAGACATCGCCATGATCGACACCCCGCACACGAGAAGCCCCAGGAGAATCAGCGGACGCCGGCCGACCCGGTCCGACACCCGCCCCATCACCGGCTTGGAGACAAACGACGTGAAACCCTGAATCCCGAACAGCAATCCGGTCTCCGCCAGACTCAACCCGACCGACAACCCGTAGAGCGGCAAAAAGGCCATCAGGGCGCCGGTGCCCACCATCTTGACGGCTTCGGCCACGCTTGTCGCGACCATCGGCATCTGTCCCAGCACCGCCCGCGCGCCCCGCCACATCTCCGCCATGACGGGCCGCGTCCCCCGCCCGTCCGTGTTCCGTACCGGCAGCGCGGGCGCATGACGCCGGAACAGCAGATACGCCGCAAGCGCGGCAACCCCGCACCACCCGCCGGCGAGAAACGCGCCCGCATGACCGGCGACATCCACCAGCCACCCGCCCAGCATCGGCCCCAGCAACGCCCCGCCCTGGACGGCCGCGGTGTACCATCCCAGCGCCGCGCCGCGCGCCGCGGGATACAGTTCCGCGACCGTGGCCAGCGCCAACGGGATGAACACCGCCGTCGCCAGGCCGTGCACCACCCGCAACGCCAGCAGCCATTCCACGTTCGACACCAGCGGGTAGAGAAACGGCGACCCCGCAAAGGCCAGGACGCCGACCAGCATCACCTTCGACCGATTCACCACGTCGGACAAGGCGCCGACGGGCAACTTGAGTACGACGCCCGTCATCGTGGACGCGGCCAGAATGAATCCCACTTCGACCGGCCCCGCCCCCAGAGTTTCGGCGAACGACGCCAGCGCCGGCATTCGAACCACGTTGTAACTGACAAAGCCGCAAAACCCCACGACGCACAGCAGCAGAAACGCCGGGACGACGGTCATGTGTTCCTCGTGAACGCGCCGGCGGAGCGCGCCGGCATAACGGCGGAATCATGTATCGGAAAACCCATGACTCGGCTCTTATAAGATAAAGACGAACGCGAGAACAAATTATGACGTATCAGCCCGACGGTGACAACGCATCGGCCGCGTGATATACTCGCAACATGACGTTCGACGCGGACAGATTGCGGGATGCCGTGTCTCATATCGGCGTCGTCGTCGTGGCCGGCGGGTTGCTGGACGGCGTCATCGCCGATGGACGTTGGCATGAAGCGGTCGGTTCCGTCGTCGTCGGCGCGATGTTGGTGGTGTCATCCATCATCAGGAGGTCCCCATGAGTCCGTTTTTTATGGGCGTATTGATTGTTGCCGTGCCGCTGCTGATTTTGATGGGCATTGAGATTTATCGCGGTCACTGACCCCGTCATTGCCGTGATGCCGCCTGACGTGGGCCGCGTCCGGCCGGCGGGCTTTGTGCTTCCCGTTCGATCCTGTTATACTGCGGCGCATTCATGCCGCCTGCCATTCACCCAGTCGACCTCCTCGAACTGCTTCGTCATCGGCGCCTGACCCCGGCCATTGTCTTTCTCACGTCCCGGCGGGCCTGCGATGAAGCCATCGACAGTTTTGCGCACCGGCACGCGCCCATTCCGGCGGAGCGGTCGGCGGCAATCGGGCGAACCATCGACACGATGACGGCCGAGTATCCCAGCATCACCAACCATCCGTTGATTCCCACGGTGCGGCAATACGGCGTCGCCGCGCATCACGCCGGCCATTTGCCGTCCTGGAAAATCGCCATCGAAGAACTCATGCGGCAGGGCTGTCTGGACGCCGTCTTCGCCACCACCACCCTGGCGGCGGGCGTGGACTTCCCCGCCCGCACCGTCGTCGTGACCCAGTCACACATCCGCAAGGGGCGCAACTTTATGGAATTGTCCGTGAGCGAAATCCAGCAACTCGCGGGGCGCGGCGGCCGGCGCGGCAAGGATTTCGTGGGTTTCGTGGTGATTACGCCCTCGCCCTATATCGACCTCGGACATCTCGCCCGCGGCCTGACAAGTCACCCGGAACCGCTCGACAGTCAGTTTGTGGCGTCCTATCCCATGGTGCTGAATCTGTTGAAGGCACATCCCATCGATCATATCCGGCCCATCCTGGAAAAGAGTTTCGCGCAATTTCAACTCAATCAGCGCGCCAACGTCCATGAAACCAAACTGGACAAGGCCGACGAACAACTGAAAGCCTACGGTCAGCGGGAATGCGCCGACTGGATTGCGCTGTGGCAGTCGTTTCATCAGGCCAAACAACGCCGCTCGAACGTCCGCCGGAAAACGACGCCGCACGAATCCCCCGACGTGCGCGCGCGCCTGTCGTTCCTGACGCCGGGCCGCCTCATCGAACTGTCCAAGGACCGGGGCGTGGTGCTGCGGCAATATCGAAGCCGGGGCCACGGCCAGGCCATGCTGACCGTGGTGCGCGGGCACGGGCGCATTGTGGAATATCCGGTCAGCGCGGTCACCGCCGTGCTGGACGCCGTCATGGACCTGGCGGAGACCAAACGATTTCCCTGGAGCACCGCCCAGGGGCTGGCGCAGGCGAGCGACACGCTGGAGCGTCTTCCCGCCCGCGTGCAGCGCCTGCCCGTGCGCGCCGAGCCGGACGAGGCCGACCATCCGATGCTGACGGAAACGCTGAACGGCGAGTTTCCCTGCCCCACCTGTTCGTCGCGGCCGTCCTGTCAAAAAGATCATCCCAGGGCGCTGCGCGTGCGCCAGGATCATCAACGCCTCACCAAAACCGTCCACGCCCTGCGCACCGAACTCTGGCACCGTTTCCGGCAGCACATGGAAACGTTGCAGCACTTCGATTACCTGACGCCCGCGTGCAAACTCACCGACGACGGCGAATGGGCGAGGCTGATTCGCATCAACCATTCGCTGCTGATCACGGAACTCATCCGCATGGGCGCGTTTGACGGGATCGAGCCGTCGATCCTGACGGGCGTGATGGCCGGCATCGCGCATGACGATGACCGTCCGGTGGCGTTTTCCCGCCGCAACGCGCCCCTCGCCTCGATGCTCGGCCAGGTGCGGAAGGTGGCCCATACCCTGTCGGCGTACGAAGAGCCGCCGTTGCTGCGGCTGGACGTCGCCACGGTGGCGGCGTTGTGGATCGCCGACCCCGCGTTGCCCTGGAAGGATCTCATTCGCTCCACCGCCATGGCGGAAGGCGACGTGTACCGGCTCCTGGCCCGGTCGCTGGAATATCTTTCGCAACTTCACGCGCTGCGGGGCACCCATCCGGACCTGGCCCGCGTCGCGGGGCAGGCCATGGATAACATGAGGCGGGACGTCTTGCAGGAATTGCCGTGACGCGCGCGGCGACCCATCCGTCCGGGACGAACCGACACGACGGCGACACATGACGAACGACGAACTGGAAACACGCCTGGCCGCCCTGCCGGGCCGCTTGCTGCGCCGCCTGGCCAAAGGACGGGCGTCCCGGCATTTTGGCATGGGAAAGAGCCGGCTGATTCACGAGTTGCTGGCCCTGCCGCCCGATCGGCGCGCGCACATGGAAACCGAACTGGCGTCGCTGGAGACGGAAGCGGCGTCGCTCCCGCCGCCTTCGTCCAATGCCCCGCCGCCGCGCGCCGAAGGAACACCCGCGCACCGCGAACATGGACAACGGAACGGACAACGGAAGCACGGACACCGCGAACGTGGCCGCCGGGAACATGGCCCGCGCCGGCATGACCCACGAGAGCACGAACCCCGCGCGCCGGCGGCGCCACCGCCGCGTCACGCCGCCACGGACGCGCCGGCCCTTGGCATCGGGGCGATGCTGGAAGACATCGGCGTCCCGCCGCCGCGGCCCTTTGTCCCCGACCCCTGGCAGGAAGAGGCCGTGGCCCGTCTGGCGACCGGCAACGTCATCTTGAGCGTGCCCACGGGCAGCGGGAAAACCTACGTCGCGGTGGAAGCCATGCGGCGCGCCATCGCCGCCGAGCAAACCGTCATCTACACGTCGCCCCTGAAGGCGCTGTCCAACACTAAACTCACCGAGTTCGTGCAGACCTTCGGCGCGGAGAACGTGGGCATTCTCACGGGCGACCGGCGCGACAATCCGCAGGCGCCCATCCTGATTATGACCACCGAAATTCTGCGCAACCTGCTGTACGACGCCGGCGGCGGCGAAATTGACATGCGGCTGGACACGCTGGGGCTGGTGATTCTGGACGAATCACAGTTTATCGCCGACCCGGAACGCGGCGTGGTGTGGGAGGAAACGATTATTTTTTGTCCCGCGCAAGCGCGCCTCCTGCTGCTGTCGGCCTCCATCGGCAACCCCGACGACATCGCCGCCTGGATTACGTCCATTCGCTCCACGCCCTGTCATCTGATCCATCATCGCAATCGCTCCGTGCCCCTCCGCGCGGCCTATCTTGATCCCTCCGGCGCCTTCGCGCCCCTGTTCCGCACCCGCGACATCAGCCAGACTCACACGCCGCCCCTCCACCCCGAAACCCACCGCCTGTTTTCCCGCTACGAAGAACACACGCTGGGCGGCCGGTCGTAACAGACGCGCGGCGGCGAGACACGGCGCGTGATCACTTGGGGCCGAACCGCTCCTTGTCGTCCTTGGTGATTATCCAGATGCCGAACCAAAGACCTCCCAGCGCAATAAATAGCGGTATAATGAGAAAGAGTTCATTCCAGTTCATCGTTCCACCCCCAGCTTTTTGAACCGTTTCATGGCCACCAGATTCAACCATGCCCCCACGCCCGTGACAAACGCAATGGCTGACCCCACGGCAACCCTCACAACAACAGTGGAACCTTCGTAGTGCTGAAACAGCCACGCAATCATGGATGCGTCAATGACGAGCACGATCCCAAAAGTCAGCCGCAGCCAACTTAATTCTTCTTTCAAACGATCCACGCCGGACATACGTCAGATGCTAAACGCCATGCCCGCCATTGTCAAAACTCCCGCCCACACCCCGCGTCACAACAACCGCCGCGACGCCGGCTTCTTCGGTGTTGTTTCACGATTCGGTTGACACACTTCGCATTGACACATCCGGCGAAGTTTGGTGAAGGCGTAGAGGCCGGTGTCGTGCCCGTCGCTCCAGCGGAGGCGGAAGCCATAATGGCCCACCGGCTCAATGTCGGTCAGCATGATCAACAGGGGCACGTCGTCGGGTTGCAGTTTGCGCTCGCCGGTCCATTCATCCGTGCAGGCCGCGCAGGGACAGTGCAGGCGAAGATGGCGCACCGGATAGACGCCGTGATGGCCGTCGCTCCACTCGATGCCGAACACGCCCTTCTCCAGCCACTTCATGTCCGTCGGATGCAGAGTGTCCGCGCTCATAGGTCACCGCCGTTGTCGTGACGCGCGCCCGCCGGCGTCACACGCGCGCCGCCGGCCCATCGAACGCCGGTCACGGTTCGACCGCCAGCAAATTTCTTTCCGGCAGGCGTTTGCCCACCACGGTTCTCGCGTAGGTATCGATCATCTCTTCCAACTCGTGCCGCACCCGGCCCGCGGCCTTCAATCGCATCGAGACGGCAAAAGGCATCCGCCTGGCCCGCCGAAGAAACGCCACGCTACCGGGCGACATCGGCACCCCGTCGTCCCGGCAACGCCGGTCGCAGGCGGCACACAACAGCCCGCCGGCGGCCGGGGAAAACATGCACGTCCGCCCCACGTCGCGCTCGCAGGTCACGCAGTGATCCAACTGCGGGCGAAACCCCGATTGCCCCAGCACGCGCATCTGAAATATCAGCGTGAGCAATCCCGGATCATCCGTCCGCACCAGCGACCGCAATCCATCCAAAAGCACATGAAAAATCGGCGGGCCGGGGTCCCGGTCCGCCGTCACGCCTTCCACCAGGGCCACCATGCGGGACGCCGCCGAGATGCGGTCCAGACATTCTCTCACGGCAAAAAACGGTTCGAGAATATCGGCGTGACTCACCGACGCCAGCCCGTCGCGGCGTTTTTCAAAGAGCGTCAGGTTGACGGAGGAAAACGGTTCGAGCATGCCGCCGAACCGGCTTTTCATCCGCCGCGCGCCGCGCGCAATTCCGCGCACCTTGCCCAGCCGAAGGGAAAAAAACGTGAGAATGCGGTCGGCTTCGCCCCACCGTATGCTCTTGAGCACAATCGCCCTGGTCGTCACAAGCGCCATGTCGCGTTCCGTCGGGGGAAGCCCGGTTATCGCAGGGACTCCAGCATCAGCGTGGCAAACCCAAGGTAAATGCTGACGCCCAGAATATCCATGGCCGTGGTGATAAACGGCCCCGCGGCCACGGCCGGATCGATCCGCAATTTTTTGAACAGAAAAGGCGTCGCGGTGGCGAGACTCGACGACAGGACAAACGTGATCAACAGGGCGCCGCCCACGACCAGCCCCAGAAAGCCGTTGCGCTGCCACCACCATCCCGCCAGAAAAAGCAGGCCGCCGCACACGACGCCCAGGAGCGAGCCGATGCGCAATTCCCGAAACACCACTTTCCAAAGATGCCCGGACTCGATGCGCCCCGTGGCCAGCCCGCGAATGATCAACGTGGACGATTGCAATCCCAGGTTCCCGCCCATGGCCGCGATCACGGGAATAAACGCCACAATGGCCACGACCTCCTGAATCGTGAATCGAAACCACCACAGAATGCCGCCCGACACCAGACTGCCGGCCAGATTGGTCAACAGCCAGGGGAACCGCAGACCGGCCGCGTGCATGCTGGACGCGGACAACCGGGCGTCCTCTTCGGCGGCCCCGGCCATCGCGAGCATGGCCCTGGTGTCCTCGTCCCGAATCACGTCCACCACGTCGTCAACGGTCACAATCCCCATCAGCCGCCGGTCGGCGTCCACCACCGGAATGGCCAGCAGATTATAACGCGCCACCTGGCCGGCCACCTCTTTTTGATCCGTCTCCACGCTCACCGCCATCACGTCCCGCAGAAGAAGGCGGTCGAGCGGCGTGGTCGGCGCCGCCGCCAGCAACTCGCGCAACGAAATCACGCCAGCGAGCCGGCCTTCGCGATCCATGGCGTAGACGTAAAACACCGTCTCGGCCTTGGTGGCCCGCTGAAGACGTTGAATCGCCTCCTGGGCCGTGACGGTTTCGGGCACCGCCAGAAACTCCGTGGTCATCATCCGGCCGGCCGTGCCCTTGGGATAGCCCATCAGATGCGCCACTTCACGGGACTCTTCGGCCCGCAGCAACGGCAACACCGCCTGCGCCGCGTCGCCGGGCAGGACGCCCAGAATATAGGCGGCGTCATCCGCCGGCACCGTTCGCAGCATCGCGGCAAGATCGTCGGCGGGGCGTTCCTCCAGCACTTCCAGCATCACGTCGTCCCCCAACTCGCTCACGACCCGCCCCTGCGCCGCCGCGTCCCCGACCAGTTCAAACACCGTCCGCCGTTCCGGCGGCGTGTCCAGAGACATCATCACACGGGCAATGTCCGCGGGATGCAGGCGCACGACCAGATTTTTCAGATTGGCAATGGCGCCCCGCCGCAGAAGCCGGCGCACCGACAGCCGCACCATGTTCAGCGCGCTCTCGTGCGACGGCGCCGAGGGGGGCGGCGCTGACTGTGGCGGGGCCGGTGGGTCGGACATGGTTCCCTTCTTCCACGCATCAGGCAACGGATGATTCAGACCGGCGCGCGATGCCGCGTCGTCCGGCGCCGCCGGGCCGGGCAGCGCCGCCGGCTAATATCCCAACTCCGCCAGAAGACGGTCATCCTCGCACCAGGCCTCTTTCACTTTCACGTGCAACCGCAGAAACACTTTTCGTTCCAACTCGCGCGACAACTCCCGCCGCGCGGCGGCGCCGATGGCCCGCAGGCGCGCGCCGGCCCTGCCGATCACAATCGCCTTCTGCCCGGGCCGCTCGACGAAAATGGACGCGGCCACCCTGGTCAGGCGCCCCTCCTCCAGAAACTCCTCCACCTGCACGGCGACGGCATGGGGCAGTTCCGCCGTGGTCGCGTCGATGACTTTTTCCCGAATGGTCTCCGCCGCCAACCGGCGCCATGACTGATCCGTGACAAAGTCGTCGTCAAACGCCGCGTCCCCTTCGGTCATGCGATCAAACATCAACGCGGTCATGCGGTCCACGTTGCGCCCGGTGCGGGCCGACAGGGGCACAATCTCCGTCCAGGGCGCCAGGGCCTGATAGGCGTCCAGCACCGGCAGCAGTTTCAGTCGATTCACCGCGTCAATTTTGTTCACCAGCAAAAACACGGGCACGCCGTCGCGCCGCCGGGGCGCGGAGAACACCCGCTCCGCCACAAACCGGTCGCCCGTGCCGGGCCGGCGGCTGCCGTCCACCATGACCGCCAGGAGGTCGGCGTCGTCAACGGCGCTCCACGCCGCCCGCGCCATGCGTTTTTTGAGCCGGTGAGGATGCGCGCGCAGTCCCGGCGTGTCCAGCACGGCCAACTGGCCCTGCGGACAATGCGCCACGCCCAGAATCCTGGCGCGCGTCGTCTGCGGCGTGTCGGAGACAATGGAAATTTTGTGATGGACCAGCGTGTTCACCAGCGTAGACTTGCCCACGTTGGGACACCCCAGAATCGCCACGGTGCCGAATTTCATGCGTCACCTGCCGGGGCCGGGCGGGCACGGCGCGGCGCGAAGAGGGAACGAGGCGGGCGGGAACGCGCACAGCGACGGCGCGCGCACCGTTTACGGCGACTCCACAAGTTGATAGACCGTCTCCCCTTCCCTGACGTAGCCCAGTCGTTCCCGCGCCAATCGCTCCAGGGTGAACGGGTCGGATTCCACGAGACGGATGTTGTCCAGCAACGCGGCGTTCTCCAGTTCCAACTCGGCAATGTCTGCTTTGGTCTGTTCAAGTTCGCGCGTCATCGTCCAGTAATGGGGCACCCCCGCGCCCTCCAGCATCCACACCATGCCCAGGACGACCCCCAGGCCAAGCGCCGCGGCATAGCGCGCGCGCCGCGTCAGGAACCACGGCGCCGGCGACGCCGCGAATTTTCGATTCCGCTGGATCGCCCTGTTCATGGACGTTCTCCGCCCCGCGCCGCGGCCGTTCGCATGGGCCGCGCCGCGTTTCCCCGGTAGACGGCGGCCGGCCCCAACTCTTCTTCGATGCGGAGCAACTGATTGTACTTGGCCGTCCGGTCCGTTCTCGCCAGCGACCCCGTTTTGATCTGTCCGGCGTTCACCGCCACGGCCAGATCGGCAATCGTCGTGTCCTCCGTTTCTCCCGAACGGTGGGAAATCACGACGCCGAATCCCGCGCGTTTGGCCATGTCAACCGTCTCCAGCGTTTCCGTCAGGGTGCCGATTTGATTCAACTTGATTAAAATCGCGTTGGCCGCGCGCTCCCGAATGCCCCGCGCCAGACAGTCGGCGTTGGTGACAAACAGGTCATCCCCCACCAACTGCACCCGGTCGCCCAGCCGCTCGGTCAGCAACGTCCATCCCTCCCAGTCATCTTCGTGTAGCCCGTCTTCAATCGATACGATGGGATACCGCCCGCTCAACGTGTCGTACCAGTCAATCATCCCGGCGGCCGTGCGCGACCCGCGCCGGTCCGCGCGCAGAGTATACCCGTTTTTGTCGAACAATTCACTCGCCGCGACGTCCAGCGCCAGCGCGATGTCCCGCCCCGGTTCGTAGCCCGCCCGGCTCACGGCGTCGATGATCGCGTCCAGCGCCTCTTCATTCGACCGCAACGCCGGCGCAAAGCCGCCTTCATCGCCCACCGAGGTGCTCAACCCCCCGGCGTTCAACACGGCCCGCAGGTGATGAAACACCTCCGCGCCCATGCGCAGCCCGTCGCAAAACCGCGCGGCGCCGACGGGCACAATCATAAACTCCTGGATGTCCAGCCCGTTATTCGCATGGACGCCGCCGTTGAGAATGTTCATCATGGGCGCCGGCAGTTCGCAAGCACCGTCGCCGCCGAGATACCGGTACAGGGGCTGCCGCCGATCCGCCGCGGCGGCACGGGCCACGGCAAGAGAAATGCCCAGCACGGCGTTGGCGCCGAGACGGGATTTGTCCCGTGTCCCGTCCAGGTCCCGCATCGCGGTGTCAATCGCCGCCTGCTCCAGCGCGTTCATCCCCCGCAACGCGGGGGCCAGAGTGTCCGCGATGTTTCGAAGAGCCGTGTTGACGCCCTTGCCCATCCAGAGCGCGGGATCGTGGTCGCGCAACTCGCACGCCTCCCGCGTACCCGTTGACGAACCGGACGGCACCGAGGCGCGTCCGCGCGCGCCGCCGTCGAGACAGACGTCCACTTCCACCGTCGGATGCCCCCGCGAATCCAGAATGGCTCTCGCCGTGATGTCCCGAATCGCGCTCATGCCCCCCGCCCCCGCCGCTTTCGCCGCGCGCCCGCCGTCACGCCGCCGTGGCCACTCCGGCCATGCGCACGCGCGGTGCGGCATGGACACCGTCGCCACGGGCGGCGGACGGCATCATGACAGCAGCGTCTTGAACAAGGCATGGACTTTCTGCGGATTGGCCTTGCCCCCGGACCGTTTCATGGCCTGGCCCACCAGAAAGCCCAGCACGCCTTCCTTCCCCCCCCGGTATTGCGCCACCTGGGCGGCATGCGCCTCGATGACGTCGGTGACCAACTCGCGCAGCGCCCCGTCATCGGACAACTGCCGCAGCCCTTTCTCCTCCACGAGTTGCGCCGCCGACGTGGTCGTGGCGTAAAATTCCGGGAACAATTCCCTGGCCGCGTTCAGGCTGATGGTGCCGTCGTGCGCCAGTTTCAGCAATTCCACCAGCCGTTCCGGCGGCACGGGAGACGAGTCCACGGTCACGCCCGACTGATTCAGTTCGCGCAGGAACGGGCCAAGCAGAAAGTGACTGATCATGGCCGGCTCCGCAAACAGGGCGACGCAATGTTCAAAGTAATCGGCCAGGGCGCGGGAGCCGGTCAGCACGCCGGCGTCGGCGGCCGGCAGGCCGTAGTCGCGCATGAAGCGCCGGCGCCGGTCGTCCGGCAATTCCCGAATGGTGGCTCGCAACTCTTCAATCCAACCTTCGGAAATCGACAACGGGACGAGATCAGGGTCGGGGAAATACCGGTAATCATGCGCGTCCTCCTTGCGCCGCATGACCACGGTGCGGCCGTCCGCGCTGTCCCACAGGCGCGTTTCCTGCTGCACGGTCCCGCCTTCGGCCAGGACGCGGGTCTGACGCTCGATTTCATACGTCACGGCGTCTTTGACAAATTTGAACGAATTGATGTTTTTGAGTTCCACTTTGGTGCCGAACGTGTTCGAGCCTTCGGGTCTCAACGACAGGTTGGGTTCGCATCGCAGGCTGCCCTGCTCCATGTTGCCGTCGCAGACGTCCAGATACATCAACACGTCGCGCAGGGCCTTCAGGTACGCGACCACTTCCTCGGCCGTGCGCAGGTCCGGCCCGGTCACAATTTCCAGCAACGGGGTGCCCGCCCGGTTGAGATCCACGACGCTGCCGCCACCGTCGCTCTCATGCATGACCTTCCCCGCGTCTTCTTCCAGGTGCGCGCGGCGGATACTCACCGTTTTGGCGGCCCCGTTCACCGTGAGATCCATCCGTCCGTGTTCGCACACGGGCAGATCGTATTGGGAGATCTGGTACCCTTTGGGCAAATCGGGATAAAAATAATTCTTCCGGGCAAATTGCGTGACCGGCCGCACGTCGCACCGCAACGCCAGTCCCGTCCGCACCGCCATGGCCACCGCGCGCGCGTTGATCACCGGCAACGCGCCCGGCAATCCCAGGCACACGGGGCAGGTTTGCGTGTTGGCGGGCAACCCGAACGCCGTCGCGCAGCCGCAAAACATTTTCGAGGCCGTGCGGAGTTGCGCGTGAACCTCCACGCCGATGACGGTTTCAAACGTCACGAGGGCGTGTTGGACGACCCCGGAGACGTTCGCCGCGCCTGGTGCATCGCCTCCCGGCCGGCGTCCACCGCCTCCTTGACGACGTCGCCGGCCTCATGCAGCACTTCGCGGCTTTTGTGCATCACGTCGTCCCAGGTCTCCGTCGCCCGTTCCGACAAATCCCGCATGTCCTCGCTCGCCCGCCGCGCCATCCTGGCCAGCGTTTCCCGCGACTCCCGACCGGTTTGCGGCGCCAGCAGCAACACCGCCACCGCGCCCAGCGTCATCCCGCTTAAAAACGCGGCCAGCACGGCGACGGCCGAGGTGCCGGAATCATGATTTCCCATCAGCGGTTCCCTCCTTCTTTGTGTACGCGACTCTTCAGGGTGTCGGCCACCGCCCGCACGCCCGACGCCACCCGGACCAGGCGCGTCAGCCAAGTCGTGCCTTTCTCTCGAAACACGCCGTGCATTCGAGTGACGGTGTGCCCCACGTCACCGATGGCATGCACCAGCACGGACGCCTCGTCCACGCTCTCCCGCGCGCGGGCGGACACGACCCGGATGTTTTCGCTCGTCCGTTTGACGTTCTCCAGAATCTCCGGCAACGCCTCATTCGCCCGCGACAGCAAGCGTTCGGATTGCGCCGCCGTTTCCCTGATCCGACGCACCGCCGAGATCAGATACCACGTGAGCACGAGACACCCGATGAGCACGGCCACCACCATGACCATGACGGCCACGTCCAGAACGGCAATGTCTTGCATCATGCGACACCTTCCCTGTTGAAACGTCTCTGTTATTTACCGATTCGCAGAGGATATAGCCAAACAAAATATTTTAATTGGCATTGGGTATATTGGGTATACATAGCGACACAAAACTCTAACCAGATCGAGTTGCGGAACACAGACAAGCCGGATCGTTTGAGGCACGACCGCACACTGCACAAGGCTGATAATAAAGCCTCTCATGCACCTGATACCGAGGCGGATTGTTGTCTGTGTCAAAGTAATACGGGTTATATGAGTAAAGGAATTCCCCCGGCACAAGCGAATTGTCTTCCCTATTGGCCAAGTTTCCACGCACACTAATTGCCCCCGGCTCTGCGGAAAAATTTTGTGCCCCGTCGAAGGAGGCGACCTCGGGGTCATCTTTTGGAATCGCCCTTTGGTCACCGCATGGAAATCTAAGCCCAAATTCAAGATTATGGATTTCGCAACAATCCCCATCATTCTGATTTAGAGAGCGTGCGTGGGCTGTAAAAACAAGGTCATCGTTAATCTGGATGTCAAGTTCAAGTCTTTCCTCAAAGGCACGTGCATATTTATCTACTTTTACAGTGATATTTCCCAAATTGACTCTAGGCTCGTTGACTAATACGTTCGATCCCGTCTTTTGCGGTACGCAAATCTGAAACTTGGCAATCCCATCGCGTGGGTCAGTGCAGTAAAGATGAAAATGGTCTGTTTGAACATTGCCTTCTTTCGGCATTAAAGTTCTGGACTTAACTAGTGGCAGATAAGAATTACGTGCCAACACCAACTCGACATTTTTTGCCAAGTGCAATCCCACTTTATCCGATGCAATCCACGCCGCTCCTTCGGCAATCAGCGTTGCGCTGTTTTCTGGAAATCTTACTCGTTCAGGACCAAATAGCTCATGGAGTCGACGACTGACAACTGGCATATTAGACATCCCACCTGTAGCGACACAGAGAGCCACTTGTTCCGGAGAATAACCGACGTTGTCCAGTATACACTTGATTCGGTTGAAGCCTTTGTCGAGTAGTGGCTCAACAATCTGTTCAAACTCATTTCGCTCCAATGCATAATCAACATCAACGTCCGTTATTTCCTTGAAAAAATCTCGAACATATATTTGCACATTGGAGCGATTGGACAATTCAATCTTTGCACGTTCACATCTGTCCATCAAACGAGATTCCGCACCCTGAATCGTATCTACAGAATCACCAAGTTTCAGGGAATTTCTTGCATGCTGCACAACGCGATTCATGATGGTTTCATCGAAGACGTCTCCGCCCACTTCACTGGTGCCATCATTTATCAGTTGCACAATTATATCACCCTGCAGACGACATAAGGTCAAATCTAGCGTCCCCCCGCCCCAATCAAACACCAGAATAAGTTTATTGTCATAACGACGTAGCATCGACGAAAGATCCCGCCCCCTGAATAAACCATAAAGTGCCGCAAAAGGTTCATGGACAAACTGCACAACTCGTAACCCAGCAAGCCTGAACGCATTTCTAAGCGCGCTTCGTTGATGTCCTTCCATGCCAATAGGAATCGTTACCACTACACCGGAAATACCATCAATGCGTCGAGTTTTCATGGTCTGTTGACAAACATGCCTAACAACATCCGCCACCATATCCACGGGACTTCTTTCCACTCCTTCGACAAAAACGCTTTCTTTTCCCAAATGCATCTTCGGTGATTTTACGATATTTCCGTAGACTCCAAGACCAGCGTGGGATAATCGTTCCTTTGCTTCTCTCCCAAGAATCTTCCGTGCTCCTTCGTAACAAATTACAGATGGGATCGGCCGCTGTTCTTCGTCGAGATAATTGATTGAGCGATCTCCATCAATGATCGAAATCAAACTATTCGTCGTCCCAAAATCGAAACCTACTATGTTCATATCAACACCATTTCATAGAGACTCTCGCAATTTCTCCATTTCGCGCTTAAGGCTACCGATCGCCCGGTCTGCGTGATCAACCATCACATGCACCTTCGGAGGGTCGCGTTGCAAAGCATATAGCCCCTCCTCGAGCAACGACAGCTCTTCTTTCAATCGCCGCAAAACCCGTCCTCGCAATTGTTCGTAGTTATCCTTCATGTGTGCTGTCTCAGTGGCGTGCGTCTTCCTTTCTTGTTTGGATTTTTCTTCGAGGCAAACGACTTTGGTTTTGAGTTCTTTGAGGCTCTGCTCTGCCTCAGTCAAGTTTTTACTCATATTCTCGGCATGGGACACCGCGCTTTCCTTTTCTTGCAGAGCAATTGTAGCGTTATTGTTCGCTATATATATTTGATTTTCCAGCAATACACTGACAATTTGAACAGCAGAAAAATCTTTTGTGTTCATCAAAGCACGGAGTTTGTCCAAGTCTGTTTTTTGTTGTCGTACAGATGATTTCCACAGATGACATTGGAGCAATTGAAGAATTCTCTCAACCTGCATGCCACGGGTCAGTTGAAACCAAAGCAACAGACAATGAAATGCATTGACCCTACATTGTTCTTGCTCTTTTTTTGTCAATGGGTTGGCCTTTTCTCGCCAAGGCAAAGTCGCGTAGTTGTTACTGACAAGATTTTCGAATAAACTATCTTCCGTCGCCATTTCTGAAGATTTTTCCCAAATATTCCGAAGTAAATCTCGTGCAAACGCAGGATGCCGCTGAAGTACTTGACCACAAAAATTCTTGATTTGCCCGACAATAACTTTTTCACTCAATCCAGCACAGAACAGCATTAGTTCGCGGGTTTTGTTTAGAGTACGATCATGCGATGCCATAGCAAGCAAGTCTTTATTCTCGCTTTCACTCAATGCTAGCACGCCTTGTGTTGCGCCGCGCTTTTTCTTTGCCAGCATCAGTTTTTTAGATCTACCGCCATAGAAAGCATTCAACCTTTGACCAACGCTCTCTATCGGTGTTGGCATTTTGCGTTTTGGGGCAATAATGCCTCTCGCAGGCTTGAATGATTTTCCTTGCACATCAGTGCCCACAACGATAGGGGCTTGTTTTGGATTTAAACCGATCAAGTTAGACTTTCCCATTGGCAAATTGGAAATCTTTTCCGATTTGGGCTTCAGCCCATTTTCCGATTGGGCCAATCTGATTACGCAAACTTTTCGCGTGACGGGACGCACCATTATTGACATTATTTGCCATCTGGTACATCTTGCATAAGAGCATTTGCACTTTTACGGCATCGTATTGCTCCAGATTGTCCTTCAAAAACGATTCTATTTTATCCTCTTTTCCAAAGAGGTTTTCGAGTGGCTGAGTCATCCAGTGGGTAATTTTTTTCGTATTCCTATCAACAAGCAACGATTCAGTGCGCATCAGGGAAGCATCTGAACCATGCACACTCCATGATTCTGTCATATTTTCCTGTATCCACTCTTGATATCGGATCGCTGTTTGGCCTGCCCGAGTTTTATTACTTACAAGACAAACCGTCTCTGCAAAGTGGTTGAAGTGAAACCCAATAAGACCACTGACAACTTTTGCCAACGGCCGTTCATAACCTGCCATCTGTTCAACCGCTTTGTTGTATTTTCCCACGTATTGTGGGTGATCGGTCAATGAACCTGGCATGCGTTCCTTTGCCATGATTCCATATAGATATGCACAAATTCCATCGCAATAACCGATAGCGGTTTTGTATTTTTTCGTAGCCGCAATGAACTCGTCAATTACACAGGTGTCCAACCGATGCTTGGCAACCATTTCTTCAAACTGTTCTTCTATGCCACGAATGTCTTCCGGTGATGCGATACAAAAATTCAACGCAAACTCCACGACGACATCTTCCTTCTGCAACTTAATCCGACATGTGTCCCACGAAAGCCGGGATAGTTCGCGGCAAATCGCATCAATCGTCATTTCTTTGTCGTTGAAAAAAACGTGGTCACAATTGGTAACTATTATGTCACTTTGGGCGATGTGTTGCGTAACACGATATGGCTTATTGCCCAATTCTTTCCCATGCACATATAAAACCGGCTTTTGTGCCGGGTGTTTTTCGAAACAATGTGTGCGCAAATCATCGGGTAACTGGAAATTTTCTCCGCAACGCTTGCAAGGATAGACAATGGGCTCCATCAGTACGGCGCGGCAATCGTCCAGCCCTGTTGTCTCATGGTGATCCATGTAGCCGGTATGCCAGAAGCCCATCTTATTTTTCTATCTCCCTGCTTGTATGCAATCCCAATTTCCGCAACTGCGTTCATCCAGTCTGTCTAGATTCATCTAAGCTCGGCCTATCGAATCAACGGCCGTTGTTTGCGCCAGTCGGTCGCCAGTTCGTAGGCGCGGCCCACCCGGAGCATCACGTCTTCTTCAAACGGTCGCCCCACGAGTTGCATCCCGATGGGCAGCCCCCGGTGACTGAATCCGCACGGCAACGACATGGCCGGCACCCCGGCCAGACTGGCGGAGACGGTGTACAGATCCGACAAATACATTTGCAGCGGATCGTCGGCTCTGTCCCCGAGTCGAAACACCGTGGTCGGCATCACCGGCGTGACCAGGACGTCCACGTCCTGAAAGGCCCGGTCAAAATCACGCCGAATGAGCGTTCGCACGGCCTGCGCCTTGGCATAGTAGGCGTCGTAATATCCGCTGCTCAAGGCATAGGTGCCCAGCATGATGCGCCGTTTGACTTCGGGACCGAATCCTTCCTGCCGGGTGGCCCGGTACATGTCCGCGAGATCGGCGTAGGGCCGCGCCCGGAATCCGTATTTCACGCCGTCGTATCGAGCCAGATTGGCGCTCGCCTCCGCCGTTGCCACAAGATAATAGGTCGCCACCGCCACGCCCGTGTGCGGCAGCGACACCTCCCGCGTCGTGCCGCCCAGGTCTTCCAGGACGGACACGGCGGCGTGAACGGCGTCACGCACTTCCGGATCCAGCCCCTCTTCGAAAAACTCGCGCGGGACGCCGAGTTTCAGGTGTTTGACGTCTTTCTTTTTCAGGGACCTCGTAAAATCCGGCGCCGGCACGTCGGCCGACGTCGCGTCCTTCGGATCATGCCCGGCGAGCACGTTCATCATCAGGGCGGCGTCCCTGACGTCCTTGGTGATGGGGCCGATTTGATCCAGCGACGAGGCAAACGCCAGCAGCCCGTAACGCGACACCCGTCCATACGTGGGCTTCAGACCGACCACGCCGCAACAGGCGGCGGGCTGGCGGATGGAGCCGCCGGTGTCCGTCCCCAGCGCCGCGACACATTCGTCGGCGGCCACGGCGGCGGCGGACCCTCCGCTGGAGCCGCCCGGCACATAGTCGAGTTTCCAGGGATTGCGGCTGGGGCCAAACGCCGAATGTTCGGTGGACGACCCCATGCCGAATTCATCCAGGTTGG
The DNA here is from genome assembly GCA_020027205.1 of Nitrospirales bacterium. Lineage (GTDB taxonomy): Bacteria > Nitrospirota > Nitrospiria > Nitrospirales > UBA8639 > Bin75. Next base: position 48,875 of record JAHRAQ010000024.1, on the reverse strand, counting down.
TTTTCCCCATCAGAAAACACCGTTGCGCCCGCAACTCGTCCACCACGGTGGCGTTATACGGCGGGGTGAAGTCTTTGAGAATGCGCGACCCGCCGGTCGTGGGCACGCCTTCCGTGCAGAGGTTATCCTTCACGGCAATCGGCATGGCCATCATCGGCATGGTCTTTCTCCAGGTTTTCATCGCGTCGTCCAGCGCACCGGCCTCGGACAGCACGACCTCCTGTTCATTCAGCGTGATATAGGCGTTCACCTTCGGCTCCACCACGCCGATCCGAAGAAAGTAGGCGCGGACGATCTCCGTCGCGCTCACGTCGCCGCGCGTCAACCGCTCCTGAAGTTCGTGCAGCGTCCATTTGACAAGCGACATGATTGAGACACACGGGACGGCAACCGCGCCCGCCCGCCTTGCCGCCGCCGGCGTCGCCGGTCGCGCCTCGGCCACGGGCCGCGCGGTCGGCGGTCAGGCGCGCGGAAGTATCCGGTTGCGGTCGTCCACCCGAATCACCGTCGGCTGGTGATGCTTGACCTCGTCCTCATCGTAATAGTGATAACAAAAAATAATCACCCGGTCGCCGACCACCCCCTTGCGCGCCGCCGGCCCGTTGAGCACCACGTCGCCGGAGCCGCGCCGGCCGTTCATGGCATAGGTGGTGAACCGCTCGCCGTTCTGCAGATTGGACACCGTCACCAGTTCATAGGGCACAATCCCGGCCGCGTCCAGCAACGCCTCGTCCACCGTCAGGCTGCCCTCATAATCCAGACAGGCGTCCGTGATCACCGCCCGGTGGATTTTTGAACGAAGCAGTTGACGCAACATACGCGCACCCTTTCCCGTGAGTTACCGGTCGCGGATAATCCGGGGGACCCGAAACAGGCCGTCCGCGGCCTCCGGCGCGTTGCCCACCGCCTGCTCACGGGACAGCGACGGCCGCACCTCATCCTCACGCCACACGTTGGCGTCGCCGGCCACCATCGACGTGGTCGCCGGAACGCCCGTGGTATCCACCGCCTTCACCTCTTCCACGTACGTCAGAATCCGGCTCAACTGGACGCTGAACTGCTCCAGTTCCTCCGGCGTCAACCGAAGCCGGGCCAGTTCGGCCACGTGTTCGACGTCTTCGCGATTGACGTTGGTGCTCATTGGCCCGCCTGTTCATCAAACCGTTTGTTCAAATGGGCATCGCAACACGCTGTACCAGCCCGGCAACTCAAATCTAAACACAAACGACAATTCATGTCCCCTGCCAAAATCACGACGACGCCAGCAGAGGGCTTTCCGCCACACCCCACTCCCCGCATGTCTTGCAAAAGTCCGCTTCATCGGAGTCGTCGTAACCTTCATAAAACATATCCAAGCCCTCGACAGTTAATTCGTGAATTTCATTAACCAGCCGGCCATAATCCCAACACCGTGGATTTTCGCAGATGATCGGGACAACTATGGGTTGCGCGTCTTGTGCCATAACCTAGTGCGTTTATCGTAACCAATAGAACCTGCTCTGCGTAAAGATACCTGCGAACTTCTGACCTGATGCTTCCACAGTTTTCCGAAACTTCTTCCGTCAATCATCCTGTCGGAATCATCGTCGCATAAATCGCGGTGAATAGCGCGAACATGCTCATGCAACGCCTGCGTAGTGGCCGGGCGTTTGGACAGCAAATACAGCAACGTCTCGGAAAAAATGGCGTTTACGCTCCTGCGCTTTACCCGCATTCTAATCAAGTCATCTTCAATCCTGTGTTGCGCCGCAGAATGTGTCGAAATAACATGGGCAATGGCTCGCTGTTCTGTTGCAATCGATTTCCTTATTTCTTCGACGCGGGCATGAATATCTTCAAGGTCATCTCTGGTTATATCCACGCCAAGTTTTCTATATTCGTTCATATCACGTCGTATACGTCTAACGATCTTGCGATCGCGTATTTTGACGCCATATTCAACGTTCATGGCCCCGCCACCACGGGTAAAGTTTGCCGAGGTAATGATAGCCCAGGATTGATTGGCGATATAAACTTTTGCATGGATCGCAGGCAGATAGGTAATGCGAACTTTTGGATGGTTATCAAAGAGGTACAGGAGCGCGGATGTTTCCGTCGATCCCTGCGCCAATGTTCGATACGAAATATCAGTCAAAACGTTGATCGTGACATTGCCGGAGAGTTTCTTTCTGGTCATGGTATCCACAAGCATTCTGACCGGCTCGGACGTGATGTACGGAGAGCAAATAAAGCAATCCGTGGCAATATCGTCAGCAAACGTCTTGAAAGCGGGACTGAACGGTGTTTGGATTAAGTCAAGCATCCGATGGCGCCAGCGACCTTGCATGTATGTCGACCGTCTTGTCCTGTTGCGGACATTATGGACATATCAAGCGGCAAGGCCTCGTTCAGACCGCCCACACGCACCCCCCTGAAATGCGCGGATTGACCGACACATCCCGTTGGCCAATTCAGAGAGGGGATACTATAATACATTCCATGAGAAAGAACAATGAGCAGATGCGCCGCTTTTCGATGAACACATCCCACGCAATCTCCGGCATCCGCTTTTCAACCCATTGCAAAACATGGTAAGGTAACTTCGCAGACATAAGAAGATTATCCAGACAAAAGGGAGGACTTTCATTCATGGCCGAGATTCACTGTCTGAAATGTGAACAGACCGCGGAACAGATGACGGAACCGCTGTTTCTGGGCAAGATGGAGGAGGAAATCAAAAGCCACACCTGCCAGAACTGCTGGACCGAATGGAATAAGCCCGGCGGCGTCAAAACCATGGTCATCAATGAATATCACCTGAACCTTGGCGATGAAACCGGCCGCGCCACGCTCAAAAAACAGATGCGCGCGTTTCTGAAATTGCCCGACGCCGGGGCGGAGTTCAAGGATTATCGAACCTGACGCCGCCGGCACGACGCGGCGGAACGGGCCGGGGCATGGTGCCCCGATGCCGCCGCGGGCCGGCGTCGCGCATGGAAAAAATGCGGACCCTCTTGTCGAACGTCGCGTTCCCTTGTAGGATGACCCCATGAAGACCCCGCTCGGCAAAGGCATCTTTCTCATTGCCAGCCCCAGCCTCCGCGACCCCAATTTTCAGCAGACCGTAATCCTGTTGTGCGAGCACGGCCCCGAAGGCGCGCTCGGCGTCGTGGTCAACCGCCCGACGCAGATCACCATCACCGAAGTCCTCCCGCACGTCCCCGTTCTCGAAGGCCAGCACCACAAGGTCTTTGCGGGAGGCCCGGTGCAACAACAACACCTGTTGATCCTGTACCGTACGCCGCAAAACCGGGCCGATTCCCACCACGTCTTTGACAGCGTATATCTGGGCGGCAACGCGAAGGCCCTGGAGAATCTGCTGCGGGACCCGTCTTCCCTGGACAACCTGCGGGCGTTTATCGGGTATTCCGGGTGGGCGCCGGGCCAGTTGGAAAATGAAATGCAAACCGGATCGTGGCTGACGCATCCGGCCGACCCGGCCATCATGTTTGAGGCGGATCACCGGCGCTTATGGGGAACGATCCTGCGGTCGTTCGGCCCCGACCTGCCGTTGTCCGCGGACATGCCCGTGGAATTGTACACGGACATGCCCGTGGATCCGAATATGAATTAGCCGGTCGCTTCACGGGCGAACGCCGCCCCGCCGCCCCGACGCGGGCCACCCGTCCGGGGCGCCGCGAGGGCGCCACACGAGCGAACCATGACATCCCAACCGCCGCCCTCGAAAGCCGCGCAATTCAAACGGCTCCTGCTGTCCGACCAAGTGGAGTTTTTTTGCGAATCCCATAACGGCCTCAGCGCAAAAATCGTCGAAGAGGCGGGATTCAAGGGCATCTGGGCCAGCGGCCTCACCATCGCCGCGCAATTCGGCGTCCGGGACAACAACGAGGCCAGTTGGACGCAAATCCTCGACCATCTGGAGTTCATGTCCGACGCCACGCAAATTCCCATCCTGCTCGATGGCGACACCGGCTACGGCAATTTCAACAACATGCAGCGCCTGATCGGCAAACTGGAACAGCGCCGAATCGCCGCCGTCTGCATCGAGGACAAATGTTTCCCCAAAACCAACAGTTTTTTGCAAGGCGACGCCCAGCCCATGGCCGACATGGACGAATTCTGCGGAAAACTCAAAGCCGGGAAAGACGCGCAAACCGACGACGACTTTTGCATCATCGCCAGAATCGAAGCCTTTATCTGCGGCTGGGGCCTGACCGAGGCCCTGCGGCGGGCCGAAGCCTATCACCGGGCGGGCGCCGACGGCATCCTCATTCACAGCGCCCTGGCGACTCCCGACGAAATTCTGGCCTTCAAACGGGAATGGGGCGCGCGATGCCCGGTGGCGATTGTCCCGACCAAGTATTACGCCACGCCGACCGACGTCTTTCGGCAGTATGGATTTTCGCTGGTCATCTGGGCCAATCACCTGCTGCGCGCGGCGGTGACGGCCATGCAGAAAACGGCGCAGATCGTGAAGGCGGACGAGCACCTCCTGTCCATTGAAGACAAGATCGCGCCGGTCGCCGAAATTTTCCGGCTGCAGGACGCCGAGACGCTCCGGCAAGCCGAACAACGCTACCTGCCGCACGGCGGCGACCACCTGACGGCGATTGTCCTGGCCGCGTCACGCGGCGACGAACTGGGCGACTTCACGAAAGACAAACCCAAAACCATGGTGCCGATTCAAGGCATCCCGATCCTCTCGCATATCGTCGACGCGTATCAGACGGCGGGCATCAAACACATCACCGTCGTCCGCGGCTACCGCAAGGAAGCCGTCACGCTTCCTCATCTCACCTACGTGGACAACGACGACTTCGCGGACACCGGCGAACTCGCCTCCCTGTTCTGCGCGCTCCGGAACCGGAACGGGGCCTTTCACGACACCATCATTTCCTACGGGGACCTCCTGTTCAGCAAATACATTCCGCAGATCATGATGCAGGAACCCGACGACTGGGTGATCGTGGTGGACAGCGTGTGGGAAGGCAAAACCGCCTACACGCGGCTCGGCGGCTTTGCGGAATGCACGGCCCCCAATTCGCGGGAAGCCTACCATGCCAGCATTTATCTCACACAACTGGGGCGGGATGTGCCGCCCGCGGCGCGGCACGGCGTCTGGATGGGATTATTAAAAGTGTCGGCCGGCGCCACCGAGCGCCTGCAACATTTGCTGGCGGAGATGCTGGCCGACCCCGCCAACAAAAAAGCCGGGATGGCGCGGTTATTTCAGGAACTGCGCCGACGCGACGTGTCCGTCCGTGTGCTGTACACGGTGGGGCACTGGCTCGACATCAACAGTGTCGCCGACGTGGTGCAGGCCGAACGTTTTTAATCCGCCGCTTGCGGCTTTTCGTTCCATGCGGCGTTGGACTTCTCGTGTGCTCGGTCGACGTATATGAATACGCCTTCCTCGCCCACTCGGCGTCCGCCTTGCCTGGAACAAAAATCCGCGGCGCGGTACTCCTATTGCAAACGCCAGCAACGCCAGACTAAACCCACACACCGGAGATCCCCATGCCGAACATGACCGCCCATAACGACGTACCCGTGCCGGACTTCATGTACGGCACGGCGTGGAAAAAGGAGCACACGACCCGCCATGTGATCGAGGCCGTCGGCGCCGGCTTCCGGGCCATTGACACGGCCAACCAACTCATCCACTACGACGAATCTCTGGTGGGAGACTCCCTGCTCGCCCTGGCGCAACAGGGCATCGCGCGCGAGCGCCTGTTTCTCCAAACCAAATTCACGTCCGTCTCCGGCCAGGATCATCGAACACCCTATGATCCCAGCGCCGCCGTCGCCGAACAGGTCGAACAATCATTTGAAAGTTCGCTCGCCCATCTGCGCACCGACTATCTGGATTCCTACGTCCTGCACGGCCCCTGCGCGCGCGAGGGCCTCACCCGGGATGACTGGGACATCTGGGCGGCGATGGAGCGGCTGTATCAATCGGGGCGCGTCAGGATGATCGGGATCAGCAACGTGCGGCCGGCGCAACTGCACCACCTGTGCGAGCGCGCCGCCGTCATCCCCATGATGGTGCAGAACCGGTGCTATGCGGCGTTGGGGTGGGACCGGGACGTCAGGACAATCTGCAAGACCCGCCGCATCATCTATCAGGGATTTTCGTTGCTCACCGCCAATATCGACGTGCTCAACGACCCGGCGGTCACGGCCATGGCCGCGCGGGTGGGAACCGGGCCGGCGCAGATTATTTTTCGTTTTGCGCAACAGGCGGGGATGCTGCCCCTGACCGGCACCACCGACGTGCAACACATGAAAGACGATCTGGCGGTCGGCGCGTTCGACCTGACTCCGCAAGAACTCGCGCGCCTCGAAACACTCACGGAGCGTTGATCGACGCGACGCGGCACGACGCGACGTAACGCGGCCCGCCCTTCTCCCGTGCAGACCGCTTCGTCCTTTCACCCTCTCTTCCCGTTATGATATACTGTATCGACAGGGCGTTGCCGTGCGCGCCCTGTTCCGGTATGAACATTTTTTTCCGACAACCGGCGCGAGCGAGACCCCGCAAAGCCCTGCGGCGAATCTCGTATCTTGCCTCGCTCCTCGTGATGGCGGCGGCCAGCGGTCCGGCCGCGGCCCCGGCCGCGACCGACGTGCCGCCCGGCGCCGATGCGGGGGAGCGCATCGCCCATCGCGCGGAAGTTGCATGGCTCGACGGCGCCCCCGCGCGCGCGTTGCAACTCCTGGACAACGGCATTCAGGCGCACCCGGACACGATGACGCTCCACGTCCTGCGCGGTCATATCCTCGCCACCACGTCCCGCCGGTATCAGGACGCCATCGACACCTACGACGCGGTGCTGAAGAAAAACCCGCAAGATATGGACGTCCGATGGGCGCAATGGAGCGTGTTCCTGCGCTCGGGACAGGAGGAGCAGGCCGTGGCCGCCCTGCGGCGCATGGCCGGCCTTGACGCCGACAATCCCCTGCTACCCCTGCGGGTGGCGCGCGCGCTCCGCGCGCTTGACCGGCTGGAAGAATCGCTGACGTGGTACGAAAAAGCGGTGGCCATGGCTCCGAACATGCCGGGATGGCGGTTGGCACTCGCCCGCGCCCGGTTTGACATTCTGGACGGCCCCGGCGCCCGCGACGAAGTCGAGCGCGTCCTGACCATGGTGACACCCGGTTCACCCGAGGAAGATGCCGCCCGCAGTCTGATGTCGGTCATCTACGGCGCCACCAAAGAACGGGGGCGCCGGTTCGAACCCATTTTCACTCCGGACGGCTCCGTGGCGGGGGAACGCAAGGCATGGGCCGCGATTCGCGCGCAGGCGTGGAGACTCTTTGAGGCCGGCCGCTACGAAGAAGTCGAGCCGCTGTATCGAAAAATTCTCACCCTCAATCCCGGCGATTACAGCGCGACCCACGAACTGGGCATGACGCTGCTGCACCTCGGTCGCTGCGAGGAGGCCGTCGCGACCTTTGAAGGTTTGTCCGCCATGAAGCCGTCGGACGAAGTGTACGCGGACGCATTTTTTCGCATCGGTCAATGTCTGGTACAACTGGAACGATGGACCGACGCCCTCCCCTATTTCGAAGTCCTCCTCGACGCGGCCGTTGATTTCGAAGAACGAACCAGAGACGCGCCCCCCAAAGCCGGCCTGCGCGTACTGGACAAACACAAACTGACGGCGTGGGTCGCAAAGGTCAAACAGCACCTCGCCGAACAGGACGGGCCGCGGATCAACGGGAACGCCGGCGCCGGTGAAAACTCCGTGAACGCCGGCGCCGGCGCCGATCCCGATCCGGCCGCCGCGCCCGCCATGACCGAGGAAGCGCTCTATCGTCGAATCGCGGACGCCACACTCCGGCCCGCGCGGCAGATTGACACACGGGTATCGTTGATGGGCCGCGATGCGGATTTCAGCATGTTTCGATACGTGATTCCGGCCCGGCGCGTCATGCGGGACGACCGCCCCACCGGCACCCATGATTTTATCCCCATTCAGCCGCACGACACCTTCCCCGCCGCCCAGGAAGAGATCTATCTGGTGTTCGGCCTTGTCACCGCCGCCTATGACGAAGTGCCTCTCGGCGCGGAATGTTTTCCCGAAACCGCCGGCGCCGCCGGCAAGCCGCGGGCGGCGGCGCGCCGCGTCCCGGTCGCGCAGGATCAGGTCATCACGGGCATGGGAGACCAGTCCGGTTACTTTCTCCTCTCCGCGCCGGACACGGGATGGACGCCCGGGCTGTACCGATGCGGGCTGTTTGCCGGCGGCGAAACGTCCGCGTACACCCACGCGGACGAAGTCCGGTTTCGAATCACTCCCGGCCCTCACTCGCGGGCGCGGCGGGATCACGCGGATGACGCCGCCTCCCTGTAGGCATTGACCCCGCCAATATGGTACGTTCCCCGCAACACGGATCAGGCATGACCGGCGCCGTGATGAACAATGTCCTGGTCTGCGTCACGGTTTTCTGGACGGCATGGGGCGGGCATGCCTGGGCGCTTGAGGGCGGCGACGCCGCGCATGTCGTGCGCGAACTGCATGAGTCGATCACGGCCATGATGAAAAACGGCGACGCCCTCGGCTATGAGGGCCGCTATCAGACCATCGCTCCCGTGATTGACCAGACGCACGATCTCGACAGAATCGCGCGCCTGGTCGCCGGAAGACATTGGAAACAATTCACAGAAGCGCAACGGGACGCCTTTGTCCAAACGTTCCGGGACTTGAGCGTTTCAACCTATGCCGGGCGTTTCAAGACGTATGGCGGCGAGCGGTTCGACGTGCTTTCGGAACAACCGCTGCCTCGAGGGGCCCGCACCCTTGTGACCGGCCATTTCGTGAAAGCGGACGGGGAACGCATGACCTTTCACTACATCGTGCATCCGGTGCGGGACCAATGGAAAATTATCAACATCAGCGTCAACGGCGTGAGCGACGTGGCGCTGAAACGCGCGGAATACGGCGCCATCCTGAAACAGGACGGACTCCCCACCCTGCTGCAACGGCTGCGGGACCAGATTCAGGATCATGCGCGCGGACTCTAATCCTTCACGCGAGCACGGAATCGTCGACGGCATGATGAGCGCCACGTCCCAAAAGTACGCGAGCATCGCCGCACCGGGCGCGCCGTCCCCGGTCGCGGCCCTGGCCGCGGCCCTGACCCTGTTCGCCCTCACGACGGGATGCGCGACCACCCCGTCCGCCGGCGGCGGAGAGACGGACAACGACCCGCTTGTGTCGGTGAATCGTTCGATCTACATGGTCAATGACTTGCTCGACCGGGCCATCGGCGAACCCGTGGCAACGGCGTATATCGAATACGTCCCGCGACCGGCCAGACAAAGTGTGTCGAATTTTTTTGACAACGTGGCCTACCCGAACACCATCCTGAACGGTTTCCTGCAGGGCAAGGTTCGACAGGGCCTCCGGGACGCCGGCCGGTTTTTCGTGAACTCCACGTTCGGACTTTTGGGCATCTGGGACATGGCCACGCCGTTCGGCCTCGAAGCCCATGACGAAGATTTCGGACAGACGTTAAGTCTGTGGGGCGTGAACGAGGGCGCCTACCTGGTGCTCCCCCTGATCGGGCCGAACACCGTCAGGGACGCTCCGAATCTGGGCGTCAGCACCGTGACCAACGTGTTGTTCTATACGAGCACTCCGTTTGTCGTGCCCGTCGCGGTTTTGCGGCTCGTCGATCAACGGTCACGGGCGGACGAAGCCGTCAAATTTCGAGACAGCGCCGCAGTCGAACCCTATCTCTTTACGCGGGAAGCCTATCGTCAACATCGGAAATTCCTGACCTACGACGGGGCGCCGCCCATGGACGACGACGATCTGTTTGACGAGACGCTGAACTGACGCGGCGTTCCCCGTCCGTCACACCGTCCCGTCCATCACGCGCCCGCCGCCGGCTCCGTGCCGGCCCGCCCCGCGCGTCGTTCCGCCACTTCGGCCATCAGGGCCGGGAGCACCGCCAACGCGCACACCAGCGCCAGCGTCAGCACGATCACCAGCAAGATTCCCAGACTGGCCATGCCCTGGTGGCGCGAAAACCCGAGCGCCCCAAAAGAGGCCATGGTCGTCAGCGCGCTGAAAAACACGGCATGTGCCGTGCTGCTCTGCAAGACCCGGATCATGGACCCGCCTTCCCGGTTCCGCAGAATCAGATAAATGCCGAAAGCAATCCCCAACCCCAGTACCAGCGGCACGGCAATCACGTTGGCCAGATTCAAAGGAACGCCCGCCGCCAGACAGACGGCCACCGTCAACACCATCGTCAGGACCAGGGGCAGGAGTACAAAAAGCACGTCGCGCGCGCGTCGAAGAACCACGAACAGCAGCAAGGCGGCCATCACAACGGCCAGCCCGGTCGCCCGAAGACAGGCGTCGATGATGGCGCGGCCTCCCTCCAGAATACCCACGGGCGACCCGATGGCCCGCGGCGCCGCCCGCCGCACATGATCCGCGAATTGACGTAGCGCGTCGTTGTCTTGAAGATTGCGCGCCGGAAACACCTCGACCCGCATCCGCCCCTCGTCCGTTCGATAATGCCGGATCAAACTGTCCGGCAAGGTCTCCGGCGTAATCTCGCCGGGAGACATCAGCCCCCGCAACCGGTCAAGCCACGCCGGGAAATGTTCCAGGAGTCTCGCGCGCAGGCCCCGCACCATCACCGCCGGGTCACCGGCATCACGCAGCAGAGCGTCCGTCGCCTCCATCAGGGCGCGCGGTTCGTCACCGTGCCATGCGTCGCCGCCCGCAAACGCGCCAAGCGTTGCTCGAAAATCCTTCATGGCCCGCAGTTCCGCTTCCGCGTTCGGCGGGTCCGCCGGCTCACGCGGCGTGAGCACCGGATCGAGCACCACGGCCATCTCGTCAATCACGGCCAACTTTTCCTCCTGTTCGCCGGGAATGAAACTCGAAAGCGTGACCACCCGGTTCACTTCCGGCGACGACCGCAGACGTTCCGCCACGGCCTCGGCATCCGCGGCATCGTCGGCGACCACCTGAATGACATAAGGCGTGGTCTCCGGGTCCGCCAGCAATTCCCGAAACGTGGACACCCCTTCGCTTGAAGGGTCCCGAAGATGCAGGGGATTAAAATCAAACCGCAAGAACGGCAGCACGGCCAGCGACGCCAACGCCGCCAGCGCCGCCGCGCCGAGAATCACGCGCCGCCGGCGAAGGATGAACGCCGGCCATGGCGACGCCTCCCCGCGCGCGGCAGGGGGACGGTTCGGCAACGCGGGCGGCCACAGCGTCAACAGAGCCGGAAACACCGTCACGTTGGCCAGAAGAGCGATAAACATGCCGCCGCCGGCAATCAGCCCCAACTCCGCAAACCCCCGGTACGACGTCGGGAGAAACGAAAAAAAACTTAGCGCGGCGGCCACCGCCGCGAGCGTCAGCGCCCCGCCGACGCCGGCGGCCGCGCGCCGCAGGGCCTCGTCGTGGGCGCCGACCCGGCCGCGTTCCTCACGATACCTCATGCCGAACTGAATGCCGAAATCCACCCCCAGCCCGATGAACAACACCGGCGCGGACGCCGACACAAAATTCAACGACCCGACGGCGGCCACGGCAAACGCGGCCGTCCACAGCAATCCCACGACCAGCGTGCACAACATCGCGCCCACGAGCCGCGCGGATCGAAGCCCGGCAAACAACACCAGCGACACCAGCCCCAGGGACAACCCCGCCGCCGTGCCGGCGCCTTCGGCAAGAGTTTCCCGCTCTTCCTCTTCAATGGGAATCGATCCCGTCAGCCGAATCCTGACATCGAATCTCTCCGCCAATTCCCGCCCGTGCCGGCGCAACGCCTCAAGCGGCCCCCCGGCCGCTTTCAGATTCGAATAATCCAGCCTCGGCGTGACCAGAAGAAACCCGTGCAGAGGATCGTTTCGATCCGTCAGGTCTTCGAGCATGGCCTGTTTCCAGCGCAGGGCATGGGGCCGGCCAAGCCGCTGCGCGTCCATCGCCTCGCTCAACATCGCGAACATTTTGGCAAGGAGTTTCCGCTGCTCGGGCGACGGGTCCTCTTTCAGCGCCGCCGTCAACACGGAGCACAGCCCCCGCACACTCGGATCATGAACCATCGACCCCAGGAACGGCTCCCACGTCGTCAAACGTTCGTCCAGCCGCCAGAGTTCTTCCACGTTGAAATACAACAGGCCGTGGCGATCAAAAAATTCATCCTGCTGGGGTTGATACACCGAGGCAAAGAACGCGGGTTGCCGTTCCAGTTGTTCGGCCATGACGCGCACCGCCTCGCGCCGGCGTTCGGCGGAGCCGTGATCCACCACGACCAGCATCACATCGTCAAGATGCGGAAACGCCGCCTCGAAGTCCCGCTGCAACTGCCTGAAGGGAAGATCAGCATCCAGCAAATTCATGGGATCCGTATCAAGCGTCAGGTGGGTCACCGTGTACGCCGCCGCGAGTCCGGCGAGGGCGGCCCCTCCGATCACCACCCACACGGCGGCCCGGCGGCACCCATCCACCACCCGGACCACGAGGGCCTGATAGCCGCGTCCCATTCGATCAAGCAAGGCAACTCCCCCGGTTCGACAAGCCCGTCACGGCGGCGCGCGCCGCATGGTCATGAACGCGGAATTATCCATTCACGTTTCGCAACCGCAGCGCGTTCAGAATCACCGACAACGAACTGAAGGTCATCGCCACGCCGGCCATAATCGGGGTCAGCAGGAGGCCGAAGAACGGATAGAGTACGCCCGCGGCGACCGGCACGCCCAGCGCGTTGTACACAAAAGCGAAGAACAGGTTCTGCCGGATATTCCTCATCGTGGCCTTGCTCAAGTTTCGAGCGAACACCACGCGGCGCAGGTCGCCTTTCATGATGATGACGCCCGCGCTTTCGATGGCCACGTCGGTCCCGGTGCCCATGGCAATCCCGACGTCCGCTTCGGCGAGCGCCGGGGCGTCGTTGATGCCGTCCCCGACCATGGCCACCACGTGGCCCGTCTGTTTGAACTGTGTCACGATGCGGTGTTTCCGGTCGGGAAGAACCTCCGCCTGAATCCGGGTCACCCCCAGTTGCCGCCCCACGGCGTCGGCGGTTCGACGGTTGTCCCCCGTCACCATCACCAGGGTCAACCCGTCGCGCGTCAGCGACCGAATGGCCGCGAGGGTGGTGGACTTGATCGGATCGCTCACGCCGATGCAGCCCGCCAGGCGTCCGTCAACGGCCACGAACACCACCGTCTGTCCTTCGTTCCACAGCGCGTCACTGTGCCGGGTGAGCGCCGCGAACTCCGACGCCGGCACGCCCGCCTCACGCTCCAGAAACCGCCGGCTACCCACCGCCACGGCGTTTCCCTCGACATGGCCCGCGACACCCTCGCCGGTGGACGAACGAAAATCCCGGACCGCGCCGACGGCCAGCCCCCGCGCCTTCGCGCCCGACACAATGGCCGAGGCCAGCGGATGTTCGCTGGCATGTTCAACGCCGGCCGCGCATTGCAGTACCGCCGCTTCGTCGAATCCCGCCACGGGCACGACCGACCGGAAGACGGGCCGGCCCTCGGTCAGCGTGCCGGTTTTATCCACGAGCAAGGTGTCCACTTTTTCGAGTCGTTCCAGGGTCTCGGCATGTTTGATCAGCACGCCGGCCGTGGCGCCCCGTCCCGTGCCCACCAGAATCGACATCGGCGTGGCCAATCCCATGGCACAGGGGCAGGCGATGATGAGCACGGCCACGGCATTGACCAGCGCATGGGCCAGGCGCGGCTCCGGGCCGACACTCGCCCACACGACGGCGGTGACGGCGGCCACCAGCACGACCACGACGACAAAATACCCGGACACGCGGTCGGCCACCCGCTGAATGGGCGCGCGACTGCGTTGCGCCTCGCTCACCAGCCTGACAATCTGCCCCAGCATGGTGTCCCGCCCGACCCGTTTGACCTCCATCACCAACATGCCCGTTCCGTTCAGCGTGCCCCCGATCACCCAACTCCCCGCCAGTTTTTCAACCGGAATGGATTCGCCCGTCACCATGGCCTCATTCACCGAGGTCGCGCCCTCCAGCACCACGCCGTCCACGGGAATGGTTTCCCCGGGACGCACGCGCAGACGGTCGCCGACGGCAATCCGTTCCACCGCGACGTCTTCTTCGCGGCCGCCGTGCCGGACGACGCGCGCGGTGTTGGGCGCCAGGCCAAGCAGGGATTGCAGGGCGCTCGCGGTTCGACCGCGCGCCCGAATTTCCAACACCTGGCCCAGCACCGCCAGGACGATGATCACGGCGGCGGATTCAAAATACACGGGCAAGTCGCCGCCCGGCGTCCGAAACGCATCCGGCAACATGCCGGGCCGCACCACGGCCACCGCGCTGTACAAATAGGCCGCGCCCGTGCCCAGGGCAATGAGGGTGAACATATTCAAACGGCGCGTGACGAGCGACGTCCATCCGCGTTGAAAAAATGGAAACCCCACCCACGCCACCACGGGCGTGGCCAGGATGAACGACAGCCAGGTCGAAACGGCGGCGGAGACCACCCCGCTCAACGGCCGGCCGGGGATCATGTCCGCCATGCCGAGCGCGAAAATCGGCAACGCCAGCGCCGCCCCGACCCACAACCGCCGCGTCATGTCGCGGAGTTCGGGATTCGCCGTTTCCTCCACGGCGGCGACCCGCAACTCAAGCGCCATGCCGCAGGAGGGACAGGCCGCGGGCGTCTCCGATTCCACGTCGGGACACATCGGGCAGATGTAGGCGGCCATATGGTCCCGGCACGCCGGTGTCGGAGAAGATGAATCAGATGTCATCGTGTGCCGCCATGATGTTTGTGTCGTTCAACGTATCGCCGCGTTCACGAACGTCGGATTATACCGACTTCGGACGGTTTTTGCAGAGCAAATATCATCCCCGCCGCTCCCGGCCCGAACGTCGGTTGGCGCGGGCATAACAACAATGGCCGGTTGCAAAATTGTACGGCGATGCGGTAAAAGCACCGCTCCGCGCCGTTGGCGCCGCGTTTTTATCAAACGTCACAGTCCCATGCACCAATCACTCTCATCGCGTTTTCGAACACTCCGCGGATGGTCAGCGACGATTCCTGCCGTGGCGCTGCTCTGCTCGCCGGCAGCCGCCGCCTCGCCGGACGAGAAGGCGGAAACGGTGTATGTCAGAGCGGGCGGCGGCGTGATGTTTCTGGATCTTCCCGAATCCAGCCCGTTTATCGATACAGACAACAATGAAGTGGTGGTCGAGTTACTCGACCACTACGACGCATCGTTTCAACCCGGGGCGCTGGTCAACCTGGCCGTCGGCGGCGAATACACCGCGTTCCGCCGCACGCTGTTCACCGAAGTGCGCGGATTTTTCACGTCGCACAGCACCACGGATGTTACAGAATATGAACGCACGAGCGGACAATGGAACGAACTGGAAGCCATGTTTCCCCGTAACGAGCCTCTGACGGTGGAGGCGCTGAATCAGTTAAGTCCGGCAGAGAGGGAGGCGAGGAGAGGAAGAGCCTTTGGAAATCCCACGGAACAGATGGCGTTAATCAGCCGGATCGAGGCGACGCCAACCTTAAGGCTCGCCGGCTGGATTGGCGCAATAGACGGCCCGGCGTTCGAGAACACCCCCAATTTTGCCTGGGGCGATCCCATGCGTATCCGTACGCAACGGGAAGTCGAATACGGAGGCAGCGACGTGGTGACCGGCACGGCCTTCGAAGCGGGCGGGCATACCATCACACTGTTTATCGGGCCGAGTTTCAAACGGATCAAGCAGGAGTCCGATGTGTTCGCCTTCGAGGCCAACCGGGCGCCGGACGTCAACTTTATGACGCTGCAAGAAGAACTGACCGGCTCATATTACGGCGGCGTGATCGGCGGCCGCTTCGACGTGCCGTTCGGCGAGCGATGGCTCTTTGCCGTCAACGGCGAAGTCCGGGGCTACCACCTCAAGGCCGAATACGAGGGACGCCAGAGAACATTCTTGTCATCGACATTTCTGGCGTCGGGCGATCCCGATGATCTCGAAGACGTGCGCAGCCGTCTCACGGTCGACGACTCCACCATCACCGCGTCGGCGGCGCTCACGCTCTCATTGAGCACGATCGTGCTGGAACACGTCACCTTGCAGGTCGGGACCGGGTTCGAATACCTGGCGGACGTGCCGGTGATGCGCTACGCCGACGTCGGACAACGTTTCGCCGCCGGCGTGTCCCACCCCCCGGCGCGCATCGAATTTGCGGATGCGTTCGGCGTGCTCAACACGCTGTCCGTCGGCCTTGCGTTTTAGCCGCGGGCAACGCGGGCTGCTGCTGCGTCAGACAATGCAGCGTCCCCAGGCCCCACAACAGATCAACCGCGTGAATCCCGACCACGGGACGCCCGCGAAACACCTCGCTCAAAATCCCCAGTGCGATCCGGTCGTTGGGATCGTTAAACGTCGGCACCAGCACGGCCGCGTTGCCGATATAAAAATTGGCGTAACTCGCCGGCAGCCGTTGGCCGTGACAGGACAGCGGCGCGGGCATGGGCAACGGCACGACCTCGATGTGTTCCCCGTTGCCCAGCGTCGCCCGCTCCAAACGTTCCCGGTTTTCGGCCAGCACGCGGTGATTCACGTCCCCGCCGTCAGGTTCACGGCACAACACCACGGTGGTCGGATTCACAAACCGGCACACGTCGTCCACGTGCCCGTGGGTGTCGTCGCCGGCGATGCCGTTGCGCAGCCACACCAACGTGTCGACGCCCAGCGATTCGTTGAGAATCCGCTCATAGGTCTCGCGCGAAAATCCGGGATTGCGCGTCTGAACGTCCGCATCCAGCAAACATTCTTCTGTCGTCAACGCGGCGCCCGCGCCATTCACGTCGAAACTGCCGCCTTCCAGCACCACCGCGCGGCCCCGGTGCGTGACGGGGAACACGCGGCATCGCAGCCGGCGCGCGATCCTGACCGGCGCCTGACGGTCCCGTTTCCAATCGGGATAACGTGCCCAGGCGTTAAAGGCAAACCGCGCCACCGCCACTTCCGGAGCCGGCCGGCGGCGCGTGACAAAGAGGGGGCCGGAATCGCGAAGCCAACTCCGATCCGTGGGAATCTGAAAAAAATCCACCCGTGACAAGTCGGCACCGGCCCGCGAGAGCAGACGCCGCGCGCGATGTTCATGCGCCGGGGCATTGACCAGTATCCTGACGCGTTCTCCCTCCGCCAGTTTTCGAACCATCTCTGCGAAGGCCCAGCGAACCGCTTCGAGTTTCCCCGGCCAGTCGGAGGCGTTGTGAGGCCAGCCCAGCCAGGTGGCCTCGTGCGGCTCCCATTCCGCCGGCATGTGAAATCGATCTAACACGCACCCCGGTCGCCGCCGTCCAGAAACCGCCGCGTGATTCCGCCGTACGCATCCACCCGGCGATCACGGAGAAACGGCCAGTGACGCCGGACTTCTTCCACGCGGCCCAGGTCAACGTCGGCAAAAACCGTCTCTTCCTTGTCCACCGACGCCTCGGCCAGCACCTCGCCGAAGGGATCGCAGATGAATGAACTGCCCCAGAACTCCAGACCCTCCCCACCGGCGGACGGTTCATGTCCCACTCGATTCACGGCGGCGACAAACACGCCGTTCGCAATGGCATGACTGTGATGCATGATCTGCCAGGCGCGGCGTTGCGTCGCGCCGTCCCGAGATTTTTCCGACGGATGCCATCCGATCGCCGTGGGATAAAACAGCATCTCTGCTCCCTGCAACGCCGTGAGCCGGGCGGCTTCGGGATACCATTGATCCCAGCAGATGAGCGCGCCGATGTTGCCCGCCCGCGTCTGAATCGCCTGAAACCCGGTGTCGCCGGGCGTAAAATAAAATTTTTCATAATAGGCCGGATCGTCGGGCACGTGCATTTTGCGGTAGAGACCCGCCATCTTGCCGTCGCCGTCAAGCACCGCCAGCGAGTTATGATAGATCCCCGCGGCCCGCCGTTCGAAAACGGGGACAAGAATCACCACGTTGTGCCGACCGGCCACGCGGCTCAAGGCATCCGTGGACGGCCCGGGCACCGGCTCCGCCAGTTCGAACAGCGCCGGATCTTCGCGTTGACAAAAATACGGCGAGCGAAACAACTCCGGCAGACACACCACACGAGCGCCCCGCCGGGCCGCGTCTTCGACCCTGGTCAGCGCGGCGGCAAGATTCGCCCCGGTATCGGCGCCGCACGCCATTTGGATGAGCGCGATCTTCAGAGGTGTGTGCGGATTCATCGAACGGAACCTTGCTGCGTCGTCGTCAGGGAGCGTCCCGCATGTGACAGCCATGCCCGCCCTGTTCTTTGGCTCGATACATCGCCTGATCGGCCTGCGCGATCAACGTCTCGGGATCGGCGGCGTGGAAGGGATACATCGAAATCCCCACGCTGGCCGTGACATGCACGGACTGCCCGGTCAGCGTCGCGGGCTGCCTGACGGCTTCCAGAATGTTGCGCGCCACGAGTTCGGCATCCTGACCGCGATGCACGTCCTGAAGAATCACAACAAACTCATCGCCGCTCATCCGCGCGACGGTGTCCGTGGCGCGCACACAGCGCGTCAGGCGATCCGCCGCGATTTTGAGGAACGCATCCCCGGTCTCATGTCCCAGAGAATCATTGACCGCCTTGAATTGATCCAGATCGACAAAGAGAACCCCGACGCCCCGGCCATGCCGCTTCGCCTGGGCCAGGGCCTGCGTGAGCCGGTCGGACAACAGGGTTCGATTGGGCAACCCCGTCAGAGGGTCATGGTGGGCCAGATGGAAGATTCGCGCTTCCGTTTCCGTGCGGGCCGTCATGTCCTGGCGAATGGCGATAAAATGCGTCACCCGCCCCGCAAGATGTTCACACCAGTGAATCGCGCCGGCGTCAAACGCCTCCCGTGACGCGCCATCAATCGACAGGACGCCCACCGCGCGATCCCGCGCGCATAACGGCACCAGGAGCCGCGCCGGATGCCGTTCAACTCCCGACAGCGCGCCGTCCCGGTCGAGTGCCTCGCAACGGTGAAGCGTCATGCGCGTTTCGAGAACGGATTCCAGTTCGCGCCGTTCATCGCGCGTCCATTCACGGCAGACCTGATCCGCGTTCACATGCCGGTCGTCGGCCTGCGCGAAAATGAAACGGCCTTCGGTGTCCCGTATCGCCACCCGAACCAGGGAGCGGGGAAAGACACGCGCCACCTGCCCGCACAGGTGCGACAGGAGGCGCGGCAGCGGCGCGCCGTCCAGCACATGGTCGCCCATGGCCTGAAGCAGCCGGTCGCCGGCCGCCCAGCGGGCCCACGCCGAACCATCTCGAATCACCCAATGCACCGCCGCAATCCGCCCCGAAGTTTCCCGCAACGCGGAAACGGTCAGCCACGCGGAAAAACGCCGCAGGCCTTTCGGCGCAATTGTTATTTCCCATTCAAGAACGGAGGCGCCCTGTTCGAGTTTTCGAAGTTGGGACTGCACGACGGCGGCGTCCTCCGGGGCCAGGACATCGGGCAACGCGCATCCGATCAGATCATGCGAAGACGCCGTCATCATGTCCGCCGCCGTACGGTCGGCCAACCGGATGATGCCATGCGCGTCCGTGACCACGTGGCCGCCTGGAAGAAAACGATCCTGAAACGCGGCCGGGAACGTTCGCTGAACGGACGGATCGTCCCGAACAAACGTCTGTGTCGGAAAAAATTGGGAACCCATGACCGCCAACGATCAACCGGGAGGCGTGACAATGCCCGCCGCCACGTCTTGCTGCGCTTGCGCGTACCGTTCGGGCGTGCCCACGTCGGACCAGTAGCCCGAAAACACATGGCCGGCAATGGTCGCCCCGCGTTCCAGCCACGCCACGTAGGCGTCAAGAATCGACGCGCACCGCCCATGGGGAACGTGACGCAACATCAGCGGGTCCAGTACATGAACACCGGCAAACAACCGCCGGCGCGCCGGCGCCTCGCCCGTCCGCACCGGACGCCCCTTGCCGCGAATGCGCAACACGCGATCACGCCCATCCGTCTCCACCACCCCCCAGGATTCGACATCGGGGTCGTCGCGCAACGCCATGGTGGCCAGCGCCTTCTCCGCGCGATGATGGGCCACCAGTCGGGATAAATCAAGCGCCGCGATCGTGTCCCCGTTGAGCACAAGAAACGGGGCGCCTTCAAAAAACTCTTCCACCTGTTTGATGCCGCCCCCCGTCCCCAGCAGCACGGGTTCATGGGAATAGAACAGCCGCATGTTCCATTGCGAGCCGTCACCCAGGGCTTGCCGAATATCTTCGCCGAGATAATGGAGATTGACCATGACGTCTTCAACGCCGTGCCGGCGCAACAACAGAAGATTCCACACCAGCAACGGATGCGGCCCCAGCGGCAGGAGCGGCTTGGGCACGGACGCCGTCAGCGGGCGAAGCCGGGCGCCGAGGCCCGCGGCCAGCACCATGGCTTTCACGGGGTCACCGCCATTCGGGAATATACGGCGTCAGACATTGCAACAACTCCGCCAGGTCGGGATAGGTTTCCAGATTCCGCCGCACGTATCCCAGTGTGCGGGGAATGTCCGCAAGAAATTTGGGATTCCCCTTGACCCGGTCGAGATACACAAACCGGCCGGCCGCTTTCAGGTTGCGCTGAATGCTCGTGAAATCAAACAGCCGCCGGAACGCCGGCGCATCCGTCAGGCCCATGCGTTCCTGCGCCTCCGGTTCCAACCCGGCACGCATGGCCGCGCGATAGCGGTCGATCATCTCATCGACAAAGCCGTCATCCAACTCGAGATAGGAATCCCGCAGCAGCGACGCCAGATCGTAGGTCGCCGGCCCCAACAACGCATCCTGAAAATCAATCACCCCGATCCGGCCGCCGGCGATCATCAAATTCCGCGAGTGATAATCACGATGGGTGAACAGCCGTGGCTGCCCGGCGATCACGCCGGCGATCTCGTCGAACGCCCCGCGAATCACGCGCTCGTGCTCCGCGCGCATCGGGTTGCTGCCGCGCCGCGCCCCAATGCCGTATTCCAGAAAATGCTCAAACTCCCACCGCAGCAACGGCACGTCGAACGACCGGGAGAAGGCCAGACAGGCGCCGGCCACGGACGGCGTGATTCGAGTCTGCATCCGCGCCAGCGTATCAACGGCCGCGGGATAGTGGCGCCGAACGGCGGAGTCCCCGCCTTCAACACATGCACGCCACAGGGTCTGATCGCCGAAATCTTCAAGGAACAACAGGCCCGCGGATTCATCGTAATAATACGGCGTGGGTACCGCGATGCCGGCCTCGGCCAACGGTCGAAGAATGTTCAGAAACGGCAGTTCCCGAATGTCCGCGGCCTGTTCGCTCACGGCTTCTTCCGATGTTTTAAATCCTTCCGGTCCGGCAAGTTGCATCACAATCAGCGAGGACACCGGGCCGCGCCGCAATCCGAGCCGGTAATACCGCCGATTCGACGCGTCTCCGTCCAGCAACGTCACGTCCGCCAGTTCCCCATGAAACGGCAGCCGGGTGCGCAACGTCGTCTCCAACAACGCCGGGTCCGGAGCGGGAGGCAAAGAAAGAGTGTCGGCGCACATGGGACGGCATTATAAGAGGTCTCACGGATTCTGTCACTGTCCCGCTTGTCCTTTTCGTCCCATGCTGCGTTGGACGGCTTGCGTGTTCGGTCGACGTGCAGAAGCACGCCTTCCCCGCCCGCTTCACCGCCCGCCTTGCATGAAACGAAAAATCCTGCGCGGGACTCCGCAACCGGCGCGAAGCGCGGCAGACCGCGCGAACGTTGTGTCCCATCACGTCATTGGGCCGGCAACGCATTTGCGGCGGCATGGTGAAGGGCGTATGATAATCGCCCCGGGCACGGGCAAACAAAACGGACTCCGTGTGTTGGCGCCGCGTCACACACAGGCGAACCCAGGAGCGAAAGGATCGGCCATGGAAATCGGCTTTGTCGGACTTGGCAAAATGGGCATGAACATGGTGACCCGGCTGCAAGAAAAGCATGAACACCGGGTCGTGGCCTGCGACCGGGTGCCGGACCTTGTCGCAAAAGCGGAATCGACCGGCGCAACCGGCGCCGCGTCGCTTCAGGAACTCGCGGCCAAACTGACCAGGCCGCGCACCGTCTGGGTCATGGTGCCGTCGGGCGCGCCGACGGAAGACACCGTGAACACCCTCGCGGACATCCTGGAACCCGACGACGTCATCGTGGACGGCGGCAACACCAGATTCCATGACGACGTCCGCCGCGCCGCCGCCTTGAAAAGCAAACGGATTCATTACGTGGACGCGGGCACCAGCGGAGGCATCTGGGGCTTGCAGGTGGGATATTGCCTGATGGTCGGCGGAGAGAAAGACGTGGTGAACCGGCTGGCGCCGGTGTTCACGACGCTCGCCCCCAAAGACGGCTGGGCGCACGTCGGCGGTCACGGCGCCGGACATTACGTGAAAATGGTGCACAACGGCATTGAATACAGCATGATGCAAAGTTACGCCGAAGGATTTGAACTCATGTCGAAAAGCGAGTACCGCCTTGACCTCTTCCGCATTGCGGATCTGTGGATGCACGGCAGCGTGATCCGGTCATGGCTGCTGGAACTCGGCGCCATGACGCTCAAAGAAGACCCGACGCTTGAGGGATTAACGGGGTACATTCAGGATTCCGGCGAAGGGCGGTGGATGTTGATGGACGCCCTCGACAAGGACGTGCCGGTGCCCACCCTGTCCACCGCGCTCTTCACGCGATTCCGCTCACGGCAGGACGCGCCGTTTTCGGAGAAAATGCTGGCCGCGCTTCGCCGGGCCTTCGGCGGCCACAGCGTCAGACCGACGTAACGCGGCATTGCACCCCGCCGGACGAACCATGACACCGGACCCGGAACACCACGCCACGCCGCACGCCGGCTCCGGCGTGGCGATCGAACCATGCACCCTCGTCATTCTGGGCGGCTCCGGCGACCTTACCCGCCGCAAACTCCTGCCGGCGCTTTATAATCTGTTGCTCGATGGGCTGCTCCCGTCCAACTACGCCGTGATCGGTTTCGGACGGACGCCCTGCACGGATGAGGCGTTCCGCACCTTCGCGCGGGACGGCATCAAGAAGTTTTCCCGGCAGGAAATTCGACAGGACACATGGGAGGATTTTGCGCGGCGGCTGTGTTACGTCACCGGGTCCGGCGACGACCCCAACGCGTACCGTGACCTTCGCACCCGCATCGAGGCCGTCGAGGCCCAATTCACATTGCCGGGCCATCGCATTTTCTACCTGGCCATTCCCCCCAACTCCTTCGCGCCTGCCTGCCAAGGGTTGCAGCAGGCCGGCATGGGCGACCCTCCCGATTCTCCCGGCCGTTCCTCACGGGTCATCGTTGAAAAACCCATCGGCCGTGATTTGGAATCGGCCAGGGCCATCAACGCGACCATCGGCGGCGTGTTTCGGGAATCGCAAATCTACCGCATCGATCATTATCTCGGAAAAGAAACGGTGCAAAACATCATGGTGCTCCGCTTCGCCAACGCGATTTTCGAACCCATCTGGAATCACAAATACATCGACCACGTCCAAATTACCGTGAGCGAAGAAGAAGGCATCGGCACGCGGGCGCAGTATTACGAACAGGCGGGCGCGCTCCGCGACATGGTGCAGAATCACATCCTCCAACTGCTGGCGCTGACCGCCATGGAGCCGCCCTATTCGCTCGACCCGGAAGTCGTGCGCAACGCGCGCATGGAAGTCCTCCGGTGCCTCCGCCCCATCCGGGGAGAAACCGCGGAACACATGACCGTGCGTGCGCAATACGCCCACGGCGCCATCAACGGACAGGAAGTACCCGGCTACCGGCGTGAGACCGGCATTCGGCCGGATTCCACCACGGAAACCTACGTGGCGTTGAAATGTTACATTGAAAACTGGAGATGGGCGGGCGTGCCGTTTTATCTGCGCACCGGGAAGGCCATGCCGAAACGGGCCTCGGAAATCGCGGTGCAACTCAAAGACATTCCGGAAATTCTGTTCAGCGCCGCGCCCCATCCCCGCCAGGCACCCAACCTGCTCACGCTGCGCATTCAACCGCACGAGGGCATGGCGTTGCGCATCATGTCCAAGATTCCGGGCAGCAAGGGCAACACGCATCCCGTGGAAATGAACTTCAACTACGGCGACGCCTTTTCCGCGCCGTCGCCGGAAGCCTATGAGCGATTGCTCCTGGACGTCATGGCCGACGACGCCTCACTCTTCATGCGGCACGACGCCGTGGAAGCCTCATGGGCCTGGGTGACCGACATCCTGAACGGCTGGGACTCCCACGGCAGCCGGTGGCTGCCGGAATACCCCGCCGGCACCTGGGGCCCGATTGAAGCCGACCGGCTGATTGAAACCGACGGAAGCAAGTGGCGGGTGTTATGAGGATACGTATCGTATCGGCGAAATCATCCAGCAACGCACCGGAAGACAGGCCGGAGTCAGCCTGTTCATTGATGGAGGCTTTATGAAACTGAAGGTCGTGATACATGAAGCGGAAGAAGGCGGATACTGGGCCGAAGTGCCATCTATCCATGGTTGTGCGACGCAGGGTGAGACGCTTGATGAACTGATCCGTAATCTCTGCGAGGCGGTTGAAGGGTGTTTGTCCGTGGACATCCGGAATATTGCCCTATCCGCAAAGGACAAGGTCACGGAGATATCTGTTTGAAGACAGTGAATGGGAAAAAATTCTGCATCCTGCTTGAAAACAAGAAATGGGAATTGAAGCGTATACGCGGAAGCCATCACATTTATGCCAGGACCGGCGGTGATACTCGGATTTCCGTGCCGGTGCATGGAAAGAAACCCCTGAAAATCGGATTACAACGTCATCTCATGAAAATTGCGGGCATTGAAGAGTCCGACCTGTAAATGTCGTTTCACCCTCGGGCCTGAATGGCACGTGCGGGGTTTTCGACAGCCGGGTCAACACCCACCCCGTGGAAATGAACTTCAACTACGTCGACGCCTCATGGGCATGGGTAACCGCTATCCTGAAGGGTTGGGAAACCCACGATAGCCGATGACTACTGGAATACCCCACCGGCACCTGGGGCCGATTGAAACGGACGGAAGCAAGTGGCGGGTGTTGTAAGTCCTGACCCCCGCCTTCCTTTCCCGACAACGGATGTCGGCCTTTTGCCGGCATAACAACCTCACCCCTCCGTCATTCCCGACGTTTTTTATCGGGAAGTATTTGCCAACGGCAAATGCTCCGAAGGTCCATCCTTCTGTGGTTTTCTCCCTCCCCGCCTCCCAAGACAGGAAAAAGGAAAGAAGGATGGATTCCCGCCTGAAAATTGCGGGAATGACGGAAGGAGAGGACGAAGGAATGACGGGATGACGACATTGCATCCCTCCGTCATTCCGCGTCACCGATGCTCAACGACAGGAGAACCGTCGGCACACAGAATCCATCCTGGCGCGTGCCGAGAGCGGGAAGACACTGCTCCGTCATTCCCGACTCCGTTATTCCTCTCCGTCATTCCCGACATCTTTAGTCGGGAATCCATCTTTCTGTTGTCTTACCGGGATAGGACGACGCAAAAGAAGGATGGATCCCCGCCTGAAAATTGTGGGAATAACAGAAGGGGAACGGAGAGGAATCTTACCTACCCACCGCCCCCTCCACCGCCTCCTGAATGCGCTTGATCCCGCCTTCGACGTCGCCGTCGAGATGAATCCGAATCACGCGGCGGTTGCGGGCGGTGAGGCTCTTCATGTCTCCCAACGCCTGCGCCTCGGCCAGCACGCCGAAGGAATACGGCTCGCCGGGAATCGCCAGGTCCGGCTCCGCGTCCGCCGTCACCTGAATGAACACCCCAGTATCGGGGCCGCCCTTGTGCAGTTGGCCGGTGGAATGAAGAAAACGCGGGCCATAGCCCAGCGTCGTGGCCACATGTTTCGCGTCGCGCACGGCGGCGCGCATCCGGCGGAATCTGTCGTGAATCGCCGGCGTGCGTTCGACGTAGGCGTTGATCGCCACGTAGTCGCCGGTCTTCACACGGGACAGATGAGCGGCCACGACGGCGGACAGCGATGACGCGCCGCGCAGCGCCTTCCTGTTCGCGGCATCGGCGAAGAGGCGAATGCCGCCGTCCGTGACCATGGGCGTCTCCTCCGGCAAGCGTCCGTTCTTCTGAAACTCTTCGAGCGACGCCTTGGTGAAATCCTTGCTTTCCTGCACGTTGGGTTGATCAAACGCATTAATGCTCAGCACCGACCCCGCGGCGGCGACGGCAATTTCCCACCGAAAAAACTCCTGCCCGAGATTAATCACATCCGTCACGTCAATGCGGACGACCGGATGCCCGGCCGCCTGCAACGCATCCACCGCGGCATCCTGCCCGGCATCGGCGCCGTCCGCATGGCGGAGATACGCAAACACGCGATCTGTGCCATAGACGTGCGGCGCGCCCAGCGGCTCGTCGTCAACGGGAATAATCCCCCGGCCTTCCTTGCCCGTACTCTCCGCGATCAATTGCTCGAACCAGCCCCCCAGCGCGGCGACGGCGGGAGACATGACAAACGTCACCTTGTCCCGGCCGGCCATGGCCAGCGCGCCCAGCATCGCGCCCAGCACGACTCCGGGATTGTCCGCCGCCGGCACACTCGCGTCGCACGCAAGGCGCATCCGTTCAGCGCGCGACAACAGCGAGCCGACGTCCACGCCCATCAGCGCGGCCGGCACGATCCCGAAGTTGGACAAGGCCGAATAGCGCCCGCCGATTTCCGGCACTCCGGGAAAAATTTCCCGGAACTTGAGTTCCCTGGCCACCTGCTCCAGAAGCGAGCCGGGGTCGGTAATGGCGATAAAATGCTCACCGGCGCGGTCGCCCCTCACCCGCCGCATCCGCTCAAAGAAATACTTCTGGAACACCAGCGGTTCGGTGGTGGACCCGGACTTGCTGGCCACAATGCACAGCGTGTGTTCGAGGTCCACACGTGCTTCAACACTTTTCACCTGCGACGGCACCGTGCTGTCCAGAACGTGCAGTTCGGGACGCCCGGGGAACGCCCCGAACGTCATGCGGCAGACTTCGGGACAGAGACTGCTCCCGCCCATGCCCAGCAAGAGAATGTGTCGAAAGCCGGCGTTCCTGATCTCGTCGGCGAACGCCTGCACACGGGACGCCTGCCCCTTCTGCCGTTCGGACACGGACAGCCAGCCAAGGGCTTTTCGAATGACGGCCTGCTGCCCGGATTCCCGGTGCCACAACGCGGGATCCTCGGCCCACAGTCTGCGCACAAAGTTCGACTCGTGCAGATCGTTGAGCGTGGAGGTCACGGCGGTTTCGAATGTTCCAGCGTCGCGGGTCTGGCGGTTGATTTCCGCGCCGAGAATCTCGAGACGTTTCCGGCTGATCGCCCCCATGAGTTGATCATGGGACGCGGCAAACATCCGCACCCCGTCCTGACGCAGTTGGGCGGTCACCGCCGCCATGTCAATGCCGCATTCCGCCGCCTGTGTCATGGTCGCCCGCGCCTCGTCCATGCCTTCCGTGAGGGTGACGGCGGCGGTGCCGTGATCCCGAAACGCTTCGAAGGTCGCGCCGGGCATGGTGTTCACCGTGTCGGGGCCAATCAGACGATCCGCGTAATACGTGTCCGGGTACTGCGGATTTTTCGTACCGGTGCTGGCCCACAACAGCCGCTGGGGGCGCGCGCCGTGCGGCGTCATGGCCTGAAAATGCCGGCTCGCAAAAATTTCCCGGTATTTCAGATAGGCCATTTTGGCGTTGGCAATCGCGACCTGTCCTTTCAGCCCTTCCAACATCTCGCGTTGGCGCGCCGGGGGCTGTTGCCGCAACGCGGCATCCAGTTGCCGGTCCACCATCGTATCAATACGGCTCACAAAAAAACTCGCCACCGACGATACTTTGGACAGGTCCCCGCCGTTCGCGCCGAATTTTTCGAGACCTCGAATGTAGGCCATGGCGACCCGTTCATACACGTCCACGCTGAACAGCAGGGTCACGTTGATATTCACGCCCCGCCCGACCAGCCGTTCAACGGCCGGCAACCCTTCCTCGGTGCCCGGCACTTTGATCATCACGTTGTCGCGCTTGACTGTTTGCCACAACCGCCAGGCTTCCTCGATGGTGTCGTCGGTCATGAACGCCAGATGAGGCGACACTTCCAGACTCACGTAGCCGTCACGGCCCTTCGTCTCCCGGTACACGGGGTTCAGCACATCCGCGACGTCCTGAATATCGCGCACGGCCAGCGATTCATAAATCTGCTTCACGCCGATGGTCCCGGCGGAGAGGCGTTGCAGTTCCTGATCATAGTCGGCGCTGCCGGTAATAGCTTTTTCGAAAATAGACGGATTGGAGGTCACCCCCATCAACCCGTCACGGTCAATCATGGTTTTTAATTCACCCGACGTGATGAGGCTCCGGCGAAGATCGTCGTACCACGGACTCTGTTCGGCATGGCGCAATGCAACGAGAGGATTCATGTCTCAAGACCTCGCAATCTGAAAAAACGCGGGGAGCGCCGTGCGGCGGGACGCCGTGTCGCCGGCGGACTCCTTCTGCGCAACGTCAACGAACGGATGTGTGCCCCTGCCTTTCGACCTGCTGCCGGGCGGCGGCCACCACCCGGTCAAGGGTGAAGCCAAAGTGCGGAATGAGATCCTTCAACGGCGCCGACGCCCCATAAGAAGTCATCCCAAGACTCGTTCCGGTCAACCCCACGTATTGACTCCATCCAAACACGGCAGATTGCTCGACGGACACGCGCGCCGTCACACCGGGCGGCAACACGTCGTCACGATACTCCTGACTCTGCCGTTCAAAGAGTTCCCAGGACGGCATACTCACGACGCGCGCCCGTATCCCCTGTTCCGCCAACGTTTCATACGCCCGCACGCAGAGCGAGAGTTCGCTGCCGGAGGTCAGCAACAGCACCTCCGGCACGCCGTTCCCGGCATCGGCCAGGACATAGGCCCCGCGAGCCAGGCCGTCGGCCGGCGCATAGCGCGTTCGATCCAGCGTCGGCAGCGCCTGCCGGGTCAGGGCCAGCGCCACGGGGGCATGCGGCATCTGCATCATCACGCGCCAGGCCTCCGCCACTTCGTTGGCGTCGCCCGGCCGAATCGTCACAAGACCGGGAATGGCGCGCAGCGACGCCAACTGTTCGATGGGCTGATGCGTCGGGCCGTCTTCGCCCACGCCGATGGAATCGTGGGTGAACACATAAATCACGGGCACCCCCATCATGGCCGCCAGACGAATGGCGGGCCGGCCATAATCGCTGAAGATCAAAAACCCGGAGCCGTAGGGACGCACCTTGGAGAGCGCCATGCCGGTCAAGATCGATCCCATCGCATGTTCCCGCACGCCAAAATGCAGATTGCGGCCGCCTTCCGACCCGTGCTGAAAATCTCCGGCCCCGTCGAACGTCAACCGCGTCTTGGTGGACGGAGCCAGGTCGGCGGAGCCGCCCATGACCCAGGGCACGGCCCCGGCAATGGCGTTGAGGACTTTTCCTGAAGATTCCCGCGTCGCCAGTCCTTTGGGGTCGGCGGGAAACGTCGGCACCTGTCGATCCCAGTTGTCGGGAAGTTGTCGGCGTTCCATGGCGTCAAGGTGCGCCGCCAGGTCGGGATGTTTTTTTCGATACGCTTGCAGCAACGTGGCCCAGGCGTCGCGTTCGACTTTGCCTCGCGCGCCCATTTCTAATTGGAAATGCGCCGGCACTTCGTCGGGGACCAGAAACTTCGCATCATCCGGCCACCCGTACTGCCGTTTCGTCAGCCGGATTTCTTCTTCACCCAGCGGTTCGCCATGCGCCTGATGTGTATCCTGTTTGTTGGGCGCCCCAAACGCAATGTGGCTGTCCACGATGATCAGCGTCGGCCGGCCGGTTTCTTTTCTGAACGTCTCGAAGGCCCGCGTCAACGCATCCAAATCGTTGGCGTCGTTGACGTGCTCGACGTGCCAGTGATAGGCGCGGAACCGCGCGGCCACGTCTTCGCTGAAGGCCAGGGAGGTTTTTCCCTCGATGGTAATGCGGTTATTGTCGTACACCCAGCACAGGTTCGACAACTTGAGATGCCCGGCCAGCGAGGCCGCCTCGCTTGACACGCCTTCCATGAAACACCCGTCGCCGCACAAGGCGAAAATATTGTAATTGATGATGTCGAACCCCGGACGATTGAAATACCGGGCCTTCCACCGTTGGGCAATGGCCATGCCCACGCTGTTGGCCAGGCCCTGCCCCAGCGGGCCGGTCGTGGTTTCCACGCCCGGCGTCCAGTGATATTCGGGATGTCCGGGACATTTACTGTTCAGTTGTCGAAATTTTCGGATGTCGTCCAGCGGCACCGCCAGCGCATCGTTGTGCCGCTCCCCGTCACGCACCGCTCTGACCCGGCAGAGATGCAGGATGGCATACAGCAGCATCGAGGCATGGCCCACCGACAGCACAAATCGATCCCGGTCGGGCCAGACCGGATCGGCGGGATCAAAACGCAAAAACCTGTTCCAGAGGCAATACACCACCGGCGCCAGCGCCATCGGCGTGCCGGGATGCCCGGAGTTCGCCGCCTGCACGGCGTCCATCGCCAGTGTGCGAATGGTGTTGATGCTCAACTGTTCTATGTCTGTGGATTGACCACCGGCCATGGGCATCATGCCTTTTGTCCAACGACGAGCAACGCCTGACGGAACTCCGGCGGCGACCACCCTGCCGGATGAATGGCAACCGTCATGTCGTGATGCGCGAGGATACCGCGCCGAATGGTGTTTTGCCAAATCAACGCGCCGACCAAAAACGGCGGCATCGGCGGTTCATTGCAAATCCGCCTGCTCCGCCTCTATGATACCCGCCATGAACGTCACTGTCACCCATCCGCGCAAAGAACTTGAAGTGCAAGGCCCCATCCACGTCCGCCAACTTCTGCAACGGCTCGACCTGACGCCGGAAGCCTATCTGGTCATCCGTGGCGACGAACTGGTCACCGAGGATGCGGTGCTTCAGGATTCCGACGCCGTGGAAATCCGCTCCGTGATTTCGGGAGGCTAGTCACGCCATGCACTGCCGAAAATGCCCCCGTTCCGCCGTGATCAAAATGCCCAGGCACAACACCGCGTTGTGCAAAGACTGCTTCACCGAATTCGTGCGGACCCAGGTGCGCCGCGCCATTGCGTCCCACCGGATGTTCACCGCCGACGACCGCATTCTGGTGGCGGTGTCCGGCGGCAAGGACAGTCTCGCCCTCTGGTCCATCCTGCTGCAACTCGGCTACCGGGCCGACGCCCTCTACGTGAACTTGGGCATCGGCGACTATTCTGTACAGTCCCGTCAAAAAGTTCAACGTTTCACCGACACCGTGGCGGCCCCGTACCGGGTGACGCTGCATATTCACACGATTGAACAGGAACAGGGCGCCGGCATCCGTGAACTGGCCACGCTGGTACGCCGTCCGACCTGCGCCGCCTGCGGCACTATGAAACGCTATCAGTTTAACCGCGTGGCCGTGGAACGGGATTATGACGTGATGGCCACCGGGCACAATCTGGACGACGAGGCGGCACGACTCCTTGGCAACGTTCTGCACTGGCAGACGGACTATCTGGACAAACAGGCGCCCGTCCTGCCGGCCTCACTGGACGGGTTCGCCAAAAAAGTCAAACCCCTGCACCGCCTGACCGAACGCGAGATCGCGGCCTATGCGTTGCTCCATCGCATCGACTACATCGTGGACGAATGTCCGATGGCCAAAGGCTCCAAACTGCTGGCGTACAAACACGCCCTGAATCAACTGGAAATGGAATCGCCGGGCACCAAACAGAACTTTTATCTGCAATTTCTGGAACGCCGGGCCGCATCGCCGGACGCCCATCACACCATGGCCGAACAGGACCGGCAACACCTCCACCCCTGCACCGCGTGCGGCCAGCCCACGTCGGCGGAAGTCTGTTCCTACTGCCGGATGATGGCAAGGGCACGAGCCGAAGCCGGTGCCCCCGCTCATTGACCGCACCGCGTTGACTGTGCCACATTTGAACTTCTGCCGATGGAGTTTTGTGTTGTTCCCGCAAAAGCAAAGGCATCCGGCGGAGGCACGGGGAATAAGAAACGCGTGAATCCACCCTCCGTCATTCCCGACGTTCGTAGTCGGGAATCCATCCTTCTTTTTCTTCTTCCTGTCTGGGGGTGGGAGGGAATGCAACAGAAAGATGGATTCCCGATTAAAAACGTCGGGAATGACAGAAGGAGGGGATGACGGAAGGAGAGGGTGCGGGCGTGACGGATGGCGGGACGGCGAGGGCATGACGACGGCATTTGTCCCCCCGCTGTCATTCCCGACATCTTTAGTCGGGAAGTATTTGCCAACGGCAAATGCTCCGAAGGTCCATCTTTCAGTTGTATTGTCTTCCCTGTGATGGGGACAAGGAAACAGAAGGATGGATTCCCGACTACTAATGCCTGCCCCCGACATTTTTAATCGGGGGTCGGGAATGACGGAAAGAGGGATGCGGGAAGGACGGAAAGAGGGAACGGAAATGACGGAGAGGGCAAAGGTGCCGAAGGTGACGGAGAGGGAATGACGGAAGGTGGAACGGTAAAATAGAAATCAGAGCACACCGATGACATCAAACGTCAAACATAAAAGTCGTGACTTGACGGACGGCCCGGGGCGGGCGCCGGCGCGGGCCATGTTGCGGGCGGTGGGATTGCGGGACGAGGATTTTTCCAAGCCGCTCATCGCCGTCGCCAACACATGGTCCGAGGTGACGCCCTGCAATCTGCACCTGCGCGATCTTGCAGAGCAGGTCAAGGCGGGCATCCGCGACGCCGGCGGGGTGCCGCTGGAATTCAACAGCGTGGTCATCTCCGACGGGATCAGCATGGGCACCGAGGGCATGAAAGCCTCGCTGGTCAGCCGTGAAGTCGTGGCGGATTCCATCGAACTGGTCGTCCGCGGTCACCTGTTTGACGCGGTGGTGGCGCTGTCCGGGTGCGACAAAACCATTCCGGGGACGGTCATGGCGCTGGCCCGGCTCAACCTGCCGTCGCTGATGTTGTACGGCGGCTCCATCATGCCCGGCGTGTTCCAGGATCGACAGGTTTCCATTCAAGACGTGTTCGAGGCGGTGGGCGCACATGCGCGCGGCACCATGTCGGAGGCCGATCTCCATGACCTCGAACGCGCCGCCTGTCCCGGCGCGGGCGCGTGCGGCGGACAGTTCACCGCCAACACCATGGCGATTGCGTTTGAGTTTCTGGGAATCTCCCCGATGGGGTTTAATGGCGTGCCGGCGTTGGATCCGGAAAAACCATCCATCGCAACCCAATGCGGTCATCTCGTGATGGAGTTGCTCAAGCGCGACCTGCGCCCCGGCGCCATTATCACGCGCGACGCCCTGGACAACGCGATTGCCGCGGTGGCCTCGACCGGCGGCTCCACCAATGCCGTGCTGCACCTGCTGGCCGTGGCCCACGAAATGGGCGTGGCGCTGGAGATCGATGATTTTGACGCCGTCAACCGGCGCACACCGCTGCTCGCCGATTTGAAACCCGCCGGCCGGTACATGGCCGCGGATTTGTACCGGGCCGGCGGCACCCGTCTCGTCGCCAAACGTCTGGCGGACGCGGGGCTACTCAAGGGCGACTGTCTCACCGTCACGGGACGCACCATCAGGGAAGAAGCCGCCGCCGCGTCGGAAACATCAGGTCAGCGCGTCGTCCGTCGCGTGGAAGAGCCGATTGCTTCGACGGGCGGCCTGGTGATTTTACACGGCAACCTGGCCCCGGACGGCTGCGTGGTTAAAGTCGCGGGACAGCGCAAGTTGACCCATACCGGTCCGGCCAAAGTGTTTGATTGCGAAGAAGACGCCTTTGCCGCGGTGCGGAACGGCGCCATCGAGGACGGCGACGTCGTCGTGATTCGTTATGAAGGGCCGCAGGGAGGGCCGGGCATGAGGGAGATGCTCGGCGTGACCAGTGCCCTTGTCGGCGCCGGGCTTGGAGAGACCGTGGCCCTGCTGACGGACGGCCGGTTCTCCGGCGCCACGCACGGATTAATGGCTGGCCACGTGACGCCGGAAGCCGCGCGCGGCGGCCCCATTGCGGCGGTCAGAAACGGGGATCCCATCACGTTTGACATCCCGAATCGGCGACTCGAACTGGACATTGCCGAGAACGAAATACAAACCAGGTTGCGTCGGTGGAGCGCGCGGCCGCCCCGATATACCAGCGGCGTCCTCGCCAAATACGCGAAGAGCGTGGGGTCTTCGGCCAAAGGCGCGGTCACCTCGTAGACCGTCCGCCTGCCGGACAAGCGAACACCCGTCGAGGCAAACGCCGCGCATCGCGCCTCCGCGCAGACCGCCTTCGGTCTCCGCACAGACGGCCTTCGGTCTTCGCGCCCCGGCGCACCCCCTATGGGGTTTCCAATGAAATGTTTTCCTTGTAACGACTGATCCGGACGGGTTGGAACGCGCGATCTTTTCTTCCCAGGGCGGCCCGCCGCACGACCTCGTTCACAAAATCGTCGGGGCCGTGAATCGGCGAATAGGTCATGGTGACGATCACATCCATGGACGGCGCGTCGGCGGGCGTCGGAATAACAAACCGTTCCACCCGTGTTTCCTCCGGCTTGAGCACGGTGTCCCGCAACACGCTTGCCCCTTCGAAGTCAAAGATCGTGGCCTTGCCGTTTTGATCGCCAAAGACGCGCTCGTAATACCGTTGTTCGGAATAAGTTTTTCGCAAATTTTTTCCCAGAATCGTCACGTCAAGTTCCACGCGGGACCACCCCGGATGGGGCAGAGGCAGATTGTGCGGGACAAGACTCCGAATCGTGACCTTGACTTCGGATTCTTTCCCGCGCACGTCCGTCTCAACGTCCATGGTCACGGCATCGGCGCGAACTTTTCCAAAACGGCCGGGGAAACTGTGATTCGAGATTTTTCGGTTCCGCTCTCCGTTGGCCGATTCCCCGAACGCCTCCGGCATATGACATGACTGGCACTGTTTTCCCTTCTTCTGGGCTTCGGTTTTATGCCAGGGGCCAAGGAGGTCGGGAAGGTTTTCATACCCGGGCAAATTTTCATGGCAGGCCACGCAATACCGCGATTGGCCATACAACGCCGACGGAGCGGACTGATGCGCCAGATTGTCCGCGGGTTTTTCATAACTGCCGAACACGACCCGTCCGAGTTGATACGTCGGATGCGGGGGGTGCCGTTCGGAGTCCACGTCTTTGATCAAATGGCATTGCGAACACCCGACGCCGTCCAGATTCGGATCGCCGGAGGCAATCTCCTTGAGATAGACACCGACATGGTCGGGATATTCCAACACGCTCGGCGCATGACACCGGAAACACATGCCGCCGTCCGCGTCACCGGAGGTGTTTCGGTATCGCTCCAGCGACACATGGAACGGCGCGCTTAAAATGGAACGGGATTGCGCGGAGGCTTCCCATTCTTCAAACACCCGTAAATGACACCGCTTGCATTTTTGAGAATGGGGAAAGGCTTTTTCCAGCGGTGTCGCCGCATCCTCCCCGGCGGCCGGCGGGACGGTGACGCCGACGGGAAGACCGGCAACCATCGCCGGCAGTACGCTCACCGCGAACACGCCCGCCGCCCAACGCGCCATGGGGGAAACTGTTTTCATAAAGCCGAACCTCACCGCATCACCACGGCATCAACGAACGGGCTGTCAGGGCGCGGACGACAAAGACTTCGTTCGGAACGTGAGCAGCCGCTTCGACGCATAATCAACAAGGATCGATTTGGCGCGCTCTTTGTCCCGCTCATGCTCCAACGTCGCAAGATATTTCTCCAGCAGGGCACGGCCCGGTTCTGGAATCAGGGCATAACTCAACGTGGCCTCGACGAAACTCGGAGCGGTGCCCGCGTTGATTCGGATCGAGAACGGCACTTTCCGCGTGGTGCCTCCGGTGACAAGCGGGTTCGGAATCGGGCCGCGAAGAATTTTTTCAAACGGCAGTCCAAAACGTTCTTCGCCGGAGCCAAGGACGCGCCCATCGGCGTCTTTCACCGTCACCATCACAAAAAACTGTTTGAGCGTGGGATCGCCCCCCGGAAACATGTGCGGCAGACTCCCGTTTCTGACCAGCACCGTGCCGTCGACACGCTGTTCGGACCGCCGCACGTCGATGTCCACGCGGGAAAACCACTCCGCCTGCAAGTTGCGATTGCTCAACATAATGCCCGGTATGACAATCCCCTGAAACCAGTGCCGGCCGATGGGCCGCGTCAGCGACCCGCGTTTGGAAGTGGAACTGCCCGTTGACCGCTCCATGTGGCAATCCTGACAAATCGTCCCCTGCAGAATCTGCCCCGACAACCCGGCCCGGGTCACATCCTTCACTTTGCTGAAATGGCAAGAGGCGCAGAATTGCGCGCCACGGTACACGTCGGCCTGCTTCGAGGGATGCACAAGATTGTCCTCGGCGTCCGCATAGGGGCCGAACATGGCCTTTTGGGGATTGATGTGAAACGTGGGGTAATCCGCCGGATTGTCCATGACGGAATCAATCAGATGACAGGACGAACACCCGATCCCTTCCACGCGGTATTTTTTCGCGGCCTTCTTTCCCCGTCGCGCGGGACGTTCAGACAGCACCTGGGCAATGATGTTGTCCGTGTGTTGCGGAAACACCGTCACGGCGGGAGCGTGACAGGCCAGGCAGCGGCGTTGTTCATCCGCGGTGGGGCCGGTTTGCAGCCAGACACCAAGCACCGTTTTGAACACGGGAGACGTCAGCGCGGTTCCATGCAGCAGCGCCCCGTCCACGCGGCCAAACGTTTTGAGGTCGGGGGTTTGCTCACGCATTCCTTTCCATTCTTCGTAGTGGCGGTCATGGCATTGTTTGCATTGATCTGAAGGGATAAAGACTTCTTCGATTTCCCCGATCCACGCCTGCTGTTCCGGCGCGTCCGGCGGAGCCTGCGCATGCGCCCATGGCAACGCGCCCAACGCGACCACCGCCAGCAACGCCGGCGAGATCCATCCCGGCACACCACGGAATCCGTGATGACGCTTGGAGGTGTCGACAAACGGCATGGCCTGGGCTACTCCTTCGCAACGCGAACGAAATGAAAGTTTAATCCGCCGCTCACG
The DNA here is from genome assembly GCA_020027205.1 of Nitrospirales bacterium. Taxonomy (GTDB): domain Bacteria; phylum Nitrospirota; class Nitrospiria; order Nitrospirales; family UBA8639; genus Bin75. The sequence goes on along the minus strand of JAHRAQ010000024.1, from coordinate 11,785 downwards.
CCCTGATCATCAATGCCGGCTGTTTCAAACGTGGCCACGGAAAAATTCTGCGTCGGCAGCGCCTGTTCCAGCGCCCGTCCCAAGTCCGACAATGTGCCGATTTCCCGGCCGTCCACTTCTTTGATAATGGCCTTGACCTTGATGCCGGCACGATCCGCCGGCGTGTTGCCGATCACCGCAAAGACCACCACGCCTTCGGCTTTCGTGAGTCCGAGAATGTCTTTGATCTCCTCGTCAACCTTGCCGACTTCCACGCCAAACTCTTCGGCCAGGGCAAGGGCCTTGTCGTCGGTCATCACGTCGTCGCCGCTCTGGGCAAAGGCGGAAACGCCCCACCCCGCCGCGAGACCGGCGAGCAACGCCGCCATCACACCGGCAAGACGCCACGTCATGGCGGCCCGCCGACGGGATCGACGAGCAACCGGAGCCAGGACGCGACTGCTTTTTGTCCGTTCCGTTCCTTGTTTTCGCCGTTCCAGACGGCAAAGGACACGGCCTGAAGCCGGCCGGGGATTAACACGGCTTCATTTTCCGTCGCATCTCCCGGCTGGGTCAACGGACGATGCATCACCACGCGCCAGAATCCATTTTTCCATTCGGCTTCCCCTTTGATGTTGCCCTGGCGGACTTTGCTTGTCAGAGTGCTGAACCCTCCCCCGATGAGATCTTCGATGGACGACGGCCGGCGGGGAATAACTTCAAACCGGCGAATGCCTCCCTTCTTTCGTTTTTTCTCTTTGGCCCTGGCTTTTCTGCGATCCACGTCGCTTTGCCAATCCGCCTTCCAGTGCCAGATGTTCACGTAGTGATCCAACTGCCCCATGCAGAAAAACGCGGGCGCGTCGCCCAGCGGAAGCGCCAGGGCCGCCCCGTCACGAAACACGCCGGGCGTGAGCCGTTCATTTTTGGTCGCATCCTGCCATTCCACCAGAAACGCAATGGATGCACCGTTGTGGACGGAACGTACCGAGATGACTTTGGCGCTTGGCTCCGGCCAGACCGGGCGGGTGATGATTTGCCCGCTTAAAGGAATGGGAATGGGCGCGATGGTTTCCCATGCGGCATCGGACGGCCGGGTCGGAACGTCACCCTCAAGGAAATGCGACCGGATGACAATCCCTTGAGAACTGACCACGGGAACCCCGAACCAGCCCAGCGCCCCCGCCGTCACCAGCAGGCCCGCTCCCATGGCGAGAAGCGCGCGAGAAGAGATTCGTTTCGCTTGCACCATGTCGATATCCGGCGTTCAGGAAATACTCCGGCAACCCGCATGGAACCGCGCGGGAACCACGGGCGCGGCGCGGCTCGATCTCACACGGGACGCCGAACGCGCCTACCACAATTTGACGCGCCGAATTTTATTTTCGTTGCGCTCGCAAATATAGAGATGGCCCTGCGCGTCGATCGCCAATCCCGACGGAGCGTTCACCATGGCATCGACCGCCGGATTGCCGTCTCCATGCGCCAGCATGTCCGAGTTTTCTTTGGCCACAAACCGCGCGGCGCCGCACCCGCCCATGTTTTTGTCGTCGTACCCGCTGTCCCCGTTCCCCGCGGCGGTTTCGATAAACCCCGTGGCGGCGTCAACTTTCCGCACGCGGTGATTCATCGAATCCGCAACGTACACGTTGCCGTCGCGATCAACAACGGCGGCTTCCGGCACGTTCAGCATGGCCCTGACGGCGGGTTTGCCGTCTCCATCGTATCCGTAGCGGCACACCCCGGCGATCGTGGAAATCACGCCCGTCTGCGCGTCAATTTTTCGAATGCGGTTGCTGGCTTTGTCCGTGAGAATCACGTTGCCGGCGCGATCCACGTCAATCGCCACAATGTCCCACAGTTTCGCTTCCAGCGCGGGGCGGCCGTCGTCAAGATACGGGGACAAATCCAAATCGTCCGAACATTGCGGGCGCAGCCATCCCTGATCATCGGTGAAGTCAATGCCGATCGCGTCGCCGGACAGGACCACCAGATTCTGCGCGGTCAGGGGACTGATCCAGTCTTCATCTTCCCGTGACCAGGTCCCGGCAATCGTGGTCACCATGCCCGTCCGGGGATCGAATTTCCGAATGCGGTGGGCCTGGGTGTCGGCGATGTACAGATTGTCGTCCGCGTCGAACGCAATCGCGCCGGGGTAACTCAAGGTGACCTCCAGCGCGGGGCCGTCGTCCCGAAACCCCGACTCACCGGACCCCACGACGGTCGTGATGACGTCGGTCTTGTGATCGACTTTGCGAATCCGGTTGCTTCCCGAATCGCAAATATACAAATCGTTGTTCGAATCAACCGCCACGCTCAACGGCAGATACAGCCCGGCTTCCCCGCAGGGGCCGTAATCCCCGCTGTAACAGGTCTCTCCGATGCCCGCGTAGTTATGGATGGTCCCGGCGTCCAGATCAACCCGCCGCACCCGGTCGGAGCCGTTTTCGGCGATGTAGAGCCAGCGGCCGTCCCTGTCCATGCACACGTGATTCGGCAGGGGAATGCCCGCTTTCTTCGCGCGTTTCCCGTTTCCCGTGCTGCGGGATTTGCCGTTTCCCGCAAACGTTTCGATTTTTCCAACCAGCGTTTCTACGCTCGTCTCCATATCACGCCCCCTAAGGTTTCGGCGAGGGATTCGATTCCGGCCCGGAAGCCGGCGGTGAAGACATGGCCTCCCCCGAATGGCCCTGTCCGGCCGGCGGCGCGCCGGGAGGTTGCGGGGAGTCCTGCGACCGGCCCGCCTGCCCTTCCATGTGAGGCGTGTCGGCCTCAACGGCCTCCGCTTCATGCACGGATTTTTTGAACCCCCGGATCGCCTTGCCGACGCCCTCCCCCAGTTGCGGCAACTTGCCGGCGCCGAAAATAATCAGCACGATGAACAGAACCAGAATCAACTCGGTAAATCCCAAACTTCCAAACATGGCGGCGTACTCCTTATGCGATGCCGGCGATTACGACGACGCCTCTTCGCGCGTGCGTTTCGCAAACCGTTGTTTCAAACGCTGGCGCGCCTCTTCGGCCTGCTCGAACATTTTACATTTTTCATAGGTGTTGATGAGATTGTAATAGGCCAGCGGCTCATCGGGATTGTGCATCACGGCTTCTTCCATGATCTTCACGGCCATGTCGTTTTTTTTCAACGTGAAGGCAATATCCATGAGTTTAAAACTCGATTCCAGATGGGCCGGGTCAAACTCCAGCACTTTCATATAGGCTTGCACCGCCATATCCAGCGTATTGTAATCGGAAACTTGAGGATTATCCAATTGTTCATAGACGGCCGCCAGATTATACCACGCAATCGGATCTTCGGGAGTAATTTCAATCAGCCGCTCAAAATACTCCTGGGCCTTCAGATAATCTTTTTTTTCGCTGTGGAGCCTCCCCAGATTGAACAACGCCAGCACGTCATACTTGTTCAACTCCAACGCCCGCTCGAATTGCGGCCGGGCGTCATCCATCATGGACTTGGTGCCGTAGATGGTGCCCAGGTTTGAATAATACATCGCCAGGGAACGATCCATTTCCGTCCGCAACCCTTCGGCCATTTCAATGGCCTTCTTCACTTCGGTCAGGGCGTCATCGAATTTCCCCTTGCCGAAATACAATTCCCCCAACCGGCAGCGGGCCTGAAAATCATCGGGAGACTCGCCGAGCAACTTCTCAATCTCCGCGATTTCTTCGTCCGGGGTCAACGACGGCGCCGGCGCCTCCGGTTGCTCGCCCGCTTTCTCCGTGGCAACGTGGTCCGATTCCATCGTCATTCCTCGCATCCTCTCATCAGAGCGCGCCCAACGCGGGCGTCGCCGCGCGAGACAGCGCAACGCCGGCCCTGTCCCGCAATTTTCCCAACGTGCCCCGCTTGTCAAGCGTCAGCAGCGTCAATCCGACAACCACCATGAGCGTCAAATGCGACAGTTGAAGCGCGTATCCCGCCATAAACATCAACCCCAGGCCATAACCCGCCAACCGGCCGATGGCCACCAGTTTGATAACGGTGTACGCCCAGCAGGTCAGGCCCGCGAGATACAACGCGAAGGGCAGATAAAACGTGTAGCCCATCCCCATCTGGAACACCCAGCCGATCCCCTGCCCCGCCTGTCTCGCGTCCTCGGCCAACGCCGGATCGTACAATGACAGGAAAAAATCGATGAACAACAGCGAGCCGAAGACCAGGCCGCCGCTGACAAGAAGGGTCAACGCCCATTTGCGCTGGGTCCTGTTTTTGGTCAACAGCGAGGTGCTGCCGTAAGACCACAACACCAGAATACTCGCCAGCACCATCAAGGCTTCGCCGCCGCGACTCACTTCGTTCACGAGGGGCGGCGGATTGACAACGCCCAGCAAGCCATAGGTCGTGGATACCGTCTGATAGTAAATCCATCCGAAAATACCCAGCACAAAACATCCCACCGTGACGCGCTGACTCCAGCGATGATTCGTCTCCAGACATTCCGCCGCGAGGAGGAGAAGAACGACGGCGGACACCGCGTTATAGACCACCGCGCCAAGCATCGCGGGCGGGACGATGAGATAGGCCACCGTCAGCGCCACGAGAAACGAAACAGCCGGAATCAGCAGGCGATCATACCGCCCCGACCATGCCGATGACTGTAATTTCTGAATCAGCACAAGGGCCAGGACCAGGAACAACAGGATTGCCGTGACGTTGAGCAGCACAAAGCCCAGAGACGACAGCGTTTGAAACGTGATCCTCACAACTTCGGATTCCTCGGCCAGTTTGGCCATGTGCATGCCCAACCGTGACGCCAGACGGTACAGTACAAGTTCCAAAAACGCCGACAGCAGGAGGCATTTCAACGCATATTCAAACAACATCCCCGGCCGTCCCTCCGATGTCCCCCCGTCACTCGCGCCATCCTCTCTCCGTCATTCCCGTCCTCTCTTTCCGTCATTCCCGACGTTAGTAATCGGGAATCCATCCTTCTTTTCTCTTGTCCTGACCAGAAGGAAGGACAAAAAAAAGATGGATTCCCGACTAAAGATGTCGGGAATGACGGATGGGACAAATGCCATCATACCCGCAGCCCTCTTCCGCAGTCCTCTTTCCGTCATTTCCGTCATTTCCGTCCCCTCTTTCCGTCATTCCCGACGTTAGTAATCGGGAATCCATCCTTCTTTTCTCTTGCCCTGATCAGAGGGAATGACAGAGAGCGTGGCAAAGGACTCCCGACACGGTCGTTCCGGCCTACGAGACGGATGTATATTCAGGCGCATGGCGTGCGTGATGCCGGGCGATATACAACAACCCGTCGGCCATCGAATAATTAAACGGCAGTTCGACAACCACTTCGCTGATTTTTTCATACACGGATTGATACAACGTTTCAGCCTGCGCGGGCGTCATCCCCTGTGTGACTTCATAGAAAAATCCCAAACTCAAATCTTCCGCGGCCGGCCGCATAATGCGCTGAATCCCGTAGCCTCCGGGATCGCTCATAATGGGGGCTTCTTTTTCAAGATCAAAGAGACAGGGCTGGCAGGAGAAGCCGTAGGACGAATTCAATTTTTTCGTGTCCAGCACAAAATTCATGGTTTCCAGCGCTTCCTCTTCCGTTTCCGTCGGGAAGCCGACGATAATATAACAATGCACGGCGATCCCCAGGTCCACACAATCCGAACAAATCCGCCTGACACTCTCCTGGGTGATGCCTTTCTGCATAAAGTCCATCATGCGCTTGTTGTAGGTTTCCAGACCAAACACAATTTTGTGGCACCCGGCGTCCCGCATCAACGACAGCAGTTCCCGTGAGAGATTTTTCTCAAACCGCATTTCGGCCGTCCATTTAATATCAAACTGCCGTTTCAGAATCTCATTGCACAGCCGGCGCGTGGGAGACAAGGCCAGGCATTCGTCGGTGAAGAAGAAAAAAGGCGTCTCGTATTTTTGCGCCAGACTTTGCAACTCGTCCACCACTTTGACGGGGTCTTTCTGCCGAAAGTTCTGATGGTCCAGCGTCAGGGCGCAAAAGGCGCAGTCCTTGTAATAACACCCTCGCGAAAACTGCACCGGCAACACCGTGTTCGGCGCGAGATACCGGTCGAGCGCGAATCCGTCGTAATTGGGAGCCGGGTGATGAGCCAGATTTTCCGAATAAAACGGCTGGTTCACCATCACCTTGCCGTTGTCCCGATAAATTAAATTCGGCACCTTGGAGAAATCCTTTTTCCCCTCCAGTTGATTGATCAATTCCAGCAACGCCGTTTCCCCTTCAAACACGATAAACCCGTCCGCAACTTCGAACAGGCGTTCGCATCGCCGAAGATTATCCACCAGCCTGGTGAAGATGCTCCCCCCGACAATCACATGAATATCGGGACTCGCCTCTTTGATGAGCCGGCAGAGAGTGAGACCGGGAACAATCTGGGACGTCGCCGTGATCGAGACCCCGACCAGCCCCGTATTCTCATCGACAATGGAAGGGAGAAAATACCGTCGATACAGATCAATGTAGGGATTTTGTTCCTCGTCATGAATTGCCTTTCCAATGTCTTTGGAGGAATAAATGGAATAGGCAAACTGGTTGTCGACCACGGTGATGCGGGTGGGAAAATACACGGACGACACCAGTTCCAGCCACCGGTCAATGAGAAACAGGCATTCCCGATAGCGGTCAATGTCGTAAAACGCCTCCCCCCGCAGCGAATCTTTGGCGGGTTCAATCTCGTCGATCAAATGCGGGAATCTGTCCAGGGAGGCCACGATGCGGCTGTAATGTTCATTGCTGCCCGGCCCCGTCTCGCCGGTGCGGGACTGTTCCAGGTGTTTCAGTTTGGCAAGCAGTCGTTCATACACATCCAGCCCATAGGTCTTCGACAGGACGGTATCGAGCAGTTCAATGTTCAGATCGCGTTGCGAATGATCGCGGACGCCGGCCTGGTCAAGAAACGCCGACAGACACGGCAAACTCAAATACGGCTGCGACGGATGCCAACTGGGAGGAAAGAGGAGGGAAATTTTCACGGCGCGGCCTCTTGCAACAATTCACAAACGCTCTTCACAATGACAGCCTCTCTGGCATCCCCGATCCGTCATTCCTGCTCCCTCTTTCCGTCATTTCCGTTTCTCTCCCGTCCGTCATTCCCGACATTAGTAATCGGGAATCCATCCTTCTGTTGCATTGTCCTTCCCCCGCCCCGGTTGGCAGTATCATAACCGAAAACGACAGACCGCAACCAACCCCAGGTATTCTACACAACGCTCCATAAAAGACAAAGACCCCGAGCCCCCTTGCCAGGGAACTTCGGGGTCCTTGTTTGCTCCTCGCTGGTTACGAAGTACGAAAAGCCGGTTCAGCCTGTCATTACGGCATTTTCGCAGTGAACCAGGTGGAAATCCCCTTCATGCCGTTCCGTTCCACGTTCTGTCCGTCCCAGACCGCAAACGCCACCGGGATGCTCTGACCGGAGCGGAATTGCACGTCGTTGGAATCATTCGTTTTCACCGCCCGTTTGAACACCACGCGCCAAGTCGGGCCGCTGCAACACCCGCCCTTCAACGCCCCATACGGCTCCCACAGCCCATTGCCGATCACGTCCTGCGACGCCTGCGTCGTCAAGGTGCTGAAGCCATTGGCATTCAGGTCTTCCACGGAACTCGTACGCAGATCGGGGTCCGACATAATGTTCCCCGACCAAATCCCCGGGTTGAACGGCCCCAGACTGCGGCCGATCCGGTCAGGATAGGTCACGCCGCCCGCGGGTTCCTCATAGTAGAAGTCCCAGGCGATTGAAGGATACTGCTGATCCACGTCCCACATCCCGGCAACACCCGCGCCCATGTCGCGTTGCCATTCGGCGTTCCACCGCCAGATGTTGACCGTGCCCCCGGACTGCCCCATGCACTGAAACGGCGGCGCGCCCGAAGTCTGCACGGGGAACTGGACCGCCATCTGGTCGCGGAAATCCTGCGGCCCGATGGTGGTGTTGTTGAGCGTTTGATCGCCCCAGTTGGCCCACACGCCCATCTCCTTGCCGTTGGTGGCCATTTTCACCATGACGGTGTTCACCGAGATATTGGGATGCATGGGGGTGGTGATGGTCTGGCCACTCAAAGGCACCACAATGCCCGGAACCGTTTCCCACACCGGATTGGCTGCGTCCATGGGAATGGCCCCGCTGATTTTGCCCACCGGAATCGTCACCGGCTGACTCACGGCAAGAGGCACCTGCCCCATCGTCAACAACACGCCGACGACGAAGGCGGAGAGAAGCATGCCGAACACAAATCCTTTGTTGCGCGTCTGTACCACTCTCATTGACGCTCCTCCTTTGTAATAAAAATTAAGCCTGAATGACTGCGAATTCCCGACTGCCTCCTCATGTTCACATTCCTCGCATTCTACCGCACCGCACACCCGGATTCAACACGTTTTTCGGCAACCCGCCGGCGTCTCCGGGGGGCTACGCCGTGCCGGACTGGCCGGTTGAGGAATCCGACTTTTCCTTCTCCAGATACGCCTGGGCGCCCACCTCGTTCATCAGGAGGCTCAACTCATTGCCCTTGTCCTGCGCTCCGCATTCAAAGGACTGCCCCTCCGGAGACACCAGGTTCGCCGGGCGGTAATCCGTTTCCGAATACGGTTGCGGCGTCACGCCCAGATGCGCCACTTCGAACGCCACCCACCGGGACGTCAACTCCGCCACAAGATGATAAAACCCATACTCCGCTTTTTTCTTCAGCATCCCGGAAAACAACGGCACCCATCGTCCCACGTGTTCTTTGACGAATTTCTTCTCGGCGTCCACCACGGTTTTCAGTTTTTCCGGGCCGTCATGGCACAGCGCGTACGATTCTTTGTAGGCCAGAAAATGCAAGAACTCAAGTTCCACGCTCAAATGGTCCAGCCGTTCGTGAATGTCCTGCGACAGTTGAACGCCGAAGGCCGAATAAAACCCGGCGATGTCGCCCATCACATAGGACTGTCCAAACACATGATCGTTCCCGAACAGGGTTTCATAGGGGGGGCAATCCAGCGCAATGACGTTGCTGAACACCCGCCGGTGTTCATCACGCAGATCCTGAACGGCCCAGTTGACGCCCTCCGACGACACCCAGTGTTCCACCGCGTCAAAACGGCCGGCGATGGCGTCCAGCACTTCTTTGGCGTCCGGGGTGGCGGACGCGCCCAGGGCCTCCCGCAAACTGTTCAGCGCCGCCCGTCCGTCCTCGACCAACTCGCCGCTTTGCAAATAATCCAGAAACTCGTCGTCCTCGGGATACAGATAACTCCAGGACAACAGCAGATACAGTTTGCTTCGGGATAACGCGCGTTCGACCGCCGGAGAATCTTTCAGGGACGAACCCGCCCGGGGCAGAACGGAAGACGCCGACTGACCATGCGCCCCCGCCCCATTCGAGCCTTCGGTTAACTTCACCGCCATGGAGTCCTGTTTCGTTGGAACCACACCCGTTTGCTCACTCGCTCACCACACGGCCCCCTCGTCGGGACAGGGGGCGGATGATAGGCCAACGGGTCAAATGATGTCAAGGTCTAAAAAAAGCCCCCGCCCCCGCCCCTTTTCCGTCCTTCCCGCCTCTCCCCCTCCGTCATTCCCGACGTTAGTAGTCGGGAATCCATCCTTCAGTTTCTTCGCCTTTACCCCAACCAAGGGGAAGGACAACAACAGGATGGATTCCCGACAAAAGACGTCGGGAATGACGGAGGGGAGTGTCGGGAATGACGGAGACGGTGGCGGCGACAGGTAACGGTGGCGAAGACGGCGACAGGTGCCGGCGGGCCTTCCCCCGCCAACGGCCTCCCCCCGCCCCTGTCCTCTACCAGTTCAAATCCAGTTTCAACTGCACACCATGGTCCGCCGCGGCGGCCACAGACTCCCTCCGCGTCCCCTCCAAACTCATCGTCATGGCACGGGCCAAACTCCAGCGGCTGCCGAGGTGGTACGTGGGGGCGTCGCCCATGGTCAGGCCGCCGTAGGGGGTGAGCAAACTGCGGCCATCCGTGGTCGGCAGGCCATAGGCCAGCGTCAGGGCCATGGCGGCGCGCATGACACCACCACCGGCGGTCGCGCCGGTCGGGGTCACGACGCGCTGCTCCCACAGGCGGGCCAGCCCGCTTTGGCTCTGTCCGGGGCCGTAGGTCGGCTCCATGGTGAAGGCCAGACCCCGGCCGCCGTTGGCCTGGGCCAGTCTGACCATCCCGCTCACGCCCCAGTCTTCATAATCGCCGCTATGGTCCACCAGCGTCCGACCCTGACCGGCAATGGTCAAGCCCCTGTCCGAGGACTCATATCGCACCCCGCCGCTGATTTCCGCGCCGGTGCCCGTGCGCCCGTGACCGCCGTCGTTCCGCAGGCCCACGCCCAGGGTGGGCACCAGTTGCGCCCCATCGGCCAGAATCTCCTCATGGCGGCCTTCCATGGTCACACGGAACCGTTGGGCGTTGATATGCAGCCCCGTCAGCCGGTCCCCTTGTTCATCAACTTCCAGATGCGTGGCCAGCGCCTCGGCCTTGAGCCGCAGCGTGGTGGCGCCCTCCGGGGTCAGCAGTCCCGTCCGGCGCAGGAGTTGCCCGCTGCCGCCCACCGCCAGATTGGTCATGGTGGTGTTGCTGGTGACCTGTCCGCCGGCATCTTCAATCTCAATCTCGCCCCAGCCGTAGCCGAGGGTGCTCCACATCCGCAGCCGCCCGCCAAACCCGCTCCATCCCACGTAGGGATGCACAGAGGTTAGGTCGACATCGTAGGTGCCACGGGCGGGCGCGACGGTGTAGTCAAACGCGCCCTGCGACCAGGCCACGGCCAGACCGGCCACCACGTCGGGGGCCAGGGCCATATCCGCGCCCAGACGCGCGCTGAACAAATCGCCGTCCCAGTCCAACGCGCCGGCCCTGCCGGACAAGTTTCGATAGCCGCCGCTGCCCCAGACGTTGATGCGCTCCAGCCCCTCGCCCAGCGAGGTCAGCGGCATGGCAAAGGACGAATTGCCCAGCAGGGTTTTCATGTCCGGCAGCGTGTCCGCCGACGCGGCCTTGCCCTGCGCCACCAGAAAATCGGCCAGCGTGGTGTGCCCGCCGAGGGTGAACTGCCGGCCCATGGCGCCGGCGCCGCCGCCCCTGCCGTCCAGCGCGGCATCCAGCCGCCGCGAAATCGCGCCCACGGTTTCATCCGCCATGGCCCGCGCGACTTCGGGCAGGATGACGCGGGTGAGTTGGTTGACGTCAGCGCCGATGGTGATGGTGACGACGGCTGTGGCGGTGGCGCAGTCATCGTCGCCGGCGGAACACGCGCCGCTGCCGGCGGTGCGTGCGGTCAGCGTAAAGGTCAGCGGCGGCTGTTCGGTGGCGTCGTCGGGCACGGTGAAGGTCGCCGTCGCCGAGGTCGCGCCGGACAGCGACACCATCGGCATCGTGCCGTTTTCGAGCGTCACAGGGAACGACGCCGGCGTCCACGCAAAGGTCGGCGTGTCGCCGGGGTCGGCGTCGGTGCCGCTGCCGCGCAAGGTCACCATCGCGCCCGGCATGGCGACGGCGGGGTCGGCGGTGGCGGTGACCATCGGCGGCGTGTTGCGCACGCCGACGCCGGCGGTCTGTCCGGTGGCGGGGTTCACCAGCACCGCAACCACCGCGTCGGCGACATCGGCGGCGCCGCCGTCGTTGGCGGTGGCGGCGAGCGTCACATCGGCGACGGTCACGACCGCGCTTTCCATTCGGTTGTTCACCGTGACGCTGACTTCGCGCACGGTGCGGCCCGCCGGGATGGTGGTGGTGCCGGTTTCGTGGCTGGTGCGCGCGCCGACCGCGCGGGTTGCGCCGTCGGTCGG
>JAHRAQ010000005.1 GCA_020027205.1 Nitrospirales bacterium | reverse complement strand
GAGCCCATCCACCTTGAGCTCGGCAAACCCAATCCGCATATCCTTCCTGGTCACCAAGCCGTCATCGCCCGCCCGCTCGGCCTCGCGCAGGCGCGCATTCGCGCTCGCAATCGCCTCGGCCTGCGCTTTGGGGACGCCGCCGGCGACCAGGTGCTCGATGTAATCGTGGATGGTGAAAGTCGCGCCGCTCATGGTCGTGCCCTCGGTGACAGGTTGCGCGGGTTATACCACACCCCCGCCGGCGCCACCAACAGCATCACCCCGCCGACAACCAACGCCGACAACGCAAGAAACTTCGTCATCTCAAATCTCCGGTGGTGGTGGTGTTAATGATGGTGATGAGTTTAATTCCGCAGCCGGTCACGCCGGCAACCTCGCAAGGATAACCCCGGTCGCCGCCACGATGACCCCGATCAACGCAATGCCCGTGCCGACAATCCACTTGATATTGTTCTTGGAGTTGCGCTCGTTCTGGGCTTCAAGTTTGGCGATTAAGGTCATAATGTTGGCGAGACCGACTTCAATTTTTTTGTCGAGGGTGGCAAGACCAACTTCAATTTTTTTGTCGAGTGTGGCAAGACCAACTTCAATCTTTTTGTTGAGTGTGGCGAAGCCGACTTCAACCTTTTTGTCGAGGGTGGCGACATCCTCTTTGGTGGCAAGAAACGGAACCTGCGCTTTAACCGTCGCTACCTCTTTCGCATCCTCGGCTTGCCGCTTCTCGCCCTCGGTGTGCTTTTTCTCGGACTCGGCCTGCCGCTTCTCGGTCGCGCCGTTCTGCTTCTCAAGTTCGCCCACCCGACGCATCAGGTCGGCGATGATCTCGCGCACCTTCGGGTCAAGTTCGGCTGACTGGGCTTCGGCTATCGCCACTGGATTATCCTCGACAAAAGTTAACAGGGCCGGCAACGCCGACCATCACGCCGACCATACCACATCCCCGCAACCGCAAACAAACCCGTGAACTTTTTCATTCAAACTCTGGTGGTGGTGATGGTGTTGGCGATGATGATGGTGATGTTAATTCTGCTGCCGCCGGTCACGACGGCAACGCCGCAAGGATAACCCCGGCCATCACCCCAATCGCCGCAACAAGAACGCCGGCCAACGCCACGCCGGTGCCGACAATCCACTTGATGCTGTTCTTGGAATTGCGCTCGTTCTGCGTCTCCATTTTGGCGATTTGGGTCACAAGATTGGCGATCGCTGTCAGGGCTTCGGTTCTAAAATCAGCCAACTCCGCTTTGGTCGCAAGAAACGGAATCTGCGCTTCAATCCTCGCCAGCACCGTCGCATCTTCGGCATGTTGCTTATCAGCCGCGGCCTGCTTCCGCTCAACCTCAACCAGGCGTTGCCGCAGGTCTTCGTAGTCGGCGGCGCGCACCGGCTCGGGGGCTGACTGGGTTTGTTGGGCGGCGGTCATTGGATCGTCCTCATTGTCAGGTCAGCGGGGTCGGCGGGTCGCGCCAACAGGGTTAAGAGTTATACCATACCGCCGCCGGCAATGTCAGCCCGCTGTGCCGACGCCCCCGCAAACAACCCGCCGACCAAAGCCGACAACACAACGAACTTTTTCATCATCTTGATTCGCCGGTGAATGTGTTCAGCACGGACTAAAACGCCCTGACTTGGTCATTGACGATTTTGATGTTCTCGCCGCCCTGGGTCAGCAGGAAGATACCCGCATCGCGCGCGGCTTCTTTCAGCCCGTCGCTACTCGCCATCGTCGCCAAGGCGAAGTAAATTTTGTGGTCGGGATACAAGCGCTTCATCGCCGCGACTTTGTCGGCAACCAACTCGCCGACCTTGTCGGGGTGCGCCTTGTGCTTGACTTCAACCGCAATCGCGCTGTCGCCGTTCACCCCGACGATGTCAAACTCCACCGACACCTGCTTGCCACCGACCTTCGCCGTCGCCACCTGGTTTTTGAACAGTGTGCCCACCGGAATGCCGGCGATTTCCATTGTCCGCTCGCAACCGCGATGAAAAAATTCCTCGCTCGCGTCACCGACGTTGTTGCCGAGGTCGCCGAGTTGCTGACCGATTTTGTCAACCGTCTCGCTGGTCTCTTTCTGCGACACGGCGTTCGCTTTTATCAGTTCATCGGTCGCCTTCATCTGCTCGGCGGTTTCTTCCTGCCGAGATTTGAGCGCGACAAGGTCCGCGGCGGTTTCTTCGTGCCGGGCTTTGAGCGCGTCCATGGCACGCCTGAACTCCGTCTGCTGCCACGCGGCCTGGTTTAAAATTTCCTGGATTTGCTCTATGGTCGGGGTCGCCATCGGGGTCTCCGGTAAGGGTGGACGGATGAGTGTATGCCACCCCGCCCGCGCCGTCAAGCGCGGATGGCGAACTAATCGCCCGATGCGCGGTGGTTCATTTCATATAAGCCCGCGTGAGTGTTGCACGGGCCGGCGCCGAGGATGTGGGTCGGCTGATTGCCGGCGCGCGCGGTCGGCGCGAACAACGACCCGGTCGGCGCGGCAACGGCAACCCGGCCTCCCGCCGTGAATTGACAAGGGAAAGAACGAAGTGATACGTTCGGGCATGGTCGGGATGTGGCGCCGCGGGCGGATTCCGCAAACCCCGGCCCCGTCATGCGCACCGGAAGGCAGGCGAATGTTGACGCAAATGAAGGTACGGGGGTTGTTGTTTGACCCTTACAATAACGCCTATATTGTCATCCTTCGCGACGAACATTGCGCCGACATGCTCCCAATCTGGGTGGGGAAATCAGAGGCCGGCGCCATCAGTTTCGCGCTGGAGCAAGTGTCGCCGCCCCGTCCCACAACGCATGATTTGCTGAAATCCATCCTGGACAACGTGGACGCGAAAGTGTTGAGCGCGGTGGTCACCGATCTGAAAGACAACACCTACTACGCCAAAATCCATTTGTGGTACGGGGACTCGGAATACTCCGTGGATTCGCGGCCCAGCGACGCCATCGCGCTGGCGTTGCGCGCCGACGCCCCCATCTTTACCTCGGAGGACGTGCTTCGAAAACAGAGTTCGGAAGAACTGGAGCGGTGGTTGGAAAATTTAAAGCCCGAAGATTTCGGCAAACTGGAAACCTAGGCGACGGCGGCGGCGACGACCTCGTTGACGGCGGCGATTTCAAGACCATGAGCGTGGAACAAAATACTGACCTGATTCCGCTGGCGGTGCTGGGCGTCACCGAGGACCCCAACACGGACACCCGGATTGTGATTCTCCGCAACGACGCCACCGCCGACGTCCTGCCGATCTGGATGGGCCAGACGGAAGGCGCGGCCATTCGTCACGCGCTGGAGGATCTGGTGCCGCCGCGGCCGACCAGCCATGATTTAATGGCGAGCCTCGCCGCGCATCTCGAGATCACCGTGACGCGCGTGGTGGTGACCGACGTGCGGCACAACACCTATTTCGCCGCCATCCACCTGTCCAACGGCGTGGAACGCACGGTGGACGCCCGGCCCAGCGACGCCATTGCCCTCGCCCTGCGAACCGGGTGCCCGATTTACGTCACGCGGGACGTGTTGAACAAGAGCGGCGGTGACAACGTGGAAACATGGCTGTCCAGGATCGCCCCCGACGTCGGCGGCCGGCCGAACGGCGACACGGACACGACCCCCCGCCGCCGCACCGGGACGATGAACCGGACGGAGCGCGCATGACGACACGCAGTTTTCAGGCCAACCCCCGCGAGATTCAGCGAGCTTGGCACGTACTCGACGCCAAAGGCGTCGCGCTTGGCCGGCTGGCCACCCGGGCCGCCACGCTCCTGCGCGGCAAACACAAACCCACGTTCACGCCGCACGTCGACACCGGCGACCATGTGATTGTGATCAACGCCAAAGAGGTTCGGCTGACCGGGAAAAAATTGCGGGACAAAACCTATTACCATCACACCGGCTATCCCGGCGGCCTGAAAGCCGCGTCCGCCGGGCGGGTGTTGGAACAACAGCCCGCGAAACTCGTGGCCAGGGCCATTCGCGGCATGCTTCCCAAGAGCATTCTGGGGAAAAAGATGGGGCAGAAACTGCGGGTCTATGCCGGGATGGATCATCCGCACGGGGCGCAACGCCCGGAACCATGGCCGCACGCCTAGGAGAATACAACTGAAAGATGGATTCACGATTACCAACGCCTACCCCCGACGTTCTTAATCGGGGGTCGGGAATGACGGAAGAGAAAAGGTTGGTTCGCGCCGTCCGCGCCGTTCTGCGCACGGCGTCATAGAAGGAAAGGTACTCATGCCGCAGCAACGTCACTACGCCACGGGGAAACGCAAATATGCGATTGCGCGCGCCTGGCTCGAACCCGGCGCGCCGGGCATTACGGTCAACGGGCGCGAGTTTGAACGGTACTTTACCCTGCTCACGCACCGCGCGCAGGTTGAAACGCCGCTCGAGGTGACCAAGACGCGGGAGCAGTTTCGCATCCGGGCCTCGGTCGCCAGCGGGGGGCTGTCGGGACAGGCCGGCGCCTTGCGTCACGCGATTGCCAAAGCGCTGGTCGGCGCGAATCCCGACTTCCGGGGGGCGCTCAAAAAAGCCGGGCTGCTGACGCGCGACCCGCGCGTGAAGGAAAGGAAAAAATACGGGCGCAAAGGAGCGCGAAGCCGATTCCAGTATTCCAAGCGGTAAACGCACGGCCCCGCACGGCGGTCGTGAATCCAAGGGGAAGGCTTCCATGCCTTCCCTTTTTTCATTGTCCCCGTTCGCCGGCGCCTCCGCGCGCATAAACCATGCGGCACACTCGACTCACGGCGGCCGTCCTGGGAGCCAGCGGATACGCGGGCGGCGAACTGTTGCGTCTGCTCACCGGCCACCCGCGGGTCGACGTCACCGTGGTGACGGCGGACAAAGCCGCGGGGCGGCCCGTCACGGCGGTGTTCCCGTCGCTCGACACGTTTCACACGTTG
The DNA here is from genome assembly GCA_020027205.1 of Nitrospirales bacterium. Lineage (GTDB taxonomy): Bacteria > Nitrospirota > Nitrospiria > Nitrospirales > UBA8639 > Bin75. The sequence continues at coordinate 23,541 of JAHRAQ010000005.1, read as the reverse complement.
CGTTTTGAACCATTGCGCATCGAGCGCATCATCAACAACGTCGACCTGGTGTTCGCGGCGCTTCCGCACACGGCGTCCATGGCCCCGGTGGCCGCGTGCGTCCGCGCCGGTACTCCCGTGATTGATTTGAGCGCCGACTACCGCCTGACCCGCGCGGCCACGTATCACCATTGGTACGGCGCGCGGCATACGTCGCCGGCGCTGCTCAAACACGCCGTGTACGGGCTGCCCGAACTTCACCGGGCGCGGCTGCGCCGGGCGCGGCTGGTGGCGGTGGCGGGATGCTATCCCACGGCGGCCATTCTGCAACTGGCGCCGCTGCTGGCCCGCCGGGCCATCGTGACGGACGGCATTGTCATCGACGCCAAATCCGGCGTCTCCGGCGCGGGCCGCGCCCCGGCCACGGCGTCCCATTTTCCGGAGGCCAACGATTCCATCACGGCCTACGCCATCGCCCGTCACCGCCATATCCCGGAAATCGAACAGGAACTGCGGCGCCTCGACACACCGCGCGCCGGACGGCGCGGCGGCGGCGCCGTGAACGTGGTCTTCACCCCGCACCTCGCGCCGATGACCCGCGGCATCTTGAGCACGGCCTGCGCCAGACTGCGGACCCCGCTCACCGACGCCGCCGTGAAAAAACTGTACCGGGAGTTTTACCGCCACGAACGTTTTGTCAGAATCCGGGATGACGCCGCCGCCGTCAGCCCCGGCCACGTGCGCGGGTCGAATTTTTGCGACATCGGCGCGTGCGTGGACCGCCGCACGAACCACGTCGTCGCCGTGTCGGCCCTGGACAATCTGGTCAAAGGCGCGGCCGGCCAGGCCATCCAGTGCATGAACGTGATGATGGGATTCCCGGAAGAGACGGCCTTGACGTCGCCCGGCGTATTTCCCTGACGGCCGCGCGCGTCCCCGTCCACGTACACACATCATGGCCACTCTCCACACCGTACAAGGCGGCGTCACGGCCCCCGGAGGGTTCCTCGCCGCGGGCATCCACGCGGGCATCAAGCCCGCCCCGCTGCCGGATCTCGCCCTCGTCACGTCCGCGCATCCCGGCGTCATGGCGGGCGTCTTCACAAAAAACCGAATCGCGGCGGCCCCGGTGTTGTTGTGCCGCCGTCAACTCCGGCGCCACGCGGGCCGCGCCATCATCATCAACAGCGGCAACGCCAACGCGCTGACCGGCAGACAGGGCATGCTGGACGCCATGGAAATGCGCACACTCGCGGCGACGCATTTGCGCCTCCCCGTCCAGTCGGTCTTTGTGGGGTCCACGGGCGTCATCGGCCGCCCCCTGCCGATCCGGCACATTCGGCGCGCGGTCGCGCCCCTCGTCCGGCGTCTGGGCCGGGCGGGCCACCGGCAGGCCGCGCGGGCGATCATGACGACGGACACCGTCTGCAAGGAAATCGCCCGCCGGGCCGCCGTCGGCCGGCGGGTGCTCACCATCGGGGGCATGGCGAAAGGCGCGGGGATGGTGCATCCCGACATGGCGACCGTGCTGGCCTGTCTCACCACCGACGCCGCGATTGCCCCGCGGGCGCTGCAAGCCGCCCTCACCCGCGCCGCCGACGAAACGTTTAACTGCATCAGTGTCGACGGCGACACCAGCACGAACGACACCGTGCTGTGTCTCGCCAACGGGCAGGCCGGCAACCCGGTGATTCGAATGGGCACGCCGGCATGGAACACATTTTACGCCCTCCTGCGCGACGTCTGCCTGTCGCTGGCGCGGCAAATCTGCCGCGACGGCGAAGGCTGCACCAAACTCGTCGAGATCGTCGTCGGCGGCGCGAAGACCGACCGGGACGCCGGGACCATTGCCCGCGCGGTGGCGACCTCGCTGCTGGTGAAAACCGCCTTCTTCGGGGAAGATCCCAACTGGGGCCGCATCGCGGCGGCCGCCGGCCGCGCCGGCGTGGCCTTTGATCCCGCCGGGCTGTCGTTGTCCCTCAACGACACGCCGGTCATGCGGAACGGCCGGGGCATGGGAGACCGGGCCGACCGGCGCGCCCGGCGGGTGATGCGAAACCGGGAATACACCGTCACGCTTTCGGTCGGGAACCGCCGGGGCCATGCCCGTCTCTGGACCACGGACCTGTCCCGCGACTATGTGACCATCAACGCCTCCTACACCACGTAGGCACGATGCGCCGGATGACGCCACGAACCCCGCCCCGACCGCGTGCCCGCGGCCCGCACGTCCTTCTGCTCGTGCTGGCCCTGCTGCCGGGATGCGCGGTGTTCGACGCCGGCTACAACGTCGTCAAAGGCGCGGCCAAGGGCGTCTATTACATCGCCAAGGGCGCCTACACTCTGACCACCGGCGTCGGCAAAATCGTCTACCACATCGGGAAATTCACCTTCGAAGTGGTGCGGGCGCCGATGGACTGGCCCCTGACGCATGAAGACATCGAAACCATTGACGGGCTGCCGGTCAAAGAAGCCATTCGCCTGGGCCGCGTCAAATGGGCGCCCTACGTGGTGAAAGGCAAACGATACGTGCCCATGAGCGTCGCGCAGGCGCAGCGGTATGAAGAAACGGGCATCGCGTCGTGGTACGGGGAGGAGACCCGCCGCAAAAAAGGCGGGCGGATGACCGCGAACGGAGAGGCGTTCAATCCGCTGGCCCTCACCGCCGCGCACAAGTACCTGCCTCTGCCGATCAACGTGACAGTGACGAATCTGGAAAACGGGCGCTCCGTGATCGTCCGGGTCAACGACCGTGGCCCGTTCCCCTCCGCCAACAATCCCCATTCGGGGAAGCGCATTATCGATTTGAGTTACGCCGCCGCCAGAGAACTCGGATTCCACACCAAGGGGCTGGCCAGAGTCCACGTCAAGGTCATCCCCGTCAAAGTGGCCTGACGCCCGCCCGTCACCGCCGTCGCCGCCGTTGTCCCCGCCGTCACCTTCGGAGCATTTGCCGACGGCAAATACTTCCGCCCGCTCCTTCCGTCATTCCCTATGTCCCCCTCCGTCATTCCCCCAGTCCCCCAGTCCTCCAATCCGTCATTCCCGACGTTAGTAGTCGGGAATCCATCTTTCTGTTTCCTTGTCCTAATCAAAGAAGAATAACTGAAGGATGGATTCCCGACTAAAGATGTCGGGAATGACGGAGGAGGAGGAGGAGGGGGGGCGGCCAATGACTTCTTACGGATGGATTCCGCGCGCGGACGGTTCGGATGTCGGTGGTGTGGAATGCCTGCCCCCGACGTTGGTAATCGGGGAACGGAAGGAGGATGCCGTCACAGCGCCGTCACCGTTGTCCCTATCCCCGTCACCCGCGCGTCACGTTTTCCGCGACCACGGCTCCAACGCTTTGCACGCGCCGAACACCGTGAGCATGATGATGCCGTCGCGCGCGGCCCGTGGCCCGTGGGCGCGCAACCGGCCGGAGACAGCACGCGGCCGTCCCATGGGAACGACACGGGGCACGGCACCCGGTATCCCGCGCGCGTCATGTGCCGCCGCGTCGGGCGTGACGGCCACGCCATCCGGCAAAGGCGGAGGGGAAGTTGAAGTTAAAGTTAAAGTCGAATCGGCGGCATGGCCGGCGGTGACGTCGGCGTCCGGCGGGATGGCCGACTGCCGCTCGATTTCCCGCCGCAGCCAACTTCCGAAGGCGCCGACAAACCAGACAAGAAGGATGATGCCCAGAAAGACAAACGGTTCGAGTCTCACACGCGCCTCATCGTTTGGCCGGCCCGTCCGGCGGCGGCGTTTCATCCTGCGCGATGGACTCACGCATTGCGGTATCGGCCTGCACGTTCTTCATGCGGTAATAATCCATCAACCCGATATTGCCTTTTCGAAACGCCTCGGCCATGGCGCGCGGCACTTCGGCTTCGGCCTCGATCACCCGCGCCCGCATTTCCTGTTCCAGCGCCACGGCCATGGCCCGGCGTTCTTCGGCTTTGGCCTGCGCGATTTGTTTGTCGGCATCGGCCTGGTCGATTTGCAGTTTGGCGCCGATGTTTTCGCCGACGTCCACGTCCGCGATGTCGATGGACAAAATTTCGAAGGCGGTGCCGGCGTCCAGCCCTTTGTCGAGAATATGTTTCGAGATGTCGTCGGGGTTTTCCAGCACGTCCTTGTGCCGGGCCGACGAGCCGATGGTGCTCACCATGCCCTCGCCGACTCTGGCGATCACCGTCTCTTCCCCCGCGCCTCCGACCAGCCGGTCGATATTGGCCCGCACGGTCACCCGCGAAACGGCGATCAGTTGAATGCCGTCTTTCGCCACGGCCGTAATCCTCGGCGTTTCAATCACCTTCGGCAGGACGGACATTTGCACGGCCTCCAGCACGTCGCGGCCGGCGAGATCGATGGCCGCCGCGCGCTTGAACGGCATGGGAATATTCGCCTTGTCGGCGGAAATCATCGCGTTCACCACTTTCACCACGTCGCCGCCGGCCAGAAAATGGGCTTCCAGATCATTGGTGGGGATGGCCAGCCCCGCCTTGACCGCGCTGATCCGCGCCGTCACCACCGTGCCGGGCGGCACCCGGCGGAACCGCATCCCGACCAGCGTCAACAACCCCACGTAGGCATTCGACGCCCAGGCGGCAATCCACAACGGAATGGGAATGAGGTAGAGAAACCCCGTCAGGAAAAGGAAAAAAAGAAACAGGACCGCGAGGGTGCCAAAGACCTGCGTTTCCGCGCCCATGAGAAGTCCCTCCTGTACCAGACAATGACAACCTGATTGAGACAACCGCCGTCCACTCTACCACAAACGGAAGAGGAAAGGACGACAAGCGGAAATGTGTATCCGGCATGCCCGCTTTCTGTTTCCGGTATGCCTGCTTTCTGTTTCCGCCACGCTCGCTTCTGTTTCCGGCATTCCCGACCCCCTCCTTCTGTCATTCCCTCCTTCTGTCATCCCCTCCTTCCGTCATTCCCGACGTTAGTAGTCGGGAATCCATCCTTCTGTTTCCTTGTCTTGACCCAAGGGGAAGAGGAAAGAACAACTGAAGGATGGATTCCCGACAAAAGACGTCGGGAATGACGGAGGGGAGAGAGAGGAGGGGGGCGAATGCCGGCGCCAGCCCCGCTACCCGGCCCCGCTACCCGTCCCTGTCCACGCCGCCGGCCCGCGCGACGCGCGTCCCCTAGCCGAACCCGGCGCCGGTTTGCTACGATGTCGCTCTCATGGAAATCGGCATCGTCGGGCTTCCCAACGTCGGCAAATCCACCATCTTCAACGCGCTGACGGCGGGCGCCGCCGCCGCCGCCAACTACCCGTTCACCACCATTGAACCCAACGTCGGCGTCGTCAACGTGCCCGACGCGCGGCTGGACCGCCTCGCGGAACTGTTTAAGCCGCACAAAACCACGCCCGCCTCCTGCCGGTTCGTCGACATCGCTGGCCTGATCAAAGGCGCGGCGAGCGGCGAAGGGCTGGGCAACGCCTTTCTGGCCAACATCCGCGAAGTGGACGCGATCCTCCACATGGTCAGGCTGTTTCAGGACGAGGACGTGGTGCATGCGCTGGGGCGCGTGGACCCGGCGCGCGACGTTGACGTGATCGACACCGAACTCATGCTGGCCGATCTCGAAAGTCTCACGACGCAGACGGACAAACTGGCGGGCCGGGCGCGCACCGGGGACAAGGCGTCGCAAGAGACGCTGGCCGCACTCACGACGTTGCGGAAGGGGCTTGAATCCGGCGTCCCCGCGCGGGAAACCGGACTGGCCCCCGACGAGATCAAAAAGTTTTTCCTGCTGACGTCCAAGCCGGTGCTTTACGTCGGCAACACCGACGAACACCCTGACCAGGCCGTCATCGACACCTTCCGCACGCTGGCCGCGGCGCGCGGCGCGGAGTCGGTCGTCCTGTGCGGCAAACTGGAAAGCGACCTGGCCGAACTGTCCGGCCGGGACCGCGCCCTGTTCATGGCCGACCTGGGCATGACGCACAGCGGCCTGGAACAGGTGATCGTGGCGGCGTACCGCACCCTGGGATTCTGCTCCTACTTCACCGGCGGCCCGAAAGAAGTCAGGGCATGGACCATCCCCGTCGGGACCAAAGCCCCGCGCGCCGCCGGCGTCATCCATTCGGACTTTGAAAAAGGGTTCATCAAAGCCGACGTGTACCGCTTCGACGATCTGGACCGGCATCTCTCGGAACAGGCGCTGCGGGAACAGGGCATCATTCGCTCCGAAGGCAAAGACTACGTCATGCGCGACGGCGACGTCTGTCATTTCAAATTCAACGTCTAGCCCGTCATGCCCGCCTTCCTCTCTTCGTCATTCCCTCTCTCCTTCCGTCATTCCCGACCCCCGAATGGGAACGTCGGGGGCAGGCGTTAGTAATCGGGAATCCATCCTTCGGTTGCATTGTCCCAACCAAGGGAAAGACAACTGAAGGATGGACCTTCGGAGCATTTGCCGTTGGCAAATACTTCCCGACTAAAGATGTCGGGAATGACGGAGGGAGGGCTGCCATTAACCTCTTACGGATAGATTCCGCGTACGCACGGTTCTCCTCCCATTGAACGCCGGTGACGCGGAATGACGGAGAAGACAAATGCCGTCGTACCGTCGTGCCATCGCCTCTTTGTCATACCGGCGGAAGCCGGTATCCAGCCCCCTTCCGTCGCCTTCGGAGGTGTGCCGGTCGGTTGACAAGCAGACAGACCGACGAGTAAAAAATTCAGCGACGAAGTCACAACGTTCCGCCGGGTTGCCGGCAGTCGGCACGGCGGCGGCCTTGCCGCCTTGCAACTTCGTCGGGTCGCCTTGTCCGGCCGCCGTCGCGGTCATCACGGATTGGAGTGCGCCGAATGCCGATTAATGCATTGCGAAAACCGGGAGCGAAGATGAGCCTCCGGGAAGCGCTTGAGCGCGTCGAAAAACTCAAACGCATGGCGGCCAGCGCCAACCCCCACGAAGCCGCCGTGGCCGCCGGCCGCCTCAACGCCTTTGACGTGCACGCCGCCCGCGCGCCCTGGTCGGCCCACTCCAACAACGCGCCCGACGCCGCGGCGCCGCTCGCAAACACGGACGGCTCCGCCTCCCCTCACAACGCGGTCAGTGTGCTGGACGACTGGCCCGTGATTCCCTTCAGCGAACTGGGCGACCTGGACGTCGAACAGCCTTCCGGTACGCCGTCCGTGAACTGGGACGTCCTGCACGCGGAACTCCTGGAACGCGCGCACGCCATCGGGGCACATGCCGTGCTCAACATCCGCATCGGCGGCACGATACGGCAGAAAGTGTTGACGGGCACGGCGCTTAAATATCTGACGCCGCGTGAAATCCTGGACCGGCAGGCGGCAAACAAACTGGACGACGACGAACACGCGCACCGCGAAGCGCAAAAGGAACGCCGCGACGAAGAATGGGCGCCGCCCGTCGGGTGACGAGCGGGCGTGCCGTCGCGCGCGGCGGCGCGGGACATCCCCGTTCGGCGCGCGGCGCCGCCGGACACAGGCCGGAGACACGACATGACGGAGTTTCGCTACCAGGAAATTTTTGAACACGGCGCCGATACGACGACGTATCGAAAATTAACGTCGGATCATATCGCCGCCGCCGTCTTCGAAGGGCAAAAAATTTTAAAAATCCGGCCCGAAGCGCTCACGCTCCTGGCGCGCGAGGCCATGGACGACGTCGCGCATCTGCTGCGGGCGGACCACCTCCGACAACTGGCGCGCATTCTGGACGACCCCGACGCCTCAAACAACGACCGCTTCGTGGCGGTGGAACTCCTGCGAAACGCCAACATCGCCGCGGGCCGAATCCTGCCGGGATGCCAGGACACCGGCACGGCGATTGTCATCGGCCACAAGGGCCAGCAGGTGTTCACCGACGGCGACGACGCGGAGGCGCTTTCGCGCGGCATCCATGACGCCTACACGCGGCGCAACCTGCGTTATTCGCAGATGGCGCCCCTCGACATGTTCACCGAGCGCAACACCGGCGCGAATCTTCCCGCGCAAATCGAACTCTACGCCGACCGTGGCGCGGCCTACCGTTTTCTGTTCATCGCCAAAGGCGGCGGCTCGGCGAACAAGACGTTTCTCTACCAGGAAACTAAAACCCTGCTGAATCCGCATTCCCTCCGCGCGTTTCTCGCGGACAAAATCCGCACCATCGGCACATCCGCCTGCCCGCCCTATCATCTGGCCGTCGTCGTCGGGGGGCTGTCCGCGGAGTTCACCCTGAAAACCGTCAAACTCGCCAGTTGCCGGTATCTGGACGACCTGCCGACGACCGGCAACCCCCAGGGCCGCGCCTTCCGTGACCTCGCCATGGAGCGCGACCTGTTCCAACTCTGCGTCGAGACCGGCATCGGCGCGCAGTTCGGCGGCAAATACTTCGCGCACGACGTGCGGGTGATTCGCCTGCCGCGTCACGGCGCGTCCTGTCCCGTGGGGCTGGGCGTCTCATGCTCCGCCGACCGGCAGATTCTGGGCGTCATTAACAAAGACGGTATTTTTCTCGAACAACTGGAAACCGACCCCGCGCAATATCTTCCCGACGTGAGCGACGCGGGCCTGCGCACGGCGGCGGCGATTGATCTCAACCGCCCCATGGCCGACGTTCTCGCCGACCTGCGCCGGCATCCCGTGGGCGCGCGGTTGTCGCTCACCGGGCCGCTGGTGGTGGCGCGGGACCTGGCCCACGTCCGGCTCAAAGAGCAACTGGACGCGGGCCGGGGACTCCCCGACTATTTCAAGAATCATGCGGTGTATTACGCCGGCCCCGCCAAACAACCCGAAGGCCATGTCTCCGGCTCCTTCGGCCCCACCACCGCCGGACGCATGGACGCCTACGTCGAGCCGTTTCAGGCGGCGGGGGGCAGTCTGGTCATGCTGGCGAAGGGCAACCGCTCCCAACAAGTGCGCGAAGCCTGTCACGCGCACGGGGGATTTTATCTCGGCTCCATCGGCGGCCCCGCGGCCCGGCTGGCCCAGGATAACATCAAAAAAGTGGACGTCCTGGACTACGACGACCTTGGGATGGAGGCGGTCAGGAAAATCGAAGTCGAAAACTTCCCGGCCTTCATCGTCATCAATCACGAAGGCCGGGACTTTTACGCCGACCTTGACGCCCAACGCCCGCCCAGGTTGATCCGCCCCGGATAACCGCCGGCCGGACACCCGAAGGACGTCCACCACGCCACGGCACGCGGCCGGCCCCGGTCGGACCGCCTCATCCGCCCGCCGGGAACGCCGCCGACGGGGGGCGCAGACAAGGGGTTGTCTTTCCTGCGGGGATGTGTTAGGGTGGCTGGCAATGTGAAGGCTGTCGACCGAATGGGTCAAGACAGCCATTTATCAATTGACGGTTGCAGTCGGGAATCTGAATCGAAAGTCTGACCTGAGTCGCCCTCGTCGTTTGCGTCTTCGGCCCACCCTTTTCTTTCCCGTTTCTCGAGTGTGCATCCCGACCTTTTCAAAGGAGTTGTGCCATGTCGTTTAAGATTTACGTGGGCGGTCTGCCGTATGCCATGACCGAAACCGAATTGACGGATCTCTTTGTGCAGCACGGCAACGTGGATTCGGCAAAAATCATCACCGACAAATACACGGGGAAATCCCGTGGATTCGGATTTGTCGAAATGCCCTCGGATGACGAAGGCAAAGCCGCGATTACGGCGCTGAACGGTACCCAGTTGGAGGGCCGCACGTTGACCGTGAATCAGGCCAGGCCACAGGAAGACCGGTCCGGCCGTGGCGGATTCGGCGGCGGTCGAGGTCCCCGCTAACCGCTTCGGCGGACCCCGCGGGCGATTCCTAGATTCTCACGCCCCTGTTCCGTCGGCCTCTCGTGCGCCGTCGGCATAAAGTCGACGGCGCCGTGGCCGGGGCATTCCGCGTGAAAGTCGCGGTCGCATGAGAAAACACAAGCCATCGTCGGCGTCGCCTGACGCATCCCACTCATCGAAAAAGGAGTGCCGTCCCATGCCACACTCGTTGATCGCCGGACTGCTCCTGGCGGGGGTGACCCTTGCCGGCTGTCACGGAACCCTCGACACGCTCCAACTCCCGGACATGGCCATGGAGCCTGCCCCGCAGGCATCCCGTTCGTCCGTCGCGGTGGCCGCCTTTCAGGACCGGCGCTCCGACACCGAACAGGTGGGCGTCCATATCAAGCGGACGGGCAGCCGGAATGCGATTCGCCTGAAGGACGACACGCTCGGCCCCGCGGTCACACGGGGGTTCATTCACTTTCTGAATCAGTCGGGATTCTCCGCCGCCGCCGACACGGACGCGGCGTCCGCCGACTTCCGCATTGAGGCCGACATCACACACTTCAAGGCCAACGTCACCGACAGGCTGTTGTATTCCCTGATCGAAGTGGACGCGACGATGATCTTCATGATTCACAACGCCGCCGACGGACGCACGATGCGCGTGACCGTCGGGGCCGGCGAAACCCTCAAGGAGACGTTCTTCAATCAACGCGACGTGGAGGAACTCATCAACGTCGTGCTCAAAAAGGGATTCGTGAAACTGCTGAAAACGGCGGCGCGCCGGGGAGGCACGCTCACGTAACCCACGGGACGAACCTGCCGCCGGCGATCCTTCTCCGGCGGCCGTCATCGGAACACACCGCGTCGCCGGCGATCCTTCTCCGGCGGCCTTTCAGTCGTCCCTCCGCCGTTCTTCGTTGTCAAAGATAGCGTGAAACCCGTCGCCGGCTTCTTCCCAGGCCGCGGGATTGGCGCGGGTGAGCCAGTCCTTCAGAAAGGTTTTCTGCCCGGGAGAGAGCATCTGCCTGATCTGGTGGGTGCGCCCCTGCAAAGGCTGCAGGAATCCGACCTTCTTCACGGGATCAAACGTGGCCGTCCTGACGTACACCGTGGTGTAGGCCGAGGGCCGGTCCTGGTCGCCCTCCCCTTGCAGCCAGACCGAAAGATACTTCTCCACGTTCAGGCCCGAACTGTCCAGCGCCTGGTCGGTTTCATAAAACACGTCCTGTTCCGTTTGAGGCAACGGAGCGGCTTCGTGCGCGCGAAAAAGAAAGTTCCGCTTCCACATGAGAGTCACCACCCGACAACACCACCATGGCGGAAATCACGGATTCCCAACCGGAAAGCACATCGCGACATCGTGACAAGGCCGGTACCTGAAAGTCAAACGGCACCGTGTGTTGAGCAGAAGCCCCTCCGTCATTCCCGCCTCTCTTTCTCCGTCATTCCCTCCTTCTGTCATTCCCGACGTTAGTTGTCGGGAATCCATCCTTCAGTTTCCTTGTCTTAACCAAGACAAAAACAAAACAACAAAAAGATGGATTCCCGACTAAAGATGTCGGGAATGACGGAGGGGGCAAATGTGCCGTCATGTCCTTGCCGCCACGCCGTCTATCATTCTGGATTTCCTCCGTCGGCTTCCCCGCCTTCTCTTTCCATCATTTCCGCCTGCTCCCTCCTTCCGTCATTCCCGACATTAGTAATCGGGAATCCATCCTTCAGTTTCTTCGTCCTGTTTTCTGTCCCGTCCATTAACCACTTTCGGATGGATTCCGCGCACCCACCATTTTCCTGCCAATGGACTCGTCGACGCGGAATGACGGCAAGGGGGAGGCAGACAGCACTCTCTCCGTCATGCCTGCGCCCGCGCGGCGCTACTCCCCGACCCGCACCAGCAGAGCGCGGTCTTTGCACACGGCAAACGTGTATTGATACACCGCGATCATCACCAGCAGATACAGCGCGTTCAGCCCCGTCGCCCATCCGAGACAGTCCCAGGGCACCGCGTGATGCAGCAGGACCCCGCGCATCCCTTCAAACACATGCGCGGCGGGATTCGCCAGGGCCACCGGCTGCAGCCAGCCGGGCAGCACGGAAAGCGGATAAAACACGCAGGACACGGGTTGAAACAGAAAGACCAGCCCCCATGCCAGCACTTCGGCTTGCTGGCCGAACCGCATAATCACCGACAGGGTCAGGATGCCGATGAGCCAGCCGGCGGCAATCAGATTCAGGACAAACGGCAGGAGAGCCAGCCCAATGACAAAGATGTTATACGAGTAAAACAACAGAGCGAAGCCCGCCATGATGACGAACACGGCGGCCACCTTCAGGACGCTCATGGCCATCATCGCCGTCAAAAACTCTCCGGCGGTCAGCGGGCTGGCAAATAAGTTCATAAGATTGCGCGACCAGATTTCTTCCAGAAACGAGATGGTGATTCCCTGCTGCGCGCGAAACAGAATGTCCCAGAAAATGAGCGCGCCCAGAAAAAACGTCACGGCGGCGTGCAGTCCGCTTCCGTTCCGCGCCAGATACATCGTGATAAAGCCCCACACCACCAGGTCCAGCAGGGGCCAGTAAAAAATCTCCAGCAACCGGGGAAAACTCCGGCGGTAGAGAAAAAGATGCCGTGTCATCAACGCCGCCACGCGGCCGGTGTTCATGTTTCGTCTCCCGGTGAAAAGGTCAAAGCCGGCACAAGGCTCCTCAAAACCCGCCGACTTGCGGCGCGGCGGCATCCCGTCGCCCGCACCGGCGGCGGCAACGGCGTGCGTCAACTCTCGCGTGAAATTTTCAGAAAGACCCGTTCGAGGTCCCGTTCATCGTATCTCGCCACCACGTCTTCGGCGGTGCCCTCCGCGATGAGTTTCCCGCGCCGAAGAATCAGAATCCGGTCGGACATTTCCTCCATTTCCCTCATGTTGTGCGAGGTGTACAGGATGCTCAAGCCCGACGTCCGGCGGTATTCCTTCAGGAATCCCTTGATCCGGTGCGCGACGTCCGGATCCAGACTGGCGGTGGGTTCGTCAAGAAACAGGATTTTCGGTTCGGTCATCACGGCTTTCGCCAGAGTCAGCCGCGTGAGTTGCCCCGACGACAGTTTGCGTGTGAGCGTCCGGCGCATCTTTTCCATGTCCAGTTTTTTCATCACGTCGTCAATGCGCCGATTGAGATCCGTCAACCCGTAGAGTCGTCCCGCCACGTTGAGGTTTTCTTCCACGGTCAGGGCATAGGGCATGGAAATATAGGTCGAGGAAAAATTGACCTGCCGGAGAATCGTCTCCCGGTGTTCCGGCAGATTCAGTCCGAACATTTCAATCGTGCCGCGCGTGGGCGTAATCACACCCAGGAGCATTTGAAACGTGGTGGTTTTCCCCGCGCCGTTCGGCCCGATCAGCCCGACGGTTTCTCCGGGCCGGATGTCGAACGACACGCCGTCCACCGCGGTCACGTCACCGAACTTTTTCGTCAAATCGCGAACGCACACAACGGGAGTCGGCATGAGCATCGCCCCGGCGTTAAAACAAAAATTCCCTGACGGCCGCCCCGATGTGACACACGTCGCAATCCTTGCGCAGCGCCTTGCCGTCAAACGCGGTGTGATTGTCGTGGCACCGCAGGCAATCGGCCAGGGACGATTGCCACAACGCCGAGCCTTCGGGGTAATCGGGATGATGCGGCGCCGCGTCCAGGGTCACGTGCCCGCGCGGGATGACAATGGGATAGCCTTTGATCGGCGCGCCGTGTACGACGCGCGCGTGACAGGTGGTGCACCCCTCTCCCCGCCCGCGCCGGTCAAACGCCTCCATGTGTTTCCGGTGACTCATCACCAGTCCGAGATCGTTGACGGGCGGCGGCAAATCTCTCACGGCCACTTCGGACACGCGCAAAATCGCGCGATGACAGCGCACGCACACGGGCGACCCCACGCGGGCGCGCAGGTCGTGCGGCGCGGCCGGCGTCCCGAACCACGTGATGGCCACGTCGACCAGGCCCGCCAGCGCTTTGTCTTCGATCCATCCCGCAACGCCGGGGCGTACGTGACAGTCCACGCAGGTCACGTCTTTGTGAGACGACGCCGCCCAACTGTCCACCGAGGGACGAATGGTATGACACAGGGCGCAGAACCGGGGATGGTCGGTCAGCGGCACCGCCGCCGTGCCGGCGGCCAGCAGGACGCCGACCACCGCCGCCACGATGAGCGCGGACCGTCGGCTCATGTCAGGCGAACGCGGCGGGCCGGGGATAATGCCGCATGATCAGCGTGACCACCGCCGCGATGTCGTCCCGGTCAATGCACGGCACGGCGGTGTCGATGGGGTGTGTCGAGACCACGGCCAGCACGTCGCCGCCGGACACGTTCACTTCGTCAAGTCGCTCGCGCACGACGACAATTTTCGGATCACGCCCGCCTTTCCACCCTTCCGCGATGATTAAATCCGCGCGGCCGTCCAGAAACCGTTCCCGAACGTCTTCGACGTTCATCTCTTCCGGCACGTCGGCGAACATGGCCAGACTGCCTTTGGACACCACCACCACGGTGCCGGCGCCCGCCCGCTTGTGACGCCAACTGTCCTTGCCTTCCGTGTCCAGGTCAAACCCGTGTCCCGCGTGCTTGACGGTCGCCACGCGGTATCCCATGCGGGTCAGTTCGGGAATCACGCGCTCGATCAGCGTGGTTTTCCCGCTGTTGGAACATCCGACGACGGAAAGGATGGGCGGCGTCATGGATGGTCAATTTTAAAAAATTAAAAATTCCCGCCGAGCACCTGGACACGCACGGTGTCGCCGGGCTGAAGCGTTTCGACGTCTTCGGGAATATCGATCAGCCCGTTGGCTTTGACCAGGGACGTCAGCATCCCGGAGCCTTGCGGGCCGGTGGTGCGCACGGTCAGCGCGCCGTTCTTGCGTTCCAGGATGCCGCGAAGAAAATGCCGGCGGTCGGGACGCTTGGAAAACCGCTCCTGAAACTCGGCGTGCACCACCGGACGCGCCCACCGCCGATGACCGCCCATTTTCATAATCGCCGGCCGCGCCAGTTGTTCAAACGTGACCATGGACGACACGGGATTGCCGGGCAGGCCGAACGCCAGCGTGTTTCGAATCGCGCCGAAGGCCACGGGCTGGCCGGGGCGAATCGCCAGTTTCCAAAAATGCATGTCGGCGCCCAGTTCCGCGAACACGTCTTTGGTAAAGTCATGGTCGCCCATGGACACGCCGCCCGACAGCACCAGGATGTCGCATCCCAGGCCCTGCGCGATTTTTTCCTTCAACGCGGCGGGAGAATCGCCGGCGATGCCCAGAAGGAGCGGCGCCCCGCCGGCTTCCCGGACGGCGGCGGCCATGCCGTAACTGTTGGAGTTGATGATTTTTTGCTCGTCGAACGGGTCGTCCAGGTCGGCGAGTTCATCGCCCGTGGCCAGCACGGCCACGCGGGGGAGTTGATACACCGGCACAAACGGCTTGGCCAGCATCGCGAGCATGCCCAGGTCCGCCGGACGCAACGGCGCGCCCCGTGGAATGATGCAGTCGCCCGCCCGGACGTCCTCGCCCCGGGGGCGGATATTGGCGTGCCGGGGTTCCGGCTTGAACACCCGCACGCGGTCGGCGGTCGACTCCGTGTATTCGACACGCACCACGGTGTCGGCGCCGCCGGGCATCGGCGCGCCGGTCATGATTCGAATGGCCTCGCCCGGCCCCACGGTGTTCACGGCCGCTTTCCCGGCCGGCACGTCTTCAACAACGGCCAACTCCGCCGGTGTGGCAATCTCGTGTTCCGTCTTGATGTCGTCCCACCGAACGGCAAACCCGTCCATGGCCGAATTGTCCCAGGGGGGATGGTCCCGCGGCGCGACCACGTCCTCGCCCAGAACGCGGCCGAGCGCGTCCATGATGCCGACTTTTTCGATCCCCAGCGGCGCGGCGGCGTTCAGCACAATCTCCTGCGCGTCCGTGAGAGCGGTCAGAGTGTCCATGGAAGTGGGCCGTGTTATTTTTTCTTGAACGGGCTTTGAACCGCGACGGACACCGGCGCGCGTTTGTGTTTTTTCCTGCAGAACTCGTCCACCCGGTTGGCGACGGCGTGATAGGCGTCGGCCGTCGGCAGGTCGGAATGGAACAGGGCATAGGGTTCGCCGGAATCGCTTTGCCGCACCACGTCCGGGTCCAGCGGAATGCGCCCCAGAAACGGCACGCCCATGTCCCGCGCAGAGGCTTCTCCCCCGCCCGCCCGAAAGACTTCGATGTGTTCGCGGCAATGCGGGCAATCCAGGCCGCTCATGTTTTCCACGATGCCGATGATCGGCAACTCGCTGTCCCGGACAAACGTGACGGACTTGCGCGCGTCCAACAGCGCGACTTCCTGCGGCGTCGACACGATGACGCAGCCCGTGACCTCCCCGATCAGATCCATCGTCGTGACGGATTCATTGCCCGTGCCCGGCGGCAAATCCACAATCAGGTAGTTCAGATCCTGCCATTCCACGCCGCCGAGCAGTTGATTGATAAATTCAAACTTATAGGCGTCGCGCCAGATAATGGGGTCGTCGGAGTTCTGCAGGAGGAACGACATCGAGGCGATTTTCATGTTGTAGACCTGGTGGGGAATAATGCCTCCCCCCGCGCTGATCTTCAGGCGTTGACCTTCGGCACCCACCATTTTGGGAATGTTCGGACCGTGAATATCCATGTCGCAGATGCCCACTTCATGGCCCTTCAACGCCAGACTCACGGCCAGGTTGACGGAGAGCGTGCTTTTCCCGACGCCGCCCTTGTTGCTCATGACGAGGATTTTATGCTCGATGCGCTCCATGCGCTTCGCCACCAGCCACCGGCTGTGCCCTTCCTTGTCCTTCTGGCAGGTTTCATTCTCATCGCAAATGGCGCAAGCCCACATATACGTGCACGCATCGCCCGCCGCCGAAGCCGACGCCATCGTCAATTCAGCGCCCATGGATGCCCCCTCTCTCTTTTTGTCATTTCTGTCATGTCTGTCATTTCCGCTTTCTCCCCTCCGTCATTCCCGCCCCCTCTTTCCGTCATTCCCGACATTAGTAATCGGGAATCCATCCTTCTTTTTCCTTCTTCCCGCCATTAAACATCTTACAGATGGATTCCGCGCACACACGTTTCTCCTGCCATTGGACATCATCGTCACGGAATGACGGAAATCAGGATGGATTCCCGACTAAAGATGTCGGGAATGACGGAGGGGGCAAATGCCGTCATGCCCTTGCCGCCCCGCCGTCTATCATTCCGGATTTCCCCCGCCGGCCTCCCCACCTTCTCTTTCCGTTATTCCCGCCTGCTCCCTCTTTCCGTCATTCCCGCCCGCTCCCTCTTTCCGTCATTCCCGACATTAGTAATCGGGAATCCATCCTTCAGTTCCCTTCTTCCCGCCCTTAACATCTTACGGATGGATTCCGCGTGCCCACCATTCTCCTGCCGTTGAACCTCGTCGACGCGGAATGACGAAAAGAGAGAATGACTGGAAAATGCGGTGCGGAATATCTGCCCCGCCGTTCTGCCCGCGTCGCGGCGTCATGGCACGCCCACGTATTCGTCGGATGCGCCGGCGGCCCCCGTCGTCCCGGAGTTGGGCAGCGGGTTGGCGCGGAGCGCGCCCGTCGGCGTCCCGGCGCCGGCGGCGGCGTCATGTGCCCCGGCGGGCGGTTTTTTTCCGAAGAATCCGGCGGAGATAATGCCGACTTCGTAGAAAAAATACATGGGCAGCGCCATCAGACATTGATTGAACGGGTCGGGAGTCGGCGTCAGAATCGCGGCGAACAGAAACGCGCCCAGGAACGCCCATTTTCGATACCGCTTGAGAATGGGCGCGTCGGCCCATCCCAGTTTGGCCATGAGCGTCAGCGCGAGCGGCACTTCAAAAATCAACCCGAACACCAGCAGAAACCACAGCGCGAATCCCACGTAACTGGCGATGGACAGTTGCGGGATGAACCCGGCCTGCACGCCGTAGGAAATCAGAAAGTTGAGCGCGAACGGCAGTACAAAAAAGAACGAGAACGCCAGGCCCAGGTAAAACGCGAGGGTGCTCACCAGCACAAACGGCGCCACGAACCGGCGCTCCTGCACGTGCAGGCCGGGCACCACAAACGCCCAGATTTCCCACAGGAGGTAGGGCGTCGCCAGCACCAGCGCGAACAGGGCCGCCACCTTGAGGTTCTGCCACAACGCTTCGGCGGGCGCCAGAAACACGAACGGGATTTTCGGCAACTCCGTCGGAATCCATTGCAGACTGCCGGCGACAAACATATTCTGCAGGGGAACCCGCAGCCATTGCACCAGGGTGTCGGCGTAGAAAAACGTGCCGACAAACAGCAGGGCCACGACAATGACGGCCTTGGTCAGCCGCGCCTGAAACTCAAACACATGCTGCATGACCGGCATTTTTTTATCCTCGAAAGGATTCAACACCTTGTCCTGCAGCCACGTTCTGAAGGATGATGGGGATGATGTGTCCGGCATGTTCGTGTTCACCGCCTCGATGACGCCGCGCGCGCGGCGCGGGCGTTACCGGGGATTGACCGCCACAAACAGGTTGTTGCCCCGGCGGCTGACAAACAACACGACCAGTTCTTCTTTGGTGATTTGCGCGGCCACCCGCCGGTAATCGGCCATGGTGCGCACCGCGTCGCGATTCACTTCCTGAATCACGTCGCCCTGCTGCAGGCCCGCAGATTCCGCCGCGCTCCCGGCTTTCACCTCGGCCACCACGACGCCGCCTGTCTCATCGGACAGGTTCAGTTGCGTCCGACGCTCCTCCGTCAACGGCTCCACCGCCAGCCCCGCGAGCACATTGTCCGGGCGCTCCATGCTCGACGGGGCCACGGGCATTTGGCCCGCCAGCATCTCGTCCGTCGGACGCTCCCCCACCTCCACGGTCAGCGTCCGGGTTTCCCCGTCGCGCAAAATGGTGACCTCCACCCCCGTGCCGACCGTCGTCCGGGCCACGATATGCCGAAGATGATTGATGTCCCGAACCGGCTCCCCGCGGTACTCCAGCAGCACGTCGCCCCGTTGCAGAATCCCCCCCGCGGACGGCCCTTTTTCGTTCACTTCGCTAATCAGCACGCCGCCCGCATGGGACTCCGGCAACTGAAACGACCGCGCCAGCGCCGGCGTCAGTTCCTGAATGGCAATGCCCATCCACCCGCGCACCACCCGTCCGGTGGTGATGAGACTGTCCGCGATATTTCTGGCAATCTCCACGGGAATCGCAAACCCGATGCCCTCGGAGCCGCCGGTGCGGGAAAAAATGGCCGTGTTGATGCCCACGATGTCCCCCGCCATGTTGACCAGCGGCCCGCCGGAGTTGCCCGGATTAATCGGGGCGTCGGTCTGGATAAAATCCTCATACTCCGTAATGCCGACGTTGCCGCGCCCCACCGCGCTGATAATGCCCATCGTCACCGAGGACTTCAGCCCGAACGGGCTGCCGACCGCCAGCACCACGTCGCCCACCCGGCTCGCCTCGCCGGCGCTCCATGAAATAAACGGCAGGCCGTTGCCTTCGATTTTAATCACGGCCAGATCCGTTTTCGGATCCGCCCCGATCAGTTCCGCCGAAAACTCCTTGCCGTCAAACGTGGTCACCGTCAGCGTTTTGCCGTCTTCCACGACGTGATTGTTGGTGACGATATACCCGTCCGCGTTGATCATGACCCCGGACCCCGCGCTCATGCCGGGAGGCCCGAACGGTCTCGGCGGGCCGGGCGGAGGCTGCATGGGCGGCCCCGGCGGACCGCCGAACGGCCCCGGCGGCAGCCGGCGTGGGCCGCCAGGCCCCGCGCCGCCCGACACGGCGACGTTCACCACCGCGGGCTGAACTTTCGCCACGATTTCAGAAAACCCCCGGCTGAACGCTTCGGGCACGGTGGCCGCCGCCGGCCGTGGCGCCGTCGCCAGGGTCCCGGCCACGCCCACCGCGGCCAGCGCGATCAAAAAGTTTGCGCGACAGGCGCGCGGCATTGCCATCTCCATAGACAATAATCCTTCGAAAGAAGCGGCGCGAGCGGCGTGAGTCGCCACAACGCCAAACAGCACAGCCCCGAATCCGCGACGGCACAACCCCAAGTCCGCACTGGCCGGACGCCGCCCCACGGAAACGGCCCGCCGCGATGGTCACGGCCCCGATTCTACACCAATCCCCCGCCCCTCGGCAAACCACACCCCGCCCCGCCCCACGTCCGCCGCCGGCACGTTCCGGCCCCGCCAATGCCCGCCCCCACCGCCCCACGTCCGTCATTCCGCGTCGACGATGTCCAATGGCAGGAGAAACGTGGGCACGCGGAATCCATCCGTAAGATGTCAATGGCAGGGACGGAAACAAAAGACAAGGAAACTGAAGGATGGATTCCCGACAACTAACGTCGGGAATGACGGAAGGAGGGAGCAGGCGGAAATGACGGCATTTGCCCCTCCGTCATTCCCGACGTCTTTAGTCGGGAATCCATCTTTTTGTTGTCCTTCCCTCTGATTGGGGTAAAGGCAACAGAAGGATGGATTCCCGATTACTAACGTCGGGAATGACGGAAGGAAAAAGCGGAAGCGAAAGAGGAAGCGGAAGCGGTCAACCTGTTGCCGACTGGCTGCCTCGCTGGTATGCTGACGCATTGCGGCGGGCTGGCGTAGCTCAATCGGCAGAGCAGCGGTTTTGTAAACCGCAGGTTGGAGGTTCGATTCCTCTCGCCAGCTCCACGGCCCTGACCGTGACGGGCAAACGGCCACAACGCCCCGCCGTCAGGCATCCGTCCAACACCCCTTCCGTACCCTGACGACAAATGCCGGACGCCGGACGCCGTCTCTCTCCGTCATTCCCGACATCTTCAGTCGGGAATCCATCTTTTTGTTGTCCTTCCCTCTCGTTGGGGTAAGGGAAAACTGAAGGATGGATTCCCGATTACCAACGTCGGGAATGACGGAAGGAGGGAGCAGGCGGGGATGGCAAGGGCCTCCCGCGACAGCGGGGGCGGTTAAACAATATCCTCGTACAAATCCCGCCATGCGGGGTTGTGGGTTTCGATCAGTCTCACCTTCCATCGCCGGTCCCATTTTTTGATCTGTTTTTCGCGTTCAATCGCCAAGCACATGTCACCGTGTTGTTCAAAATACACCAGCAGATGCACGTTGTACTTCCCGGCAAACCCTTCCACCACGTCGTTCTTGTGTTGCCATACACGGGCGGGCAAATCACTCGTGACGCCCGTGTACAGCGTGCCGTTATGTTGACTCGCCATGATATACACGACGGGGTGCTTTTTATTCATCGTGCCGCGAACTTCGTCATTTTCCGTCCTCTCCTTCCGTCATTCCCGTCCCTTCCTTCCGTCATTCCCGACGTTAGTAGTCGGGAATCCATCCTTCTGTTGCATTGTCCTGTCTGGGATGCGGAAGAAAAACAACTGAAGGATGGATTCCCGACTAAAGATGTCGGGAATGACGGAGGGGGGATACCGTCATTCCCGCGTCCCTCTCCTTCTGTCATTCCCGACCCCCGAATGGGAACGTCGGGGGCAGGCATTGGTAGTCGGGAAGTATTTGCCAAAGGCAAATGCTCCGAAGGTCCATCCTGCTGTTTCCTCGTTGTCTGGAATGTGGAAAGACAGAACAACTGAAAGATGGATTCCCGACTACTAACGTCGGGAATGACGGAGGGGGGCCGCGGGGGTCAGACCGCCGGCCGTGGCCGCCGCCCGGCCATCGCCGGGCCGCATCAGAAGTTCAGCGTCCCAGTCAGCCCGAGGCGGTGGTTGGGGGCTTCGCGGGGGCTGGTTTGCTGCTCGCCGATGAATTCCAGGCGCAGGCCGGTGGGACGGGACAGTCGCAGGCCAAGTTGCAGGCGGCGGGCCGAGGCGGCGTCCAGTTGCAGCGTACCGAACGGCGTCAAACTCCCACGGGCGCCCATCGCCAGCCCATAGCCCAGTTCCGCATTCAGCCGGCCCGTTTGCCCGGTCAGGGCGGTCTGTTGCGGCAGGCGGCGCTGTGACCACAGGGCGTCGGTGCCGCTGCCGGTCGCGCCCCAGGCCGGGGCCACCGACAGGGACAGCCCCCGCCCGGCCACGCCCGGGTCCAGCCGCGCCGTCAAACTCGCGCCCCATTGCTCAAACGTGCCCACCAACACCCGTCCACGGGCCTCCAGCGTCAACCCGGCCGGCATCCGCGCATAGCCCAGCCCGCCGCCGATTTCCAGCCCGCTGCCCTGGTCGGCATCGCCGCCGTCCACCCGGAAGCCCAGTTCCATATTTGACGTGATTCTGGCGTCCGGCCCGGAGTACAAATTGGCGCGGCTCTCCAGCGCCAGCCGGGCGCGGCTGGCCTCCGAGTTCACCTCCGCCAGCGCATCCGAGTCTTCCGAGGACATTTCCACAAAGAAGCCGTCGGTTTTCAACGCCACGCTCAACGGCCCGGCGGTCAGCAGGTCCTGGCGCAGCCCCAGGGCGGCCATGCGCATATGGACGTCCATGTCGATGTCCGGGTCATCCCCGGCGTTCAGCGTCCCTTCGCCGGTGCCGTAGCCCACCACGCCCCACGCGCTCAAGCCCTCGCGGACGGTCCAATGCGCGTAGGGATACACCGCCGTCAAACTCAAGTCCAGCGTCCCGTCCACGCCGTCTTCGCTCCGGTCGCTGTAGTCGATTTCGCCGGTGTTGTGCGACACGGCCAGGCCGAGCACGCCGCTGTTCGACCAGCGGCGGTCGATGCCGATGTAGCCCGACGTCACGTCGCCGTTCATGTCGAAGTCGCCTTCGGGTTTGCTGTCAAACCGCGTGAAGTTGCCCCGGCCCCAGAGCGTCCACAGCCCGTCGGACGCGCCACGGTTCAGGGTCATCGCAAACGCGCTGCCGACAAGGACGTCGCGCGGGTTGACGTCGAAGTTGCACGGGGTGGACGGGTCGCGTTGGGCCGCTTCCGCGCCGGTGGACGTGGCGTCCTGTTGATCATTCGCCGTGAAACTCGAGGCCAGCGCCGTGGCCCGGTCATCCGTCTCCGTGGCGCGCGGAGCCGACGGCACGCAGCCCAGCAGCGGGCGGCCCAGCGTGGCCTGCGGGGAAGACGGCGCGGTGGCGGTGAACCGGTCGCCGAGAACGTCCACGGTGTCCGAGGCCAGCGTCCGTCCAAAAGCCGCCAGCGCAAAGTTCAGGGCGCGCGTGTGGCGGTCGCGGGACGTCGTCGTTGTGGTGGCGGTCTGCCCGGCAGTCGGGTCGACCAGCGCGTTGGCGACGGCCGTCGGGATGTCGCGGCTGACGCCGACGGCGGGCAACGGCGTGATGGTATCCACGGTCAGCGTCAGCACCTCGCCGGATTGTTCCGGCGTCACGCTGACGGTCACGCTGCTCTGGCCGGCGGGGATGGTCAACATCCGCTGGCCCGTATGCGACGAGCGCGTGCCGACCGCGCGCGCGCCGACGCTGCCGCCGGTGTCGCCCACGCCGGCCGTGGTCAGGTCGGTATTGATGGTGTAGTCCACCCGCACGGCCACCAGCAACTCACGGCTGGCGGTGACGGTGAACTCGGCCGCACGACCGGACGAAGTCGCCGGCGCGGACACCGACACCATCGGCGGCGTGGCGTGCGCCGGCGGCAGGGTCAGCGCGGTCAGCGTGTCGGTGACGGCGTCCAGCACGCCGGCGTCAAGTTCAAGGTTGGTGGCGCCGCCCAAGTCCAGCATGGTCAGCATGTTCAGGTCGGCGAACGGGTCGGCGCCGGCCAGCGTTTCCACCACGCTGTCGGTGATGGTCAGCATCGGCACCGCGTTCAGGTCGGCGAAGGTCTCGTCGGGGTATTCAGTCACTTGGTCGGCGGTG
>JAHRAQ010000001.1 GCA_020027205.1 Nitrospirales bacterium | reverse complement strand
GGCGCATGTAGCAACGGCGTCTGGGACAGGCGCATCTGCGCGTGGAGGCGGCACCGTTAGGTGGCCTGTGAAGCGCGAAACTGTACGGGGCTTCGCACTTGTGCGAAGTCAAGTAAATAAGTCCCTTCCGTTTCCTTCTTTCTGCCATTCGTTAGCGTGAAATGACAGAAGGAAAAGGACATGGCAACAGAAGGATGGATTCCCGATTACTAACGTCGGGAATGACGGAGGGGGGCTGGCATCTATGACGGCTGTCGCGCGTTTCAGAACGACACATCCCACTGGAGGCGGACGCGCTGTTCGGAAAAACGACCGGACGTTTCGCCGGCGTCGTTGATGATGGTGTCGGTGGCCGCCCGGTTGAGCGTGAGATAGGAGGCGTCGAGCGTCAGTTTGTTTCGATGGCCGGCAAAGAACCAGTTCAGAGCGCCGGTCCATTCCTGTCGGAAGTCATCGAATCCCACGACCTCCGAATCCACGTAGGCGTACCGGAACGCCGCTTCCAATGGTTTGGGAATCAACGGAATCAGAGAGTGCGGAAAGTAGCCCGCCTGAAAATAGCCGCCGAACAGGTTCGATTCACGCCCGGCGTTGCCGGCGTCCCTGACCTGCTTCCAGTGATTCTCATGTTGCCAGGCGAACCCGCGATACTTGAAGGCTGACCCGACTTGCACGCCTTCGACGCGGAACTGACCGTCTGCGGCATTCCCGGGCCTGGTCAGTTCGCCAAGGCCGCCGCATCCGCCTGACGACCATCGGGTGCATGTTCCGATTGTCGTATAGCCGCCGACCGACGCGCTGGCCGTGGGCGTGGTGTGGAACGCCGTGTCGCTTTGCCGCCATTTGAGTTCGCGCCCGAAGACGTTCCACTGGAGTCTGCCCACGTACATCATGTTGTCGTCGTCGTTCCGTGCCAGCCCTCTGCCGCCGCCGGAGAAAACGCCGGCGTAATAATTCACGTCCGCCGGCGTGCCGGGATTCAGGCGGCCGGACAGCATCGCGCCGATTTGCCGGTCAATGGTGAAGGGACGATTCACAATCGAACGTTCGACAAACGTTTGTTTCCCCGACGAGTCGACCCGCTCGCGGTTGTAGTCGATTTTCCATTGTCCGATCCGCAGTCCGGCCCAGGGATATTTGTCCAATGTGATGCGCCAGTCGATCAGCCGGGTGGCCGCGTCGGCGGCGTCGTCATCGAAGTCGCGTCCGGATTGCAGTTCCACTTCGAAGTAGTATTTGACCCACGGCCGGTACCCATGCCCGCCGATTTTCATCCGCACCCGCCGCAGTTCGAATGAACTTTCCGCGTTGTCCTCAAACGCCTCCGGGGTGAGCGGGTCGGACCGTTCCGGGTACGTCCACCGGCCCTGGAACCGCCATTGCAGCGTGGTTCTGAACAAGCCGTCGCCGGTGGCCAGACTGAAGCCCTTGTCCCCCCAGTTGACCGTCACCGGCGGGCCGTTGTCCGCGCGGCCGCGCCGGTCTTCGGCGGCCCGCTTCTCGACCATGTTCAGGATCATGGTGTCCGCCGCCCGCCGATCCTCGATGGTGGGGCGATCCGCCGCCCGCCGTTGCTGTTCGGCGCGTTGAATGCGCGTCCAGTCCTCTTTCGTAATGATGCCTTTCTCCAGCAGGACGTCGGCCAGCGTCCCGCCCGCCGTGGCGGCCGGCGTGAACGCGGCGACGATGATGAACGTGAAAAGCGCGAAGAGCGCCGCCGGGCCAAGGTTCCCGATGTTTATGTGAGACGTGTTCATGCCGTGCCTTCTCCTTTGCATGTCATGACAAGACGGCTATCGAGTCACTGCGGTACGAACATAACGCGGGCGTGTTACGGAGGCGTTACGGGCGAATCAACAGGCGGTAAATTGGCGGAACACAATGCGCGCGCGTGAAATCCCCGTGGTCGGGCGTCGGCGGAAGACAAAAATTATCCCCGCACGCCGTTGATGTAGGCCGCGGTCAATTCGTGTCGGGGATGATCAAACAGTTGCGCCGCCGGCCCGTGTTCGATGAGCCGGCCGACGCCGTCCCGGACCCAGAACAGCGCGGCGTGGTCGGCGATGCGCCGGGCCTGGGCGAGATTATGCGTGACGATGACAATGGTGTACTGCCGGCGCAACGCCGTGATGAGGTCCTCAACCCACCCGCTGGACATCGGATCCAGCGCGCTGCACGGTTCGTCCATGAGCAGCACGTCGGGAGACAGCATCAGGGCGCGGGCGATGCACAGGCGTTGTTGTTGTCCGCCGGACAGCGCCAGCGCGGCGGTGTCCAGCCGGTCGGACACTTCGTCCCAGAGTCCCACCTGCCGCAACGCCGACTCCAGGCGCGCGTCGATCAGGCGCGGATCCGTGACGCCGTGTTCGCGCAGGGGGCAGGCCAGATTCCGGCGAATGGAAAACGGAAAGGGATTGGGTTTCTGAAAAATCATGCCGATGCGCCGCCGCAACCGCAGCACGTCGGTGTCGGGGGAGAGCACGTCGAGATCGCCGCAGCGGATCGCGCCCGTGACACGGCAGGACGGAATCAAATCCGTCAGCCGGTTCACGCAGGTGAGCAACGTTGTTTTGCCGCTTCCCGACGGCCCGACCAATGCGGTGATGCCGACACGGTCGATGGACAGCGACACGTCCGCGAGGGCCTGGCGCGCGCCGTAAAAGACGTTGACCCGGCGCAGGGCCAGGAACGGCGCGCCGGTGGGCGCGGCGGCGGCGCCGGCAGGCGCGGAAGCGTTGACCGCCGTGTCGCCGTCGGGCGTGGCCGTGACCGGAGACCGTTTCATGCGACCAGAATCCATTGTGCCGTCAGTCGGCGGCCGGCCCACATCGCGCCCGCGTTGATGACGAGGAGCAGCCCGATCAGCACCAGCGCCGACGCATACGCCCGGCCATCGCCGCCCGGGACGTGCATGGAGAGATCGTAGATATGGATGGACAGGGCGCGCCCGGAATCCCAGAGCGACGCGGGCATTCGATCCACGTAGCCGCTGGTAAAAATCAGCGCGGCCGTTTCGGCCATGGCCCGTCCAAGCCCCAGAATAAAACCCGCGAGGAGCGCGGGCACGGCGGCCGGCAGCAGCAGCTGGCACACCGTCGAAGCATGGGAAAATCCCAGCGCCGCCGCCGCCAGCCGGTATTCGCGGGGCACGGCGCGCAAGCCTTCCTCGGCGGTGCGGATCAGAATCGGCAACACCATGCACGCCAGCGTCAACCCGCCCGACATGATGGAAAATCCCAGTCCGAGCGTCACGCAGAAGAACGCGTTCCCGAACAAGCCGAAGACGATGGACGGGACGCCCGCCAGCGTGTCGAGACTGCGGCGGACGAACTCCCCGGTCCAACTCCGGCGCTGCGTCACCTCCGCAAGGAGCACCGCCGTGCCGAGGCCGAAGGGAAGGGCGGTGACCATGCAGACGCCCAGGATCAACCCCGTGGACACCAGAATAGGCGCGATGCCGCCGTCCCGTCCCGCGTGGCGCGGCGGCGCGGTGAACAATTCCCAGGAGAGTCCGGCCGCGCCGTGCCACAGGAGATGTCCCAGAAGGCCGGCGAAGAACACCAGCAACACCAGCGCCATGCTCCACGCCGCCGCCGTCGCGCATCGTTCCTGACGGGACGACGGTTTAGACATGGCGGAGCGCGCGGCGGACCCACGTGGCCGAGCCGACCAGACTGATGACCAGCAAGAGCAGCAACAGGCCGCTGACAAACAACACCGACCGATGCCGGCCCGCCGCATAGGGGATTTCCAGCGCCATGTTGGCGGTCAGCGTGCGGACCGGATCAAAGAGACTCGACGGCAGTTGCACCACGTTGCCGCAAACCATCAGGACGGCCATGGTTTCCCCCAGCGCACGGCTGGCGGCCAGCAGGCCGGCCGTCAACAGCCCCGCCGCGCAGGAGGGCAGCACCACGCGCCGCAGCGTGCCCCATCGTCCAAACCCCAGGGCCGCGGCGGCGCGGAGGGCATCCGGGTCGGCCTGGGCGAGGCTGGCCTGCGCGAGCAGACTGGTGGTGGGAAGAATCATCATGGTCAGAATGCAGATGCCCGCCAGCAAACTGGCGCCCGGCGGTTGCCATTGATTGATCAGAGGCACGAGCGCCACGAGTCCCCAGAAGCCGAAGACCACGGACGGAATCCCGGCCAGCAGTTCGATCAACCGCCGGCAGGGCACGGCCAGCCACGCGGGGGCGTACCACTGACAAAACACCGCCGTGCCGATGCCCAGCGGCGCCGCCAGCAGCACGGCGCCGCCTGTGCTCAACAGGGTACCCGCCAGCATGGGCCACAGCGCGTAGGCGTCTTCGGTCGGATGCCAGGCCGCGTCCGTGAAGAAACGGCGCCACCCCGGATGGGACAGGGCGGGCGCAGATTCCAGAATCAGAAACGCCACGATGCAGACCAGCATCAGCCCGGCGACACTCGCACAACTCCACAGGAGCGCGCGGAGCAGTTGGTCACGCCGCGAGTGGGACAAAGTAATGGGCGGCCACCAGGTCGTGTACATGGGATGACGCGGCGAAGGCGATAAACGCCTGCGCGAGAGCGGGCGGACGGCGGGTCGTGACCAGCGTGAGCGGGCGCGCGAGGGGCGACGGCGCCGGGTGTCCGGCGGCCGGCGGGGCGGACGCGGTCGTGAGCGGAAGCCGTTTAATCGGCACCTCGTGGCGGAGCGCGTATTCCGCCGCGCCGTTCGACACGTAGCCGATGGCGTGGGGATTGCCCGCCACGAATTTGATGCCCTGTTCATTGTCGCCGATAATGACGTCCGCCCGAATCTCGGCGTTGGTGAGATGGAAATATTTCAGAAACAACTCGAGCGTGGCGCGGCCTTCCGCTTTGTTGACCACGACGACGGAGGCGTCCTTCCCCGACACGGGTCGCCAGGTGGTCATGCCGCCCGTGTACAGGGCCACGACTTGCCGGGGAGTCAGGGCGCCGACGGGGTTGGTGTTGTGCACGATCAACCCGATGCCGTCGCGGGCGACGGGCGTGCCGACCAGATCGCGTTGTTCGAGTGCGCGCAACGCCCGTGACACCATCCCGATATGGGCCAGCCCCGAACGGGTGTCGGCCACCCCGCGCGAGGAGCCTCCGGTCTGCACGTCGATGCGGACGCCCGGATGTCGGCGTTCAAACCGTTTGCCGATGGCGGCGATGAGCGGAGCCATGGTGCTCGACCCGGTGATGGACAACTTCGTGAGCGGTTGACGGGCGTCCGGGGAATCTCCGCAACCCGCCGTGGCGGCGAGGACCAGGAGCAGCGGGATCCATGCGCGGCCGGCGTTCATGCGCGGGGCCTCGACGGTTTGCGAATGGGAAACCGCAACTGACAACATCCCAGATCGAACCCTTTCCCGTTCGTCCGGCTTTTGACGCCCGTGGCCAGCCGGTAGAGCACGGATTTTCCGTCACGGGTGGCCCGGACCAGCCCCGCGTCCCGCAACAGGGCCAGATGGTGTGACAGCAAACTTTGTTCCACGCCCAGACGGGCCA
The DNA here is from genome assembly GCA_020027205.1 of Nitrospirales bacterium. Taxonomy (GTDB): domain Bacteria; phylum Nitrospirota; class Nitrospiria; order Nitrospirales; family UBA8639; genus Bin75. The sequence continues at coordinate 128,696 of JAHRAQ010000001.1, read as the reverse complement.
TGAGTTCGTCGACGTGCCGGGGGCGGTCCATCAGCGATTCCAGCACGGCCAGCCGTGTCAGGTCCGCCAGGATTTTCAACTTGTCCGCACAGGACGATGCCACGGGGTCGGGCCTCCGAATCGCATGGGCCGGTATTCATATGAATACAGATTCATATGATAGTCCAGGCCGGTGGGGAAAGTCAACCGAAAAAGAACCGCCTTGCCGTTTGTGTCCGGTCTGTCCCGTGCCCCCTTCGTCATTCCCGCGAAGGCGGGAATCCAGTCCTCTCCCCTCCGTCATGCCGGCGAAAGCCGGTATCCAGGCTTCTGTTGCCTTGTGCCGTGGGATACGGAAGGAACGAACAAAAGAAGGATGGATTCCCGACTACGAACGTCGGGAATGACGGAAGGGGGCGTGGGTGGGACGGTCCTTGTCCCCCTCCGTCATTCCGCGTCGACGAGACCATTGGCCGGACAACCATGCGTACGCGGAATCCATCTGCAGGGTGTGGAACAGGCGGAAGAAAGAAACAGAAGGATGGATTCCCGACTACGAACGTCGGGAATGACGGAGGGGGGATGTGGACGAACAATCCGGCGGGAGGCACGTCAGTCGCGCGGGGGTGTAGTGGACGGGGGCGTGGGGGGAGGCGGGTTGTCCCCGGTGTTTTTGCCGGACTGGTAGAGGAAGATTCGACCAAGCAGAATCAGGCCGAAGGCGATGACCAGGGATACGGGGACGAACAGGCCCGAGGCCATCTCGTGGTTGTCAATCACGCCCCGGTGTTCCAGGGCCTTGAACACGTAACTGCCCAGTCCGCTCAAGTAATACGAAATGACGATGACCGACAGGCCCTCGACGGTGCGCTGGAGAATGGCCTGGCTCCGGGTCGTCTTGTCCACGCTGCGCAGGAGTTTCAGGTTTTGATTTTCCATGGCCAGATTCTGATGTTGCAGGTGCAGTTCGACTTTGGTGCGGATGACCGCGATGGACCCCTGGAAATCATTTACGAGCGCGCCGATGCGTTTGAGCAGTTGCTGGTAGCCGTCGGCGACCCCGATGGTTTTGCCGTCCACGTATTCGGAGACCGGCCGGCAGCCCGCGATGGTCTGTTCCTGCAGGAGCGCCACGTTGGAGCGAATGATGCGGTCGTACGGCACGGCGGCCGACAACTTGTACCGCATGGATTCGGCCATGCGGCTGACGTGCATGAAGTCCTGCGTCATCGCGGTGAGCCAGTCCTGCAAGAGCGGCGGCGTGGCGGTGGCGATCTCCGCGGTGATGACGCCGCGTTGCCGCAGGTGATCCTGTTCGTATTGATGCACCTGGTCCACGGAGCGCGCAAAGGCCTGAAACGGGAAGAGGATCAGCCGCGTGTAGTTGGCAATCGCCACGAGCGTGTCGATGGTGCGGGTCAGGTGCGTCAGGAGCGTGTCGAACGACGGCGACGTGATGAGATAGCGCTCGCGGTCATGTTCGTCAGGGGCGAACGTTGTCACAACGTTGATGTCGTGGCCGAAGATCCGGCTGCCGTAGAGTTGCGGGCCGGGCATCGTCTGCCTGACGTCCTCGATGGGCGGATTCGTGTGCGGCAGGACCAGCAGGTCCAGCGCATTGACGGTGGCGCCCAGGGGGGACAGGGGCATGGCGTAGGCGGGAAAGCCGAGCGGCCCGAACGCCAGCGGTTTGAGTTTGTCGTCGGGCATGTGCCAGACTTGGTAACTGTAGTATTCGGTGTGCGTCTCCCACGTGACGAGCAGCCGGTCGCCGTTGGGCGCCATTTTGGCGCCGTGGCCGAAGTTGTCGTGAATGACCCGGTCGGCTTCGGGAATGTCCAGACATTCCAGAAGATATCGAAACTCTTCCCGGCTTTTGGGACGGTCCGACGGCGGGTTGGCCATGCGATGGGCGGCGTGATGAATATGCGCCGGCAGGTCCAGCCATTCTTCCAGATATTTTTTGGACGGGTGGGGCCGGTGCCGGAGAAACCCCGGATTGGACTCTGGACGGTTGTGACGCATCATGGGCAACGGGGATGGCAACGCGCGGTGGCAACTCCCGCCCCATTCTCCCAAATCCCCTGCGGAGGTTCAAGAAGAACACGCCGGCGCCGTGTCGCGCAACCCGTGCGGCCGGCGCAACTCGCGTGGCTCGGCCGGCGCCCGTTGACGCCCGGCGCCGGGCCGACTAGAGTGGCGGCTCGTCACGGGACGGGGCCGCTTGACGCTGTCCCGGCGAACGCCGTTCCGACGACATCGACCCATGCGTGATATGTGGAATCAGCCGGCCGTGGTGGCCACCGACTGTGCCGGTCTGGGCGGGAAGCGCCAGGGCAAGGTGCGGGATATTTACGATCTCGGCGACTGCCTGCTGTTCATCGCCACCGACCGCATTTCGGCGTTTGACGTGGTGCTGCCGGAGGGGATTCCCGGCAAGGGCTACGTGCTCACGCAACTGTCAAAGTTCTGGTTTGACCGCCTGTGGCGGGACGGGGGCGTGGCGCCGCATCATGTGCGGACGATGCGGCCCGAGGATTTTCCCGATGCCTGCCGGCCGTATATCGACACGCTGGCCGGGCGGAGCATGATTGTGGAGAAGGCCGAGCCGCTGCCGGTGGAATGTATCGTGCGCGGCTACCTGGCCGGGTCGGCGTGGAGCGAATACCGGCGCGCGGGCACCGTCTGCGGACAGCCCCTGCCGCCGGGCCTGCGGGAGTCGGAACCGTTTCCCGAACCGTTGTTCACGCCGTCGACCAAGGCTGTGGAAGGGCACGACGAAAACATTTCCATCGAGACCATGCGGGGCCTGATCGGCGAGGAAACGGCGGTGCGTGTGCAAGAGGCCAGCGTGACGCTGTATCGCCGCGCGGCCGCGTTGGCGGAGGAACGCGGCATCATCATCGCTGACACGAAGTTTGAATTCGGGCGGCGGCGGGACACGGGGCAGGTGATCGTCATCGACGAACTGCTCACGCCGGACTCGTCGAGGTTCTGGCCGAAGGATCGTTACGCGCCCGGACAACCGCAGCCCAGTTTCGACAAACAGTTTGTTCGAGACTATCTGGACGCGGCGGGCTGGAATCGAACCCCGCCGCCGCCCCATCTGCCCGACGACGTGGTCACGCAGACGAGCGCGAAGTATCGTGAAGCGCTGGAGCGGTTTGTGGGGCGGTAGGCGGCGCGCCGATGCGGCGGCGTGCGAACGCCGCTGTGTGAACGCCGCCGCGCCGTTGTGTGATGCGCGCGCCGGCGGGCGTGACCATCGCGCCGTCGGCGCCATGTCAATCATGCCGCGCCGTCGGTGAACGTCATCGTCAAGCCGCCCCTGTCCCGTCAACCCCGCCGTGCCGGATGCGGCAACGAGTGAAGGCCGTGGCCGCGGACAAAAAACCGTTTCAGTCTGACACCGAGCGATTCATCCTGCTGGGACTCTTGTGCGTGGCGGCGCTGTGGACCATCAACCGCGTGTTCGCGCCCATCGACACTGGCGACGCCCGGCCCGACCCGCCGGCGGTCGAGACGGCGAGCGATGTTATCCCCGCCAACGTGCCGCTGGCTACCGGCCGGGAATCCATCGATAAAATTTTTGTGCAATCGGGATGCACCGTCTGTCACACGATTCCCGGCATCCGCGTCGCCAAAGGCCGCGAAGGCCCGCCGCTGGAACTGGGCACCAACGCCCGCAAACGTCTGGCCGACCCCGCCTACCGGGGCCACGCGGCGACCGAATGGGAATACGTGCAGGAATCCATTTTGCATCCCGGCGCGTACGTGGTAGCCGGCTACCCGGACCACGTCATGCCGAGATGGTACGGCCGAAAATTAAGCGCTGCTGCGCTGGAGAAAATGATTCGCTATTTGTTGAGGATTGAGGCGGTGGGGGAATAGAATAGTTGCAAGTGGTCAACAGAGGAGGCATTGAGCGATGGAGAAAAAATCAAAAGATTCGCGCCCGGCGTTGATGGGAGGCAATCAGGTATCGACTGCGATGTACCGGGAAGACGTGCTTTTGGCGTAACGTCAAAAATCCTAGCCCGCAGATATTACCTGTTCTTAAGGCTAGTCATTAAGGAGATCCAAGCGAATAAGAGCAGAATGGAAGAAGCCACCATGCGGTTGATGATAAAATTGGTTTATAATTTCTTCTTCGCATTGATTTTAGGGACTTTCCATGGAACTTAAAAATTTACAAGACATTTTTAATAACCGAATTTTCCGTATCCCCGATTATCAACGTGGCTACGCATGGGAGGATAAACAGTTAGATGACATTTGGCGGGATATAAATAACCTGGAGGATGGAAAAATCCACTACACTGGTTTGTTGTCGGTTGACTCCAGAGAAAAAGAAACCATCCATGTCGTGGATGGGCAACAACGATTAACCACATTGATTATTTTGATTCATGTTATTTGTGGTTGTCCGCAACTTAAAGATACAGAATGGGTTAATGGAAAGGAAAAATATGATTATGTAAAAAAATACCTGCATTTTAAAACTGGAAGACAAGGCGAAGTAGATGAAATTGTGTTTGGCTACGAAAAGGACAACCCCAGCCACATTCATTTCAAAACCAATATTTTGGGTTTGTTTGATACAGAAACTGTTCCCGATCGCACGATATACACCAACAATCTTGATTCAGCAAAAGCATTTTTTGAAAACAAAATAAAAGACTTGGATTTTGAACAAATTGAGGTCGTGCTAAGAAAAGTAACCGAGCAACTTCAATTTTTGTATTACCCATTAAGTGACAGGCTGAACCAGTTCGTTGTTTTTGAAACCGTAAATTATCGAGGAAAAGCTTTAACAAATCTGGAATTATTGAAAAATCGCCTGATGTATCTCAGCACTGAATTGCCTGATAATGGGGCTGACGAAAAAGCGAAACTGCGCACAGATATCAACAACGCTTGGAAAACAATCTATGAATATCTAGGGAAAAACCTAAAAGAGAAACAATTAGATGATGATACTTTTTTAATGGGGCATTGGATTATGTATTTTGATGAATACAATCGTTCTGCGTCCCAAGTTTATGCTGACTTCTTACTGAATGAGCATTTTACCCTTGATAAAATAAATGATAAAAGAATTAAGTATAAAGATATTCGCAAGTATGTTTTAGATGTGCAGAGAGTTGTGAAAGATTGGTATTACACACACTTTCCAGAGGAAAGTAGTTACCCCGATGAAATAAAGACGTGGCTGGCTAAACTGAACAGGATAAAGAATTTTGGTTCATTCCGTCCGCTCGCTACTTCTATCTTGTCAAATAAAGTAGAAGGAACGAAAATTGTTAAAACACTGCAGCATGCCGAGCGATTTAATTTTGTGGTCTTGGGATTGAATTTGCAAAACAATAATTTAAACTTTCAAGCCGTTCCAATTTATAAAAACACTTATAAGGCGCATATATCTCCAGCGCAATTTGAACCGGAAAGCATGAGCCTTTCTGGATTAAACGTTGACCGTCAAAGTTTTACTTTTACGCGAGAGAAATTAAATGAAAAAATGCGGGATAATAAAGAGGGCTTCTATAGCTGGAAGGAGCTTACATATTTTCTCTATGAGTATGAAATTCATTTACAAAGGAAGGCAAAAAACCAAGAAATTAAATTGCATTGGGAGCAGGTAAACCAAGAGACAATAGAACATATTTATCCGAGAAATCCTGCACGTGGATGTTGGCTAACGTTTGGAAGCAAAAAAGCCAAATCTCATTTGCATGAACTTGGAAATTTAATGTTATTTCCACTAGATAAAAACTCAAAATTAAAGAATCGTTCTTTTGCTGAAAAACGCGCTACATACAAGACCGGCAGTTATTCTGCTATCGAGGTTTCGAACGCAAAAGACTGGACTATGAAGGCTATTCAAGATCGACAAGAGAAAATGCTGTCTTTTCTTTATGAGCGGTGGGACCTACAAGAAAAAGATCCAGAGGCGTAGTGAGGATACGATGACACTGGCAACAATGGGTCGACCGTAGTTTGTAGCCTGACCTCTAACTCACCCCCACCGTTTCCCCCGCCTTCCGCAACGCTTCGCACACCAACCGCAACTGCTTTTCCGTATGCTCCGAACTCACGGTCAGCCGTAGGCGGCTACTGTCTTTGGGGACGGTGGGGGGGCGGATGGCGGGGGCGTAGATGCCGGCGTCGTGTAATGCGCGTGAGAATGCCATGGCGGTTTCCGGCGACGTGACGATGATGGGCAGGATGGCGCTCTGCGTGTTGGTGAGTTGAAAACCCATGTCCGTGAGCGCGGTGTGGAGATAGTGGCGGTTGGCCCACAGGCGGGCGCGGCGGTCGGGGTCGGTGCGGATGATGTGCAGCGCGGCGGTGGCGGCGGCGGCGATGGCGGGTGGGGCGGCGGTGGTGTAGATGAAGGCTTTGGATGTGTTGATGAGATAGTCTTTTAATCCGGTCGTGCCCACCACGTAGCCGCCGGCGGCGCCGAGGGCTTTGCTCAAGGTGCCCATCTGTATCAGGTTCGGGTCTTGAGGATTCAGGTCAAAATGTTCCACCGTGCCGCGGCCGTGTTGGCCCATGACGCCGGTGCCGTGGGCGTCGTCGACGAGGAGCGCGGCGTCGTGCCGTCGGCAGACCGTCAGCAACTCCGGGAGCGGCGCGAGGTCGCCGTCCATGCTGAAGACGCCTTCGGTGACGACCAGGATGCTCCCGGTATGCCGGCGTCGTGAGCGGCGTTGTTGAAGCAGGGTGTCCAGATGGTCAACGTCGTTGTGCCGAAACACGCGCAAGGCGGCGTTCGAGATTCGGCAGGCTTGAATTAAACTGGCATGACAGGCGCGGTCGGCGAGGATGAGGTCGTCGCGGTCGGCGAGGGCGGGCACGAGGCCGAGGTTGGTCATGTAGCCGGTGGCGAAGGTCAGCGCGGCGTCGACTTGTTTAAACTTGGCGAGGGCGTGTTCCAGTTGCGCGTGCGGCGGCATGGTGCCGGCGAGCAGTCTGGCGGCTCCGGCGCCGACGCCCCATTGTGCAATCGCGTCCACGGCGGCCTGTTTCACGGCGGGATGATTGGCCAGGCCAAGGTAGTTGTTGGAGGCCATGGCAATGCACCGGCGGCCGTTGATGGTGATGGTCGTTCCCGCGGGCGACTCCGCGACGTGCAGGCGCCGGCGCAGGTGTTGCGCTTCCATGTCTTGAATCTTCCGTTCAAAATCGTGTGCCATGGCGGTCAGGGGCGGCGGGGCGGCCTGGATTCCCGTCTTCGCGGGAATGACGGATGTGTGCGAGAAACTCCGTATGATGGACGTTCGAGCGGAACGGCCCAGTGGGAGTTGACTTGTGGATAACGCGGGTCTATCATATACCGCTCCCGGCGCAAATCGCTTGCAACAACGGGGTTTCCGGGCCGATGGGCCGGACGCCGGGCAGACAAGAGACCATGGTTCATCGGACGGTTCATGATTCAGCAGAGGTGAGGGAGACGATGGCACAGATTACAGGAGCGGAAATTTTTCTGGAAGCCTTAAAGCGGGAAGGCGTGAAAACGGTGTTTGCGTTGCCCGGCGGGGTCGTCCTGAAAATTTTCGATGTCCTGCATCAGCAACGCGACCTTGAAATCATTTTGACTCGGCACGAGCAGGCCGCCGGCCATATGGCGGAAGGCTACGCGAAAGCCACGGGGAAACCCGGCGTGGCCCTGATTACGTCGGGTCCCGGCATGACCAACGTGATTACCGCGCTGGCCGACGCCTATATGGATTCCGTCCCCATCGTGTGTTTTTCCGGGCAGGTGCCCACGGCGTTGATCGGGAACGACGCCTTTCAGGAAGCCGATAATATCGGATTGAGCCGGCCCTGCACCAAGTATAACTTTCTGGTGAAGGACGTGCGTGACCTGGCCCGGACGATCAAGGAAGCGTTTTACATCGCCTCCACCGGCCGGCCCGGCCCCGTCCTCGTGGACATTCCCAAGGATATTTCCATCGAGAAGGCCGAGTTTCGATACCCGGATTCCGTGTCGATTCGCGGATACAACCCGACCTACGAAGGCAGCAAGTGGAAAATCAAACAGGCCGCCGACGCCATTCTGAAATCCCGCCGTCCCATTCTGTACCTTGGGGGCGGGGTGCAGTGGTCCGGCGCCGCCGGCGAGGTGCGCGAACTGGCGGAGATGACGCAGATTCCCGTGGACCAGACCTTGATGGCGCTGGGGTCGTTTCCCGGCGACCACCCGCTGGCCCTGGGCATGCTCGGGATGCACGGCACCTATGTGGCCAATATGGCCATGCATTATTCGGACCTGGTCATTGCGGTGGGCGCCCGGTTTGATGACCGCGTCACCGGGCGGGTGTCCGAGTTCTGCCCGAACGCCAGGATCATTCATATCGATATCGATCCCACGTCCATTCGGAAAAACATCCACGTGGACATTCCCATCGTGGGCGATTGCAAGCGCGTGCTGCAGGCCCTGAACACCATGTTGCGCGCGACGGTCAACGGGGATCAACGCGCCCTGCGCAAGCCGTGGTGGGATCAACTGCATGAATGGAAGGCGGCCCATCCGCTCACCTACCGCCAAGCCCCCGATCAGTTGATCAAGCCGCAGTATGTGATTGACCGCCTGTATCACCTGACCAAAGACCGCGACCCGATTGTGGCCACCGACGTGGGCCAGCATCAAATGTGGGCGGCGCAGTATTTCCATGCGCGCGCTCCTCATACCTGGCTCACCTCGGGCGGGCTGGGGACGATGGGTTTCGGGTTCCCCGCGGCTCTGGGGGCACAGGCGGCGTTTCGCGGCCGGCTGGTGTTGTGCGTCGCGGGGGACGGCAGCGTCCAGATGAACGCCCAGGAACTGGCGACGGCCGTGGTCGAAAAACTGCCGGTCAAGGTGTTCATCATCAATAACCGGTTTCATGGCATGGTGCGGCAGTGGCAGGACCTGTTCTACGAGGGGCGCTATGCGTGCAGTTACCTGGACAAAACGCCGGATTTTGTGAAACTCGCGGAAGCCTACGGCGCGGCCGGTCTGCGGATTCAACATGCCGGCGACGTGGACGAAGGCATTCGTGAAGCGCTGGCCGTCGAGAAGCCGGTCTTCGTGGACGTCGTGGTGGACCAGTTTGAAAATTGTTATCCGATGATCCCTGCCGGGGGCTGCAACCACGAAATGCTGCTGGAAGACCCCCCGGAGTTGCGACAGCGGCACCCCGCGTCGACGACCGGCACCGAGGACAGCCACGACGCCATTTTGACCGCCTAGGCGGGGAACGAGAGAGCCATGGACACGCAAACCATCATCGTGCTCATCGTGGCGGCGTTGCCTGTGGCGATGCTCTGCATCATTCTGGCAGCGATACAAAATATGCGGGCGGACATACGGAGGCCGGGGTTTTTTCAAAGGGGAATCACGCAAGGGAGTGTCCATGAACGTGCAAATTATCACCATCATGCTCACCGTGGTGGCACTGACGTTGACGGTGACCGGCATGGTGCTGACGTCGTTGCGGAATATGCGGGCGGAACTACGCACGGAAATGCGGGAGCAACTGGCGGACATTGAAACACGCCTGACCGCGGTGGAACACGGCCAGACACATTTGGCCGGTGTGCGCGAAGGCATCCGGGAAGCCCTGAAACTCAAGGCGGCGACGTGATGACAACACCGGCGGCGCCATCCGCCCCCAACCAACGGAGTGCGTGTGGAACATCTGATTGCCGTGACGCTGGAAAATAAATCCGGCTCCCTGTCCCGTGTCGCGGGTTTGTTCAGCGGGCGGGGATTTAATATCGAAAGTTTATCGGTGGCGCCGACGCTCGACCCGACGGTGTCCATGATGACCATTGTCACGAGCGGGGACGAGCGCATCATTGAGCAGATTCTCAAACAACTGAACAAAATCATCGACGTGATCAAGGTGGTGGACCTCAATGAAAGCGACGCCGTCAGCCGTGAAACCGCCTTGATTAAAGTGCATACCCGGTCGGACGACCGGGACGAGGCCCTGCGGATTGCGGGCATCTTCCGGGCGAACGTGGTGGATTCCTCCCCCGCGTCCTATACGATTGAAGTGACGGGTGACGTCCAGAAAATTCAGGCGATCATCCAGTTGCTCCAACCGCTTGGCATCAAGGAAATCGTCAGGACCGGCCGGATTGCCGTGGCGCGGGAATCCCTGCGTCCGGCGGCGAGTCAGCCGCGTCCGCTGGCCAAAGTCACCTGACGGCGTTCACGGAGGCGACGACGGCCCGCCCTGCCGGGCATCGGCCGTCCCAAGGAGTGCGGTGATGAAAATTTTTTATGACAACGACGCGGACGTTCGATCCATTCTGAACAAGACGGTGGCGATTGTGGGATTCGGCAGTCAGGGTCACGCCCATGCCCTGAATCTGTCGGAGAGCGGCGCCACGGTGGTCGTGGGGCTGCGGGAGGGCGCGTCCTGGAAGAAAGCCGACGCCGCGGGTCTCAAGGTGATGCCCGTGGCCGACGCCGTGAAACAGGCGGACGTCGTCATGCTCCTGGCACCCGACGAGGCGCAGCCGGCGTTGTATCGACAGGCGATTGCGCCGTCCATGAAACCCGGCGCGTATCTCGCCTTCGGGCACGGGTTCAACATTCACTTCGGTCAGATTCAACCCCCGGCAACGGTCAACGTGTTTATGGTGGCGCCGAAAGGCCCCGGCCACCTGGTGCGCTCCGAATACGCCAGGGGCAGCGGCGTGCCCTGTCTGCTGGCCGTGCATCAGGACCCCGCCGGGGACACCGCGCGCGTCGGGCTGGCCTATGCGTCGGCGATCGGGGGAGGCCGTGCCGGTGTCATCGAAACGAGTTTTCGCGAAGAAACCGAAACCGATCTCTTCGGCGAGCAGGTGGTGTTGTGCGGCGGCCTGACCGCCTTGATTCAGGCGGGGTATGACACGCTGGTCGAGGCGGGGTATTCCCCGGAGATGGCCTATTTTGAATGTCTGCACGAGGTCAAACTGATTGTGGATTTAATCTATCAGGGCGGGATTACCAACATGCGGTATTCCATCAGCACGACCGCCAAATACGGGGACGTCACCCGCGGCCCGCGCATCATCACGGACAAAACCCGGCAGACCATGAAACACATTCTCGGCGAAATCCAGAGCGGCACGTTTGCGCGGGAATGGGTGTTGGAAAATCAGGCCAATCGCCCCGTGTATCAGGCGCTGCTGCAACGGGGCGCCGCGCATCCCATCGAACGCATCGGGAAAACCCTGCGCGGGATGATGCCCTGGCTGCAACAGGACAAACTCGTGGATCGGGACAAGAATTAAACGGAGTGACGGGAGTCGGGAGTCGGCATGGCGGATCGCGCGCAAGGCATTCCCATTGCAAGAGAAGGTCTGCGCTTTCTCCTGGCGATGGCCGTCCCGGCCGCCGTGGCCGGAGCGGCGGGATGGGGGAAGACCGCTCTGGTCTTCGGCGTCCTGGGGTGCGGGGTCGGGTGGTTTTTTCGAAACCCTTCCCGCTCGATTCCCCGTGGGGATGGCCTGATTCTCGCGTCCGGCGACGGCCGGGTGGTCGCCGTTGAGGAAGAGTTTGAGCCTCGGTTTCTTAAAGATCGAAGTCTGCGGATCAGCGTCTTTCTGAATCTTTTTGACGTCCATATCAATCGAATGCCGTGCGCCGGTACCGTTGCCGACGTGGCCTGGCGGCCCGGCCGGTTCCACAACGCCGCCCGTCCCGACGCCACGACGCACAATGAACAGAACGCGCTGATGATCGAAACACCCGCGCGGCGCAAGGTGCTCTGTGTGCAGATTGCCGGGCTGCTGGCCCGGCGGATTGTGTGCTGGGTTCGGCCCGGCGACGCGGCGGTGCCCGGCGAACGGTTTGGCCTGATCCAGTTCGGGTCCCGCGTGGACACCTACGTGCCCGTGGAAAGCCGGGTGCGCGTGAAGGTGGGGGAGCGGGTCAGGGCGGGAGAATCCATTCTCGCGGAGTTGGCATGAAAGGGGAGTGGGCATGAAAAGCCCCCTGTTGACCCCCCGCGTGAAGCGGCGGATCTTTCAGAACAAAGACGGCCGCCGTCGCCGGGGCGTCCATCTCATCCCCAATATTCTCACGACCGGCAATTTGTTCAGCGGCCTGGCCTCGGTGGTGCTGGTGCTGCATGGCCGCTTTGACATGGCGGCGGTGGCGATTCTGGCGGCGATGGTGTTTGACGTCCTGGACGGCACCTCCGCGCGGTTGACCGGCAGCGCGAGCACGTTCGGGGTGGAATACGATTCCCTGTCGGACGTCATTTCCTTCGGCCTGGCGCCGGGGGTGTTGCTCTACACCTGGGCGCTGGGGTCGCCGGGGATGCTGGGGGCGGCCGTGATGTTCGCCTATGTGGCCTGCGGCGCGCTGCGTCTGGCCCGGTTTAACGTGATTGCGGGCAGTTACGGGGACACCCGGTTTTTTACGGGCTTGCCCATTCCCGCGGCGGCCGGGGTGATGGCGACGTTCTGCATTTTTGACACGCACGTCGCGCATCTGTCGGAGAGCGTTCGGCCCTCCGTGGTGATGGCCTTGAGTCTGACGCTGTCGTTTCTCATGGTCAGCACGGTGAAATACCGCAGCATGAAACAGTTGACGTTTCGCGGGCATCATCATTTCATGTATCTGGTCTGGACTGTCTTGACTCTGGTGTCCGTCATCGCCTATCCTCAACTGATGTTGTTTGTGGCATGTGCGGGGTATGCCTGTTCCGGCGTGGTGGAAACGGGCTGGAACGCGATGAACGCCCCGGTGAAACGGGACGTGCCGGCGGGGGCGCCCGCGCCGGATTCGGAGGACCTGTAACATGGCCCCATGGCGGGACAGCGCGCAGGGCGCGCGTTTCCTATGTGACGAGGGACACGCACGGCGGGGTCTGTCCGATCCCCCGTGACGCGAGCATCATCCCCGAACCGGGTGGGCGGCCTTCACCTCGTCGGGGTGAGGGCTTTTTTATTGCGGGGCGCGGGGACGGACGCCCGCCCCGTGGAACGAACCATCGAATCACCGTGTGAGGAGGACAGGTCATGACGCGGCACATCGGCATTTTTGACACCACGCTGCGGGATGGAGAGCAGTCGCCCGGGGCCGGCATGAACGTGGACGAAAAAGTGCTGGTCGCGCAACAACTGGCGCGCCTGAACGTGGATATTATCGAAGCCGGGTTTGCCTTCAGTTCCTCCGGCGACTTCGAGGCGGTGCACCGCATCGGCCGCGAAGTGGACGGCCCGACCGTGTGCAGTCTGGCGCGCGCCAAACCCGGCGATATTGACGCGGCGTGGAACGCGCTGAAGGGGGCGCCCAAACCGCGCATTCACACCTTTCTGTCCACGTCGGACATTCATCTGCAACGGCAGTTCGGCCTGACGAGAGCGCAGGCCCTCCAACGCGCGGTGGAGATGGTGACCCACGCGCGCGGCTGCGTGGACGACGTCGAATTTTCGCCGATGGACGCCACGCGGTCGGACCTGTCCTATCTGTGCGAGGTCGTGGAGGCGGTGCTGGCCGCCGGCGCCGGGACGGTGAATATTCCCGACACGGTGGGCTACGCGACGCCGGCAGAGATGGAAGCCGTCATTCAGACGCTGCGGACGCGGGTGCGCGGCTGCGACCGGGCGGTGCTCTCCGTTCATTGTCACAATGACCTGGGGCTGGCGGTGGCCAATTCCATGGCGGCCATCCGCGCCGGGGCCGGGCAGGTGGAATGCACCATCAACGGAATCGGCGAACGGGCCGGCAATGCGTCCCTGGAGGAAATCGTGATGGGCCTGCGGACGCGCCGCGATTTTTATGACGCGGACACCCGCGTTCGCACGGAAGAAATTGCCCGCACCAGCCGCCTGGTCAGCCAGATCACGGGCATGGTCGTCCAGCCCAACAAGGCCGTCGTGGGGGCCAATGCGTTCGCGCATGCCTCCGGCATTCATCAGGACGGCGTGCTCAAGGACAAACGCACGTATGAAATTATGCGGCCCGAGGACGTCGGGGTCACGCACAGCCGTTTTGTGATGGGGAAACTGTCGGGGCGCCATGCCTTTCGTGACGAACTGGCGAAACGGGGCTACGCGCTCACGGAGGACGAAATCAACACCGCGTTTGAGCGGTTCAAACAGTTGGCGGATCAGAAGGCCCTGTTTGAGGAAGACCTGGAGGCGATTGTGTCGGCCATCGTCGGCAAAGTGCCCGAGCGGTATTCCCTGACGGGTTTGAGCACGCGGAGCGGGATGAATCAGAAACCCACGGCGACGGTGGCTCTGGAAATGGACGGACGCCCGGCGGAGGACAGCGGCACGGGGGACGGCCCGGTGGATGCGGTCTATCGAACCATCGCCGGCCTCACGCAGACGAAAAGCACCCTGCTGTCCTACCGGGTGCGGGCCATCACCGGCGGCACGGACGCACAGGGCGAGGTCTCGGTGCGGGTGGAACAGGACGGCGAAACCGTGGTCGGCAACGGCGCCAACACCGACATCATTGTGGCCTCGGCGCAGGCGTACGTGAATGCGTTGAATAAACTGGAGTTGCGGTTGGCGCGCCGGGCCGGCGCAGGCCCACGGCCGTGCTGACCGCGGGACCGGAGAGGCGGGTTGTGGCGAACAAAACCATCGCCGTGCTGGCGGGGGACGGCGTGGGGCCGGAGATTATGCCCGTGGCCGTGGCGGCGTTGGAGGCCGTGGCCCGGCACGGCGGCCATGCGTTGACGTTTCGCCCCGCCGTGGTCGGTGGCCGGGCCATCGACGAGACGGGCCGGCCGTTGCCGGACGAGACGTTGCGCGCGGCCCGGACGAGCGACGCGGTCTTGTTGGGGGCCGTGGGCGGTCCCAAATGGGAAGGGCTGGCCTACGAACAACGGCCGGAACGCGCCCTGCTGGGCCTGCGCGAGCAACTTGGCCTGTTCGCCAATCTGCGTCCGGCCAAACTCCATTCAGAATTAGCCGGGGCCTCGACGCTGAAACAGGAGGTCATCGAAAACATTGACATCCTGGTCGTGCGTGAACTGACGGGGGGCATTTATTTCGGCACGCCCCGGGGCGTGGAGGCGACGCCGACGGGCCGCCGGGGCATCAACACCGAAGTCTACACCACGGAGGAAATCACCCGGATTGCGCGCGTGGCTTTTGACGCGGCCCGCGCGCGGCGCAGACGGGTGACGTCCGTGGACAAGGCGAACGTCCTGGAATCCTCGGAGTTGTGGCGGCAGGTCGTCACGGAAACGCACGCCGCGTACCGGGACGTGGAGTTGCGGCACATGTACGTGGATAACTGCGCGATGCAGTTGATTCGGAATCCCCGGCAGTTTGACGTGCTCCTGACGACGAATCTGTTCGGCGACATTTTAAGCGACGCCGCCGCCATGCTGACCGGCTCCATCGGCATGTTGCCCTCGGCCAGCCTCGGCGCGTCGACGGGCATGTTCGAGCCGATTCACGGCAGCGCGCCGGACATCGCGGGACAGGATTGCGCGAACCCCGTCGGCATGGTGGCCTCCGGCGCGATGCTGCTGCGTCATGCGTTTGGCCTGGAAGACGAGGCGGCGCGCATCGAGCGCGCCATTCAACGGGTGCTGGCCCTGGGCTATCGCACCAGGGACATCGCGTCGCCGGGGACCAGGGTCGTGGGCACCCGTGAACTGGGCGACCGTCTTCTTGAGCATCTCGACGGATAAGGGCCGGCGCGTGATGCTGAAATCCGTTCACCCCGGCATCATCGGCACCCTCGTCGGGACGGGGGACCCCGGCTGCGCCGGCGACGGCGGGCCGGCCAACGCGGCCCGGTTGAATGAACCGAAACACGTCGCCCTCGACGCCGCCGGACATCTCTACATCGCCGATTCGGAAAATCATCTGGTGCGCCGCGTCGATGCGCGAACCGGGATCATCACGACCATCGCGGGCGTCCGCGATCCCGACGCGCCGGTGGCCGGCGCCGCCGGCCACGCTAATCCCGCCGGCGCCGCCGGCCACGCTGACCCCGCCGGCGCCGCCGGCCCTGTCGGCGGCGGCGACGCGCCGGACGGGGATGATCCGCTGGCGGACCCGGCGCCGGCCGCGTGGAACACCTACGCGCAGCAACCGGACGTGAGCGGCATGATCCGTTACGTGAGCGGCGCCCCGGCGCCAACGCCGCGATGCTCCGGCGACGGCGGGCCGGCGACCGACGCCGCGCTCAATTTTCCCTCGGCCGTGGCGGTGGCCGACGACGGGACGGTGTACATCGCCGATACCAGGAATCACCGCGTTCGGCGGATCGATCCGCGCACCGGGGTCATCGACACCATCGCCGGCACGGGGCGGGCGGCATGGTCCGGCGACGGCGGGCCGGCGGCGCGCGCGGCGCTGAATGAACCGGCGGCGCTGGCCCTCGGCGGGCGCGAGGCGTTGTTCATCGCCGATCAAAGCAACCATCGAGTCAGGAAAATCGACCTGGCCTCCGGCGTGATCACGACGGTCGCGGGCACGGGCGAGTCGGGATACAACGGCGACGGCGCGCGCGGGCCGGACACCGCCCTGGCCGGGCCGAGCGGGCTGGCCGTGGACGGGGCGGGCGACGTGTACGTGGCCGATACGTTCAACGGCCGGATTCGAAAATGGGATCGGCGGACCGGACTCGTGGACACGGTGGTGGGCGGCGCGGGGCCGTTTCACTTTCGACCGGGAGAAAACGAAACCTCGACCGCGCTGGCCCGCCCGTCCGCCATCGCGCTTCATCCCGACGGCCGCCTGTTCATCACGGACAACGACAACCACGTCATCCGGGTGTGGCATCTGCGGACGCGAACCATGTCGCTGTGCGCCGGGACCGGCACGGCCGGGTTCGACGGCGACGGCGGGCCTCCCGTCCGCGGCAGTCTGAACTACCCGTTCGGCGTGGCGCTGGACGCCGGGGGGCGCGTGTTTATCGCGGACACGTTTAATCATCGCATCCGCGTGATTGGCGGGGGGGCGCCGTGAACAAATCATCCGCCAGGACCGTCGCCGTCGTGGGCGCCACCGGCGCCGTGGGCGCGGAAATACTTTCGATTCTGGAAGAGCGAAACTTTCCCGTCGACCGGGTGCTCCCCCTGGCGTCGTCCCGGTCGGCGGGCGACACCGTGACGTTTCGCGGCGCGGATGTGACGGTGCGCGCGCTCGACGGCAAGGCGTTTCGTGGCGTCGATCTCGCGTTGTTTTCCGCCGGCGCCGGCGTCAGCAAAGAATACGCGCCCGTGGCCGCCGGCGCCGGCGCCGTGGTCATCGACAACAGTTCGGCGTGGCGCATGGACCCGCAGGTGCCGCTCATCGTTCCCGAAGTGAATCTGCGCGCGATGGAGGCGCACCGGGGCATTATTGCAAACCCGAATTGCTCCACCATTCAACTGGTGGTGGCGCTGAACCCGTTGCACGTTCGCGCCGGAATCACGCGGATTGTGGTATCGACCTATCAATCGGTGTCGGGGACCGGGAAAGACGCCATGGACGAACTGGCGACGCAGTGCCGGCAGTTGCTGAATTTCGAAGACGTGACGCCCGCCGTGTATCCGCACCAGATCGCGTTTAACTGCCTGCCGCATATCGATGACTTTGCGTCGTCCGGCGCCACCGGGGAAGAGACGAAGATCGTCAACGAGACGCGCAGGATTCTGGGCGCGGCGTCGCTGGGCGTGTCCGCAACGGCGGTGCGCGTGCCCGTGTTCGTCGGTCACGCGGAATCCGTCAATATCGAAACGGACAAGAAACTGTCGGCGGCGGACGCACGGGCGATTCTTTCGACCGCGCCGGGCGTGCGGCTGTACGATGATCCCTCGCGCGCGCTGTATCCCCTGCCGCTGCGCGTGGCGGGAACCGACGCGGTGTTTGTCGGGCGGATTCGTGAGGATGATTCCATCGACAAGGGTCTCAATCTGTGGGTGGTGGCGGATAATTTGCGCAAAGGCGCCGCGCTCAATGCCGTTCAGATTGCCGAGGCTCTGGTGAGGTGACCATGCGCGCATTCATGGTACGAATGACGGGACGAATGGCGCCGTCGCTGATGCTGGCCGCCGGACTCTGGTGTGTGCCTGCGCCGGCGGCGGCGGCGGACCGCGTTCGTGTGGCGCTGGCCGACGCCGCCGGGCCTGTCACGGTCGCGTCCGCCGCCGGCCTTCGTCTCGGCGTGCCGTCCGGGCGTCGGCGCGCGGAGATCTCCGAGGTGACGGTGGCGCCGGACGGGGATGCGCTGCGCGTCAACAACGCGCCCGTGCAAGGCGGCCGGGTCATGCTGGAGGGCGACGGGCCGTTGACGGTGACGCTACATGAGCCGGGTGAGAAGCGCCGGTGGCGGGTGAACGGCAATCTGGAGATCCGCCTGCGCGCGTCGCGCCTGCTGGTCGTGAACGTGGTGGATCTCGAAACGTACGTTGCCGGCGTCGTGAGTGTGGAGATCAACCCGGAGTGGCATGACGAAGCGCTGAAGACCCAGGCCGTGGCCGCGCGGACGTATGTGTTGCGCAAGAGCCTTGAACAGGCGGGCCGGCCGTTTGACGTATATGCCGACGTTCGGGACCAGGTGTATGCGGGCCTGCAACACGTCAACGACGCCGTGCGCGACGCCGTGGCCGACACGCGGGGCGAAGTCGTCACGTTCGACGGCCGCCCCATTTTCGCGGTGTATTCGTCCACGGCCGCCGGCCCGACGGAAGACGCCGTGAACGTGTGGGCCAGGGAGGTGCCTTATCTGAAAGGGGTGGATTGTCCGTTTGACCGGGAGTCGCCACGGTATCACTGGCGGGCGAGCATCCCGTTTGACGCCGTTGAATCCCGGTTGCGTGACGCCGGCTACCCCATCGGTGCGCTCGCGACGCTGACGCCGGCGAGTTTGACCGGCGCCGGTCGCGTCAAGGACGTGCGGGTGCTGCATTCCCTGGGCGCGTTCGTGGTGACGGGACAGGAGTTTCGGCGCATTCTCGGCTATGCCAGCGTGTTCAGCGCGAAGTTTGACATCGAACGTATCGGGCGCGACGTGGTGTTTGCGGGCTATGGCGCCGGGCACGGGGTGGGGCTGTGCCAGTGGGGCGCCAAGGAAATGGCCGAACTGGGATACCGCTACCGCGCCATCCTCCGCTATTACTATCCGGGCACCGAGATTCGCCCGCGCGACCGGGTGATCATGCGCCTCCCGTCCTGACCGCCGGCGCGCGCCGGCGTCGCCTCCGTCGGCGGCGACCCGGTGTTGCGGGCGTCGGCAGCGCGATACGCCATGCGTCTGTCCGCGTTTGATTTTCCTTTTGACGAATCGCTCATCGCCGGGTCTCCGGTGTCTCCGCGCGACCACGCCCGGCTGTTGGTCGTGCCGCGGACGGGGGCCTCCGCGTTGCACCACGCGCGGGTGAAGGACCTGCCGGCCCTGTTGCGGCCCGGCGACGTGGTGGTGCTGAACGACACGAAGGTGCTGCCCGCCAGGCTGCGCGGCGTCAAATCGTCAAGCGGCGGCGCCGTCGACGTGCTGCTGGTGCGGCCATTGGAGGACACGATCTGGGAAGTGTTGTTGAAAGGCCGCGTCCGCGTCGGGGAGACGCTGCGGTTTCACGATGCGGCGACCGCGGAGGTTCTGGAGCGGAGCCGGGCACGGACGGTGCTTCGAATTCAGACGCGAGGGGCCGTCAAAGACCTGCTCGACGCCGTGGGGGACGTGCCGCTTCCTCCCTATATCAAGCGTCCCGCGAATGCGCGGGACCGGGAAGATTATCAAACGGTCTTCGCCAAATCGGAAGGCGCCGTCGCCGCGCCGACGGCGGGGCTGCATTTCACGGAACCGTTGTTGTCGGCCCTTGCGCGCGCGGGGATGCGCGTGGTGACCGTGACGCTGCACGTCGGTCCCGGCACGTTTCGTCCCGTCACCGCGGACCGCGTGGAGGACCATCGCATGGACGCCGAGTGGTTTGAGATTTCCGGCGACGCGGCGGAGTGTGTCAACGCCGCCAAAACGGAAGGCCGGCGCGTCGTGGCGGTCGGCACGACGTCCGTCAGGGCGCTGGAATCCTCGGTCGACGACACGGGCGCCGTGCGGCCGGGCCGGGGGGAAACCCGCCTGTTTATCACGCCCGGATTTTCTTTCGCCGTCGTCGATGCCCTGCTGACCAACTTTCACCTGCCGCGCACGACCCTGCTCATGCTCGTCGCGGCGTTCGCCGGCCTCGACTCCATGCGCGCGGCGTATGGCGAAGCCGTCAAGGCGCGGTACCGGTTGTACAGTTACGGCGATGCCATGCTGATACAGTGACGGGGCGCCGGAACGCGCCTGTATCGCAAGTCTTGCGGTGTTCGTTGTCTTGTTGCACAGAGCATTTGAACGAGTATAGGATGATCCCGGCATGATGGAAACACGACGGTATTCGCGGTAATGTGTATCACAAGACGCTGTTTCCGTGTTGAGTATTCCGCTGTGTTACGGCGAGGAGAGATGTCATGAAATTTACGGTGACGGTGGATCGGGATGAAGACGGAATGTGGGTGGTGGAATGTCCTTCAATCCCCGGTTGTGTGAGTCAGGGGAAGAACGAAGCAGAAGCCTTGAACAATATCCGGGAAGCGATCCAACTGTGTCTTGAGGTGCGGGCGGAACGAGGACTTCCTTTGACGGTTGAGACAAGAGAACTTGAAGTGACCGTCTAGATGTCGCCGCTGCCGACGCCAAGCGGGCGCGCAGTTGTTGAAGTATTTGCGCGGTTTGGATGGAAGGTGGCACGTCAGCGCGGCAGTCATATCGTTATGGTCAAGGATGGTCACGTTGCCACGCTTTCTGTTCCTGATCATACAAGAAGTGGCGAAAGGAACCTTGCGGAGTCTGATCAGGATGGCTCGGCTGACGGTTCGGGATTTTGAAGAGGCGCTTCGCGGTCTTTGACGCGGGTGCCGCAACGTCTGTTTACAGAAACTCGTTCCGAATCTCGACGTGAGACGCCGCGTTCAGGGCGGCTTGGTAGGCTTGCAGGGCGCGCTGCCGTTTTTGATACAGGAGTTCAAGACGAATGCGGGTTTTGATCGTGTCATAGTCGGCGCCGTCTTCCGCCGCCGCGGCTTGCCGGGCGGCGAGGTCCTCGATTTCTTCCATGTCCGCGGGCGTGAGGGTGGCCACGTCCTGAACCAGGTCACGGACTTTCTGCGCGCGCAAACTGTCGGCAATCTGCCCCTCAAACTGTTTTGGAGAAATGCGTTGCCGGGCCAAGAGGCGGTGGTAGAGACCCGGATCAAACGCCCCGTCCTGCGTGAACTCTTCGAGTGTCATGATGGCCCGGCGCAGTTCATCGGGATGGACGTCCACTTCGAAATCATCGGCCGCCACAAGCCACAATTTCTGTCCGATCAATCCGCTTAAAACGTTCTGCTTGAGTTCGGCGTCCGTGACGTCCTGGTCGTTCTGATTTTTGCGGAACTGAGAGGCCGCGTTATAGGCCCGGCGAAACTCCCGCGCCTCCACGCCGTAGGCGCCCACCACGGCCACGATGCTGGGCTGTTGTGAGGTTTCGTATCCGAACCAGCCCATGCCGATAATAAACGTCACGGCAAGGATCAGCATGATAATTTTCAGAATCCAGGGGTATTTTCTCGAACCTTCGCGGAGCAGTTTAATCATGACGCGCACCTTTCGTCGTGACCTTCGGAGGGAAAATCATACGCGCGGCGGGGCGGGGGCGCAAGGGGCCGGCGGCGTTGAGACCCCGCCCCCGCGCGTGATGGCCTGATGGCCATGAGGCGCCCCGCTCCATTTGTGAGAAGGTTCGCCGTTTTGTTACACTGTCTTTCGACCGGATGCGCGACTTGAAATGCGAACGGGGAGAATCTCCATGGTGCGGGGACATGTTACCGGAATGACTCGCGGTCTTCTGACCGTGGTGTTGGGATTGTGGTGTTGGGGAAGCCCGGTGCTCGGCGTGAGTCAGCCCGCGACCGTCCGGGCGCTTGGCCGGGAAGACGTCACGATTGCCGTGCAGATCAGGAACCGCCGGTTTCTTCCCAACGTGGTGCACATTCGGGCGGGACAACAGGTCCGGTTGGTCCTCACAAATCAGGACGCCGAACTTCATGCGTTTGTCCCCGTGGATTTTTTGACGCGGACGCACGTGCAGGTGGGCGGCAACGGGGCGCCGCAGTTTGGCCGCGACGGGTTTCGCCGGGTGTTGATTCCGGCGCAAGGCCGCGCCGAACTGGTGTTTGTGTCGCGGAAGGCGGGCGTGTTCCCTTTTTTCTGTGATTTGCCGGGACATCTGATGAACGGAACGATTGTGGTGGACGGCGCGACAGGTACGTCGGAATGAATGAGGGACAAACACACATGAAACGAACAATATGGATCAACGACGGCGCGTATCTTTTCAAAGCCGCCCCGGAGCGGTTTGACTATCTCAAACTGAAACATGAATTGGAAAAGGGCGCCGGCGCGACGTTTGCCGAATGTTATTATTTTGGCGCCCAGTCGATGTCGACGTCGGCGCAGGATTCGTTTAATAAATGGCTCAAGTGCGCGCCGCCGATCGGGCCGAAGATGATCCTCAAACTCTCCCCGCTCAAAAACATGCACATGGACTGCCCGCATTGCGGCGTCGGCTACGAACGACAGATGCAAAAAGGCGTGGACGTCGGCATCGTCACGATGATGCTCCAACTCGCGGCGCGCAACCGCTACGACCAACTTGTACTGACCTCCGGCGACGGCGATTTCGCCAACGCGGTGGAATATGTCAAGCAACTGGGCAAATCGTTTTGCCTTGCCGGATTCAAGGATTCCGTCTCGCCCGATTTGCAATGTTTTGCCGACACGATGCTATGGCTGGATGAGTTGTGGGAGAAGGTCAGAAAAGTTCCCGGCGTTGGCGGTGAAACCGAATCGGCGACCGCCGGGTTGGGAAAAGAGACGGGGGCATGACGACCCGCCCGGTTCATGGCCGTGACGGGATGCGCGTCCGCATGGCCCGGCGCGCGCCGCGCCGGACGGCGGGGTGGCTTGGCCTCGGCGTCATGCTGATGGTCGTGCCGGCCGCCGGCCAGTCCGCGCGAGCGGCGGAGCCTGTGCCGGCCGCCTCCCATGCGGACGCGGTGCAGGCGGTTCGGACGTATGCCCGTGCGGTGTCCGACCGGGACGCGGCGCGGGTGGCCCAACACGATTTTGTCTGTCTGCTGAAGATGGCGGAGGCCGGCCCCATGGGGGAAGGGGCCTTCCCGCCGGAAACGGACCCGGTGTATGCCTGGTGCCGGGACCGGATCGATCACGCCCATGCGGATGTGACCGAGACCCGCGACCGCGCCCTGGATGAATTGTGGCCGGGCGTCGGGAAACTGGTGAATTTTCGGGATTTCAAACGCTTTGAAATTGCGGAGACGCGCACGCGCCAGCGCGCCCCGTCGTTTTTTGTGATGCCGGAAATCGGCGACATGGCGGCGTCGCGGGGGTTCGACATGACCGTGCTCGGGACCGGGCCGCTCCCGCATGCCTCGTTTCAGGCGCCCGGCTCGGATCATGTGGTGGCCGTGCCGACGACGCTGGTGCGCGTCCGCATCGTCTACCCCGATCCGATGACCTCGCCGGCGGCGAACGCGCCGGGTCAGCAGGATTGGGTCGTGCCGTATAAAAAATCGATTCATCCGGTCAAGGCCGTGACCGTCGGCTGGGTCGTGTTGTCGGGGTTGTTGTCACAGGGGTTTCCCACGGACACGGCCGTGCTCAATATTCCGCTGGAATCGTCCCAGGGAACGCCGGTGCCGTTTGTGGTGGATGCGGGAGGGTTTGAGCCGAACTCGACGGAGTTCTGGACGGCGAATGAAGCGCAGGCGGCGCTCGACGCCGGGGTGGAGCGCGCGAAGACGCTGCCGACTCGCCGGGAGCGGATTGCCATGCTCAACCGCGTGCTGGCGGTGAATCCTTCGCATCCGGCGGGGCTGCAAGCCGTGGTCCCCGAGTTGTACGGGGGGCTGATGGACTTTGGGGCGCGAACGCACGGCGTGCGGGTGGAGCGCGGCCCGCTGTATCGGGAATTCAATGAACTGTACTGGACGGTGCAGTCGCAGACCGACCGGATGGATATTTCCCTGCACATGGAAATGGGCGGCAAAGCCGACCCGACGCCGGCGGATTACCTGTACCGGCTGATTCCCGTGATGGAAACGCTGGCGACGCTGGATCCGGCGGACGTTGACACGCGCCTGAAGTTGAGCCGGGCCTATCGATGGACGAACGATCAACGCGCGGCCATTCTGACGCCGCAACAACTGCTGGCCGACGCGCCGGCGGAGTTGCCGCGCCTTCGCGCGAGGATTTTGATGACCCTGGCCTGGTCGCATATCAGCAAAGTCGCGTGGAACCGGCATTTTGACGACCCCGATATTCTTCGGGGGTACGAAGAAGCGGACGAGGCGTTTCATTTGGCTTCCGATCCGATGATTAAATTTTCCGCCGCCTACGCCAAGGCGTACAGTCTGGCCTTTCGCCCCCAGCGCGACAATCAGGCGATGTTTGAATTGTTGAAGGAAGCCCGGCTCTGGTATCTTCAGATTCCGGGGGCCACGCTTCAGTCCTGGGTGTTTCTCCTTCAGAACGACACCCTGAAGGGACTGGTGGACACCGACCCGATGTTTCGCTCGCTGGTGTCGGCCGCCTTATAGACGCATCGGGGCGCGCGGGGCGTCCCGGCGGTTTGATGGTTTGGTGTCGCATGTCTGTGCAGCGTGATTTTCACATTTCACCACGGGAGGTTTCACATGTGTCGTTTCATTCGTTCGTTAAGTTTGTTTGCCATGATCGGCGTCTTTCTCTTCGCGGCCATGCCCGCGCCAGCCTCGAGTGAGGGCGGGCCGGCGGAGGGTTTTGGTCTCCACGTCCAGGCGCCGCACATGATGACCGACGGGACCATCGGCGGCCCGTTCCATCATTATTGCAAGGGCGTCGCGGACGGCATTCTCCAATGCCTGCTCTTTAAGTCCACCGACCCCAAGGCGCCGTTGATCGGCGTGGAATATTTTGTTCCCAAAGACCTGGCCCGCAAGGAAGTGCCGTTGATTCAGTGGAACAGAAATTTCCACGACCATGAAGTGGAAATCGCGACCGGCCGCGTGCACATCCTGGACATCGAGGATAAAAACAAGGTGGCGGAAATCGCCGCCGTGGCCTCGCAAACCGACGGCGTCATTTATCAACTCTGGCAGCCGGGTCAGAAAACCCCCGATGGCACGGTGACGATTCCGAATTCGGTCGGTCACGTCTTCCGCACCAAGTAAGGTCCTGCCGGCGCGGGAGGCTTGCCCTCCCGCGCCGCGCCGGGGTGTGACGCGCGGCCGGCGTTGCGTGCGCCGCCCGGCCCGTGTTCCTTTCGTCATCATCGGAACAGGGAGAGACGCCATGGCCGCCCGACGGATCGCCTGTCTTGCGGCTGGCCTGTGGCTGGCGGGGGCGCCGGTCTTTGGCGCCGACCCCGCCGTGCTCGCGCCGCGTGTGCCGCCGGATCAAATGGCGGAAGTGAGAACCTGGGCGAACCCGTTTCCCGCCACCCGCGAGCATGTCGAACAAGGCAAGGCCCTGTTTCACGGCAAAGGGTTTTGTGCGGCATGTCACGGACAGGACGGCACGGGGTTGGGGGATGTTCCGGGCGTACGGGGCGCGTTGCCCAGAAACTTTACCGACCGCGCCTGGCAGGCGGCGCGCACGGACGGCGAACTGTTCTGGATTCTGAAACACGGCAGTCCGGGTACCGACATGGCCTCGTTCATCCCGCTCGTGTTGACGGAAGAAGAAGCCTGGCACGTGTTGTTGTACATCCGCTCGTTTGGCCGCACGTAGCGGCCGCCGCCGTGCCGTCCGTGTGCGACGGCGATGCACCGATTTCTCCCTCCGTCATTCCCGTTCTCCCCACCTCCGTCATTCCCCCTCCATTATTCCCGCCCCCCTCCGTCATTCCCGACGTTTTTAATCGGGAATCCATCCTTCTGTTCTCTCGCCCCTTTCCCGTCGTCATTCCCGCAATGTTTAGGCAGGGATCCATCCTTCTGTTTCCTCATCGCCAACTGCAAGATGGATTCCCGACTAAGGATGTCGGGAATGACAGAAAGAGATAATACCGGCGTTCCTGTCGTCCCCCCATTCCGTCATACCGGCGAAGGCCGGTATCCAGTCCCCCTCTCCGTCATTCCCGACCCCCGAATGGGAACGTCGGGGACAGGCGTTAGTAATCGGGAAGTATTTGCCAACGGCAAATGCTCCGAAGGTCCATCCTTCTGTTTCCGTTATTGTCTTCCCCGTCCCGCCCGCTCATTGCGGGCATGACGGAGAGCGAGGCAGGTCTCCGAGACGGTATCCAGTGAAGGAAATCCCGCCGCGGGTGCCTTGCCTAAAAAATAGTGGCGAAGGCCCACGGAAATCTGTATAATGGTGTAGGGATTTTTCAGGAGGAACGGGGAACCATGAACTCAACCTTACATCGGGCGATTTCCAGTTTTTACAATCTGATCTATGAGGCACAGACGTTTTCGACGACGATGTCTCGAATCGATTCCGCCGACCAGGATCGCTATCTGGGGCAGGGCGAGGGGCTGAACTGGGTGCTGGATCGATGCCAGGAGTTTGAAGAGGTGGATCAGAACCTCACCACGGCGTCCCTGCACAAACTGCTGGGCGACGTCAAATCGGACCTCGACCATGAGTTGTCCGTGCAGCGTCGGGAAAAAGGACGGCGGGCGGACGGTCGGGAAGAAGCCCTGATCTTTGTCACCGATTATCTCGTCAGTCTCTTGACGGCCACGGAAATTGAAGCGGCGAAAAGCCCTGTGTAGGGCGGCGCCGCGCGAAGTTGCGGAGCCTGTGGTGCGGGGCCGTGGCGCCCTGTCGCCCCGTCCGGGTCGGTCGTCTGCGTCATGAACGAGGAGGCGCGCTGGTGATGGGTGCCGCGGGCGCCGTCCGGTCGAAGTGGATGACAGAGTGGATTATCTTTGCCCTCTGTCTTGGCCTGGGCGGCCATCTTGCCCTGGCCCTGCTGTTGCATTTTCCTGAACGGCCCGTCGAGACCCTGTGGCGTGACGGCGTCCTGTTGTCCCTTGCCGCGTATGTGTGCGTGCAACTTCTTCGCGCGGCGTGGCGGCGGTACAAAGGCGCGTAGTCGAAGGGGGCCTGACGCCGGGGACGGGTCGGCGACGTGTCGCCGGGGAACCGTCGAAGTCAAGTCGGTGTGCCGTCGGCAGACGCTTGATCCGGCGCATCGCCGCCGGATGGGAGTATCCCCCGCCTACAACAGCCCTTCCACCTTGATGCCTTCCTCGATGAGCATGAGCGGAATCGTATCCCGAATCGGATACAGCACTGTTTTGTCGTGTCGCAACAGCCCGCCGTCAAGCGGACGTTCCACCGCGACCCCGCCCTTGTTGCGCACGGTGCCCGCCGCGATGTGTTGATTGAGGGAGGCGAGGGCGCCGGCATCCATCGGCGTCAACGCCTGTTTGGTTTCCGGGCAGCATAAAATCTCCCACAGCCCGGGGTCGAGATTCATGGACGGCGTCTGTTCAGGACTCATGCCGCGCCTCCGCCTCGTGTGATTTGTGTTCTCCGCCCGCCTTGCCTACACTAATCCAATCATGAACATGGTTGCAAGGAGACGGCGCCCGTGAACGGGGAACACGCTTCGGACTTCCATATTCGCACCGCCCATGCCGGCGACCTGGACGCGCTGGTCGAATTCAACACCGCGCTCGCGCGGGAAACGGAGGGACGGCGCCTGGAGCACGAGTTGCTTCGAGACGGCGTGGCTTCGGTCCTGTCCGACGCGGCCAAGGGACTGTACATGGTGATGGAGCACCGCCCCACCGACCGGGTCATCGGGCAACTGATGATTACCTTCGAATGGAGCGACTGGCGCAACCGCGTCTTCTGGTGGCTGCAAAGCGTGTACGTTCACAAAGACTGGCGCCGCCGCGGCGTGTGCAAAACCCTCTACGGCCACGTCGTCCGCGAAGCCGAACGCCGAGGCAACGTCGCCGGCATCCGCCTTTACGTCGAACAGGACAACCGCATCGCCCAAACCGTGTATGGCCGCCTGGGTTTGTCCCCACCGCCGTATCGGGTGTTCGAGAAGGATTTTGTGTTGCCGGCGAGGGAGGGGGAGTGAGGGGGGATTGAAAAATTTTCAACGTAGCGGTAAATTTTGACGTGAAATAGAGGTCAGTAGCAAGGCCTTTCCACTTTATCAACCTTTGTCTTGGAGGAACATCTATTATGATTACAGGTAAAAACAGTGAATCACCAAACGAAGTACATGGATTAACCGAGGAGCAACGAAGAGACATTATGATGTATCTACAGGGAATGGTCTATGGCTGGTGTGAAAGTCAAAGTGAGAAGGAATCTGAAGGCAAGGCGAAGTCGCAACCTTTCGCGGCTCGCAATTTGGTTGGCGGAGTGAATTGGCACTGGAAAGGCACACCGCTACAATGCGTTTATGACAAACAGACAACCGATGAAAAAACGGCATATGATGTTGCGGCACAAGAAGTCGGTCGGTTGCTTAAGCGCATTATCATTGATGACCAGCGTGGGTTTACTTGTGAGAAGGATGGGCTTAACACCTACCACTATACGTGGGACGGCAAATATCCACCAAAGGAATAACGGCAGAGTTGGCAACGGGGTATGGCCCTGCCGCCGTAGTGATTTGACTATGGAGAGTTTTCTTGCGATGCCTTACTCGAACGAAGAATCTCTCTGAATTCTTTCATGCCATCCAGCGTTTCTGCCAATTCACATAATCTGTCGGCTAACTCTTTTGCCATTTCTTTTCGCTCCGCCTCGTTCTCGAATTTTTTGCGGAATTCGTATCTATTCCAGTTTTTCAGTGTCTCGTCTTTGATATTCCAATATGCGGGGGTTGGTTTGTAATTTCTGTTTTCTTTGTAGCCATAGCCATTCAAGGCTGTTTGATTGTGGGTCAGGTTTCCGAGCCGTTTAAGGAACCGTTCCATCAGATCGTCGGGATAGTCGTTGGGCTTATCTGTGCCAGGCGCGGCCACGCCAAAATATACACATTCGCAGTATGCTTCACTCGTAGTTAACCCCGCACCCGTCGCTGGCCAATACTGTTCCAGAATCCAATCCTTGTGATGTAAAACTATCAACGTGGGATTTTTGCCGGTGTGTGGGTCGCCTTTGGTGCTCCATTTACCGTCTCGCCAAGTTTTTTTAATCCATTCATCAATATATTTTTTGATTTCCTTGATGAACCCTACAATCATCCGCTTACGATTCCGTCATTCCCGACATCTTTAGTCGGGAATCCATCTTTTTGTTGTCCTTCCCTCATGGTGTAGGGCAAGGGCAGAGGAAAAGAAAAAGAAAAAGGGAAAGGGAAAGGGAAAGGGA
Organism: Nitrospirales bacterium; assembly: GCA_020027205.1. Classification (GTDB taxonomy): domain Bacteria; phylum Nitrospirota; class Nitrospiria; order Nitrospirales; family UBA8639; genus Bin75. The sequence goes on along the minus strand of JAHRAQ010000001.1, from coordinate 99,388 downwards.
AAGGGAAAGAAGGATGGATTCCCGACTACTAACGTCGGGAATGACGGAAGGAGAGGAATGGCGGAAGGAGGGGAATGAGAGAAGGAGGGATGCGTGGGAAGATGGTTGCAGGGCGGGCGAGTTGGGTGATGCGTCAGGTAACGTAATGCGGCCCAAGCAGGCGCTGAAAGTACTCGTCGATTTTGCGTGCTGATGATTGGAGGTGTTGTTTCCCCGGCGGGTTTATTTGGGGAAAGAACGGCTTGAGTGGCGGGTGGTTGGCCATCGACTCAAGAATAAAATGACGCCGGTGGTGTTGGAACAGGGCGTTGTCGATCAGGATGTCGCAGTTGCCGAAGTACCAGGGGACGTGCCGTGCGAAACGCTTGAACACGTCGATGTACATATAATAGTCCAGTTTGCGTTGGTCGATGACGATGGTGTGTTGCGACGGCGTGTTCACGAACGTTCGGTTGCGTTTCAGCGCATTGATGTCGCGCATGGTCCAGAATAACAGCGAATCTTTGCGTGCGCGCGCCTGCTTGTCGGGGTATTTGCGAACATAGTTTGCAATGTAATCGAAGTCGGTTAACCTGAAAGAATGAGATCCGCTCACCGAAAAGGAGAAATCCATAATGGCGGGATAATCCATGCCGCCGGGTATCTTTTTGTAGAGCGCGATGACGATTGGAAACGGCGTGACCTGTGACGCTTCCCCGAATGTCGCGCTGCTGATAATCTTCGCGTCGAGGAGACGGTAGCGCCGCGCGAAGCGATGCAGCAGGGAAAAATTGGCGGGCTTGATCAGGTAACTCAACGGGTGCAACACGCAAATCACATCGGCGTCGAGTTTGTGATAGGACAGCAGGAAGGACATGCCGAGGTCACGGGTTTCGATGTCTCTGTCAATCCGCACGTCGGATGACTTGATTCGGTTTCGAATGATGGACGTCCTGTCGTTGTACGGCGGGTTGCCGATGATGCACAATGTGGCATCGGCGCGGATGCCGTATTGCGCGCGGCTGACGCCGGCGAGGGCGTTTGTATTAAAGAACGCGGCGTTCGGCAGGCGTTGTTTTGCCACGGCGACTGCCATGGGGTCGACGTCATTGCCGATTTTCGCAAGGCGTTGCGGGTGTTCCAGGAAACCGCCGTATCCGCACGAAGAATCCAGCACCACCGTCTTGCGGTCGAGATGCGGCGCCAGCATTTCCCATGTGATATTCACCAGGTCCGGCCGGGTATAATACGCGCCCATGTTGACGCGGTCGGAGTACGTGAGGTGGGTCTGTCGCATGGCGCCGTGGGTGCGGGCCGTGGTGCCGGGGCCGGGTCGAGAACAGTCTGACGCAGGCTATCATGTGCGCGGCACAGTGTCCATGCGCCGTCCGTTGCCGGTGCCGGTGGACAGGCCGGCGGGCCGGCTGTTAGACTGCGGCGTGAGGTGAATGCCCGCCATGCAGTTCCACGTTGCCGTTGCACATGATACGAATGCCGCTCTGGCGGCGCGGGCCGTCAGCCGTGCCGTCCGGGAGGCGTTTGGCCGGCATGACGTGGATTTGGCATGCCTGTTTTTTTCCCCGCATTATGCGCAATCTGCGCCGGAGTTGGCCCGCGCCGTGGCCCGGCATCTGGCCCCGCGCGTGATGGTGGGCTGCATGGGGCGGGGGATTATCGGGCCGTCCGAAGAATACGAAACCCAGCCGGCGGTGACGCTGTGGGCGGCGCAATGGCCCGGCGTGCGGATGACGCCGTTCCGGTTGACGTTTCACGAACAGGACAACGCGGCGCCGCTCGTGGAGGGCTGGCCGGAGGCGCTGCATGCTCCGTTGGAACGCCCGACGCTGCTGGTGTTTGCCGACCCGTTTTCCACGCCCATCAAGGACGTCTTTCGGATCATCGAACGCCGTTGTCCCGGCGCGCCCGCGATTGGCGGTCTGGCGAGCGGCGGGGATGATCTGGGCGACCAGCGGCTGGTGTTCGACGGCGAGATCGTGGAAGAGGGCCTGATCGGCGTGGCGCTGCGCGGGCCGGTGTCGATTCGAACGCTGGTGTCGCAGGGCTGCCGGCCCATCGGCGAGCGGTTCGTGGTCACCCGAGCCGAGAGAAACGTGATTTATGAATTGGGCGGCGTCCCCGCGCTGGAAATTCTGCATGAGGCGTACCGCACGGCGGAGTCGCAAGAGAGGGAGCGGAAGGCGGCGCCGGGGTCGTTGGCGGTGCAGGTGGGGGTGGCGTTTGACGAGCAGTGCGAGCGGTTTGACCATGGGGACTTTCTCATTCGCGGGGTGGTCGGGGTGGATAAACGCTCCGGATGTGTGGCGACGACCGACGTGGTCGGCGAAGGGCAGACCGTGCAGTTCCACCTGCGGGACCAGAAGGCCGCCAGCGACGATTTCCATTTGTTGCTGGCCAGAGATCGACAACTCCACCGGGACGCGCCGGGCAAGGGCGCGCTGTTGTTCAGTTGCAACGGGCGGGGCCGGCGGTTTTTTCCCAAACCGCATCACGACATCACCGCCCTTCAGGGACAGGGCCGCGGGATTCCGGCGGCCGGATTTTTTGCCGCCGGCGAAATCGTCCCGGTGGGCGGGACAAACTTTATCCACGTGCATACTGCGAGCGTCGCGTTGTTTGCCGAGGCGACTCCCGAAGAGTCGTCACCGGAATAATCGTCGTGCGCAACGAAAGGAACACGAGGACATGACGTTCAGGAAAAGTTTGCACACGTTTGGCGGGCTGTGCCTGATGGCCGTGCTGGTCGTGCTCGAAGGGATGACGCCGGTGTTCGGCGCGACGCCCGACGCGGTCACGACGCCGTCGGGGCTGCGCTATGTCGATCTGGTGAACGGCGACGGCCGTGAGGCGCGCGCCGGCGACACCGCGGTCGTCCATTACACGGGGTGGCTGGAGGACGGGACGAAGTTCGACAGTTCGGTGGACCGCGGGGAGCCGTTTTCATTTCGCCTGGGCGCCGGTCAGGTCATCAAGGGATGGGACGAAGGCGTCGCCGGGATGACCGTCGGCACGAAACGGAAGTTGACCATTCCGTCGCAACTGGGCTACGGCCGTCGAGGGGCGGGCCGCCTGATTCCTCCCAATGCCACGCTGATTTTCGAAGTGGAGTTGCTGGACCTGCGGTAACGCCGCCGCCGTTTCCGCGCGTGACTGTTGTCCCGTCCCCACGCCGGCTGCCGTTCTGTGCCATGAAACACACGCCGCTGTACGAGGCCCACCTGGCCCGCCGGGCCGGAATCGTTGAGTTTGCGGGATGGGCCATGCCCATGCAGTACGCGGGCGTCCTGGCCGAATATCACGCGGTGCGCGCCGGGGCGGGGTTGTTTGACGTGAGTCACATGGGGCGTCTGCATGTCGAAGGGCCGGATGCCGTGCCGTTCCTGCAGCGCGTGACCACCGGCGACGTGCGGCGGATCGCGCCGATGCGGTCGCAGTATTCGATGATCTGCAACGCCGACGGAGGCGTCAAGGATGACGTGTTCCTGTCCAATCTGGATGACGACCGGTTTCTGGTGTGTGTGAATGCGTCCAATCTCGAAAAGATACGAGGCTGGTTGTCCCGGCAGCAGACCGAGGGACGGGAGCAGGTTCGCATCGTGGATCACTCGGAGGACGTGGCGCAGTTGGCGTTGCAGGGGCCGGCGTCCGGCGCGTTGCTGGCCCGGCACATGGCGCCGTCGCCGGACGGGTTGAAGGTGCGCCAGGGGATGCGCGCGGCCGTCTGCGGCGAGGACTGTCTGATTACGCGCACCGGCTACACCGGCGAACTCGGCTATGAACTCTATGTGCCGGCGGCGGGGGTGCGCCGGGTCTGGGATCACCTGCTGAAGTCCGGCGAAAAGGTCGGCCTGGCACCGGCCGGGTTGGCGGCGCGGGATTTGCTGCGGCTCGACATGGGATATTTTTTATACGGTCAGGACTTGACGGAAACGGTGACGCCCATCGAGGCCAACGCGGCATGGACGGTCAGTTTCACCAAGGGCGCGTTTGTCGGCGATGCCGCGCTCAAACGGCAAGTTGAACGCGGGCCGTCCGTGCGCCTGGCGGCGTTCGAATTGATGAACAAGGCCGTGCCGCGTCACGGGATGAACGTCTTTGCTTCGGACCGTGAAATCGGGGCGGTCACCAGCGGGAACCTGTCGCCGATTCTGCAAAAAGGCATTGGGCTGGCCTGCGTGGAGGCGGCCTGCGCCGCGCCCGGCACGGTGTTTGAGATCGACATTCGCGGCAGGCGCGCGCCCGCCCGCGTGGTCGAGTTGCCGTTTTACCGCCGTCCGCGCGGCGGCGCGCGTCGTGTGCCGTGATGCCGAGCCGTGTCACACCGCGTCGTGCAACGTCGATCCGCGTCGCGTCGGGGGTGTGCGATCCGCCATGAAGAAGTTGGTCCACCACGGGAAAATCATCGACCTGTCCGTCGAGACGGTGACGTTGCCGAATGGCGTAACGACGGAACTGGAAATCGTTAACCACCCCGGAGCCGCGGCGGCGGTGCCGATGAAAGACGAGCGCACCGTGGTCATGCTGCGGCAGTATCGTCACGCCGTGGGAGGGTTTATTTATGAAATCCCCGCGGGCAAACTGGATCCGGGCGAAGATCCGCGTGCATGCGCGCGGCGCGAACTCGAAGAGGAAATCGGCTACCGGGCGGGACGGCTGGAGCCGCTGGTGAGCGTGTTGACGACGCCGGGCTTTACCAACGAAATCATCCACCTGTTTGTGGCAAGCGACCTCTCGCCGGGCCGGCAGAACTTGAGCGCGGATGAAGTCGTGGAGGTCATGGACATGCCCCTGGCCGACGTTGTTAAACTCATCCGCGACGGCGTCATCACCGACGCCAAAACCATCATCGGCATCCAGGCCGTCTGTCTCCGGCAACACGACCCGTCGTGGCGCCCGGCAGGGTAAGTCCCGCCACGGCTACGGGGAAGGCCCGCCCCCTCCGTCATTCCCGACATTTTTAATCGGGAATCCATCCTTCTTTATCTCCCGCCCCTCCCGCCGTCATTCCCGCATCCTCTCTGTCCGTCATTCCCGACCCCCGATTACGAACGTCGGGGGCAGGCATTTTTAATCGGGAAGCATTTGCCAAAGGCAAATGCTCCGAAGGTCATTTGCGAACGAGGCAAATGCTCCGAAGGTCCATCCCCCTCCGTCATTCCCGACATTAGTAATCGGGAAGTATTTGCCAACGGCAAATGCTCCGAAGGTCCATCCTTCTGTTTCCTCACCGTCAACTGCAAGATGGATTCCCGACTAAAGATGTCGGGAATGACGGCGGGGGCGGGGATGACGGAGGGGGTGGGAATGACGGCGGGGTAGTATGCCCCTGCGAAGGCGGGGGGCGTTGTCGGCTGTCAGGCGTTGTTGCCGTAACTCTCCACTGACGGGCAGGTGCAGACCAGATGGCGGTCGCCGTAGGCGCTGTCGATGCGCGCGACGGAGGGCCAGAACTTTCGGTCGCGGAGCCAGGGCAGGGGGAAGGCGGCCTGGGCGCGGCTGTAGGGATGATTCCAGAGTTGGGCGGTGACGGCTTCAATCGTGTGCGGGGCGTTTTTCAGGGGATTGTCGTCGCGCGGAAGGCGTCCCTGTTCGATGGCCGCGATTTCCAGACGAATCGTCAGCAGCGCGTCGCAGTATCGATCCAGTTCCGCCTTCGACTCGCTTTCCGTGGGTTCAATCATCATCGTGCCCGCCACGGGCCACGAGATGGTCGGCGCGTGAAAGCCGAAATCCATGAGACGTTTGGCGATATCCTCCACTTCGACATCGGCGGATTTTTTGAACGGCCGCACGTCCACGATAAACTCATGCGCGCACCAGGGACCGGCGCCGGTGTACAGCACGGAGAAGTCCCGTGCCAGGCGGCGGGCCATATAATTGGCGTTGAGGATGGCGATTTGGGTGGCATGGGTCAGTCCCTCGCCGCCCATGAGGGCAATCCACGCCCAGGCAATGGGCAGAATGCCCGGGCTGCCGTAGGGGGCGGCGGAGACCGGGCCGATGCCGTGCTCGCCGCCCGTGCGGCGGACCGGATGGCCGGGCAAAAACGGCGCGAGGTGACGGGCCACGGCAATCGGCCCCATGCCGGGGCCGCCGCCGCCGTGCGGAATGCAAAACGTCTTGTGCAAGTTCAGATGACACACATCGGCGCCGATGTCGCCCGGCCGGCACAGGCCGACCATCGCGTTCATGTTCGCGCCGTCCATATACACCTGTCCGCCGTGCTCGTGCACAATGTGACAGACCGTGTGAATCGTGGCTTCAAACGCCCCGTGCGTCGAAGGATAGGTGACCATGAGGGCCGCCAGGTCGTCCCGGTGGCGGCGCGCCTTGGCACGCACGTCGTCAAGATCGATGTTGCCCCGTTCGTCGCAGGCGACGGGCACGACGCGCAGGCCGGCGATGACGGCGCTGGCCGGGTTGGTCCCATGCGCGGACATCGGAATCAGGCAGACGTTCCGATGCCCCTGTCCCCGGTTGGCATGATAGGCCCGCACCACCATCAGCCCGGCGTATTCCCCCTGGGAGCCGGCGTTGGGCTGGAGCGAGACGGCGTCATGTCCCGTGATGTCCGCGAGCCATGTTTCCAAATCCCGGAACAGGCGGGCATAGCCTTCCGTCTGGTCGGCGGGGGCAAACGGATGCAGGCGGCTCCACCGCGGCCACGTCACGGGCAGCATTTCCGCCGTCGCGTTGAGTTTCATGGTGCAGGACCCCAGCGGAATCATGGCATGGACCAGCGACAGGTCGCGCGCCTGAAGGCGGTGCAGATAGCGCAACAGTTCATGTTCCGTATGGTACTTCTGAAACACCTCATGCGTCAGAAACGGCGTGGTGCGCGCCAGCGGCGCCGGCAACTCGACGGCGGGGGCGTCCGCCAGGTCGTTCGCCGTGAACCACACCCGGCCGTCCTTCGAAAAAATTTTCCATAACGTTTCCACGTCGTCCATGGTCGTGGTTTCGTCCAGCGAGATACCGAAGGCGCCGTCGCCGAAGGCGCGAAGGTTCACGCCGTGTTGCGCCGACCGTTCGAGGATGACGTCGTCTTTGAGCGCGGAGGGGGACACCCGCAGCGTGTCAAAAAAGAGTTCGTCGGGTACGTGACATTCAAGACGGGTCAGGCCCTCGGCGAGCACGACGGTCAATCCGTGGACGCGCTCGGCGATGCGCCGCAGCCCGCGCGGGCCGTGATACACGGCGAACATGCCGGCCATGTTGGCCAACAGAACCTGGGCGGTGCAGATGTTGCTCGTCGCGCGGTCGCGGCGAATGTGCTGCTCGCGGGTTTGCAGGGCGAGCCGGTACGCCGTGCGTCCGTCGCGGTCTTTCGAGACGCCGACGATGCGCCCCGGCATGTGCCGTTTGTACTCGTCGCGCGCCGTCAGGAACGCGGCATGAGGGCCGCCGAAGCCCAGCGGTACGCCAAAGCGCTGGCTGGAGCCGACGGCCAGATCCGCGCCGCATTCGCCGGGGGGTTTCAACAGCGTGAGGGCGAGCAGGTCGGTGGCCATGACGACCAGCGTCCGCGCGTCGTGGGCGCGTTGAATCAGATCATGGTAATCGCGAATCGCGCCGTCGGTGGCGGGATACTGGAGAAGAAGCCCGCAATAGGAAGAGGCCGCCCGCTCCCAGTTGATGCCGTCCACGGCCCCGGTCTCCAGTTGGAGTCCCAGCGAATGGGCGCGTGTCCCGACCACGGCCAGCGTTTGCGGGTGACAGTCGTGCGACGCGAAGAACGCCGGCCGGTCCCGTCCGTTCAGGGCTTTGCACATGGCCATGGCTTCTGCCGCCGCCGTGCCTTCGTCGAGCAGCGAGGCATTCGCCAGAGGCAGGCCGGTGAGGTCGGCCACCATGGTTTGGAAATTGAGCAGGGCTTCCAGCCGGCCCTGGGCGATTTCCGCCTGATAGGGAGTGTATTGGGTGTACCACGCCGGATTTTCCAGCATGTTCCGGAGAATGACGGGGGGGGTGTGACAATCGTAATATCCCATGCCGATGCACGAACGCACGACCCGGTTGTGGCGGGCCATGTCGTGCAGCGCGGACAGGACGTCCTGCTCGCTTCGCGCGGCCGGCAGGTTGAGCGGCCGATGGGAGCGAATGGCGTCCGGGACGGCGGCTTGGATCAACGCCTCCATCGACGGCATGTCGAGGACGTCCAGCATCGCCCGCACGTCGGCCTCCGCCGGCCCCACGTGCCGGTGTTGGAACCGCTCCGTGGCGGTGCGCCAACTCTGGGTCTGTGCGGTGGGGTCAGCCATGCGGGGAGCAACGGACGGTCGTCAGTCGGGCGCGCGGCGCGTCACCGGCGACGGTCGGCGGTTCGTTGTCGATGCGGAGACATCCGCGCGCCACGGCGTCGAGAGACAGCGGAAACGGCGATGAGCGTGGCGACGGTTCAATGAAGGATGACGTTGGCGGTGGTCGCCGGCGTCGTCGCCGAGTCGGTGACGGTGTAGGTGGCGGTGGTTCAATGAAGGACGGGGTTGGTGGTTGTCTGCGCCGTTGTTCGCGGCCGGGCGGAGGCGCCGTCACAGCCGCGTGTCAGGCTATCACGGTGGCCCGGCCCCTGCCAAGTTCCGCGCGGGTGTGCGCGTTGCCGCCAGGGGGGCGTTGCGGTTTTCTGATCATTCGGCTATTGATTGTACGAAAATTCCCGTTCACAGGCGCTGTGTTGCTAACAAGAAACGGTTCTGCCGTGTCCTCGCTCGTTATTGATATCGAAGCCCATACATTCCACTCGCCTGATCTCGAAAGCGTGGTGGCGGAGGCCGCGGATTTTTTGATCCAGACTCCGGAATATCCGCTCTCCGTATCTGGGAATTTTGTGGGAGTTGGAATCTACGCCATCTATTATTCAGGAAGTTCTGGATACTACAAGAAGATCTCTGCATTGAACAGAGTGCGATGTAGGCAACCAATCTACATTGGGAAAGCTGTCCCAGCGGGTTGGCGCACCGCGAGAAAATCAGCCGTTAATGATTCTTACGCACTTTGCAATCGTCTTCGGGAACACACAAGGAGCATTGAGCAGGGAAAAGGGATTAGAGTTGTTGATTTCAAGTGTCGGTTCATGATTCTTCTCGGAGTCGAAACCGATCTCATATCCGCAGTTGAAGCGCGACTTATCAGGGACTATATGCCGCTGTGGAACACATTGATCGATGGTTTCGGAAATCACGATCCGGGCAAAGGCCGATACAATCAGGCGCGATCGGAATGGGATGTTTTGCATCCCGGGCGTTCATGGGCAAAACGATTGACCGGCATTTCTTCTTCGCGCGCAGAAATAATCAGGAAAATCTTTGCTCGTCGCTGATCATCGCTTGCGAAGTTCGACAATAGCTTCGTACAGGTGGTGCCCTTTTGTGGCTTTTCCAACTCGGACACCGGATTGAATAATGCTGTTTCCAACCCTGGCAGTGCGCGGAATGTGGATATCTTTCATCTCCAGTCCAACGGATTCCGCGATTGTTCCAAGAAACCGGTCTGTGGGAATCGTTAATCCTTGCAATATGCTGTTTCCGATAACCACCAAGGCCGTTCCATTTCTTCGAAGAGACCATTTTGCCCCTCGAGCGAAGCGGACGCAATCGTTGAAATAGGAGGTTGCATAGTTTGCCCATCCCTTTCCGCCATAGATTCCTTTTTCTGGATTTTTCTTCCTTAGAGTGTTTAGAGATTCGATAATCTCTTCATTTTTTATGATTGGATCAAGCGCTATTGTCTCCGATTCTCTTACCGTCTGCCAGAATTTCCCGAAGTTCTGGTGCTCAAGTGCACGTAAATCTTTTGCCGAATGAACCAACCCGAGCCAGTATAGTTGGGGGCGCGTGTTCCGATTGTAATGGTAGTTGTTCAAATACGGGGGCGATGTAATGAGCAGGTCTATTGAGTTGGATGTTACACTTCGATAGGCGTCAAAAAAAGAGCGGCCGATCACATTGTTTTTAGGATTATTTCCATTGAGTTGTTCCTTCATCCATAACGTATCGCAAGCCATTTCGTTGAGTTTTTGCGCGATTTCTTTCTCGACCGCAAAGTCTTCAATTTTGGCCTTGCCCGCAGAAACTCTTTGACCAAGACTTGGCTCATACGAGTAGTTGGAATAGGTTATCATTGTTGATGCAAAAGCGAGTCGGAACAGGTCTGCGATTGCCCGATTTTCAATCTGGCCAATAAAATCCTGTGTCAACAAGACCTTATGAAGAACTTTGGGGCTGTAGAATTCGCCACGAGTGCGAAACCATTCCGGTGGTCCCGCTTTGGCATCTATGGCGTTTTCTATTGCCGTGCAATGGAAGCGAATAAATTTTTCTATTGTCTTTCTGAGCAAATTCAAATTTGTTCTATGAGCCTGCAACTTGGTACGGGAAGCAAATGCAGCATATGGATTAATTTCGAATCCAACCGCATCGTGTCCGGCGAGATTTGCCTCAACCAGCGTGGTGCCCACTCCCGCAAAGGGATCGAGGACAATCCCTTTGCGTTGTAGATGGCGTTCAAGTCCGCTCTGGACAAATTTTCTTGAAAAACCGGCAATCCATGGTACCCATCGATGGACAGGCAGGACTTTATTGGATGCAAATGCAGGACAACTGAATCTTGGGGCGTTTTGTCCCGCTCCGCCCCCATTCGGTTTATTGCCGTTCTCGAAGAGTCGCAATTGTGATAACGGATCAAGTTGTCTCATGCCGTTTTCCCTCTTGACCCATCGCCTTTTTCAATTTTGGTCAACCTGCATGTTATGGTTTAATTGCTGAGTGACTTCTTATGTGTCGAGGGGGACATTATGGCTATTAGACGATTTTTTATTTTCCAAATCAACAAAAACTTATTGGTTGCTCTCTTTGTGCGGGCAAAACGGTGTTTTCGGATGAACCTTTGCAAGCCGGAAGCCGGATATGGTTACGGCTTGCGAAAGTTCGGGATGCGGTACAGAATACGCGCGATGGCGGGAGGATGAGAGCCGGGACAGGTCGCACGATGATTGTGCTCTCCAATATCAGGAAATTGTACGACGGGACGTCGAACACTCCGGCGGCGGTGCATGAAGGGGTGGACGTGTGGATTGACGGGGCCGCCATTGCGGCGGTGAAACCGCATGAGGCGCGTCCCGCGCACGGCCCGGAGGTGCGCCGGGTGGATTGCTCCTCGTTCATTGTGACGCCGGGGCTGATTGACTGTCATAGTCACGTCACCGTGCTGGGTGTGCGTGATGAGGACTTTGCCGTCATGAACGGGCCGGCCGGCCTGCTCTACACCGAGCGGATTTTATACGCCACGCTGGTACATGGCGGCGTGACGACCATTCGTGACGTGGGAGGCGCCACGCGGACGGTGAAACAACTGGTGGATGACGGGCTGCTCATCGGGCCTCGGTTGAAGATCGCCATCTGCATGTTGTCCACGACCGGGGGGCACGCGGATTTTCGGGGCACAGACCGGTGCCATGAGACGGTCTCACGGTTGTGGCCGCCGGGGCCGGGCCGGCCGTCGAGCATTGTGGACGGGCCGTGGAACTGTCGAAAACGTGTTCGTGAAATTGCCGCATGCGGCGGCGACCTGGTGAAAATCTGCACGAGTCCCGGCGTCGTGTCTCCCTCGGACAAACTCGAGAATCGGGAGTTCACGCGGGCGGAAATCGAAGCGATTTGCGATGAGGCGGCGGGGCGCGGGATGCCGGTTGCGGCGCATGCCCACAGCCGGCAGGGCATCGAATTGGCCATCGAGTGCGGGGTGCGGGATATTCAGCATATTTCGTTTCTGGATGAGAAACTGGCCGAAAAAGCCTACGACAAAAACTGCACGGTGACGCCCACGTCGTGGATTACGCATGAGTTGTCCCAGGCGGAAGGCTTGTCCGATTTTGTCGCCGAGAAAGTCCGGCGCGTGGCGCAGGCCCATGCCGAGGCGGTGCGCGTGGCCTGGGCGAGCGGTCTGCGCATGATTGCCGGAACGGATCCGATCCTTCCCCGGATGCACGGCCGAAATTATATGGAGATGGTGTCGCTGATGCGGGATGGTCTGGACCCGTTGTCGGCGTGGCACAGCGGGACGGGGCTGGCCGCCGAGCGTATTGGGCAACACGATGCCGGCGTGCTGTGCCCGGGCCGTCGGGCCGACCTGTTGTTGAGCCGGCGCGACGTCATCGCGCACCCGGACCTGTTGGATCAAGGAGCGCTGGCGGAAGTGGTGAAAGACGGGGTGGGGTATCGCGGCGTGCTGCGCGACCTGCCCCAGCGTACCTTTCGTTCCGGAGTGCAAGGGCTGTTCCCGACGCCGCATCCCGACGAGGTGGAGGATGGCGGAACGCGGGGGGCGCGCCCGGTGTGAGGCGCGAGTGGACGCGGGCGACGAGGCTCAATCCGGCGGCGTCGCGCCGGCCACGGCCCGGATTCGAAACCGTGGGTCTGTCGCTGTCGGCGCGGGGTCAGGTCGCCGGGGGCGGCGTGTTCGGCCGGGAGAGGTCGTGCGGCGTGGTGTCATCCCGCATGTCCACGACGAGTTCCCCTTTGGGCGAGAAAAATCCCTGTCCGTCGATCTGCACGATGCCCGTGCAGTGCTCCTGAAAAAACTCCAGAATCCAGCCGTTAAAATCGTAGCCTTCCTCGGAGATGTCATTTTTGAGGATGCGGGTCGCCACAAGAAAGTTGGCCCGCACCACAAACTCCTTCGCCAGTTCGGCCTCCACGTCGCCGAAGGCGTCCAGTTGCCCGGAGAACCCCGTCTGCTCCTGCGTGAAGACGTCCTGATAGGCGCCGGCGTTGCGAATGCAAAATACCTGTACGGGCTTTTTCTCCCGATGGTAGCCCAGGGCCACCTGGACCCAGAAATAGGCGTCCAGTGTTTCGGGCGCCATGGGCGGGATCAGGGGCGCCTGGCTTTTCGATTTTAAAAAATCCAACAGCAGGCGAAGGGGCGGGGGATCTTTTCGCTGGCAAAACACCCGCGAATAGAGAAACTCGTTTCCCGCTTCATCGGACTGCGTGAGTGAGACGACGGATAATTCTTTGCCCATGGTCTGTCTTTTTTCCCGGACGATGCGACGCGCCCCACTTTACCGTGACGCGCTTGCGCGCTTCAAGGCGTTGGCAAAAGCGTCTTGTATACTCCCTCTCCGTCATTCCCTCCCTCCGTCATTCCCGACCCCCGATTAAAAATGTCGGGGGCAGGCTATTTTTAATCGGGAAGCATTTGCCAAAGGCAAATGCTCCGAAGGTCCAGTCCTTCTTTTTCCTTGTCCCGCCATTGGCATCTTACGGATGGATTCCGCGTGCGGACGGTTCTCCTGCCATTGAACGTCGGGGGCAGGCGTTTGTAATCGGGGGACGGAGGGGAAGAAATGCCGTCGTTTCCGCGCCACTCTCCCTCTTTCTGTCACCTCCGGAGCCTTTGCCTTTGGCAAAGGCTTCCCGCAAAAAAGAGACGTTGCGGGGGAAAGAGTGATTGACAATGTATGGTCTTTTCAGTATATTCGCGCACCGTTTGTTTTGAGATAAACTCACGTATGTATCCCGCACCTTTTATCCTGAAAAGGAGGCCATGATGGCTAAGTCGATGACCAAATCCAAAATTGTTGATCATTTGGCGACGAAGTCTGGTGTTGCCAAGAAAACCATCAATGAAATTCTCGAAGATCTGGCCTCCCTGGCCTACCGGGAAGCCAAGAACTCCTTTACCGTGCCCGGGCTTGGCAAACTGGTCCTGTCGAACCGGAAAGCCCGCCTTGGCAGAAACCCGCAAACCGGCGCACAGATCAAGATTCCGGCCAAAAGAGTGGTGAAATTCCGCGTGGCCAAAGCCGCGAAAGATTCCATTTTAGGCAAAAAGTAGGCATTTTCGGCGGATGGGATTCCCCGGGCGCTCCAGGGTTTCAGGGTTTGATGGAGCGTCCGCCAGGGAATCGTCGTGGCGCCGATGTGGAGACGGGGCCTCTCTCGCCCTGTCTCTCTCCGTCAGGGGATGTGTCGGGTTCGGGGTGAAGCAGAACGTGGCCCCCGCCAGCGTGTCTTTGGCCTGTCCCGCAGGTGGCGGGGAACCGGGGCGCCCGTTCACGGGCGTGACCATGTGAGACGGGAAGGCCGTTTTCCTTTACAGGGTGGCAATGGTGCCGGGGCGGGCGAAACGCCGGTGAGAGAGGGCGAAGTTCCGTCAGGAATCGCCCTTTTTTAATTGCCCTTCGTGCCCTTCGCCCTTTCCTTTAGTAAAACGAAGGCCCCAGCCCTTTGGTGCCCATCCCGTCGTGAGCCACAAGGCTGACCTCGTCGCCATCGTGAACCTGCGTGTCTTCGCTGGCCACGCGCTGATTGACCGTCACCATCACCTTGTTTTCCCGCAACAGTCTGGTCACCTGTCGCAGGGTGCGTCCCTGCTGTTTGATCAGTTGTTTCACCGAGAGGGGGACGTCCGGTTCGCAGGCCAGACTCCGTTCCCCATCGATGGTTTCCAGGTCTCCCATGAGGGTGATGGTCACCATCGGCCCTGCCTCGCGTCGTCCGCCGCGTTGCGTTGATCAGCCTGTCCGGTCATGCTCGTGCTTTCGGCCCCGTGGCCCCGTCGGCGGGCCTTCCGCGCCGCCGTCCGGCCACGGCCAGGGAAAGGGACGCCGGCGGGGGCGTCGCCGTGATATTGGCCGGCGGCGAAAAACCCGATATACTGGTGTTCCTTCACCCCATGCGGGCATCCACTCCGGGCGGTTCGAACCATGTGGCGCATTATCATCATCCTGATTCTTTTGATCGTGTTGTTTTTGATGATTCGGAAATCGTTTCGTGATTTTCGAAGCGGGAAATCCGCCGGCCATGCCCCGCTCTCGAAAGATATGATGGTGCAGGACCCTGTCTGCAAACTGTATATCGCCGCCGGATCCGCGGTGGTGGAACACATCGGCGGGCAGCCGTACCACTTTTGCGGCCACGATTGTGCCGGAAAATTTAAACGCTACATGGCCGAACGGGGGTGACGCCGCCGGCTCCGTGCCGTCGATGCCCCCGAACGGGGGCGTGTCAGGAGAGCGACCCGCCGCAGGATGACCCCGCCCCCGCCGTGCATCCGTAACAATGCCGGCCGACGACGATGGGACGCGCGGACAGGGCATTATCAAACTCCGCGATGGTCTGCGGAAGACCGTGTTCCACGGGCAAATCGAGCATCTGGTTAAAGTCGCAATCGTACAGCCGTCCGTCCCACCCCACGCTCAACAGGGTGCGGCACATGACGTGTTCCACCAACGCCGGGTTGAAACTCGTGATGAGCAGGTTCAGATACTCTTCATGCCTGCCCTGCGCGCGCAGGTCGTCCAGAAAACGGTTGATGGGCATGTTGGTGATGCTGTACAGGCGGTTGAACCGGATGCCGAACCGCGAGAGCAACTCGTCCTTGTAGGCGGCCTCCAGTTCGCGTTGGTCCGGCGGCAGGTGTGCGCCCACGGGGTTGTAGACAAGATTCAACATCAGGTCCCCGTCTTCCGCGCCGTATCCCAGCGCATTCAGTTGCCGGAGCGCGGCGAGACTGCGGGTGAAGACGCCCTTGCCCCGCTGCTGATCCACGTTTTCTTCCAGATAGCAGGGCAGGGAGGCGACGATGTCCACCCGGTGCGCGGCCAGAAATTCGGGGAGATGCGTTTTGCCTTTGACAAACAAGACTGTCAGGTTGCACCGGTCAATGACCGTTCTGCCGAGGGCGCGACAGGCCGAGACAAAATATTCGAAATGGGGGTTCATTTCCGGCGCGCCGCCGGTCATGTCCACGGTGGTCATGTCGGGATGACGTCGCAGAATATCGAGGACGACGTCCATTGTCTCGCGCGTCATAATTTCCGTGCGTGACGGCCCCGCGTCTACGTGACAATGGTGACAGGTTTGATTGCAGAGTTTGCCAAGATTCACCTGCAACGTGTGAATGTGCCTGGCGCGCATGGGGGGGAACCCGTGGCCCGTCGCGGCGGGCGGCGCGGAGCCGTTGAGCATGGGGATGGGTGTCATGGCAGTCGTTGTCCGTTCACGGGCGCCCACCGCGACACCGGCGCGCCAGTCGCGCGCGGGCCGCTCCGCCGGGGGCGTCGTCTAACAACATTCGCTCGACGACCGGCAGGCGTCCGACTCGGCGGCGCCGGCGGGTTGTCCGGCGCCGGCGCCGGCACGGTTAATCATTCCGAAATACGGCGCGTAGAGAGGATGCTCAAGCACCTTCCGGGTTTTGGAGCAGATTTCCGTCGGCGCGTTGCACGAAAAAAGATGCCCGTCGTCGTCACGCACGTCCAGCAACGGGCCGGTGAGCAGGGCGAAGTCGCCGTGCCACGCGCAGGCCGTGTCTTCGGGCAGCACTTCGCGCCAGCGCGGGTCGTCGCGGGTGAACGTCACGGGCGTGTCGGCCAAGTGAAACAGTTCCGCGTAGCGGGGCATCTGCAAGAGGGCCGAGGTCCGTGGCTCGAGCGGTTGCGGCACCCCCCGTTGCCAGGTGCGGCCGAGTTCGTCCGTCACGCTGCTGAAGGGGCCGGTGAGAGTGGCAAACGCAAACGTCGCCGGCGGCGTCCACGTCATCTTGTAGCCGGTCAGCGTCACCGACAGGAAATGATAGCCGTCGATCACGCGCCACGGCATCACGTTGACCTGATGAATGTCGAGCAGGCCCGCCGTGCGCAACCCGTGCCAGTATTCATGGAGGGGAAGAGATCCGGAAAGGCAATCGCCCCATTTCTCCCTGTCGTGAATGAGATATTGCGGCAGGGCGCGATCCGCCACAATGTCCGAAATGGAAAACCGGCCTCCGGGCCGCAACACCCGGAACATTTCGCGGAAGACCTGTTCTTTGTCCGGTGAGAGATTGATGACGCAATTGGACACAATCAGGTCGACGCTGTCGTCATCGACCGGCATGGCCTCCGCCTGCCCTTTGCGGAATTCGACATTGGACCGCGCATAGCCCAGGTTGCCGGCCACCGCCGGCGCATGGGTGCGCGCGAGAGCCAGCATCTCATCGGTCATATCCAGCCCGATGACCCGGCCGTTCGCGCCCACGCGGCGGGAGGCTTCGAAGCAGTCGATGCCGCCGCCGGAGCCGATGTCGAGCACGGTTTCTCCGGGCTGCACGGTGGTGAGGCCGACGGGCGTGCCGCACCCATAGGAGACTTTGAGCACCGGTTCGGGAATAAAGGCGCGGAGTTCGTCATGATTGTACCCGGTCGGGCAGCACATTTCCTCGCCCGTGGTCACGGCGCGGGCGTATCGTTCGTTCACGGAACGGGTAATGACATTGGATTCCATCGGGGCCTCTCGGTGAAAGGGATGATCGAAACGTTACGGGGCGCGTCCGAATACATCCGCCGAGTATACAGAGACGACGGGAACGATAGCAACCTGTGGGAGCACCCGGCGAACAGGGGCACCCGGCAAACGTGGCGTCGGCTCATGGCTGGCAGGTCAACGCCCCGGCGGCGTCCTGATCGACAAACCAGGTCAGGCTCCCTGATTGCGGGCGAATGCCCTGGGCGGGGCGGGCGTCGGGTTGAAACGGCCCTTCGAGCACGGTGCGGAGCATGGACGCTTTCTGCGCGCCCTGGATGAGAAACGTCACGTGCCGGGCGTGATTGATCAGCACGGGGGTGCAGGTGATGCGGTGCGTCTGCAACGTGTCCACCCAGGGGGCGGTCACAAGGTGGTGTGATTCGCGCGCCGCCGGCGTGCCCGGAAACAGCGACGCGGTATGCCCGTCCGGCCCCATGCCCAACAACATGCAGTCAAAACTGGGCACGTCCGGCGCGGCAACCGCGAAGTGCCGGCGAATTTCGTCTTCATATCTCTCGGCGGCCACGCGGGCATCCGGCAGTTCGCCCGGCACGCGATGAATGTGATTCGGCGGGACGGGCAGGTGTCGCAAAAGGGCCTCATGGGCCATGCGATAATTGCTGTCCCGATGCTCCGGCGGAACGTGGCGCTCATCGCCCCAGAACACATGGACTTTTGTCCAGTCCGGTCGCGCGCGGAAGGGGGGCGTGGCCAGCAACTCGTAGAGACGTTTCGGGGTGGCGCCCCCGGCCAGGGCGACGGTGAACGTGCGGCGCGCGTTGATGGCTTCACATGCAAGGTGAACGACGTGCTCGGCGGCCGCCTCCATGAGCGCGGCGGACGTGGGAGAGATTCGAAGGTCGTGTTGGGAAGCCGGCATGATCGAGCGTGGGACGGGCCGCCGTTCAGCAGCCGGACAGGGCGGCTGCTTCGAGCACGCCTTCCCGGTCAAAAGTTAAATGCATTTGACATTCATAGGGCGCACGGTCGACAAACAGCCCGGCGCGGCGGCCGCCGTCAATGCGAAAATAGACCCACGTCTCGCCCCCGAACAACCGTTTCGATTTGGCGCGCGGTTTGCCCCAATGTTCCGCAAACCAGGCGCGGGATTTTCCGGTCAGGTCATCAAGGTTCAGGGGCGCATCCCGCGAGGCCGTTGCGACGCAGCCGCCGCACGCCAGCACGAACAGGCCGGGCAGCAGCAGACACAGCACGCCGCCGCTCCGACATGATGTGGCCCGCGACCGCCTTGAAGGCATTCCCGGCGAACTCCTGTTCAGGAAAGGCGGAGAAGGGACATGAGCCAAGGCGCCGTGGTCTTGCACGGTGAACCTGAACCGGCCCGGCGCGTTCACGACATCGTACTCGCCGTGACGTTGCGCGGTCAACGTTGCGCGGCCAACGTTGCGCGGCCAAATGGCCTGGCCGGGCCGGGCCGGGCCGGAGAGTCCCGTTTCGCCCGGTGCGATTGTCAATGCTTGCCGTCTCCGGTTAGAATGTTCCGCGAAAATCTGCGTGACGGTCAACCGTGTTTAGCGGGAGTTGTCCAGGAGTTGACGAGCGCGTCGAAACACGCGGTGAAACATGGGACGGGTGAGGGTGCCGGTAAAGGTGTTTCGTTGACTGGGGTGGAAGGAGCCGAGCAGCGTGACGCCCCACGGCATCGACCAGACGGCGCCATGTCCAAACTTTGGCGCGGGCGTGCCGACGACGTGTCCCATTGCGCCGGAGGCTTTCAGATATTCATCGAAGGCGACTTTCCCCAGAGCCACCACCACGGTGAGGCGTGTCAGCACACGGAGTTCCTCGATCACATACGGCCGGCATGTTTCAAATTCTTCTTTCGTCGGCTTGTTCTCCGGCGGCGCGCAACGGACGGCCGCGGCCACGTAACAATCCGTCAACCGCAGTCCGTCGCCCCGATACGCGGATTCGGCCTGATTGGCGAAGCGGAAGCGAAACAGCGCCTCATAGAGCCAGTCGCCGCTGCGGTCGCCGGTGAACACGCGCCCGGTTCGATTGCCGCCGTGCGCGGCGGGAGCCAGTCCGATGACGTAGAGCCGGGCGCGGGGGTCGCCGAATCCGGACACGGGCCGCCCCCAGTAATCCCACTCCCGAAAGCGTTTTACTTTGGCGGCGGCGACGTCCCGGCGGTACGCGGTCAACCGGGGACAGCGCGTACACTCGGCGATGGTGCGGTGTAACACCGTGAGGCTGCGCATCGCGGGCATCGTAGCATATCGATGGCGATGCGCGCAGCGACCGCCGACGCGGATGGTTGCCGGCGTGACCGGCGTCAACGACCACACACATGCAAACGCGAATGACCGAAAGGATGGAGTCATGCACGACGCGCAAATCATGGTTCGGGAGTTTCACAAGGTGTTCGATCTGCACATGGCGGAGCGTCCCTGCGTGCCGGATGCGAAGACCGCGGCCTTGCGCGTGCGGCTGATTCAGGAAGAGTTTGACGAACTGCGGGAGGCCATGACGGCGGAACATCTTCCGCACATCGCCAAAGAACTCGCCGATCTGCTCTACGTCGTCTACGGCACGGCCGTTGCCTGCGGTATCGACATGGAGCCGGTGTTTCGTGAAGTGCAGCGCTCCAACATGAGCAAGGTGGGCGGGTCGAAACGGGACGACGGCAAGTGGATCAAGCCGCCGACGTATTCCCCCGCGCGGATTGAACCGATTCTCGAACAGCAACGCGACGCCGGGACGGGGCGGTGACGGCCGGCGGTGGCGGCGTCGGCCTGATTGACGGCGGTGTCGTCGACGGCGTCGTTGCCGTCACCGCCACCGTCTTTCTGTCATTCCCGACGTTAGTAGTCGGGAATCCATCCTTCTGTTTCTTTCTGTCGGTGATGCGGAAGGGAAAAACCACTGAAAGATGGACCTTCGGAGCATTTGCCTTTGGCAAATACTTCCCGACAAAAGACGTCGGGAATGACGGAGGGGGCGGCGGCACGACCGCCGCCACCACCGGCACCACCGTCACCGCCGCCGATGTCATCGTTGCCACCACCCTCACCGCCACCACCGTCACCGCCACCGCCGCCACCGTCACCGCCACCGTCACTGCCACCATCGTCACCGTCACCACCACCGTCACCGCCACCGCCACCACCACCGGAGTGATCGTGCGCGCCGCACGCCCGGCATCACTGCGTTTCCGGCGTCATCGCGCTTCGTGGTTCAGCAACGCTTCTTTAATGGAGAGTCCGCCGCCGTAGCCCACCAGGGTTCCGTTGCCGCCGATGACGCGGTGGCAGGGCACGACGATGGACAGCGGGTTCCGCCCGTTGGCGGCGCCGACGGCGCGCGCGGCGTTGGGGTTCCCGACGGCCTTGGCCAGCCGGCCGTATGAGGTCGTCCGTCCGTACGGAATGGCCCGCAGGGCGCGCCAGACTTTCAGTTGAAACGGCGTGCCCCGCGGCGCGATCTCGAGCGTGAACGTCCTGCGTGTCCCGGAAAAATATTCTTGCAGTTGCCGAATCGGTTTGCGAAAAGGCCGGTCGGCGTAGCGCCACCGGGGGTCCGGCGCGATCGGATGCCGGCCGTCCTGAAACGACAGATGCGTCAACGCGCGCGACGTGCCGGCCAGCAACAATTTGCCGACGGGACTCTTGATCACGCAGTAGGACACGACTTCGCCGGCCTTGCGTGGCGCGCGGCCGTTCCGCGAAGTTTCTCGTGTGCGGGCGGGGGTGCGCATGGGGTCACCGAAGGACGAGCCGGGCGTCATCGTTCCGACCGGGCAACGCGAGTGTAGCATGGACGTCCCGCCGCGTCATGCGCGACCGTGCCGCCGATGATGCCGGCGTCCGTGCCGGCGCGCGCCGCCGGACATGTTCATCGAATCCGCACGATGAGATTGTCGATGCATCGAACGGCCCCGACGCGGATGGCGCCCAGCAGGAGGACGGTGCCCCGAAGACGGGCCAGGGGTTCCAGCGTCCGGGCGTCGCAACAGGCCAGGTAGTCCACCCCGTCGGGCGGGTCCCGGTTGACGCGCGCGGCCATGCGCGTTTCCACCGGACGCGACCGGCGTGCGCCCCCGGCGATCGCGGCCTTCCCGGCCAGCAACGCGCGATGGAGGACGCAGGCCCGTTGACGCTGCGCCGCGGTCAAACGGCGCGCGCGTGAACTTAAGGCGAAGCCGTCCGCGTCGCGCACGGTCGGGCAGAGGGTCAACGCCGTGGGCAGGTCCAGGTCGCGCACCAGTTGCCGGATCACCACAAATTGCTGGTAGTCTTTCTGGCCGAAGAACGTTCGGGTGGGACGGACGAGGTTCAGCAGTTTGGTCACAATGGTCGTCACGCCCTGAAAATGCGCGGGGCGATGTGCGCCCTCCCATCGCCGGGACAGCGCCGTGACGGTGACGGTCGTTTGAAAAGACGGCGGGTAGAGGGTGTCCGACGCCGGCAGAAAGACCGCGTCGACGCGCTCTTCGCGGCACAACTCGAGATCGCCGGACGGGTCTCTTGGATAGCGACGGTACGCTTCGGCGGGGCCGAACTGGAGCGGGTTCACAAACACACTGACCACGACCGTCCGGCAGGACCGGCGTGCCCGTCGAATCAGCGACCGATGCCCGTCATGCAACGCGCCCATGGTCGGCACAAACCCGATGGAAAGCCGTGGCCCGTCCTGCCGGCGTCGCCAGGTTTGCAGGCCGCGAGTCGTGCGGATGATGCGCATTTAGCCGGCGGAGGGCGACGCACATGATGGCCGGGCGTCGGACGAAGAACCGGGGGCGACATCCAGCCGTCGAACGCGGTGGGCATCCGCCAGGTCGTCGAGCAAGGCCCGCATCGTGCGGGCGTGTTGAGGATGCACCCAGTCCGGGGCCAGTTCAACCATCGGCGCCAGCACAAAGCGACGCCGATGAAGTTGGGGGTGCGGAATGGTGAGGTGCGGGGTGTCGATGACCCGCTGCCCGTAGAACAACAGATCCAGATCCATGGTGCGGGAGACGTTGCGCCCGGCCACGTCGCGGCCGAGACTCCGTTCCGTTTCCCGGCAGATGGCCAGCACGCGCTCCGGCGGGAGTCGGGTGTCCAGACGCACGACGCCGTTGTAAAACCATGTGTCATCCTCGCCGGGGGCCATGTTGACGGGTTCGGTTTCGTAATACGAGGAGACGCCGGTGAACGTGGAATGCGGCAGCAGTCGCATCAGAGCCACGGCCCGGTCGCACCAGTCCCGGCGGCGGCCCCGGTTGGACCCGAAGGCGATGAAGACGGTTTCGGCGATCACCTCTGCGCTACCATCCGGTGTGTGTCATGCGCTCGACGGCTTCGGCCAGGCGATCTTTCGTCGTGGTGAGGGCCATGCGGATATACCCTTCGCCCGGCGCGCCGAAGCCGTTGCCCGGCGTGGTGACAATGCCGGCCTTGTCCAGCAGGTGCGCCGTAAAGGACGCCGAGGTGTACCCCGCGGGCACGGCGATCCATACATAGAACGTGGCCTGGGGGACGTCAAACTGCAGTCCCAGTTTTTGCAAGCCCGCGACCAAGGTGTCGCGGCGTTCCTGATACATGGCCCGGAGGCCGTCGGTCACATGGTCGCCGGAGGCCAGCGCCGCGATGCCGGCTTCCTGAATCGCCTGAAACTGACCGGAATCCAGGTTGCTTTTGATTTGACTCAAACCCGCGATTACGTCCCGGCGGCCCACGGCAAACCCCAGCCGCCAGCCTGTCATGTTAAACGTCTTGGACAACGAATGAAATTCGATGCCCACGTCCATGGCCCCGTCGGATTCCAGGAAACTCATCGGACGGTTGCCGTCATAAAAAATTTCCGAATACGCCGCGTCGTGACACACGATGACGTGATGCTTGTTTGCAAAGTCAATCACGCGCGCAAAATACGCCGCGTCCGCCGTGACCGACGTCGGATTGTTCGGTGAATTGAAAAACATCAGTTTGGCGCGCCGGGCGACGTCGGCGGGGATGGCGTCGAGATCGGGCAGGAACCCGTTCTGTTTCAGCAGCGGCATTTCATGGACCACACCGCCGGCAAATCCGGCGGCCACGGGATACACGGGATACCCGGGGCTTGGCACCAGGACGACGTCGCCGGGGTTGATAAAGGCCATGGGCGCGTGGCCGATGCCTTCCTTGGACCCGATGAGCGTGACCACTTCGGACGCGGGGTCGGCGGTCACGCGGAATCTTCGCTTGTACCAGTCGGCGACGGCGGTGCGAAACGACAGCATCCCGCTCGAGGACGGGTATTGATGATGCCGGGGGTCTGTCACCGCCTCCCGCAGGCGCGCGATAATCGGCTCCGGCGTGGGCAGGTCGGGATCGCCGATGCCCAGGTTGATGATGTCCGCGCCACGCGCCACGGCCCGCTGCTTCATCTCATCAATCGCCGCAAAGAGATACGGCGGCAATGCCTGAAGGCGTTCGGCACAGGTGATGGGGAATGTGCTCATGTCGGTACGCTCCCGTGTTCTGGTGATCGAAGCGGCGCCGCAACGCGCGTGTCACAACACCGCGCGTCCACGTTACTTCACCGACGGGCCGTGAATCAAGAACAGCGTGCGAGTCGACGCCGTGGAGGCGCCGACCGACTATGCCAATGCCGTTTCCAGTTTCTGTTTTCTTTGAACCCAGTCGGGCAATGTGCGATCCAGGAGCCGGTAGAAATCGGAGTTGTGGTGGCGGTGGAGGAGGTGGCAGAGTTCGTGCATCACCACATATTCAATACACTCCCTCGGCACTTTGATCAGGTCAGGATTGAGCGCAAGTACGCCGTTTTTTGACAAACTTCCCCAACGTGTTTTCATTTTGCGTATGGTCGGCGACGGCATGGCAATGTCGTTGTGCCGAAATCGTTCCCAACACACCTGAAAGACGGCATGAAAACAGCCCACGGCTTTGCGGTCATACCACGCTTCCAACAACGTCCGAACGGCGGCCGGGGAAACGCCCGGTGACCGGACATGGAAATAGCCGTTCTTTAACGAGATCCGCCGGGTATTGGATTTCCGAATTTTCAACCGGTATTGCCGCCCAAGATACGGGTGTGATTCGCCGCCCACGTAGCGGCGTGGCGGGGTTCTCGGTTCAAACTGCTCAAAGTAACGCATCTGCCGCTTAATCCACCCGGCGCGTTTCCGTACCCTGCGGAGAATTTCTTCCGTATCGCTTTCAAGCGGAGCCTTCACCACGACGGACATGTCCGGGTGGACGGCAATTTCCGCGGTCTTTCTTCGAAGGCGGAGAAATGTGAACTCAATCGTTCCCCGTCCGTAGGCAATTGACCCAAGTTGGCGACTCATGCCCGCATCCTGTTGCGGGCGACCTTCATGGTCCGGTCGATAATCTTGTCCATCTGTTCGGGGGTCAGCGCCACGTCGGTGTCTTTTGTCGCGTGGTCATACAAGTAGTCCTCAATGTCGTTGATGGCATTGTTGCAGGCGTCCTGATCATCCCAGAAACTCACGGTGCCGTGTCGTTGCACAATGGCATGGATGGCAAGCGCCGCATCGGCCGAGAAGTCGTCACACGCGTTGCCGTTGCAGCCCGCCTCCGCAAACACGGGCCGAATGACGCCGAAAAACGCGGCGGCGTCCGCGACATGGA
Organism: Nitrospirales bacterium; assembly: GCA_020027205.1. Lineage (GTDB taxonomy): Bacteria > Nitrospirota > Nitrospiria > Nitrospirales > UBA8639 > Bin75. The sequence goes on along the minus strand of JAHRAQ010000001.1, from coordinate 74,505 downwards.
GAAGTTTGTCCGGCAGGTCCTCGTGTCCGCGGGTTTCGAAGTCATGGTGAATGGCGGAAACTTTGTTCAGGTAGTCGGTTCCGGAGAGGCGTGATGCCCGGAAATCATCAATGGCGGCCTGAACCAGTTTGGAAAATTTCTCATAAAACGCGGGGTCCTGTTCCATCTTTTCGCTGATGGTGCGTTTCATGAGGTGCGCGATGCGGTCGGCGCGGGAGGCGGCGGTTGGGCTGTATCCCGATTCTTCCGTTTCCCGCCCGATGCTCTCGCCGTGTTCGCGGCCGGTCGTGGTGGGATAAAGGCTCTGCGGCGGGTTGAGTTGCGTTACCGTGTCGGCCTGAAGATGTGCGTCCAGCAACTTTTTAATTTTTGGTTCGTGATCCCGATAATCCACCACGTCCGCGTAACGCAGTTTCACCGATCGCCGCAGTTTCTCAAATCGTTTCAAGTCTTCCCGGTACGACCGCAGGGTGGCCTCGTCGGTGCTCGTCAAAAATTCCTGGGAGGAGAAGGCAATGGCAAGGGCTTTGGCATAGTTTGTAAGCAGGGCATAAAATTCTTCCCGTCGTTCCTCATCGCCCAGAAGACGCTCAAACGCCTCTTCGTCGCCGCTGTTCCGCACTTCCCTGAACGCATCCCACAAATCAGAATGTTTCTGCGGCAACGTTTCAATGTGTTCACGGACGGAAACCAGCGTTGCTTCCAAATCTTTCTCGTCAAAATCTCCAAGCGCGTTATACATTGTCAACGCCATGTCCAGTTCGCCGAGTATCCCGTTATAATCCACGATATAGCCGAAATCTTTGCCCGTGTGCAGCCGGTTCACGCGCGCAATCGCCTGGAGCAGCGTATGTTCGCGCAAGGTTCGGCACAGGTACAGAACGGTATTGACGGGCGCGTCAAAGCCGGTCAGCAGTTTGTCCACCACGATCAGGATTTCCGGCTCCTCGGTGTGCATGAATCGCTCAATGATCAGTTTGTTGTATTCGACTTCCGAGCCGAAACGCTTCATCGTTTGTTCCCAGAATCGCTGAACCTCGGATTGCGGCCCGTCGTCAACGGTGTCAAAGCCTTCCCGCATATCGGGCGGAGAGATGACGACTTCCGAGGAAACGTTCCCCATCTCCTTGAGAAAAGCGTGATACTGAATGGCCGTGGCTTTATCCGGCGCCACCAGTTGCGCCTTGAGACCCGTGCCCTGCCAGTGGGCACGGTAATGTTCGTTGATGTCAAAAGCCTGCATATAAACAACCTGTCTGGCCTTGGTGATGGTCCCGGCCCGTGAATATTTTCTTTTCAGGTCGGCCTTCTGTTTGTCGTTGAGATCGGCGGTATAGCGTTCAAACCACAGATCAACGGAGGCCTTGTCCTGCGTCATGTTCACGTGCCGTCCTTCATACAGCAGCGGCACCACGGCCTTGTCCTCAAGCGCCTGCCGGGTGGAATAGGACGGACGAATCAGTCCGCCGAATTTGAGAAAGTTGTTTTTCTGTTCCTTGGTCAATGGGGTTCCGGTGAATCCGAGATAACAGGCCCTCGGCAGCATCTGCCGCATCCTGGCGGCCACCATGCCGAACTGTGTCCGGTGGCTTTCGTCAACGAGCACAAACACGTTGTGATCGTCATCGGACACATTGTCGGCTTTCAACGCTTTGTCGAATTTATGCACGAGTGTGGTGACCACGGGTGTCCGGGCTTGCACCAACTCCGCCAGTTCTCGCCCGGTGCTTGCGCGCTTTGGTTCAATGCCGCAATGACGAAACACTTTTTCAATTTGCTTGTCCAAATCTATCCTGTCTGTCACCATAATGATACGCGGATTTCGAATGTCGGGATTGCTGGCAAGGAGGCGCGCCAGCCAGACCATGGTCAACGACTTGCCCGAACCTTGCGTATGCCAGATCATGCCGCCCGTGCGCCGCCCTCCGTCGTCCACGTGTTGAATGCGCTCCAGGGCCGCGCGCACGACAAAAAACTGCTGGTAGCGCGCAATTTTCTTTGTGCCGGCGTCAAACAGGGTGAAGAGTCGTGTCAGTTCCATCAGCCTTTCCGGGCGGCAGAGGCTGTGCAAGGCCCTGTCCTGTTCCGTGACTTGTCGCGGCCCCAACCGTTCAAAATGTCCGCGCGCGGCGGTGAACTCACCGGAGAAAAGCGCGTCTTGCGTGGTTTCATCAAGTGGCTTGTTGATCACACATTCCACGTCTTCGTCGCGGTCCTCCCGTTCTCTCCAGAGGCTCCAGAATTTAAGATCCGTCCCCACCGTGGCGTAACGGGCATCGTTTTTATTGATGGACAGCAAAATCTGGGCATAGACAAACAGTCTGGGAATGTATCCGTTGGTCTGATTGCGAATAGTTTGCGAGATGCCTTCTTCCACGGCAACGTCGGGCGCTTTACATTCAAGGACGGCAAACGGAATGCCGTTCACAAACAGCACAATATCCGGGCGGGCGGTGTCGGCGCCGTTCGTTCTCTCAACGGGAAACTCCGCCGTCACATGAAAGGTGTTATTGGACGGATTGTTCCAGTCAATGTAGTGAAACGTGAAACTCCTGGAATCGCCCTCGACGGACTGTTCCAGCGCGGTGCCGAGCGTCAACAGGTCATAGACGTCCTCGTTGGTTTTCAGCAGGCCGTCATATCTGACGTTTTTAATTTTCTGAACGGCGGCCTGCACATTTTCTTCGCTGAACAGATAGTCACTGCCTTTATACCGGATGCGGTTAATGTTCCTGATCCGCTCGCGCAGAATGTTTTCCAGGAGCACGTTGCCAAGTTTCCTGCCACGTTCCTCGTAGGCCCTCTCCGGCGTGAGGTATGTGTAGCCGAGATTGACCAGTTGCTGCAGGGCCGGAATCTGGGAGAGGTATTTTTCGCTGAAGGTGAAGGGGGGCATCGGTTTACTCAATCAGGCGATTTTGTCAGATATGGCGAACAATTTTGTTCAGTATATTGAACAAAATTGTTCAGAGCATTGAACAAAAATTTGCCAAAGGCCGGTTGCTCTGGTGTCTGCCCGTGGTCAAGGTTGTGGTATTCCCGAATCATGAACGGTGCCAGAAGCGGTCTTTTCTTCCGTCAGTTGTCGGTTGCCTGCAATACAAGTTGGATGGCCTCGACTAGGTTGGCTTTGGTTTCCTCCATGGTTTGACCTTGTGTGTTGGCGCCAGGGAGTTCTTCGACGTAGCCGATGTATCCCCGTGGTGATTTTTTAAACATTGCTGTTAGAGTCTCTTCCATTGCGTGCCTCTTGTGAAAGGCTAAAAACTATGCTGTAATGTTTTTTCGGTGAAGCAACTCCGCGCACCATATATTTTCAAAGCCGAATAAATTTTTCCGCAAGCGTTCATAGCACAAGCATGGCAAATGCCTGGATGTTTATTGAATTACACCGAAAGGACTTTGTTGCGGATTGTTTCATTGTTTATAATCTATCTCATGGTAGGCGCTTTCTTTTCTCCTAGATCAACTCGTGTCGTAGCATACATTTTATGCAAGTTAGACAAGGCAATTGCGTTTTTCTTTATTAGGTTATGACGAATGTCATCCCAATTTAAAAGCAAAGGTACTTCGTCATCTTTGATGTTGTGCTTATTGAGCCGAAACGCACTCAGACCTATGGCCTGAACATCGGAATTCGTATTAGATTCTTTATATTTGTCAATTGCAGACTGTATACACTTTCTCGCCCCCTCCACTTTTTCCTCTATCAAGCCTCTCGCTTGAAAATGTATTTTGCTAATAGATTCAATATAGTGACGGATAACAAAAATCAAATTCACTTTTTCATCCATTGTATCGATTATTGGCTTTAACTTTCTGTCCCCTGAAATTTTTTCCTTTAGGGTGAATAAATTTACACAATGCTCTGAAAGGTTTTCCTTTGTCCATGTCTTGTTTATAGAGACGTTATGAGTTGGAAGATTAATATGTTGAAGATAATTTCTCAGGAGAAAATGGACTAATTTGAAATGTGGATTTTTCGATTTTTCTTTCCGAATCACTTCTTCTATCTGTAGCTGACTTTTTGTATCTTGCAGACACTTCTTGACATTTCCGGGAAGGGTATCAATATGAAACCTTGCCGAGTTCAAGAGGTTTGATATTTTAATATTAGCAACAATGATATAATTAAAAATAGTGTAATAGTCGTGAAGGCATCTCCCAATACTCTCAATCGCAATGCCGCTCAATTCTTTTTCTAGATCAAGGTAGTTACGCACCACAATTTCATAGTTTTCTTCGCAAGCCAATGCTTTTAATAAGACATTTCTTGCCTTTTTTAGTTCTATAAATTTTGCTTCGTCAATTTTTATTTTGAAATTACAACCTATAGATACTAAAGCGTACCGATTCATTTTTAGATTCTCCATATACCTACCAAAAGGCTTCGAAAAAGAAAAGAATATTTTCTAGTCTCTGTTCCATAACTACTTCGACTCGATCTCATGATGGTATAAATTCTAGTTCCTACAATTCCCATTTTGGATGTTTAGTCTGTTGGTAAAAGTTGACACATTCAGAGCCATGGCACCGCCCTAGCGACTGGCGTCTTGTGTCTAGCCTTGTTACCAATGCGTCGTAAATCTCTTTTTCGCCTTCATATTTTCCCTCTTGGGTAAATAGTTCTAACCAACGCCTGTATACATAACAAACAATATCTGCCGCTTGAATCCAGGGAGAATGTTCTGATTTGACTGAAAACGATGTATCAATAATGCAATGAAATCGCTCTTCTTCTTTCAAATTTAACCACTTTGATTTTTTATTTTTCTGATACAAGCCATCAAACCATTGATCCTTTTTATGTAAGTGTCTCGATAAATTTTCTTCCTCTCGTTCATTTTGGTCAAAGATGAGGACGGTAAGCCCTTTGTTGTTTCCAAGTCGTTGCATTTTCTTTTGCAAAAGAGAGCAGATGTACATACCTGATGCAAGCCAATATGTGTTCAGCGGAGTTTTATTTTTTTGTTTTTCAAATTCCCCAAAAGAAACGCCAATAGCATAAATGCTTGCGATTTCAGTTACCTGTTCACATATTTCTTGTATCAATTGCATCCTCTCTGGCCCTGGGATTACTCTACTCCATCCATCTGCTCCATCAATAAATCTCTTGGTTTTTAATTCTTTAATGCTGTCTGACCCTAGGCGCTTCGATAAGATAAATTCAAGCTTGCTTCTAATATCCTTGGTAGATTTATTCAGTTTGTAAGCGTCAATCAAAAGACCGGCCATGACAAACACATCTCCTTCACTGCCACTACCACTCTCATCTACATAAACAAATTTCATTGTGTTCTTAACCCCCATTCGCCTGTAAGTAATTTCTGCATCAAACCACATTTTTGGTTTTGGTATTCCCGTATTAATTTCTTAAGCAACTCAATCTCACACCGAGCGGCTTGAAGTATTTTAGTAACGCTTTGTTGCTCCGATAATGGCGGAATATTACACCTGTATATCTTTCTTATAACGCTCGGGTGGGCTTTGGATTGATAATCAAAAACTAATTTGGCATGAATTAGTTGCAGTTGCGAACAAAGATAGTAACAATCTAATTTTTTAGTATTTATTCTTATATATCCACACACATTAGTAACTGAGAATTTATGGCATCCGCGATAAAAGAAATTACCTCCACCATCCACTGACCAAGTTATTAACTCTTCATCAAACATAAATTTCCCGTAGGATCCGAACAACCCGTTATTTTTTACTGAAGACGAGTAGATAGGATATTCCCCTGGATGGTTCGTAATATCCTTTTTGGAAATAACTTTTCCTCTCTTTAGGCTCACCATATTCATTTCTTCCATTTTATCAAGACTAATCTTTTGAGGGTTTTTATGTGTCATACTATTTGCAATGAATTCGTGGCGTAACCACTTAAACCACTTTTCTTTGGCGGCGATGAGGGCTTCCGTTTTCTCTATGGCTGTGTCCCATGTTTCCAGCAAAGACGCGATGGCCTTTTGTTCGGGGATGGGTGGCAGAAAAATCTGTAAGGATTTAATAATATGAGCAGATAGATTCCCCTGCCCCCCTTGTAGATAGAAGTTCAAAATTTTCATTTTCTCCATGAGGAAATAGTTGTATAGAAACCTGTGATCTTCTCTTGACCTTATGCATAGCACAGCTTGATTTATGGCACCGTTAATTTGCGAAATGGCAACTTCTCCGCTTGTCGCGCCATAAAGTGCATAGAGTAAATCTCCCCTTTTCACCATTTTTGCCGAAGACTCTTTTAATGCTTGTTCAGTTATGAATTGTTGGACACTATCAGATTTGATATCGCCAGATCCTATAAAGGGAATGTTGCCTTTATAATATTCAGAATTAGAGCGACTGGGAGTCCCTCCAGAAAAAAATGTGGCGATTTCTCCCAACCTCACTTCCCGCCACCCTTCTGGCAACGCCGTTCCCTTCGCTGTTTTTCTCTTCATCGCTGTTCCTGTCGTTTTCCGCCATCGGTCGTGTTCACGCGGGGGATGGCTGGAATGTTAAACAACAGGTCAATCAGCCCGGTGTTGAGGTAATAACTTTCACGTCCCCACCGGGCTTTCTTCACAACGCCAGCCTTGTCCAGGGTGTCCAAATAGCGTGTGGCGGTGGGCCGTGAGACGTTGAGGTCCTGCATCAGGAATTGGATTTTGGTGTAGGGATTTTTGAATAAGTTGTTGAGCAGGTCCTGGCTGTAGATTTTGGGGTGGCGCGAACGGATGAGTTGCTTTTGTTTTTGCAGCAGTTGTTTGATTTGCGAGATCAGGGCGATGGCGCTTTGCGAGGTTAGCGAGACGCCTTCCAGTATGTACACCACCCACTTTTCCCATGCTCTCCTGTCGGTGCGCGCGCTTTGCAGGAGGCGATAGTATTCTTCCCGTGTGTGATTGATGTAGCGGCTTAGGTACAGGACGGGCATGTTGAGTAATTGCTGTTGCATTAAATACAGGATGTTGAGGATGCGGCCTGTTCTGCCGTTGCCGTCGAAAAAGGGATGGATGCTTTCAAACTGGTGGTGGAGCAACGCCATTTTGATGAGGGGGTCGAGGCCGGAGACCGACGCGTTGTTGATGAATGTTTCCATCTCGTCGAGCAATGGTCGCACCTGTGACGGTTCGGGCGGCACGTACACGGGTTTGCCCGTGCGTTTGTTCATCAGCACGGTGCCAGCCTGATTCCTCAAGCCAGCATCATTGCTCACGATGATGCGTTGAATCTTGGCGATGGTGTTGATGGAGAGGATGCCGTGTTGTTTGACCAGGGCAAAGCCCGTGCCCAATGCCTCTGCGTAGTTGTGCACTTCTTTGGCGACGGGATCTTTGTCTGTGGGATGCAGTCTGAACTTATAGAGTGCGTCCTGGGTGGTGATGATGTTTTCTATGGCTGAACTGTCCTGTGATTCTTGCATGTTCAGTGTGGAAATCAGGATGCGTTCGTTGGGAATGCCGGCGGCCACCCCTTTGAGTTCGCCAAGGTGACGATGGGCTTCGGCCAGGGCCTTGAGTATGGCCTGGGTCTCAAAATCGGTCTGGCGGGTTATCTGTTCCAGAGTCTCGGTCATGGAAGTTCCTCAAAAAGGTCTATTTTGTTCTTGTGTATAACATTACCTTCTCATAAATTGCCATTTTTTGAGAAGATAAATTGAAATATGTCAATTTATTTGGCATTTTTCATATTTATTCCATATTTCTGCGTGATTTTCGCAACATTGCGCCCATTTGCGCCTCACCTTGACCGGTTCCCCAAATCTTATTTCCAGTCACCATTTCGGCAACGCTTGTTTCTTTGACGCCTTTCTACTCATCGTTCTTAACGCTTTTGCGCGTCAGTTTATGTTCCAATCTTTTCACTTCCTTATCAAAATCCGACTCCACACGCTGCGTTTTGTTAAACTTCTCATATTCAGAAAAGGCTTTTTGCTCCGCCTGTTCGCGCGAAATCTTTCCGCGGCCTTCAAGTATCTCGTATTTATTGAAATCGAGGAACCGGGTTACACTCCCGGAAAACTCCTCCATCGTGAAAGCGTTTCCTTGCTCAATCATGCGCTCTATGTAATCGAAATAGGATGAGACCGTTCTTTCCAACTCCTTGATCTTCTTTCCGGAAAGATAGTTTTTGCCAATCGCCGTGTCCGATTTTAATACCCGGCCGTCAGGCGCGTTTTTATGCGTCGTCATGCCCATCAGGGGTTTGCTTGCATCCGCTTCGCCGTAAACAATTTCCGAGGCGGTCTTGCCGGTGATGGCATAGTGAAATTTGTCCTGAATATGGGCGTAAAAATCCCGGGTCATTTGCGATTGCGGATCATAATCAATGCTGCATTCTGCAAAAATATCGGTGATTTGCTGGTAAATACGCCTTTCGCTTGCCCGGATGGAGCGGACTCTCTCCAGCAGTTCACGAAAATAATCCTTTCCGAAATAGCGCCGTCCTTCCTTGAGCCGCTCATCGTCCAAGGCAAATCCCTTGATAATGTATTCCTTGATGAGTTGGGTCGCCCATATTCTGAATTGGCTGGCCTTGGTAGAATTGACCCGGTAGCCGACGGAGATGACCGCGTCCAGATTGTAGTACTCGATATTGCGTTTTACAGAGCGCGCACCTTCTTTTTGAACTGTTTCCAAAATGGAAACAGTTGCCTCCCGTTCTAATTCCTTTTCGGCATAGATGTTTTCCAGGTGTTTGGAAATTGCAGGCACGCCGATATCGAAGAGTTCCGCCATGCGTTTTTGGGTAAGCCACAGGGTTTCATCATTCAGCAAAACTTCAACCCTGACTTTTCCGCCGGGCGCGGTATAGAGCACACACTCCGTAACTTCGTCCCGGATGCTCAATTTCCTGCTCATGATTGTTTGACTCCGGCCTTTTTATCGTCCAGTGACTTCCTGCTCTCCGGCGACTTCACGCCAATTTCAGTTTTCACCGTTTGATCTCCTTCATTTTTTTCGCCATTTCCGCGCGCACTTCGGACAGTTCCTTTTCCAGTTGGTCGATTTCCTTTTGCACCGCGTCTATGTCGATTTCCTCCTCTTCCTCAAAGGTGTCCACATAGCGCGGGATGTTCAGGTTGAAGTCGTTTTCCCTGATCTCTTTGAAGTCCGCGACGTGGGCGTATCTGTCCGCATCCTTGCGTTTTTGATATGTGGCCATGATTTTGTCCAGATGTGTATCCGTCAGGGTATTTTGATTTTTCCCCGGCTCGTATTCTCGGCCGGCATCAATGAACAGCACGTCCCTGCGCGTTGCATTGACGCCGCCTTTTTCGCGGGAGCGGTCAAAGACAAGGATGGCAACGGGTATGGACGTGGTTGGAAACAGGTTGCCCGGCAGGCCGATGACCGCATCCAGCAGGTTTTCTTCGATCAACTGCCGGCGAATGCGTCCTTCTGCGCCTCCGCGGAATAACACCCCGTGCGGGACCACTACGGCCACGCGGCCTTTTTGGGCCACGGCAACCTCAATCATATGCGTAATGAAGGCATAATCCCCCTTGCTTTTCGGCGGCACCCCGCGCCCGAAACGTTTGAAGCGGTCGTGCGCGGCATCTTCCGCACCCCACTTGTCCAGTGAAAACGGCGGATTGGCGACGATATTGTCAAACTTCATCAGTTTGTCTTTTTCCAGCAGGGTTGGGCCGGTGAGTGTGTTGCACCATTCAATCCGTGCGGCATCCGTCCCGTGCAGAAACATGTTCATGCGACATAACGCCCAGGTGCCGCCGTTGACTTCCATGCCGGACAGGGAAAAATTGTTGTTTCCTACCTGCTTTGCGGCTTCAATCAGCAGGCCGCCGGAGCCGCAGGCCGGGTCGCAGATGTGTGCGCCGGATTGCGGCGCGCACAGGCGCGCCGTCAGTTCCGAGACCTTGTGAGGCGTGTAAAACTCTCCCGCCTTTTTTCCGGCGTCCGAGGCAAACCGTTCAATCAGGTAGATGTAGGTGTTGCCGATGACGTCTTCCGACACGCGCGCCGGGTTCAGGTCAAGTTCCGGTTTGTGAAAATCCTCCAATAGCGTCTTGAGGCGGCGGTTGCGGTCTCTGGTTCTGCCGAGTTTCGCTTCCGAATTGAAATCGATATTGCGGAACACGCCTTCGAGTTTTTTCCTGTTTCGGGTTTCGATGGCCTCCAACGCTTTATTGATCAAATCGCCAATGTCGGCTTCGTTGCGCCGTGCGTACAAGTCGTAGAAGCCGGACTCTTCGGGCAGGACAAAGCGTTCGCGTTCCAGTTTGCGTCGAATCCTGGTTTCGTCTTTGCCGAAGTGCTTGCGGTATTCCGCAAGATGTGCGTTCCATGTGTCCGAGATGTACTTCACGAACAGCATGACCAGAATGTAGTCTTTGTAATCCGTGGCATCCATCACGCCACGGAAGGTATCGCATGCTTTCCACGCGGCGTTGTTCACGTCCTGTTGTTTGACTTGCTCCCTGCTCATTTCGCACCCCCTGTTTCATGTTTCGAGGCGGTATGTCTCAAGGCTGTTTCCATATATTGCGAGCGTTTTCGTTTCAAATCTTCGAGCAGTTCGGCTTCTTTTCGCAACAGGGCGTCTATCCGGACGATGGTTTTTTGGGCATGCATGGACGGCGTTGGAATCTCCAATTCTCGCAAGTGCTTCATGCTGATCATTTTCAGGGATGAGCCTTCCGCTCGACGGGTTAGAAATCGCTGTGCGGAGGGCTGGTTGATATACCAGCACAGATAGCCCGGAAGAAGCGGGGCGTGGTCTTTGATGCGGATCAAGAACAGAGGCGAAGCCAGCACGGCCTTACCCATGTTCCGTGGAACGGCCGCTGCGGTTGTGGTGACACCGCGCGACCGGAAAATAATGTCCCCATATTGCAGAAATGTGGTTCTGCGTGGAAGGGCGATGTCCAATTTTGCGAGTGTTCCAGTCCGTACAGATGTGCCGACCAAGTCTCTCATTTGCACCACAGGGATGCCGTTTGCGGCGACGGCCTGGTGCGCCTTGAGTGTGATACCGATGCGCAGATTTGCGAATGATTTCAGCGACGAACTCTTCATATGGAAGAACGAATGGTAACATGACATGCCTTCGATTTCAAGTATTTTTTTCTGTAAAGGGAATCAAGTCTATTTTTACAGCGCAAGGCCACACATGGCCTGGTTTGGACATGTTTTTAATGGCTTTTATTCTATTCTTATTCCGCCAGATGCTCAATCAGCCGGTCGGCTAGTTGGTGGGATTGGGGCAGCAGGGGCAGCGATGCTTCCATGACCGCCGCCGCCGTGGTGCCGGCGCGGTGCACGTCGTGGGCGCATTCGCGGCACAGGGCGGTGATGCCTTCGCGGTCCAGTTCGGGATGAAACAGGAGTCCGTAGGCGCGGTCGCCGTATCGAAAGGCCTGCACGGGATAGTCGTCGGAAGAGGCGAGCGGCACCGCGCCCGGCGGCAGCGTGAGGCCCTCGCCGTGCCATTGAAAAGCGGTGAATCTGCGGGGCATCGTTCCAAACACCGGGTCAGTGTCGGATTCTCCGGTGCGCGTGACCGGGGCCGGTCCGATTTCCGGTCGGGGGCCGGGGGCGACACGCCCGCCCAGTGCGCTGGCGATGAACTGCGCGCCCAGGCACACGCCGACAACGGGAATGCCCTCGGTGACGGCGCGGTGAATAAACCGCCGCTCCTGTTCGATCCAGGGGTCGGGATCATTCACGGACATGGGGCCTCCCATGACCAGCAGAAAATCCGGGGTGGCGGCGGGCACGCCCTGTTGCGGCACGAGTTGTTCGGTGAGGTGATAACCGCGACGCTCCAGCGCCTGTTGAAACGCGGCGGGGCCTTCAAAGGGCACGTGCCGAAGGCAGAGGGCGTGCTTCATGCGTCAGGCGATGCGGAACGGAAGGACGGCGGACAACGGGGCGGGGTGTCGGATGCGGTGTCGGGCGGGGTGTCGCACTCAAGAATGCGCGTAGCCGTTTTTGGCATTCACGCATTCCACCAGGTACCAGTACCGGAAGGGGTTCATTTTTTCCTTTTTGATTACCTGCAGGGCCGTGCCGTCCAGGACGTGGTGGAGGGAAAGATCCGTGCGGAAACCCATCCGTTGGCAGATGGGGGAAATCATTTTCTCCACGGCGGCGATGTATTTGTTGCCGTTGCTGAAGTGGTTCAACATGACGACCCGGCCGCCCGGCCGGCAGACGCGAATCATCTCCGAGACCACTTTCCGGTAATCCGGGACGGCGGTGACGACGTAGGCCGCCATGACCAGATCGAACGTGTTGTCGTCAAACGACATGTCGCCCGCGTCCATGCGTTGCAGCGACACGTGCTCCAGCCCGTGCCCGGCAATGCGCTCCCCGGCTTTTTGCAACATGCCTTCCGAAAGGTCAATGCCCACGATGCGGCAGTGGCGGGGATACAGGGGCAGGGCCATGCCCGTGCCGACGCCGACCTCCAGCACGGTTTCGTCGGGCGAGAGCGCCAGCCCTTTGACGACCGCTTCCCTCGATTGATCGAAGGCTTTGCCGAACGTCTGGTCGTAGACCGACGCGTATTGCGTGTAGACCCGCTCGAGATTTTCGAGATTCATTGTCCGGTCGTGTTGATTCATGCCTCTCCCGTCCCCCGGCCCCCTGTGTCTGTGAGCATACCCTCGACGCGGTTACACGGGGGAGGCGCCATCAGGATGCGAATTGATTGTGTGCCACTGCGAATTTTTTGTGTTCACGGAGCCGCCGGAGGGCCAATCCCAAGTCATTGCGCGATTAACGGGGGCCACCCTACCATTACACCCCGCACGGAGTCAACCGGAGGCTTGTCCCACGGGGACATTGCCGTGGGGAGGCGGCCCGGCCCCCGTGCGGCGAACAGGCGTTGAAAACCGGACGGGCAGTTTCTTACAATCCGACGCCGAGGGGTGTCGGCGTCGCCCGGTTCATCCCCTCATTATTCATCGCTTGCCGCAAAGGAGAGGTCTCATGGGCGCCTGTGGATTAGCCGGTCATGCCGCAACGAGACGGGGGATCGTGGTGCTGGGTCTGGTGGGAGGGATGGTGTCCCCGGCGTTGGCGATTGACGTCGAGGTCACCCTGAAAGACGCCGGGCGGATTATGAGCGCGGCTCGCGTGCCCATGGCGCAGGCGGCGTCCAACGAGGAAATGTTTCAGATTATTCAAACGGCGGACACGCAGTCCCGCATCGGTGACGACCCCGCCGCCACACCCTGCGGCAGCAGCGCGATTCTTCGGACGAAAACCTACTGGCTCGGCTATTTTGGCCGGGAAGAAGCCCGGCGGTCCAAAGTGGCCCAACGGGACATTCGGATGCCCGAGTCGAAAATCCGGGATATTCTGAACATGCCGAATCTCGAAATGGAGATCGGACTGTGCGGGCAGGAGGAGTTTTTTGCCGAAGGCGTGGACGTTGCCCTGCAACAGGGGTCGCGGAACGTGATGGCCGTGGACAAGGGCAAGCCCAGCCGCGGGCGGAAAATCCCCGGCTCCGCCACGGACTACGTGTCGCGGTTTTCCGCCCGATTTGCCTATCAGGATTTTGACCCGCAGGTCCCGACGACGATTGTCATCTTTTTCCCGGACGGGAAATTGATCAACATCGAAACGGACTTCGCCGCCGTCAAGTAATCCCGCCCCGGTGCGCCGGCGAGGCCGTGGCGGGCGCGCCGGATTCCTGTTCCGCCACCAGGAGCGTGTAGAGGTGGCGGTAGAGTCCCTCCCGTTGCATCAGGGTCGCGTGCGCGCCTTCCTCGACGATGCGGCCCCGGTTCAGCACCAGAATCCGGTCGGCTTCCTGAATGGTGGTGAGGCGGTGGGCGATGACCACGGTGGTGCGTCCCGCCATGAGCCGTTGCAGGGCCTGCCGCACCAGTTGCTCGGATTCGGCATCGAGTGACGAGGTGGCTTCGTCCAGAATGAGCAGCCGGGGATTTTTGAGAATGGCCCGCGCAATGGCGATGCGTTGACGCTGCCCGCCTGAAAAATTGATCCCCTTTTCCCCGACCGTCGTGGCGTAGCCGTCGGGCAGCACCGTGATGAAGTCATGCGCATTGGCGGCGCAACTGGCCTCGATGACGTCCTGCTCCGACGCGCCTTCCCGGCCGTAGCGGATATTTTCCAGCACCGTGTCCCCGAACAGCACCGTGTCCTGGGGCACGATGGCCATGTGCCGGTACAGGTCGGCCAACCGCACATGGCGGAGGTCCCGGTGGTCAATCATGACGCATCCGTCGACGGGATCATAAAACCGGTGCAGGAGATTCACGATGGTACTTTTCCCCGCGCCGGTGGGGCCGACAATCGCCACCGTGTCGCCCGGCCGCACGTCAAAGGAGAGATCGGTGAGCACCGGGTGACGGGGATCGTAAGCAAAACTCACGTGCGAGAAGGTGATATGGCCCCGCACGTCGCGCACCTCGACGGCGTCCGGGGCGTCCGTGATGTCGGGGGCGGTGTCGAGCAGTTCGAAGACCCGTTGCAGGGCGCCCTGCCCCTCTTTCATTTGAGAAAAAACCCGCGCGATGGAGCCGAACGGGCCGATGAGAATCCCCGCGAACAACACGAAGGCGAAGAGGTCGCCCGGCGTCATGGCCCCGTCGATCACCTGGACGCCGCCGTACCAGAAGACCAGCCCGGCCATGGCGAACGTCAACAGCGTGATGAGGGGAATAAAAACGGAGAGGATGGCGGCGCGGCGGAGCGTGCCGGCCACCAGGACGTTCAGCGCGTCGCCGAACCGCCGGTTCTCGCGGGTCGTTCGAACAAAGGATTTGACCACGCGAATCCCGGAGACCACCTCTTCAATCAGCGTCGACAGCGAGGCGGTGTGATCCTGTATCTGTACGGACAGGGCTTGCAGGCGTTTCCCGAACAGGCGGGCCACGAGGATCAGCAGCGGAATCAGCAGGACGATCAGCAGACAGAGTTTCCAGTTCATAAACAGGAGAAACGCGATGCCGCCGATCAGCGTCACGATCTGTTTAACGGAGTCGATGGGAGTGTCGGTCGCGAGTTTCTGGATAATGCCCACGTCGTTCATCAGCCGCGAAAGAATATCCCCCGTCCGCCGTTTGGCAAAAAACCTCAGCGACAGTGTTTGCAGATGACGAAACAGATGGGTGCGAAAATCGGCGATGACCCGTTGCGAGAGGCGGGTGGTCAGGTAACTCTGCCCCATGGCCAGCACGCTTTGCGCGAGGGCGAGGGCCAGAAACACGGCCAGGGTTCGGGTCATGCGGTCGGCGTTGCGCTGCACGGCGACCAGGTCCCACAGCGTGCCGGCGAGTTTCAGCAGGATCAGATTGATGACGGCCACGCCCATGATCAGCAGGCCGGCGACAATCATGTGCGCCAGGTGGGGACGAAGAAACGGCCACAGGCGGGACATGACGCTCATGGCGTGACCATCATGGCCGGGCGCCGGCCATGTCGCCGGCCGGCTCTATCGACAGACCCGTGCCGGACCGGGAACACGTACGCCGCCGACCGGGGCCGGCTCGATAGCCGCCGGGGCCGGTTCGACATCCGGTTGCGAAAGGGGAGGGCGATGCCAACGGTGGAGATCAGGTTCGCCGACGGGCAAATTTCATGCGCCTGCGCAGTTTTTTATGCTTGTGTTTCCGCATTTTTTTGCGTCGCTTTTTGACTACGCTTGCCATGCACGCTCCTTGATGTCCGCCGGGGGTGGACGGGCAACCCCGTCACCGCTCGCTACTGCCCGCCACCACACCACATTGCGCGGACGTCTCCCATTAACACAGCGTTCCGAGATGTGTCAAGACAACGCCTCCGTCCCCCGGTGCATTTTCAGCAACGCCAGCGCGGTTACGGGCAGATAAATCACGCATCCCACCAGGCCCAGCAGCGGCTCGCCGATCCAGAAGGTCATGGTTAAACTGAACACCAGCACGCCGTAATACACCCCGCAGCCTAGCAGCACGTCGCGGGCGGGGAGGGCGCGGGGCCGCGCGGGCAGCAGGCCCGTGTGCCGGTCAAGCAACCTGTAGCCCGCCATCGCCGTCACGCCCACCACAAACCACCCCGCAAAGTTGGCCAGGGGGACGCCGAAATACACACCGGGGTCGGGATACCCGTAAATCTGTCCCAAAAACCAGCGACCGCCACGCAGCGTCACCGGGTCGATCACCACGTCGATCAACATGAACCACAGGCCGGTCAGGCCGATGACCGGCCATGACAGCATCTCGTGTGCCGACAGCCACCGCCCCGGCGCGGACGACGCGGCCTGATGCGGCAGGAGAAACCACAGGGCCAGGCAATAACTCGCGTACAACAAAAAGGTGAACGACAACGAATCCATGAACGGCACGTTGGACAGATACAATTCCTCGCCGACGGTCGACGCTGTGTAATAGTAATCGCCGAAGGGGAACCCGATGCGGGTCGAGGCAAATTCGCCGGCGAACGCGACCGCCCATGTGATGCCGAACATCGCGCCGGTGCGTTTCCATCCCAGCATCCGCGACGCGGTGACCAGCGCGATGCCCAGGAAGATGAAGACATAGGGCCGCAGCCACAGGGTCTTGACCAGCAGCACGGGCACGTCAGGAAGTTCGTTCATGCCGCGCCCTCACGCATAACCGTGTTCCCGGAACCAGGCGACCGCTTTGGCCAGCGCCGTCTCCACCGGGGTCTGCGGCAATCCCAGTTCCCGAACGGCTTTGGCGCAATCATAATGCATCACGTCCTTCGCCATGCGCACCCCGTCAAGCGGAATGCGCGGCGGGCGATGCGTCACGTAATCCGCCAGCCAGGCGTTGAGATGCGCCAGGGGCAGGATCAGGCCGCGCGGCAGTTTCAGCGTCGGCGCCGCCACGCCCGTCAACGGACTCAACATCTCAAACACGTCTTTCAACATCAGATTGCGCCCGCCGAGAATGTACCGCTCGCCGACCCGTCCGCGTTCCATGGCCCGCAGGTGTCCGACCGCCACGTCCTCCACGTCAACGAGGTTCATGCCGGTTTCGAGATAGGCCACCATGCGCCGCTTCATAAAGTCCACGATGATTTGACCGGTCGGGGTCGGCTTCACGTCGCCCACGCCCACCGGCGCCGACGGATTCACAATCACCACCGGCAGCCCCGCCGCCGCCGCCCGCATGACGACCTGCTCGGCGGCGTACTTGGAACGTTTGTACGCCCCCGCCATCCGGGCCGGGTCGACGGGCGTGTCCTCGGTGCCAGGCCCGCCGTCGTCGGGCAACCCGATGGTTCCGATCGTGCTCGTGTACACGACACGTTCGACACCCGCCTCGCGCGCCGCGGCCATGACGGCCCCGGTGCCTTCAACGTTCACTCTGTGGAAGACGGAAGGGTCGCGCGCCCACAGGGCATAATGCGCCGCCACGTGGTACACCTGCCGGCAGCCGGCGAGCGCCGACCGGAGCGAGGCGGCGTCGTTCACGTCGCCGGGCACGGATTCAATCGCCAGTCCGTCCAGCGCCCGCACGTCCGCGCCGGGGCGGACCAGTCCCCGCACGTCCGTCCCGGCCCGCACCAGCGCGCGCGCCACGGCGGACCCGATAAAACCCGTGACGCCGGTGACCAGAACTTTCATAACGGGGAACGTTCGGCCCGGTGGAACGCGCGGCGCAACGGGGCGAGCGGGTCGGGGCCGGTCCGGGAGAGGCGGGGGTTAGTGGGTGCGATTAACAATATAGTGCGCGATGCCTCTCAACGGATCCGCTTTTTCATCAAAACCATCCAGCCGTGTCACGGCGCGGTCGACACATTCCCGTGCCAGTCGCCGGGCGCCGTCAAGCCCGTACACCGAGGGATACGTCTGCTTGCCCCGCTCGCCGTCCGTCTGGGCGTCCTTGCCCAGGGCCGCCCGCGTGCCCGTCACGTTTAAGATGTCATCCGTAATCTGGAACGCCAAGCCGATGTCTTCGGCATATCCCGTCAGGTGTTCATATTGCGTCATCGTCGCCCCGGACAACAGCGCGCCGGCGCGCACGGCGGCGCGAATCAGCCGCCCCGTTTTGTGCGCGTGAATTTGTTGCAAGGCCTCCCATTCCACCCGCTGGTGTTCGGCTTGCAGATCCAGCGCCTGCCCGCCCACCATGCCCGCCGTGCCGGCCCCCAGCGCCAGTTCCTCGATGATCCGCACCTGGCATCGGGGGTCCACGTCCGTCACCAAGTCGGCCCGGCTGCACCATTCGAACGCCATGGTGTGCAGCCCGTCGCCCGCCAGAATCGCCATCCCGTCCCCGTAGACTTTATGATTGGTGGCTTTTCCACGGCGAAAATCGTCGTTGTCCATCGCCGGCAAATCGTCGTGAATCAGCGAATACGTGTGAATCAATTCAAACGCGCAGGCCACGGGTAGCACGGCGGCGGGCGGCGGTCCAATCGCCTCTGCCGAGGCCATCGTCAGGATGGGGCGAATCCGTTTGCCGCCGGCCAGCAGACTGTACTGTATCGACTCGTGCAGGACGGCCGGGGAAGAATGCGGAGCCGGCAGATGTCCTTCCAGATAGCGATCAACGGCTTCCCGTTTCCGGTCAAGGTATGGCTGAATATCGACGGGCATGGGGGTCTTTCTGCGACGCTGGTGCAACGACGATTGAGAAGGCGAAAACCTGACACAAGTTCCCGAAGAGTGTCAAACCGCCATACGCGCCAGTTGTGTCGAAAAGTGAAACCTGTGAAGCGCGCCTTGGTCTTTCGTCACACCCGCACCGCTCTGTCATGCCGCCATGCCCGCATCGCTCGCCGTCTTTCCCGTACCCCTTCCGTCATTCCCAACATTTTAATCGGGAATCAAATCCTTTCCTTCCGTCATTCCCGACATTAGTAGTCGGGAATCCATCCTTCAGTTTCCTGTCTGCCATTCACCTCTTACGGATGGATTCCGCACACGCCGTATTTGTCACCACCGCGCCCGCCCGGCTATACTGTTTTTCCATGAGCATTCGGAAAGCCGCCGGTGAATGGGCGCCGCTCCTGCTGGGTGTTGAACAGGAGCGTTGCGGCGTGTGTCGTTTTGTGCTGTCCCGCCGGACCACCTTCTTCATGGGGGGATGGCAACGTTGTTCGGTGTGCCACCGATTCGTGCATTACCTGTGCCTTGCGCGCGGCAAGAGCCTTATTCTCAAACGGCGCCCCCGCGTGTGCCGGAAATGCAAACGCGCGGCGGCGGCGGGTGACCACCGGGCGTCACATGCCGACCGGGCGTAGCCCGCGACCGTCACATCATGCCGGCTCTTCCAGACTCACAGGCCGCGGGGTTCGGACGGTTGCCGTTCGGCGCGCGTGTCATTCTTGTTCTCACCGTCCTGCTGTCGGCATGGAGCGGGTTTTTCATCATGGATTTCGTGTTGAGCGGGATTTATACCTGGCCCCGTTCAAGCGGCGCGGCAGCCCTCGTCTGCGCCGTCCTCGTGCTGTCCTATGAGTTTGTGTACAAGGAACATCGTGCTCGTTATGCCGCGCTCACGGGCATCGCGCCGCTGAAAGTGGTGTGGTGTTTCTGCGTGATGCCCTGCTTGGCCGGCGTGCTGGTGTTGCTGGCGTTGGTCTATTTCGGCTGATGCCCGTTCACGCACGGAAGGAGAACCGGTTATGAAAAATGTGAACCTGTCGGTCACGGGAATGACGCTGACTATTACAGTCGATCTGTCAAAGGATTTCGGCCCGTCCTCCTCCGGCAAGACGACGATCATCGCCACCACGGAAGGAAACGTGCCGGTGCCGGGCCGGGACGAGAAAATCGGGCTGAACATTTACAAGAAGAAATAACGGCGCGGCTCCTGTTCCTTCTTTGATACGCAAAGCGGCGCCTTTGGCGGAGTTTTTGCTTAAATCCGACATTATGCTACACTTTTCAAGGTGCTTCTTGATGCCAGAAGGCGGTTCATATTCCGACTGAGCGCACCGGCGGGAATGTCCATCACGTTGGTTTTCATGTCGGCGCGTTCAACGGTTTCATGATGCGGCGCGGTCGCATGGCCATTTGCGGCGACGCCGGCAAACGGTTGTAGAAATACGACAACTGAAGCCGGCGGAAAAGGCGTTGGTGTGAGCGACTACACTTTCACCAACTACTTCACCAACTTTGTGTTGCCGCGCCGCCCGTATCTGCAACAAGCGTGGTGCATTCGCGTGATTGAAGAACCACTTCGCATTGAGGCCCAGCCAGACGGTCGGGTGCGGTTTTGGGGTAGAATCGACGAGTATGGCGGCCGCGTGTTGCGCGTGGTCACCCTGCCCGACCGCACAACCGTCCTCAACGCTTTTTTTGACCGGGGATTTCAACCATGAAAATCAACTACGACCGCGAAACCGACTCCCTGTATATCGACTTGTCGCCCAAGCCGAGCGTTGAAAGCGAGGAAGTGGCCGACAACTTCGTCATCGACTTCGGCGCCAACGGCGAGCCGGTCGGCATCGACATCCAGCACGCCAGCAAGATGCTCGACATCGCCGAACTCATCACGCACAACATGCCGGCGAACAAAGTCGCGGTGGCGCGTCCTCCGGTATCGCCCGGGCAAGGATGAAACCAAACATCGGCGACTCCGTTATTGAGCAGCATTCCTCAACGTCGGCACGACGTTGACATTCACACAACAGGTATAACACCTCGCCGTCATGCCGTGCCCTTCGCGTCTTCGCGCAGGACTTGCGCGGTCCATGACGTGCCGGATTTCTTCACGTCGGCGGGCGCGCCTTCCGCCACGACGCGGCCGCCGCGGTCGCCGCCGTCGGGGCCGAGGTCCACAATCCAGTCCGCGTTTCGAATCACGTCCAGATTGTGTTCGATCACGATCACGGTGTTCCCGTGTTCGACCAGCCGGTTCAGCACGTCGAGCAGGCGTTGCACGTCCGCAAAATGCAGGCCGGTCGTCGGCTCGTCCAGAATATACAGGGTGCGGCCCGTGGCCCGCCGGGAGAGTTCGCGGCTCAACTTTACGCGCTGGGCTTCGCCGCCCGACAGCGTCGTGGCGGATTGTCCCAGTTTGACGTAGTGCAGCCCCACGTCGGCCAGCGTTTGCAGTTTGGTTTTGATGGGCGGGATGTGCGTGAAAAACTCCAGCGCCTCGGCCACCGTCATGTCCAGCACCTCCGCGATGTGTTTGCCTTTGTGCCGGACGTCCAGCGTTTCGCGGTTGTACCGCCGGCCCCGGCAGACTTCGCAGGTGACGTAGACATCGGGCAGAAAATGCATTTCGATTTTGATGAGGCCGTCGCCCTGGCATGACTCGCACCGCCCGCCTTTGACGTTGAAACTGTAGCGCCCCGGCTTGTAGCCGCGCATCCGCGACTCCGGCAGTCCGGCGAACAGATCTCGAATAAAGGTGAACAGCCCCGTGTATGTGGCGGGATTGGAGCGCGGCGTTCGGCCAATCGGCGATTGATCGATGTCAATCACCTTGTCCAGCGCCCGCGCGCCTTTCAACGCCCGGCATCCGTCCATCATGGGTGTGTCACGTTCCAGGCATTGCGCCAGCGACGGGAACAACACCTCCAGGATGAGGGTGCTCTTGCCCGACCCGGACACGCCGGTCACGCATGTGAACAGTCCCAGCGGCACGGTGACGTTCACGGATTTCAGATTGTATTTGTTCGCGCCGACGATGGACAGCGTGCCTTTGGGCGTGCGCGTTCGGCGTGGCAACGCGACCCGTTCGTCTCCCCGCAGATACCGCCCGGTCAGCGAATCGGGATGGCCCATGACTTCCGCCGGCGCGCCCTGCGCCACGATGCGCCCGCCGTAGACCCCGGCGCCGGGGCCCATGTCGATCAGGTGGTCGGCGACGCGCATGGTTTCCGCGTCGTGCTCCACGACCAGCACGGTGTTGCCCATGTCGCGAAGCCGCAACAGGGTTTGCAGCAGCCGGCGATTGTCGCGTTGATGCAGGCCGATGCTGGGTTCGTCGAGAATGTACAGCACCCCCACCAGCCCCGACCCGATTTGCGTGGCCAGCCGGATGCGCTGCCCTTCGCCGCCGGAGAGCGTCGCCGCCGCCCGGTCCAGCGTCAGATAGTCCAGGCCCACGTTGAGCAAAAACTCCAGCCGTTCCAGAATTTCTTTCAGGATGCGCCGGCCGATCATTCGCTCGCGTTCGCTTAATTCCAGCGCCTCGAAAAAATGCGCCGCCTCTCGAATGGACAGCCGCGTGACGTCCGCGATGGAGCGCCCGCCGACTTTCACCGCCAGACTTTCCGCTTTCAGCCGCGCGCCCCGGCACACCGGGCAGACCCGGCTCTCGACGGGGTCCCGCCCGTCCCGGCCCGCGAAGACCTCATGGCCGATTCCGTCGCAGGCGTAGCAGGCGCCATGCGGGCTGTTGAAGGAAAAGACGCGCGGCGTCAGTTCGGGATAACTCACGCCGCACCGGATGCAGGCCAGGGCTTCGCTGTAGAGAATCACGTCCCCCGCATCCCGCAGAATCCCCACCAGGCCCGGCGTTAATTTCAGAGCCGTCTCCACCGACTCCGCCAGCCGCCGCCGCAGGGCGTCGTCGTCCTTCATCACCAGACGATCCACGACAATCTCAATCGTATGGTTCCGCTGTTTCTCCAGCATCTTAACATCGTCAAGGCCGACGAGCGCGCCGTCAATCCGGGCGCGCACGTACCCGGCGCGTCGAGCATCGGCCAGTTCCTTGCGATATTCCCCTTTCCGCCCCCGCACAATCGGGGCCAGCACTTGCACCCGTGACCCCGCCGGCAGCGCCCCGATGGCATCCACCATCTGCTGCACGGTTTGCGCCGTGATCGGCTGCCCGCACTTGACGCACGACGGCCGCCCCGCTCTTGCAAAGAGTAGGCGCAGATAATCGTAAATTTCCGTGACGGTGCCGACCGTGGAGCGCGGATTGTGGCTGGTGTTTTTTTGCTCGATGGAAATGGCGGGCGACAGTCCCTCGATGGCATCCACGTCGGGCTTGCCCATCTGTTCCAGAAACTGGCGCGCGTAAGCCGACAACGACTCGACGTAGCGCCGCTGGCCTTCGGCGTAAATCGTGTCAAAGGCAAGCGACGACTTCCCGGACCCGCTCAATCCCGTCAGCACCACCAGCCGGTCGCGCGGGATCGACACGTCGAGATTTTTCAGATTATGCTCGCGCGCGCCTTTAATATGGATGGAGTGACTCATGCTCGTGGCGAAGTTGTCCGATGACGCGGACGGCACAGTGTAGCATACGGCGGTCGACGCCGTGCGTGCCCCGGTCGCCCCGCCTCCCGTCGCGTGCCGTCCATTTGATTCCGCTTCCCTCGTCCGTTACAATCGGTCGACAGGCTTGGGTCATCCGCGGGCCTGGGTTCGCAACAAACGGAACGGGGTGTGGCCGGACGGGGAGGAGGGTTCCATGCGCGTGACATCATTGAGGGTGCTGGCGGTTTCACTCGTGTTGACCGGCTGGTTGGGCGCCGCCGATGCCTGGGCCAAAGACTACGAACTGACGCGGAACAACGTGCAAAACGCGGAAGACATCGACAGCATGACCGTGTCCCTGTATGGCATCCGACTTGGCTCGTCCGAAATCGACGCCGTGGAAACGCTGGTCAATGAAAAAATTTCCGGCGTCCGGGCCGAGCAGGAAGGGGTGTTCATTTTATTGTGGGATCAATCGAACCCCACGGGAGCCATGGCCGGGGTTCGAATCGTGGACAGCCGGGTGGATTTGCTGTTCATCAATAATCGTTTTGTCCATAAAACCCGCGGGATTTTCCGCCGAGTGCTCACCGCGCAAAGCGCGAATGAAATCCGGGAACTGTTAGGTCCCGAAGATTTTGGAGATGAAAACGTCATGGGCGCCAGGTTGGAATATCAACGGCAGGGATTTCTCGTCAACTACCTGGGGCGGGATATTAATGTCGAGTTTGAGTTGCCCTGACGTCCGACGCATGCTGACTCACCCGGCCGTCGAGCCGCCGCTCGCGCCGGGGTTCCCGCCTCACGACACAACTTCCATCGCCCGTCATGGAAGATCGCCTGGTCACCACTCACAAACTTGAAGCGGAGCGCAACGCCGAGCAGTCTCTGCGTCCGTTCACGCTCGACGAATACATCGGGCAGGAGCCGATGAAGGAGTCGTTGCGGATTTGCATCGAAGCGGCGACGCGCCGGGGCGACCCGCTGGACCACGCCATTTTTTACGGCCCGCCCGGATTGGGCAAGACGACCATCGCGCATATCATCGCCCGGCACATGGGCGGGACGATTCGGCCCACGTCCGGGCTGGTGCTGAATCACGCCGGCGACCTGGCCGCGATTTTGACGAACCTTCAGGCCCACGACGTCTTGTTCATCGACGAAATTCACCGCCTGCCGGGCGCGGTCGAAGAAGCGTTGTACCCGGCCATGGAAGATTTTCAAATCGATCTCGTCATCGGCCAGGGGCCGGCCGCGCGCGCGATGAAACTGGACCTGCCGCCGTTCACCCTGGTCGGCGCGACCACCAAGGCCGGCTCGCTGACCTCGCCGCTGCGCGAACGGTTCGGGTTGGTCTACCGGCTCGACTTTTACACGCCGGAAGAACTGGACATCATCGTCACCAGATCGGCGGGTCTGCTGAACGTAGTCATCGAACCGGAAGGCGCGACGGAAATCGGCAAACGCGCGCGCGGGACCCCCCGCATCGCCAACCGGCTGATCAAGCGGGTGCGGGATTTCGCCGACGTCAAAGCCGACGGCATTGTCACCCGGCAGGTGGCGCAGGACGCCCTGCGCTGGCTGGGCGTGGACGACATGGGGTTTGACGAGATGGATCGAAAAATCCTGCTCGCCATTCTGGAAAAATTTCACGGCGGCCCGGTCGGCGTGGAAGCCCTGGCCGCCGCCGTCCAGGAAGAAAAAGCCACACTCGAAGACGTCTACGAACCCTTTCTCCTGCAATCCGGCTACCTGGACCGCACCCCTCGCGGTCGTCAACTGACCGACAAGGCGTTGAAGCATTTTGGTGTGAGCAAAGAAGGGAAAGAGAAGGGGTTGTTTGGGTAGGGGGAAGCGCGAAAAGCAAACTTTGAGGGTATCAATGCCTGACCAATCTTCAGAAATTTGCAACGAATGCGGGGCAAGCGTGGTTCCAGGAAGTGGTCTGTTTGTCAATCGGGTTTTCGATTGCAATGATCCATTAATGCGAAAAGAAATGGGGAAACCATTTCCAATGGGTGATTACATGTGTGCCATATGCGATGACAGGATTTATAATAGGAATATAATATCATGAAGTTGGAAATTCGAGAATCGCAGATTGAAGATATTTTTGCTACGCAACTTGATGAGGTGCGACATGCGTTGTCTATACGCGATGACATTTCTTTAGTAAGCAGGCAAAAAATTCTGCCTTCTGGAAACAAGATTGACCTGCTGTTTTTGTCTTCCACGAACCTGCTGTTGCTAGAATTGAAGGCTGTGAAGAGTGAGATTAAATTTTGCAAGCAAGTTGCCGGATATCGGGAAGAATTGATTGATTTGCAAAAGAAGAAAACCGTTCCCAATTTGCCAATCAAAACATTTTTGGTTTGCCCTGATTTTCAGAAAGATCATAAAGTTCTATGTCATAAAAATGAAATAATCCCGATTCAGTTTTCGCCTTATGATCTTTTGAAAAATTATTACTTCAAAGTCAAGGCAATCGCGAAACTTATCAGCCTGAAGCCTTCCAATCACGGATTGTGGAATCTGCATTTGTTGAATCGAATACTGTATTCGGTGGAAACGGATGTAACAATTCAGGAAGTGTCACGGAAAACTCAATTATCAAAAAGCACCGTTTCGAGTTACGTTAGATTGTCCACAGAACTTGGACTGATACATGGAAACCCCAAAATCACTTTGACGGATTTGGGGAAGCGGTATGTTGGAAGCAGAGATCAATCTGTACCAACAGAATACATATGTGATGAACAAACAGACATTTTGCGCAACCACATTATTCAAAATCCCTTCGGCAGTCCGGCAATCTGCGGTATTTATTTGGCGACGGAAACCGTTTTCGTTTTATCCAAAAATTACTATCCGGTTCCTTTGAGGGAAGCAGCACAATATTTTTGTTCTTTGTCGGGAAAGAAAAGCGAATGGAATGCCAAAGCATCCCACGATGCGTTTGTCATGTATTCCAATTACGGCATCGCCTTGGGGCTTTTGGCCAAAATTGGCAAAGAGTATTACATAACCCCAAGCGGCATAAAATTCCTATTGCTTCTGGAATTAAACAAGTCAATACTTTTTGTTGGTTCTTTATAAGCGGAATAGATTGCCGAATTCCGCTAAGCTCATTTGGCCTGCCCATACTATTTATTGAGCCAACGTTTAGGGAGCTGATGTTTGAAAGAGAATCTGATGCCTGATACTCAAGATAACGCACTGGAAAATCTTAGTTTCTCTCAACGCTACGGATATAAGCCTCTACCTGAGCCCATGCGCTTAGAGCATATCTCTGATGAATTGCGACGAGAAATTTGGAACACTCTTCGGCAAGTACTTCTTCAGTATAGATGCAGTGGCTACGAGGGATATTACTTTTCCGAGACTGGAAGGCGATTTGTAGAGCGAATTATGGGCAAGCTACTGGGGATGCCAGAAGACGAGATTGAAACGGATTGCGAGCAAACACTGGATGATTTCAAACGTTTATCTCTCAACTCACCTTTCAATGAATTTCTTGATTTTGTCCAGATTATAGTCAATGATCCCATCGGTTCGCAGAGCGTGAATACATTGCAAAAAAGCTTTGAAACATACGCGGCGCCTTATTGGCTCGACACTGCCAAGCACCCATTTCACTTTTTTCCGAGAAGTACTCAAGAAGAAGGCAAGGCAATCCAAGAAGCATTTCAAATTATACAGCATGGTGGCATGGAAGGCGCGGCTACTCATTTGCGCCAAGCAACTGAACATATTAATGCACAGCAATATGGTGATTCCATTGCTGACAGCATTCACGCTGTTGAATCCGTTGCCAGACAGATTGACCCGAAAGCAAGTCAGACTCTAAGCCCAGCCCTCAATTCTCTTGCGGAAATTGGGCTACTGAAGCACCCAGCCCTCACGGAAGCATTCAAGCAACTTTACGGTTACACAAACGATGAACAGGGCATTCGTCATGCTCTTTTAGACAAGAATGTTGCTGCTGTTGGTCTGGACGAAGCCATGTTCATGTTCGGGGCTTGCGCGTCTTTTACTGCCTATCTTGTCAAGAAACATCAGCGGGAGAAAAACCGAGATGGCGATGCGGCATGACCGTCCTTCAATGATGTCCTGCCCTGTGTCGATTCGCATGGCGTTAATGTAGAACATCCATGACAGCCTTTTATGTCAAACGTCCGCTACGGCGCCCCCCGATTCATCCGGGGGCGATTCTGCGTGAGGATGTGCTGCCTGCTCTGGGCTTGTCGGTCAGCGAGACGGCAAAGCGGCTTGGGGTGTCGCGTCAGCAGGTTCATCGGGTTCTTGCGTGCATGCATCCGGTCACGGTGGAAATGGCGTTGCGAATCGGCACACTGGTCGGCAATGGCCCCGGTCTTTGGTTGCGGATGCAACAGAATCACGATCTCCGGTGCGCGGAACGGGGGTTGAAACGTGAACTTCGTAAAATTACGCGGGCGAAGATGCCGGCGATGGGTGGGACGTCTCGCTGACCGGCAGACACGCTTTACGCTACCCAGCCCTGTTTCGTCATTCCCGCAATGAGTAGGCGGGAATCCATCCTTCTTTTTCTTTCCCTCTGCCCCTGACAGGATAACAGAAAGATAACAGAAAGATGGATTCCCGATTACTAACGTCGGGAATGACGAAAGAGAGAACAGGAATGACGGAGAGGGGCAGGAACGACGGAGAGGAAGACAGGAATGACGGAGAGGGGGGCGGGAACGACGGGTTTCTGCTCTCTTTGCCTTGACAATTTCGCCGGGGTGGTGCTACCCCGTGACCATGGCGGCGTCCGTGGAACATGCTGGAGAAACCCCGGCGGGCAAGGCGGTGTCGCGTTGGTCGGGCGCGTCGAGGGAGCAGGCCGTGCAGCGCATGTTCACGGCGATTGCGGGATGGTATGATCTCAACAATTCCCTGTTGAGTTTTGGTCTGCATTACCGATGGAAAGCGATGGCCGTGCGTCATGTTCCCGCTTGCGCGCGCGGGCGCGGCTTGGACGTGGGCGCGGGCACGGGCGATCTCGCGCTGTTGCTCCAGCGACGGATGGGCGAGGGCGGCCGGACGGTGGCGGTGGATCTTAATGAAGCCATGTTGCGGGTCGGCGCGAAGAAGATCGCGCGACGGGGTCTGGCTGGCCGCATTGCCTGTGTGCGCATGAACGCGGAATGCCTTGTTTTTCCCGACGCCGCCTTTGACGCGGTGACCGCGGGATTCTGCATTCGCAACGTCGGCGACCGGCCGCGCGCCTTTCGTGAAATTCATCGTGTGCTCAACGCGGGCGGTTGTTTTGTGTGTCTTGAATTTTCCCAGCCTGTATCCGCCTGGCTGCGGCGTCTGTATGACTGGTACTCGTTTCGCGTCCTGCCCGCCGTCGGCACATGGGTGGCCGCCGACCACACCGACGTCTATCACTATCTGCCCGAATCCATTCGCACCTTTCCCGATCAGGAACACCTGGCCGCCATGTTGCGCGACGCCGGTTTTTCCCGCGTGGCGTACCACAATGTGAGCGGCGGAATCGTGGCCGTGCACGTGGCTGTCAAGTAGGGGCGGTATGGATGCCGTCCTCTATGTGTTTCTGCCGTGCAAAAAAGTTTATCCGACCGGCGTCACGTATCTGGCCGACTTTGTGCACCGGCGGCGTCCGGACGTGCGGCAGCATATTCTGGACCTGTCGCTGCTGCCGCGCGCCGATCGCGCACGGGCCTTGCGTGAGACCGCGCAGCGGCACCGCCCCGGCCTCGTGTGTTTTTCGTGGCGCGACATTCAGATTTTTTCGCCGCACGAAGGCGATGCGTCGCTGGAGCAGGCGTTCAACTTTTATTACGCCGCCAATCCGCTGAAGCGCGTCGCGGCCTCGTTCCAGGGCCTGCGCAATCTCTATCGGTACTACCGTGACATCCGCCTGAACCTGTCTTATCCGTGGCTCATTCACAAGGAATTTCCCGGTGCGCGAATCATGATCGGCGGCGGGGCGTTCACCGCCTTTGCCGATCAACTGATCGAACAACTCCCCGACGACACGCTCGGCGTGTTGGGCGAGGGCGAGGACGCGATCCTGAAAGTTCTGAACGGGGAGTCCCTCGACGGGGAGCGGTTCATCGTCAAAGAACACGGGCGGGTCACCAAAGGTTCGCAGCGTCAGCCGGCCCTGCTGGACGAGATGACCGTCGACCTGCCGTATCTGACGTCGATTTTTCCGCAGCACCGTGCCTACGTGAACGAGTGCATCGGCGTGCAAACCAAACGCGGCTGTCCGTATGACTGCGCCTTTTGTCTGTATCCCTACATCGAAGGCAAACGCGTTCGTTACCGCCCGCCGGAGAACGTCGTGCGGGATCTGTCGCAGTATTACCATCACTGGGGCGCGCGCCGTTTCTGGTTCACCGACGCGCAATTCATCACGGGGAAAGACGCCTACCCGCAATGCACGGAAATTCTGGAACGGATTATCCGCGAAGGGCTGGCGATTGAGTGGTCGGGCTACGTGCGCACGTCGCTCATTTCCGCCGAGTTGGCGAAACTCATGGTCCGCTCCGGCGTGGGCGATCTGGAAGTCGCCATCACCGCGGGTTCGCAGAAGGTGCTCAACAGTTTGCACATGGGCTTTAAACTCGAGCACCTGTATGACGGCTGCCGCTATTTAAAAGAGGCTGGTTTTGCGGGCCGCGTGATTCTGAACTATTCGCTCAACTCGCCGGAGGAAACCGAAGAGACGCTGCTGCAAAGCATCGAGTCGTATAAAACGGTGGCGTCCATTCTCGGCGACGACCGCGTGTTTCCCCTGATGTTCTTTCTCGGCGTCCAGCCGAATACGGATTTGGAACAACGGTTGTTGTCGGACGGCCACCTGTCGGCGGGTTACAATCCCTTGAGCCTCGCGCCATGGAACGTCAAAAAACTGCTCTACAATCCCGCTCCGCTCAACAGGATGATTGCCAAAGCCTGTCTCACGGCCTGGCGCCGGAAACACGGCAGCCATGACCCGCGCCGATGGTCCGGCGGCGTGAGTCACAGCGCCACGCAGGATCACGGCCACGCCTACGCCGACCACAGTCTCACCCGCGGTCTCGAAGCCAACTCGGGCCGGGAGGCCCTGCTGACGCTCGAAGATCTGTTGCGGTCGAGGCGGTCTGCGCGGGAGACGCGCGCGGCGAAACCGGCGGCGGCATCACCGCGATTGTAAGTCGAGAGGGCGTAGGCGCGTCCCCGTCACCGACCCGCGGCGGCGGAGAAGGGTGCGCGGAATGTCAGGCCGGCCGGCCCGTCACTCCACAATCGTGAACGTCATGGTGCCGATGGCGTTGGGGTCGTAGAGGTCCTGGCCGGGGCTTTCGAAGTACAACTTGAGCAGATACCTGCCTGTTTTCCAGCCGCCGTCGGGTTGGAAGATTTCAAGATACCCGGCTTTTTCGTTCATCTCCATGAACAGGGCATCGGTGCCGGTCAGTTTTTTCGACGGGGTAACGCCGTCCGGCATGTGGAACCACGCCGCCCGGTATTGCGACGGCGCGTCAAGAGCCGACACGGCAAAGACGAGATAAAACACCTCCGTGTCTTTGGAAAACTCCGACACGCCAGGCTCCACCGGCTCCACGTAGGCATCATCCGTCATCCACCCCTGCCGCCCGAACGTGTCCCATGGCGTTTGAATGTCCCTGGCCATGGCAATCCATTTGAAGGCGGATTGCGGCCGTTGCCAGTTCTGCTGATCCAACGCCATCAGGGCGCCGACCGCTGTGGCGCCGTCGCTCTCTTGTACGGCGGGCCTGGGGGTCAACGGCTGCTCCGCCCGGCTCACCGACGGCATTGCGCCGCAGAACACGATGAGCAAACCGATGAACAACGGGAACGGCCGGCTGCAAACGTCAGGCATGGTGTGGGATGATGGCCGCGTCATAAGGCGTCTCTCGCGCGTTCGGCATGTTCCCGTTCACTGTACCCCTCCCGGCGGCGCGGACGCAACGGACGGGGACGCGCCGCCTACGACGGCGGGGCCGGGACGCGGGCGGCGGCCTTGTCCTGCCGGCGACGTTCGACAATCCCGTCGGCGATCTCCGTCAACCGTTGTTCGAGGATAAGGCGAAGTTGGCTGCCTTGCCGGTAATCGGCGGGGGCCATGCAATGCACGCGGTCGGCGTGCAGCATCAGATCGTAACATTTTTTGAACGAGCGTTTGGTGGCGTCGCCGGGATTGTAGACGGCCACGGCCAGCCCGCCGTTTTTTTTGATGACGGTAAAACACGGCACGTCGGTCGGGCCGTCGCCCACGTAGATCATGTGTTGAAAGGGCACCGGCCGTTTCTCTTCGGGCATATGGTCGTTCACGTTCTGGGCCGTGTTCAGGAGTGCCTTGTTCACCCGAAAGAGGTATTGGGTTTTTTGCGTGTGACTCACGGTGCGTTTGGGGAAACTGATGCGCCCCTCCGCTTCCGCAAATTCGCATCCCCACATGGCGGTGGTCCACGCCGCCATCGCGCTCCCGTCCAGAATCGCCTTCAGCCCGGAACTGACCACGTAATGTTCGAGGCGGATGTGCTGTTCCTGATATTTGGGTTGCCGGAGCACGTCGTTCAATTCGCCGAAACAGTCGGGCACGCCGGGGAAAAACGTCAGGTGCGCGCCCATCCGCCGCAGGTCCCGGTTGGACAGCGCGCGGATCGCCTCATACTCCAACAGGCGTTTCATGTAGGCGAGTTCCTGGTCGTAGCCCTCCTGTTCGATGAGCGCGGTGCAACTGTTCCAGAACGTGCCCGGATCGATCCCGGCATGGGCCAGGATCGTGTCATCCTGCATGAACCCCGGACTCAAGGTGTGATCGAAATCGTAGACGATGGCGATGCTGGTCTGCGGTTCGGACATAAGTTGTGTCGGTGGCGTCGGCGCCGCGCGAGTCAGGCCTTAAAAAATCGCCTTCACCAGTTCCCGCATACTGCGGTGCATGTCGGCGTCGTCGGTGATGGGCTGAATCACCGCGGTGTCGCAGGCCCGCTCCGGGGCGACGCCTTGCCGTATCAGGGCGCCGGCGTAAATGAGCAGCCGCGTGCTCACGCCTTCTTCAAGCCCGTGACTGCGCAATGACCGGACCTTGCCGCCGAGTTTCACGAGTTTCTGCGCCACCTCGGCGGAGACGCCCGCTTCGTGCCGGATGATGGTCGTTTCAATTCCGGCCGGCGGATACGTGAACTCAATCGCCAGAAACCGCTGCCTGGTGCTCTGTTTTAATTCTTTCAGCACGCTCTGGTAACCGGGATTGTAGGAAATCACGAGCATGAAGTCGTCTGCCGCCTCGACAATCCGCCCGCGTTTTTCGAGGGGGAGAAATCGCCGGTCGTCGCTCAACGGATGCACAATCACCGTCGTGTCCTTTCTGGCTTCGACGATTTCATCCAGATACACGATGGCGCCGTGTTTCACGCCGAGGGTCAGCGGCCCGTCAATCCACACGGTGTCTTCGCCCTTGAGGAGATACCGGCCGACCAGGTCGGACGCGGTCAAATCCTCGTGGCAGGCGACCGTAATGAGCGGACGCCCCAGCCGGTACGCCATATGTTGCACAAAGCGCGTCTTTCCGCAGCCGGTCGGGCCTTTCAGCATCACCGGCAGATGATGAGCGGCCGCGAGGGTGGCCAGCCCGACTTCGCCGTTGACTTCCTCATAAAACGGCTCGTCGCGCACCCGGTATTGCTCGATGTCGGTTTCCTGTCCCTTCACGCGGTCTGTCTCCTTCGTCCGGCGGCGGACTCACGGTTCGCCGGCGGGGGGCATTATACGTGGAGCGCCGGGGAGGGACAAGGCGCAAAACCGCTCCAGAGCGTGCCGGCGCGCGCGTCGGGGGTCTTCGCTTGTCTCTCCGAAAGGGCCGTGGTACCATCAGTCTGTTGTGTGACGGTGTGCCATGCGCATCACGTCACCGGGATTCGTGCCGGCGACCCGCTCTCATGGCGCATCGTTCAGCCGAAAGACCATGCCCCCTACGCTTTCAGACGCGCTGGCCCCTTCCGTCGTGTCGCCCGGCGCCGCCGACCGTCTTCAGGACGAACGGCGGCGTTGCAGATTCGTCCACCATGCCCTTCAGGAGGCGGGGATTATGCCCCCGCAGGCCGGGCCGTCCTGGCGTCTCTCGCCCGTGCCGTTTCCGTTGACCGGGAGCGAGGTGTCGTTCTTTCAGGAGTTGGGCCCCCGGCTCTGGTTATTTTCCAAGGCTCTAAATCGCCTGTATCTCGACAGTCTCAAAGGCGCGCAACCCGCCTGGGTGCACCGCTATCTTGACCAGGGCAAGCCGGACGCGCTGCTGGACTACGCGCGCATGAAACGTTTTCGCGAGGCGGTGCCCCGCGTGATTCGCCCCGACGTGATGCTGACCGGGACCGGCATGGTGATGACGGAACTGGACGCCGTGCCGGGCGGCATCGGGCTGACGGACAGTTTGTCGCGGGCCTATGGCGAGTTCGGAGAGGCGCCGGTCGGCGGCGCCGACGGCATGACGCGCGGCTTCGCCCAACTATTCCGGGAACGCGCCGGCGGGACCGCGGGCGGCGTTGCCATTGTCGTGTCCGACGAGGCGGCGGATTATCGCGAAGAAATGACCTGGATGGCGTCCCGATTGCGCGCGGAGGGCATGGACGCCTGGTGCGTGCATCCCCGCGACCTTCGGTTCACCGAGGACATGCTGTTCGCGGCGACGCCGTCCGGAGAGATGCCCGTCTCGCATCTCTATCGGTTCTTTGAACTGTTTGATCTCAAAAATATTCCCAAAGCCGAGTTGCTCATGTACAGCGTCAAAAAGGGGCGGGTGAGCGTGACGCCGCCGTTCAAGCCGTGGATGGAGGAGAAACTGGGTTTTGCGCTTTTGCATCATCCTCTCCTGGAAGGATTCTGGGCCGACGCGCTTGGCGTGGAGGATTTCCAAAGTCTCTTGCATCTGACCCCCGGCACCTGGATCGTGGACCCGCGTCCCGTGCCTCCCTTCGCGATCATTCCGAATCTCACGCTGGAAGGGAAGGCTGTGTCCGACTGGCGGCAACTGGCCCACGCGCGGCAGAAACAACGGCGATTGGTGTTGAAGCCGTCGGGGTTTTCCGACCTGGCCTGGGGCAGTCGCGGGGTGATCGTGGGCCATGATTGTCCGCAATCGGAGTGGGCGGCGGCTCTGGAGCGGGCGATGGCTTCCTTCGATTCGACGCCCTACGTTCTGCAAGTCTTTCACAAAGGGCGCGCCTGCGCGATGACCTGGCTGGACGCGCAGACGGAGCGGATGACGCCCATGACGGGCCGGGCGCGCCTGTCTCCCTATTATTTTGCGTCCGGCGACGAGGTGACCCTCGGCGGGATTCTGGCCACCGTGTGCCCCATGGACAAAAAAGTGATTCACGGAATGCGCGATGCCGTGCTGGCGCCGTGCGCGCTGTCCGCCGAAGACCCTGTGACGCGATGAGTCCGGCGCCGTCTCATGCCGTCCTTCGCGCCCGCGCCTCTTTCTCTTTGCGAGGAATGATTCATGGATGACTGGAAACGGGTTCTGGCCGAGAGCATCACCAAACCGAAAGATCTCGCCAAACATCTGGACGTAGACCCCGATGAGGTGGAGCGCATCGTGGGGCCGTATCCCATGCGGATTACTCCCACGGTGTTGAGTACGATTAAGAGCAAAGGGGACGCCATCTGGAAACAGGTGGTCCCGGACTCCGCCGAAATGGAGGACTTCGACGCGCCCGCCGACCCTCTGGAGGAAGACACCGACAGCCCCGTACCGCATCTGGTGCACCGCTATCCCGACCGTGTGTTGTTGATGGTCACCAATCAATGCCCGATTTACTGCCGGTTTTGTACGCGCAAACGCCTCGTCGGCAAACCGGGATTTCTGAAAAAAGGCGAACTGGACCGGGCCGTGGCGTGGCTTCGTGATCACACGGAAGTGCGGGACGTCATTCTGTCGGGCGGCGACCCGCTGTTGCTGCCGGATCATCTGATCGAACGCATTCTGAAAGCATTGCGCGCCATTCCGCATCTGGAACTTATCCGGTTCGGATCGCGCGTGCCCGGGACGCTGCCGCAGCGCATCACCCCCCGGCTGTGCGAGATTGTGAAACGCTATCATCCGGTCTACATGAATCTGCATTTCAACCATCCCGACGAACTCACGCCGGAGGTCAAGGAGGCCTGCGGACGTCTGGCCGACGCCGGGGTGCCGCTGGGCGCGCAAACCGTGTTGTTGAAAGGGGTGAACGACGACCCGGACATTATGAAACAACTGATGCATCAGTTGCTGCTGGCCCGCGTGAAGCCCTACTATTTGTATCAGGCCGATCTGACCAGGGGGACCAACCACTTTCGCACCAGCGTGGAAACCGGCCTGAAAATCATTCAGGCGCTCCAGGGCCACACCAGCGGCATGGCCATCCCGCATTTTGTGATCGACGCGCCGGGCGGCGGGGGAAAAATCCCGCTGTTGCCCAATGAATATCTGCTGAATCTCGATGACAACGGCGCCGTGCTGAAAAATTACGAAAACAAAACCTACCACTATCCCCAGCCCGGCCAGCCCGACCGGCGCCGCGCGCGGCCCCTTCCCATGGTGGGCGCGTCCGTGCCGGGAGACCTCTGTAGCAGCGGCATGATGGACGACTGACCATGGACGCCGTGAAGGGAGGCATTCTTCCCGACTGCGAGATCAGGCGCCTGATGCGCGAGGGGGCCATCTCGGCGTCTCCCGCGATTGAGGACGGCCAGATCCAACCGGCCAGTCTGGATCTTCGTCTCGGCACAAAAGCCTACCGCCTGCGAAGCAGTTTTCATCCTGAAAACTCCAATATCGACACCCGTTTAAATGTGCTCAATCTTTACCAATCCGATCACCTGGTCATGTATGACATTGACCTCACCGGCGACAAGGGCATCCTGGAAAAAGGCCACGTCTATCTGGTGCCTTTGTTGGAAACGCTGTCCCTGCCGAAAGACATTCGCGGGCGGGCCAATCCCAAAAGTTCCACGGGGCGGCTGGATATTTTTACCCGCATGATCACCGACCTCAACGTGGGGTTTGATGAAGTGCGTCAGGGGTATCACGGCCCGCTCTATCTGGAGATTGTCCCGCTCTCCTTTACCATTAAAGTTCGGACGGGTCTGGCGTTGAACCAACTTCGCCTGGTCAAAGGTCAGTCGGTCATTTCGGACACGCAACTGCTGAAACTCCACGCCCGGGAACCGTTGCTGTATGACAACAGCGAGAAGAACGCCCCGCTGACTCCCGGGGAGATTCGCGTGGATCAGGGGATGTTTCTGCGAATCGATTTGCGCGGGAACGGAGACGCCGGCCCCGTTGTGGGCTATCGGGCGAAAAAAAACAGCCACGTGGTGGATCTCTCAAAAACCGGACATTACGCGGCGCATGATTTCTGGGAACCGATTTACCGGCACACCAATGACGCGCTCGTGCTGGAACCGCAGGAGTTTTACATCCTTGCGTCAAAAGAACGCATTAAGGTATCGGCGGGATATGCGACGGAGATGGTCGCGTATGAAGCCGCGTGCGGTGAACTGCGCACCCATTATGCCGGCTTCTTTGATCCGGGGTTTGGGGCCGGCGACGGGGCGCGTCACGGCACGCAGGTCGTGTTGGAAGTACGGCCGCATGACGTGCCGTTTATGATTCACGACGGCCAGACGTTTTTCAAAGTCACGTATGAGAAAATGCTCGCGTTGCCGGAACGCCTGTACGGGGCGGGCATCGGGTCCAGTTATCACCAGCAGGGTCTCACGTTGAGCAAACATTTCAAGTGGTAGGGCGGCACATGGCACAGGAACCCGAACGGCAGACCGGGGACGCGCATGGGCGCGCGGACGACTCACGCGAGACGCCGGGACGTCAGGTGCCCGGCGTGCCCGTGGGGCCGGCGCGCGCGGAACCGGAGGTGGATCAGGAAACGCACGAAGCCCTCCAGATGAAGGTGGCCATGAAGATGGTCGGCTCCGCCATGGTCTTTGTGGGGTTTATTCAGGTCTTCCTGTCGAGCAGCACCGGCGCGGAAATTTCGATCTTTCCCATGATCCTGTATTTTGCGGGGCTGGCCCTGTGGGCGCATTCGTCCGTGAAAATCCCCGTCGTCCGGTATCTGGTCATCGCCTTCTCCGTCATCTGCGCGGTGGGATTCTACGAACTGGGCGCCGTGCTGCCGTGGCACAAAACCGTGATTTACTGGGGCACGATCGCGATGGTGGTGTATTTTATGTTTCAGAATCCCATGAAACCGTCCAAGCCGTCGTAGAATCGTGAGCCCGTGTTCTGTTTTGATCGGGTTGGAAAGTTTCTCAGGAATGACGAAGATTTTGATCAGAGTGCTGGTACCCTCTGCCGAGTGGAAACAGGATTTTATATCTGTGCATCTTGCTAATGACTTGAAGTGTAAGTCCTTATGAGTTAGTTGGTGGCTTGCGTCATTGCTCAATCTGGTAGTGATTTTGCGTCATGTCCTTCACTCCTATAGACCAACTCTTGGTGTCTAACGATGATAGCTTAAATGCGCGGCCCCATCGTAACCGTCGATCAACCTCTTTGTCCTCAAAAAGTTTTCTTTCTATTGCGGCGAACAAAAAACCTATTGTTTCACTTAATCGACCCGTGCTCATCCAAGGGCACGCATTTGATGCACTGGACATCCTTCCTGAAAACAGTATTCAGACGGTGGTGACATCTCCTCCGTACTGGTCTCTGAGAGATTACGAAGTTGACCAGCAAATAGGATGCGACGAATCCCTTACAGACTATCTTGTTGGAATAGTGAAAACCTTTGACAAGGTGCGGCATGTTCTTACGGCAGACGGTACTGTCTGGTTGAATGTGGGTGATGCCTATACCTCAGGGGGTCGCCGGTATCGTGTTCCAGACAAGAAGAACCGCCAAAGAGCGATGTCCGTGCGTCCTACGACGCCGGACGGACTCAAGCCCAAGGATCTGATAGGACTTCCTTGGAGGCTGGCGTTTGCATTACAGAACTCCGGGTGGTGGCTACGGTCAGAAATCATCTGGAGTAAGCCGAATGCTTACCCTGAATCTGTCCGGGATCGTCCTACAAAGGCGCACGAAACGTTGTTTCTCCTGTCGAAAAACAAGGACTACTATTATGATGTCGATGCTGTCCGTGGACCGAATGGGCGCCGTCTTCGGACGACTTGGGAAATTCCCACGGAACCCCGGAAGCCTATCAATGGTGCATTTGACAATCATCCGGCTGTCATGCCGGTAGCCTTGGCTCAACGCTGTGTGAAGATGACAAGCAAGCCAGGTGATTTTGTTCTTGATCCCTATGCTGGCTCAGGGACGACATTGTTGGTAGCGCAGTGCATGAAAAGACGATGGATTGGCATTGAATTGAAGTCAGATTTCATCAGTTTGATGCAACGCAGGCTTGAACGTTTGTGACACTCGCCGAGCTTAAAGATCGACTGGACACGCTTTCGCCGACGGGAATCCGGTTTGTTGCCAGAATGGTGGAATCACTTTCTGTGCCTCCGCAGGCGAAAGTAAACAAGCAGAAAACATGGCTACCCGTTGACTGGATTGAATATTTTGGTCTAGCGATTTCTGTACACCACGCGACAACAACACAACCGCTTGAGCAAAGAGGGTTCGAAACGGTCTTCCGCAATGCGTGCGAGTCTGTCGGTTGGGCGACGGAGTGTCCTGTTTCGGGAATCCAAAGGTTTCTAGACCTAAATGTTAAGCACGGTAGTTCCTCCAGATTGAAGTTATCGTTGAAATCGACGTCTGCACAGCGACTTTCTCGCACCACAGTACATATCTCGAAGTTGACCGAGGCTGCTTGGATTCAGGATATGCGCACAGCGAAACAACGCCGGGAGCGGACTCTTGCCCTGTTCCAAGAATACATGAATGCAGTGGACTCTATTATGATGTTGCGAGCATTTCACAGGGGACAGGGTGCTCCATCTGAATATCAGCTCGTCGAAATACCGACCGAAATATTTCAATCCCTGCAGAATGCGCCCTTGTCGTCGTTCAATGCCGATGGGCCAACCATCGATTGTTCCTATGGAGGACACGACGTTGCCGCTCGTGTGTCTTTGGATCGATCCGATGCGAAAATTACCGTCAAGCAGATCAACCTTGATGTTTGTACTGTGCATGTTGAGTGGGAAGTCGTACAGCGGTCAGCGTGATATCTACGCCCTAGTTCCATAAACCAGGGGACGTGATGTATTTATATTCAGTTGATTTTTCAAAAACAGCGGGATTGCCACGGTAGAGATGGAAAAGCAATTTGATGCATGTGAATTCGTTGCTGCCGTAGGTAGGAAGATGGTGGAGGAATTCGAGAGAGCGAGAAAAGCAACATCCCCCAGCGCAGTGGGGGCCGCAATGGAAAAAGCGACCAGAGGTCAATTGGAACAAATACTTCCGCGTGGGATTGGAGTAGGGTCGGGTTTTGTAATTGACAGTAATGGTGGAACCAGCCGACAGGTGGATATAGTCTTATACGAGAGAGATATTTGCCCTATATTTTCAATCAATAACACACCTGAGACTACCTACTACCCATGTGAAGGCGTAATTGCTGTGGGGGAAATAAAAAGCATTCTAGATAAAAATTCCTTGGATGATAGTTTCAAGAAAATAGAATCTGTAAAGCGTCTTGTTCGTAGCAAAATATTTCATTCGATACCAGCGCCTGAAACGGGAGAGGGTATAGAAATGACCAGACGTTATGGAAATATACAAGAGCATGAGATCTTGACGATTGGTGAAACGAAAAATACAAATAAGATATTTGGATTCGTATTGGCAGATAAGATCGGAATGGATCGCGAAACATATGTAGAGCATTTCAAGGGAATGGCATATGAACGAGATGATGTTCTGCTTCCTAACTTTGTGGCTGTTCTGCAGGGAAGTCTATTAACATGGGGCAACTTAAGCCGTGAATACTTATGTAAAGAATGGTCGGACACAAGTAAAAACTGGGTTCTGGTAAAAAGAAATACGGGTGAACAAAAATGGCAGAGCGTATGGTCGGCTGACGAAGGTGAGTATTGCGCAGAAAGGGATTGCAAAGAACCTTTTCGTGAATTGGTTATTTGGATACAAGCAATATTCAGAGAAGGGGAAACTAGTCACGCCCGTGCATTTGACAGATACTTTTTTGGTGATACAGATGACGCGAAGGTGAATATGAGATTAATTCAGAAAAAGAAAAAATCATTGGGGTAGATCAAGAAAATATATCGACATCTTATTACTTAATTGTAGCGTAACTACCAGAGGAAAAAGGACCGAAAGCTACCTTCCTAATCGATCATGCAAGATGATAAAAGAAACAGCAACGAAATATGCCCGCCTCCATCGCGATTATTA
The DNA here is from genome assembly GCA_020027205.1 of Nitrospirales bacterium. GTDB lineage: Bacteria > Nitrospirota > Nitrospiria > Nitrospirales > UBA8639 > Bin75. The sequence continues at coordinate 34,031 of JAHRAQ010000001.1, read as the reverse complement.
TTCCGACCCTGGACGAAGAACGCACGCTCTCGCGGACGCTCCTTTCGGTCCGGCAACTTCAAGTCGACGAAGTCATCATCGTGGACGGGGGCAGCCGCGACCAGACGGTGCCCGTGGCGCGGAGCCAGTTGCCGGGGTTGAGCCGGCGACCCGCCGTGGTCATGGAATCGGAACAGGGACGCGCGCGGCAGATGAACGCCGGCGCGGGGCGGGCGCAATCCGACGTCCTGCTGTTTCTCCACGCGGACACGCGGCTGCCGCAGGAGGCCCGCCATGAAATCGAACGGGTCATGGACAATGCCCGGCACATCGGGGGGCGGTTCGACGTGCGGTTCGACGATGACCGGGGGTGGGCCTGGCTCGTCAGCCGCATGATCAACTGGCGGTCACGATGGTCGGGGATTGCCACGGGCGACCAGGCGATGTTTGCCCGCCGCGCCGTGTTTGAGGATCTCGACGGGTTTGCCGACATTCCCCTGATGGAAGACATCGAATTGATGCGGCGCCTCAAACGGGCCGGCTCCGTGGCGGCTCTGCGGGCCAGGGTGACCACGTCGTTTCGACGATGGGAGCGGCAGGGCGTCCTGCGCACCATTCTGCGCATGTGGCTGCTCCGCGGGTTGTACTGGATGGGCGTGAACCCCGCCACCCTGCACAAACTGTATGCCGCGATCCGGTAAATCTTCATCGCCGTCCCGCGCCCGTCGGTCACGACGCGGCGCCCCGCGCGCGGTGCTCGCGGAAGACGCGATTATTATTTTTGCCAAAGCGCCGGTGCCCGGCGCGGTGAAAACGCGCATGTGCCCCCCGCTGACCCCGGACGAAGCGGCGACGCTGCAGGGCAGTCTGGTCATGGATGCCGTGGAAGGCGCCCGGTCGCTTCGGGACTTCGAGATCTACGTCGCCTGCGCGCCCGGCAAAGAGCATCCGTTTTTTCTGGCGCTGGCGAGCCGGCATCGTGTGCAATGGTGCGATCAGACGGGGGAGGATCTTGGACAACGCATGCATCATGCCCTGACCCACGTGCTCGCGCGCGGCCACCGGTCCGCGGTGCTGGTCGGAACGGATACGCCCGCGCTTGCCCGTCGACATTACACGCGCGCGCGCGAAGCGTTGCGGTCGCACGACGTGGTGTTTGGACCCGCCGAAGACGGGGGGTATTATCTGGTGGGACTGACGCGGCCCGTCCCCGCGCTCTTCGATGCCATGCCGTGGTCAACCGAACATGTGCTGGATCAAAGCCTGACGCGCGCCGACAGGCTGGGGCTGACCGTGGAACGGCTGGATCGTGAACGCGATCTCGACACCTTTGACGACGTGCGGGCCATGATGCGCGACCGCGCCGGGGCGGGGTCCGCGACGTTGTCGACGCGCACGGCCAACGTGTTGCACGCGGTACTCCAGCGCCATGGGCCGCGCCATGAGTAACGACGCGGATCGTCAACGCCGGCCGGCGCGCCGCGTGGCGCTCATCACCGGCGGGGCGCGCGGCATCGGGAAGGGCATCGCCCTGGATCTGGCGGCGCGGGGATGGGCGCTGGCCATTTGCTATCGAACCAGCGCGCGCGACGCGGACGCCACTATCCGGGCCGTGACGGAACGGGGCGGGCAGGGGCTGGCCCTGTGCTGCGATGTGTCGGACCCCGCGGCGTGCGACGATCTGGTCAGACAGGTGGAAACCCGGTGGGGAAGGATCGACGTCCTGGTGAACGGCGCGGGGCCGTATCATCGGGTGCCGTTGTTCGATGAAACACCGGCGGGCTGGAACGACATGTTCGCCAACAACCTCCACCCGGTTTTTTATCTGGCACGGGCGGTCGCCCCCGGCATGAAAACCCGGAAACACGGCCGCATCATTACGTTCGGCATGGCCAACGCGGACAAGATGGAAGCCCAGCCGATGGTCACGGCGCATTACATCGCCAAGGCGGGCGTCCTGATCCTGACCAAGACGCTGGCGAAACTGCTGGCCCCGGATGGGATTACGGTCAACGCGATTGCGCCGGGGTTTATCGATTCGGGAAGCGCGCCGCCGGGAGAACTCGACGGCATGACCAGGCACATTCCGGCGGGGTACATCGGCGGCGTCTCCGACGTCGTCTCGGCCGTCCGGTATCTGCTGTCCGATGAGGCCCGCTACGTGACGGGCACGACGCTGCACGTCAGCGGCGGCTGGGGCGTGTAACGGCGGCGGCGACACCGTCACCGACACCGGCGGCGGCACCGACACCGACGGCGACACCATCACCATCACCATCACCGACACCGACACCGACACCGGCGGCGAGATTCTCCGTGCGGGATGCCTTCCAACGCAGTCCGAAGACGTCTCCGAAATGCCGGGCAATCTGTTCACGGACGACGCCGGTTGAGCACGGGGTGTTCAGGATTGCGGCCATGGAGGTCACGCGGCACCCTGCGATGCCGCACGGCAGAATGTCGTGAAATGGTTCAAGGTCGACCGTGACGTTCAGCGCAAAACCATGCGTGGTCACCCCACGGGTGATGTTCACGCCCATGAATGCGATTTTGGCCGGCGCCCCGCCGGCATGAGCGGCACGCACCCAGACGCCGGGTCGCGCGTCCATGCGGGACCCCGTGATTCCCCATTCCGCCAGAACGCGAATGACGACCTCTTCCAACAGACGGACGTAGACTTTCGGCCCGGAGCAGAAATTCCGGAGTTTCAACACGGGATAGCCCACCACTTGTCCGGGGCCGTGATAGGTCACGGACCCGCCGCGCTCGCTCTGCTGTATCGGAATCCCGCGCCGGGTCGGTGTGTTTGTTCGACGACGCCAATGCGCGGGCTGTGTGGTCCGGCCCAGTGTCATCACCGGCTCATGTTCCAGAAGGACCAGAGTGTCAGGGAGTGTTTCCGCGATTCGTTCATCGCGAAGACGCCATTGCAGGCGGCGGGCGGCCTCGTATTCCATGCATTCGATGGAGACCACGTCGCCGGCGTGGCCGGGGCGCGCGCGTACGTGACGGAGCATCGGGGCCTGTGTTCGGGACAATGACGAAGGGCGGTCATGGAAAACAACGGCGGAAGAAGGAGACCCTTCTTCCGCCGCCTGTTCAGCGCGAAGCATCGTTACCGACTTCGCCTTGACGCTTTTTTTCTCCTGGCCTTTTTCTTCGAAGCCTTCTTCTTCCTGGCGGGGGCTTTCTTCTTCGCCGCCTTTTTCTTGGCCGGAGCCTTCTTTCTTCTCCTTGCTTTCGCCAACAGAATCACCCCCTTTCGGAATGTGTTCGACGCCGCTGCCGCGTGATGCTATCGAACGCCGTCATCATTTTCCGTCATCGTTCGACATGTCTTACGTTCTTTCGGAAAAAAAATCAATACTTTTTTTGATATGCATTCATGATGGTCTGTCATCAACACCGGCATCACATGTCAAAAAATTTTTCCTCATGCATCGACGGCGTGATGCGCGTCAATCCATTCGCCATGAATCGCGCGTGCCGTTTTTCTGTTACGCGGTGCGGCGCGCGCCGTGTTTTGCGGTCCGAACGATGAACACAATCACGCGACGAAGGATCGGAAAACAACGGGTCGGGGAGACGGCCAACGGCGGCATCAATCGTGATGGAAACTTCAAAGAGGGGCTGGGAGCAGACTGTGCCGCTCCCAGCATGGTACTGCAACGGCGGGAACTACCGTCTCTGTTTTCTGGCGGTTTTCCTCTTGGCGGTTTTCCTCTTGGCGGCTTTCTTCTTCCTGGCGGGAGCCTTCTTCTTCGCGGCTTTCTTCTTTCTTCTGACGGCCATAATGCCTCACCTCCTTCCAGGGCTGTGATGGTGATTACGACTCTCGAACCTTGTCATCATCAGGCGCATGCTCATTTGCAGTGACCGGTCAACCATCCGCCGGTCGCGTCATCGTTCATGTGCGACGGAGTCAACGCTCTCAAAGGTATTGGGCGCGACTTTTTTAAACCTGGGGTCTCGTTTGAGGGACGTGGCAATGGACGTCACCGGCGTTTTCCCCCGAATTTGCATCCCGCCCCCAATGAGACGCTGCCATAATTCCTTGGCATGCATCGGCCGCTTCGTTTCCCGTAAAATGACAAATGCTCCATCCGGGGCGCTCATCCCGACGTACTTGCTTCGACCCAGAAGGATTTCCCTGGATTGATCCGTGACGTCCGTGACCGGTACCGGGAGTTCCCCTGTCTTATCCGAAATAATCTGGCTGGAGAGGCTGGCCAGTTTCGCCTTGTCAGCCTCCACTCGGTAGAGAGTTCTTGCCAACTCCACGTATTTCTCAATGGTCGCCATTTCCTCATTGATGCGCTCCCTTTTTTTCTTCAGGTCCTTGAGTTTGGTCTCGTACGCAGTGATGCGCTGCTCCAGCCCAACCACAATATCCTTCAGTTCGTTTTTGCCGTCTTCCATGGGGAATCTTCATGCTTGTGCTTGCTTATAGCATCTACGCTAAAGCATGTCAACAAAAAAGATTGCAAGTTTTCAATGCAGTAAATTATCAAAATTTATATGAGAATCCAATGGCAATATCCAGCATGTTTCATAGGCGATGCTTTACAATTAAACCGTTTTTGCAAGCCTACATTTAGTGCTGGTTTTTTCTCGTATGCAATATAGGCGCGCTCCGTGATTGAGCAGATCAGCGTCACGGTCTCTGTCTGGAACAGACGGCACTTGGCTCTGTAATAGAGGCGGCCCCCATGGGAGTGTCCGGCGGCTGGCGGGGGCCTCTGCGGCCATTCTTGTCGGGGCCGTTTCGCCCGTGCTAGGGTGGGCGGCCTTGCGGTTGTGTCCCCATGGCTATGACCCCCGTCACCGCGCCTCCAACCAACCTGCTCGCGCTTGATGTTGAGACCATGGCGTCCCTCGTGGCCCGATGGGGCTGGCCGGTGTATCGAACCCGGCAAATGCTGCGGTGGATTTACCAGCGCCGGGTTCGTGAGATTCCCCGGATGACGAATCTGTCCCGGCATGACCGGGAGATGATGCAGGGCCGAGCCGTCATCGGTCGCCTGGCCCCTCCCTCGAGGGTGCGGAGCCGTGACGGGACCCGGAAATTAATGTTTGCCCTTGACGACGGCCTGACCATCGAAAGCGTGCTGATTCCGGACGGGAAGCGGCTGACGCAATGCGTCTCCACCCAGGTGGGGTGTACGCTGGACTGCCGTTTTTGCCTCACGGGACGGATGGGACTCAAGAGAAATCTGGAGGCGCACGAAATTGTCGATCAGGTGTTGACCGCCCAGGACGACCTGCGGCCCGGGGAGCGGATTACGTCGCTGGTGTTCATGGGGATGGGCGAGCCGCTGGCCAATGTCGAAGCCGTCTCGGATGCCGTCCTTCGTCTGACCAATACCGACTGGGGCGTGGGGTTCCCCGCACGACGCCTGACGCTGTCGACGGCGGGATTTTCCGAACGCCTGCACGACGTGGCCCGACTGGGCGTGAACCTGGCGATTTCGCTCAATGCGTCCACGTCCGAACAACGGGACCGGCTGATGCCGATGATGAACCGCCTCCACGCCTTGCCCGACCTCCTTGCCGCGTGCCGCGCGTACCCCCTGCCGCCCCGCCGCCGGCTGACGTTTGAGTATGTGCTGCTGCGCGGGGAAAACGATTCGGCGGAGGATGCCGCGCGCGTGAGCCGACTGCTGCGGGGCATTCGTTGTAAAATCAACCTGATTCCGTTTAACGAGTTTCCCGGCACGCCGTTCCGTCCGCCGACAGAACGTGCCGTGGCGGCGTTTCAGACGATCCTCCGGCAACAGGGATATGACGTGTTTATCCGACACCATCGCGGACGTGACGTGCTGGGAGCCTGCGGTCAACTCGGCACGCCATCCGCCTGACCGCTGTCCATGCCGTCTCCGACAGGCCGACCAATGACAACCCACCCGTTCCCGCCCCTGCCGAGCCGCCAGTTCCCGCCCATGCCCGACGCCCTTCGCCGCAAGGCGGAGCGGCTGCGTCACGGCCTGCAAGAACTGGACGGCGCGCTTGTCGCGTTTTCCGGAGGGATTGACAGTACCCTGGTGCTCAAAGTGGCGTCGGACGTGTTGCGCGCGCGCGCGGTCGCTGTCACCGCCGTGTCGCCCACTTTTCCGCAGGAGGAGTTCAAAGCCGTGCGGAGATTGAGTGACGAAATCGGGGTCCGGCTGATCGTGGCGTCCACCAACCAACTGCGCCATGACGAATTTGCGCGCAACGACGCCGCGCGATGCTATCATTGCAAACGCGATCTGTATCGACTCTTTGATCCCATCAAGCAAGACACGGGCATCGCCGCCGTGGTGGATGGCACCCACGTGGATGACCTGGGCGATGACCGCCCCGGCATCGAGGCGGCCAGGGCCTTCGGCGTGCGCAGCCCGCTGGTGGAAGCCGGGTTCGGCAAAACGGAGATTCGCGCACTCGCCGGCGCCCTGGGCCTGTCCAACTGGGACAAGCCGGCGGCCGCCTGCCTGTCCTCACGCATTCCCCGTGGCACGAGGATTACCGAACACGCCTTGCGGCGCGTGGAGCAGGCCGAGCGAGCGCTCGCACAGGAAGGCTTTGGACAGGTGCGCGTTCGCACGCACGGCGACGTCGCCCGGATCGAAGTGCCGCCGACGGACCTGCCGCGCGCGCTGGACCCGGATCGACGCGAACGCATTGCGCGGGAGTTACGCGCCCTCGGCTTTCAGTTTGTCACGCTGGACTTGGAAGGCTACCGCCGGGGGGGTGCGGAAGCGGGGTGAACGTATCTCCGTCATTCCCGACATCTTTCGTCTGGAATCCATCTTTCTGTTGTCTTTCTCTGGTTAGGACAAGGCAAAAGAAGGATGGATTCCCGACTACTAACGTCGGGAATGACGGAGGGAGGGCATGATGGCCCCGCCTCCTTCCGTCATTCCGCGTTGATGACGTCCATTGACAGGAAAACCGTCGCACGCGGAATCCATCTGCAGGGTATCAATAGACGGAAAGAAGGAAACAGAAGGATGGACCTTCGGAGCATTTGCCTTTGGCAAATGCTTCCCGATTAAAAACGTCGGGAATGACGGAGGGGGGCAATACTCCGAAGGTGACGGAAGGTGTGGCTGGGAATTATGCAAAAGGATGTGCAGACAAGTCACGACAGCGGGTTTTCTGTCCATTCAGGCCGGAGCAGGGTTGTGCGGGGATAAACGGTGGCCAACATTTCACGGCGGCATGCAAGCCCTCTCTCCGTCATTCCAGTGAAAACGGGAATCCAGTGTCTTTGATGCGTGATGAAACCTCACATTCCGTGACCATGGGGTTAATCAGATGACCTCAACCCTGATTTTAATGCCGAGTTTGCGCGCGATTGTCTCCAGAGTCGTTTTCTTTTCCTCTGTGGTGGATTTGGTGAGGATGTAGCAGTTACCGACTTTGATGCGGCTTTCGCTGTTTTTGTCCGTTCCTCGTTGTTCGGTGATTAGGGACGCCTTGCTTCGCTTCCTGCGTTTCAAATCAAGTTTTTTCACCTCCTCGATCCTCATCAGGCGAATCGCCTCTGCAAAATTTCTGGCAGCAATCGGACCGTCTATCCTCTGTCCAGTTTCAGGAAACGAAATGAAAAGCTTCTTGTCAGGTCCCCTCTTGCCGCTTGACCGGCGCTGTGCCAGAGGATGTACTGAATTTTCCGCAGTTCTAGACGTTCCACATCCCTCTATCCAATGCTTGCGGAGTTCGGAAACTTCACTACGCAACGCATCCAAATCTTTACAGACAGCCATGGCCTTTTGCGCTTCATCGTATCGTCCATCCTCTGTTTGCTTGGCGATCTCGGCTTTGATCTTGTCAATGACCTTGCTCATGTCTTCCAGCACAAGATCAAACGCGGTATTCACACCATCTTTTTTCATTTCCCATCCGTGTTAACAAATCCCGTGGCGTTGCCGTCGGCGACGGCTTGGAGCGCGTCTTGTGCCAGGCGGCGGTGGTCGTCGTCGGAGAGACTTCGGCCCAGGACTTGTTCCGCCACCGCCACGGCCAGGTTGGCCGTTTCTTTCCGAAGTTCCTGCGCGGCTTTGCGGCGCTCCCGTTCGAGTTCCCGCGTGGTCTCGTCCCTCATGCGTTTGGCCTCCGCGCGCAGCCGCCGCTCGTTGTCTTCCAGCAGGCGCTGGGCCTTGGCTTTGGCGTCCGCCACGACGGCCTCGGCTTCCCGCGCGGCGTCCCGCAGTTTCGCGTCGTAGTCCTGTAACCGTTGTTCGGCTTCCGCGCGGTGGCGTTCCGCCTGTTCGAGGCTGTCACGGATTTTCTGTTCGCGCGCGTCCAGGGCCGCGAGAATCGGCGGAAACGCGAATTTGTACAGGACCGCGCACAGAATGCCGAACGAAATCAGTTCCCAGAAAATCAGGGACGGAAAGAACTGGGTGTCAAATTGCGGCATGGCGGCGCCTTATTCCCGCAGGCCCATGATGATAAAGGCGATCACCAGCCCGTAGAGCGCGATCGCTTCGACCAGCGCGAAGCCGATCCACATGTACTTGCTGACCCGGCCTTCGGCCTCCGGCTGCCGGGCCACGGCCTCGATCATTTTGCCGAAAATATACCCGATGCCCACTCCGGCGCCGGCAAACCCCGCGGCGGCCAGCCCCATGCCCACTAATGCCGACGATGCAGAATCCATGGTGTGATGTTCCTTCCGGTCAAAGCGTGAATAAAAATGTGGCGCGCGTGACGAACGAACACGGCGCCGCGCGCGGCCGCGTCAATGCGGATGCAAAGCGTCTCCCATATACACGCACGTCAGGACGGTAAAAATGTAGGCTTGAATAAAGGCGATGCCCACTTCCAGACCGTAGAGCGCCACGGTAAAGGAAAAGGGCAGCCAGCCCAGCGCCCATCCGCCGCTTATCGTCAATGCAAAGAGGACGCCGAGAATGACGTGCCCGGCCGTCATGTTGGCGAACAGGCGCACCGCCAGGGACACGGGGCGCGCCAGTTGACTGATGATTTCGATGGGAATCATCAGCGGGACCAGCCAGCCGGGGGTTCCCGGCGGCACGAGGATGCCCAGAAACTTCGCCCCGTGCAAACGGAAGCCGACGACGAGACTCAACACATACACGCCCACCGCAAACACGCCCGTCACCGCGAGTTGGCTGGTGACCGTGTAGGCGCCGGGAATGAGTCCCAGGAGATTGCAGAAGAGAATAAACAGGAAGAGGCTGGCGATCAGCGGGAAAAACCGCATCCCGTCCCGGCCCATGGTGTCGTGAATCATGCCCCGGATAAACTCCACCAGGAGTTCGGCCACGCTTTGCAGTTTGGTGGGAATCAGTGACCCCGACGCGCGCGCGCCGGTCATCAACAGGATGACCAGCCCCGCCACAAGGAACATCATCAACGCCGCTTTGTTGAGCGACACGTCGACACCGAACGGCGTCAGGGTGACCAGCGGGTGCAGTTCAAAGAGATGCAGGGGGTCGTTCACGGAACCCTCGTGTCAGGCCGCGTGCGGCGGCGGAAACGCGGCGGTTACTTCCACTGCCACTGTTGGGCGGCACGCCGGGCGCCGCGAATTCCGGCGATCAGTCCGAGCGTCAGGCCCGCCGCCATCCCCCACGGCGCCGTCGCAAACAGGTAGACATCCGCGCCCCAGCCCAGTCCTCCGCCGACGATCAGACTGGCCAGCATCTGCGTCCCCACTCGCAGGGCCTGTCCCAGCCCGGCGAACATTGGGTCGGGTGACGACGGCATGGATTGTGTTCCCCGCTCGTATTCCGGGGCGTCATCCAAACAAAACGGGCGCCCTGTTGTCAAGCGCGGCGTTGACCATGACGCGGTATCCTGAAATGATTCCGGCCGGGACTTTCTCCCGGTCGCCGCGCCCGTTATGATAGGCAACGTGGGACAAGGTCGTTGCGCGGGACGCATGGCGGCGGACCCGCCGACGCAAGAACAACACCCGTGGCGCCGCCGCCCGCCGCCTCGATGACGCCGACACCATGAGCCAGCCGGGTACCGCTTCCCATGCTTCGTCGACGAGTTCCGGCATCGGCGCGTTTCCCATGATGCGCACCGCGCCGCTCAACGGCGAGAGTCCCTGGGACATCTACCGGCGGATGGCCGCACCGCATCGGCCGTCCTGTTTGCTGGAGAGCGGGAAAGGGCCGCCGGGGGTGGCTCGTTATTCTTTTGTGGCCGCCGATCCTCATCTCGTGTTTGCCGGATGGCCGGGGCGTTATACTCTTGAGACCGCCCATGGGACCACCCGGCATGACGCGGACCCGCTTCCCGCCCTGTTCGAACTCCTGCGTCCATGTCGCGCGCCGCGCGCCGCTTCCCTGCCTCCGTTTGCCGGCGGCGCCGTCGGGTATGTGAGTTACGATGCAGTGCGGCATCACCAAGTTTTGCCCGGGCGGACCGTGCCCGACGTCCTGCCCGATCTGGAGTTTTTGTTTTTCGACCTGCTGGTGGCCGTGGATCACCACGCGCACGCGCGGCATATTCTCTTTATGCCGGCTCCCGAGCGGCTGCTCTCCGAATCCCATGCCGCTCTGCGCCGCGAAGGCGCCGCCCGCATGGATGAACTGGAACAGGCCCTGCGCCCGCCGTGGACGCCGCCCCGGCGGGCCGGGTCGCCGATTGCGCCCGGCACCATGCGGGCCACGCATTCCGAACGGGAATACGTGGAACTCGTGCAACAGTGTCAGGACTTCATTCGCGCCGGTGACATCTATCAGGCCAATCTTGCGCAACGATTTTCCGTTGACGTCCATCCCGACGCGGAGCCGTCGACGCATGGCCTCGGCCACACCCTGTATGACCGCCTGCGTTGTGTGAATCCCTCGCCGTTTTCCGGATTATTCGTGACCGGCAATCTGGCGCTGGTGTCCTCGTCACCCGAACGTTTGGTGCGGGTCGATGGCCACCGGGTGACCATGCGCCCGATTGCCGGCACGCGCCCGCGTGGCCGCACGGCGGACGAAGACCGTGCCCTGACGAACACCCTGCGCCGTGACGAGAAGGAACGGGCGGAACACGTTATGCTGGTGGATCTGGCGCGCAACGATCTGGGGCGGGTCTGCCGGTACGGCTCGGTGCGCGTGGAGGAGTTGATGACGGTGGAACGGTATTCTCACGTCGCGCATCTGGTGTCCGAGGTCGGGGGGATTCTGTCCCCGTCGGCGACGACGCTCGATCTCCTGCGCGCCGTGTTCCCCGGCGGCACGATCACCGGCGCCCCGAAGATTCGCTGCATGGAGATCATCGACGAACTGGAACCCGTGCGGCGCGGGCCATATACCGGGTCCCTGGGATACGTGAGTTGGACCGGAGACGTGGACTTTAATATTCTGATTCGCACCATCGTGTTGACGCGGCGGCGCGCGCATCTGCAAGTGGGCGCCGGCATCGTCGCGGATTCCAATCCCCGCCGCGAGTACCGGGAAACGCTGTATAAAGCGCAGGCCCTGTTCGACGCGCTGCGCTGACGGGCACGGACGTCTTCCGCATGTGGATATATCTCAACGGTCGAATGGTGGAGGACGCCGAGGCGCGGATCTCCGTCATGGACCGCGGATTTTTATACGGGGACGGGGTGTTCGAAACGGTGCGGATTCATCACGGCCGCCCGGTGTGGCTTGACCGGCATCTGGCGCGGCTCGCGCACTCCTGCCGGGCGATTCACCTTGACGGCGCGCTGCCCGCCGTCGACTGGCCGGAGGTGTTTCAACAGGTCATCGACCGCAATCGTCTGGACCATGCGCTGATTCGACTGACGGTGTCCCGTGGCGTCGGCGAACCCGGCGGCGGTGACGGCGGTGATGATGATGGTGTCGGTGCCGGTGCTGCCGGTGCCGGTGTTGCCCTCGGTGATGGTGACGCCCGGCTTGCGGCGTCGCGCGTCGAGCCGACGGTGGTGTTGATGCCGCGCGCCCTTCCTCATCTCACGGCACAACAACGGCGCGACGGCGTCCCGGTCATCATCACCACGATTCGCCGGCCCTCCCCCCTGTCCGGTCCGACCCATGCCAAAACCCTGAACTATCTGAACAGTGTGCTGGCCAGGCATGAGGCGGCCGCGCGGGGCGCGTTCGAAGGGCTGCAACTGACCCCGGACGGGTATCTTGCCGAGGGCGCCATGAGCAACATTTTTTTTGTGACGCGGAAGACGCTGCACACGCCCTCGCCGGCCTGCGGCATCCTGCCCGGCGTCACGCGCGCGATGGCGCTGGAGATTGCCCCCGCTCTCGGCCTGGGCCTGCGCGTCCGCGAAGGCCGCTACCGCCCCGGCGCGCTGAACAACGCCGACGCCTGTTTTCTCACCGGCAGCGGCATCGGCATCCTCCCGGTGGCCGCCATCGACGGCAAACCCCTGCCCCCGCCCTCGCCGGATTCCCCCGTCGCCGCCCTGCAACGCCGGTACGAACGGATGATGGAGGAAGAGCGGTGACGGGGCGCGGGGCTTCCCAACTGTCGTCACCTTCGAAACATTTGCCTTCGGCAAATACTTCCCGCGAAAACGGGAATCCAGACCCCCTCCGTCATTCCCGTTTTCTCTTTCCGTCATTCCCGACATTTTTAATCGGGAATCCATCCTTCAGTTGTATTGTCCTTCTGTTTCCGTCCTGCCATTAACATCTTGCCGATGGATTCCGCGCGCACCCGGTTCTCCTGCCATTGAACGTCGGTGGCGCGGAATGACGGAAATCAGGATGGATTCCCGACAAAAGACGTCGGGAATGACGGAAGGAGACAAATGCCGTCGTGCCTGCGTCCCCCTCCGTCCCCCTCCGTCATTCCCGTTTTCTCTTTCCGTCATTCCCGACGTTTTTAATCGGGAATCCATCCTTCTGTTTCTTTGCTCCGTTATTGGACATTGTCGACGCGGAATGACGGAGGGGGTTGGAATACTGGAGAAACGCCGATTGGGTTAAATCTTGCGCCGACCGGTCAGAACGAATACGTCACGCCGACCAGTCCGTTGTGGTGGGTGTTGTTGATGGTGGTGATGATGTCGCCGAGGCTGCCGTCGAAATCGGGTTCCGCCGTGCCGAAGAACCGGTAGGACAGTTCGAGCGAGATCGACGGTGTGGCGGCAAACCGCAGGCCGGTTCCGGCTTGCCAGGCGAAGACGACCGTGGCGTCGTCCTCGATGGACGATAGGTTCAGGGTTCCAAGGTCGATATCCGAATACTCAAAGATCGAAATCCCGACCCCGCCCATGGTGAACTGTGTCACCCGCGAGTCGAGCGGCACGTCGTAGGCGCCGTTGAGCATGAACGAGAGATTCGATGTGTCCCCTTCCGCCGGGCCGGACAGGGCGTTGTTGCGCCATGCGATTTCTCCTTCGATTCTGGTCCTGTTTCCAAACGCATAGCCCACGGCGCCCAGGGCGACGGGGCCGACGTCGGCCTCTTGCGTGACGGCATCGAGGAACCGGACGAGTTGGGCGGGGTCCAACTCCACGTCCGCGCCGCCGCCGCCGCCGCCCGCCATCCCCGCATACCATCCGGCCTGCGCCCAGGGCGACGCGGCGGCCAGTGCCAGCGTCGCGCACAATGTTACCCGTCCGAGTTGAATCGTGTTCATCGGTCTCTCCTTGCGCCGGACCATGTGCAACCGTGGCGCGGCGTGACAATGGACGCGCCGGGTCAGCCGGTCTGATGGGCGAGACGGGAATCCTCGTCCGCCGGCGGGCGCCGAACCTGACTGTGCATGTTCCACGCCGAGTTCTTGCAGGTCGGAAAATCTTCCCGGTAATGCGCGCCCAGACTGTTTTCCCGCCACAGGGCGGCTTCGGTCACGCCGCGCGCGACCTGAATCATGTTTTTGACTTCGAGGTCGGCGCGCGTGTGCAGCGTGCCCTGCATCTGCCGGTCCCATTTCGAAAGCCAGGCCAGCGCCTGCACCAGGGATTCGCCGGTTCGAACCAGCCCGACCTTGTTCCACATCAGACGCCGCAGGGAGTTTCGCAACTTTTCGCCGTCCTCCAACGCACCGGCCGGCTCCGTGCCGCCGCGCGCGACCAGCCCTCGCCGGAACGCGCGGCCGGAGCCGCCGGGCAGCGAGGCCGCCGCCTGTGCCGCGCGGTAGCCGAAGACCAGTCCTTCCAGGAGGGAATTGCTGGCCAGACGATTCGCCCCGTGCACCCCGTTGCACGCCACTTCCCCGGCGACCAGCAAGCCGGGCAGGGCGGTCCGGCCATCGATCCCGGCTTTGACGCCGCCCATGAAATAATGCGCGCTCGGCGACACGGGAATCCATTCCTCCGTGATGTCGATGTCGCAACGCAGACAGGTTCGGTAAATCGTGGGGAAGCGCCGGGTGATGAATTTTTTTCCCAGATGCGTGACGTCCAGATAGACGTGGCGCGACCGCGTGGACGCCATTTCCGACCACATCGCCCGCGCGACAATATCGCGCGGAGCCAGTTCCGCCGCGGGATGGTATCTCGGCATGAACACGTCGCCTTTTCGATTGCGCAGGACGCCGCCGTCGCCCCGCATGGCCTCGGACAACAGGCACGGCGGGCTGGAGGGCAGATACAGGGCCGTGGGATGAAATTGCACAAACTCCATGTCTTCCAGCACGGCCCCCGCCCGGTAGGCCATGGCCATGCCGTCGCCCGTCGCGTTCTCCGTGTTGGTGGTCCTGGCGTACATCTGTCCCGCGCCGCCGGTCGTCAGCAGCACGCCGGCCGCCGGGAGACATTGCGCGTCCCGCGTGATTTCATCCACCACCATCGCGCCGCAACACCGGCCGTCCGCCACCAGCAGGTCGCGTGTAAAATGCCGGTCAAACCATTGAATGTTGGGATGCTGTCTGGCGCGTTCCAGCAGCACGCGAATCATCTCATGGCCCGTCGCGTCGCCCCTGGCCCGCAGTACGCGGCTGCGGCTGTGCGCGCCCTCTCTGGCAAAGGCAAATTGGCCGCCGACCTTGTCAAAGGCCGTGCCCCAGTCGATCAGTTCCTGAATGCGCGCCGGCCCTTCCTCGACCAGTACGCGCGCCGCGTCTTCCCGGCCCAGTTGATGCCCGGCCAGAATCGTGTCGGTGAAATGCAGGTTCACGTCGTCTTCGGCGTTCATCGCCACGGCGACGCCGCCCTGCGCGGACATGGAGTTGCTTTGGAACCGGCTGCCTTTGGTCACAATCAGGACGCGGCCGTGGCACGCCAGTTCGATGGCGGCGCGCAGCCCCGCAATCCCGCTGCCGATGACGAGAAAATCGGTCTCCGGTCCCCGGCGAGTCGTGGGTGCGGCTGGGTTCATGCGGGTCATCATGAGTCGCGCGCGGGCGTTGCTGTCACGGGCGGCTTCGTCGCGGGTCGCCGTCACGGACGGCTTAGCGGCCGGCCATGCCGAACGGCAGATTCCCGGTCATGTCTTCCAGAAGCGCCGTCTCCCGGCCGCTCCACACGAGCACCCCGTAGCCACGGTCCGTCACCGCCGGTTCGTCGGCGCCGTGCCGCCATGTGCCTTCCCAGCGAACGTTGACCGTGGCCTGTTCCCCCCGGAGGTACATGCGCTCCACCTTCATGGTGAGCGCGATGGCGTCGTAGGTGAAAAAGTCCTGTGTCGCGTCGCGTTTCAGTTGTTCGAGATTCGCCGACGGCGAGCGTAACGCCTGCAGCGCGGGCAGGTCCCGCCGTTCATAGGCGGCACGCAGGGCCTCCACCGCCGTGATGAGTTGTTCCACGCGCCGGTGATCGTCCGTGGGTTGGGACGCACCGGATTGACACCCCGCGCACAGCGCCATGGCCAACGCCAACGCCCACCGGCACGACGCCCGACGCGCCCATGCGGACACCGGAGGGGAGCGACGCATGAGCGCATTATAGCGGGCGCGCGGCGAAACCTCAAAAGCGCGCCATCGGTATCTTCTTTCCGTCATTCCCGACGTTAGTAGTCGGGAATCCATCCTTCGGTTTCTTTCTCCTAACCAAGAAAAACGAACAACCGAAAGATGGACCTTCGGAGCATTTGCCTTTGGCAAATGCTTCCCGACTAAAGATGTCGGGAATGACGGACGGGGCCATTCCCGCCGTCCCCTTTTCGCCAGCCCGCCATGCCCGCCATGCCTGTCATGCCTCTCCTTCCGTCATTCCCGACGTTAGTAGTCGGGAATCCATCCTTCGGTTTCCTCGTCCTAACCAAAGGAAAAGACAACCGAAAGATGGATTCCCGATTAGAGATGTCGGGAATGACGGAGAGGGCGGCGCCGCCGGCGGTATGAGACGCCGACTTGTGCGCCACGGGCGGCCCTGCTAGAATAGAGCCGCTTGTCCACGGCGGTCTCGTTTCCTCAACGATCAACGATGTACGCGCGGCGCTCTTCCCAGGTTCGATGAAGAGGCCGCCCGGCCCGCCGGGACGACCGCCGATGCCACAGTCTCCCGTCATACGAAAAGTCGGTCTCGCGGTCGTGCTGGCCGTCGCGGCCTGGGCGGGGAGCGGCGCCCTCGGCTTCCCCCGCGTGTTTCAGGTGATGTTTGCGACGTACGTGGCGCTGGGGCTGGCGGTGTTTCTGTTGCTGGACGCGCCTCCCATGCCCCGGTTGTCGGGGCGGGCGGCCGTGGCGGCGCTGGTGGGATTTTATCTCGCGCTGTCCGTCGTGTATATCGGGGGGGCGTCGCTCCTGCCGCAATATGACCCCGCCGTGGAGAAGGGGAAAATCGAGAAAATTCTCAAACGCAAACGGGACAGGGCGCTGGCCGACCGTCGCGCCACGGCCGCGTTGCTGGCGCGCGTCGGGCAACTCCAGGCACAGTCGGACCATCTTGCGACGCAACTGGCCCGGTTCGCGCCGGCGGGAACGCCCATGGCCGACCGGATGACGGGCATGGCCCCGGACGCGCCCGCCGAGCGCCTGACGGTGACGGAACGGGGGGCCGAGGTCTATGAGTTGTACGAGTGTTACAACTGCCACAAAATCGGGGGCAAGGGCAGCGTGAAAAAACGGGGGCCGGTGCTGGACAACATCGGCGGGTTGTTGACGATCAACGACATCAGGAAAAAAATTCTTGATCCCGCGTATCTGTATGCGGAAGGGTTTGAGAAGGAGCATAAAAAAGGCCGGATGCCGGACAAATACAGGGATTTGATGACCGAGGACGAGGTGTTAAGTCTGGCGACCTATTTGTCCACGTTGAAAAATCCCGCGGTCGACACGCCGCGCCCCGTCTTTGTGCGGGCCGACGTGCAACACGGCTTCACGGTGTTCGGGTATGTTCGTGACGCGGCGGGCGCGGGGGTGCCGGGGGTGGAAGTGCGGGCGGCGCCGATGGTCAAGGGGGGTCATGCGGCGTCCGGCACAACGAACGACGGCGGCTATTACGAAATTTTTCTGCATATGCACAATGAAAACGCCGGCGCGACCGTGGCCGTGTCGGCTCGCGGCGTGACGAAAAAATTCGTGGCCGAGTACGATCCGGGCGACGCCACGACCCGGCGGCAGCAGTCCGTTGACCTGACCGTGGCCGACCCGGCGCGCGCATGAAGGGGATGCGGCCATGACGGGATTTCTGATCCGTGTTGCGGTCACGGGCGTGGCGGTTCTTGTCGCCAGTTGGGTGGTGGCGGGGATCACCATTGATTCGCTGGCCGCGGGCGTGGTCGGCGTGCTGACGCTGGCGGTGTTGAATGCCGTGGTGCGGCCGGTGCTGTACGTACTGTCGGCCCCGTTCATCGTGGTGACGCTGGGGTTGTTCATGGTGGCGATCAACGCGTTCCTGCTGTCGGCGGTTTCCGTCTTCGTCACGGGGTTTCACGTGGCCGGCGGGTGGTCGGCGGTCGGCGGCGCCGTGGTGATCAGCCTTGTCAGCATGATGATGAATCTGATGATCTCCGCGCGGGGGCGCGTGGAGATCGTCCGGCCGCGACGGATGATCAAACATATCAACTGAACCGCCCCCTGTCCGTCGACCGGGGCGAGGGAGTGCATTCACGATTATGGCGAGAATAATGAGAAAACAGACGCCGTCGTCGGCGCGAACCGCGAAGCAGACCACGCTGCGGCGCGTGATCACCACGGCGGTGAATGATCTGGGCATGGACGTGACGGTGGCCGTGATGGACCAGGTCGACGGGCCGCTGGTGTCGCAGATGGCCAAAGGATTTTCGGACCGCGAGGTGCGCACCGTGCTTCGCACCCTGTCCGCCGGGAGCGCGGGACAGCCCGACGAGCGTCTCTGGAACGCGCGGGACGGCGCGGAGCCGGGGATCATGCGCCTGCGCATGGTGACGCCGGGGTTCAAGACGCTCCTCGTGAAGTTTCTCAAGGACGGGCACGAAGTCTACGGGGCGCTGGTCGTCGGCAAACCCGAAGGGAAGGTCTGGGCCAAACGCGAACATACCATGATCGAATCGGCCGGCCGCGCGATCACCGAGCGCGTGCGCGAGGCCGGCCTGTTCGACCATTCCGTCATCCTGGCCCGCCCCTGGGTGTTGCAGGATCCGCCGGCCCGGCGCGGCGTACCGGACGACGCGCATTCGACGACGCCCATGCAGGCGTCGCCGCAGGTCCGGGACTGTGTGGCCGCGTGCCTGACGGCGGCGCGGGACCTGGTGCCCTTTGACCGCGGATGGGTCACCCTGTATGACCCGGTCGCCGCGGCCCTGGAAGTGCTGGTCTGCCTGGCCGGGCATCAGAAAGAACTGTTGCCGGGGCAGCGTCTGTCGCTGAACGATTCCGTGTCGGGCTGGGCCGTGCGGCATCGGAAACCCCGCGTGGATTACAACCTGGCCTCCACGCAGGGAAGGTTTCACGATTACAAACAACTCTACCGCGACCGGTTCCTGTGCACGCTGGTGGCGCCGTTTTTTGTCCGGGGGCGCGTGGCCGGCACGATCACCCTGGCGTCGCAAACGGCGGCCCGGTATGACTCGGCGGAATCCGCGTCGGGCGCCCTCGCGCCGGTGATGACGCGACTCGCCCAGTGCTTCGAACATTCCGCCCCCGCGCGTTCGAGCGCGTCGTCCCCGCAGGCGCCCGCGCCCGAGGCGGCGGCGCCCGTCTCCGGGCTGTCCGAGCCGGCCATTCGCCGGCAGGAACGTCAATCGGCCCTGAACGAAGTCGGCTCCTTTCTGGCCACCGAGATTCGTGAACCCATGGGATATATTCGCGCCCAGTTGGAGGAGGTGACGGGAGACGGCGCCCTCGACGCCGACGTCAAACTCCGCATCGAATCCGCCATGCGGGATCTTGTGCGGACGGAAACGCTGCTCAATGAAATTCTGGATTTTGCCAAACCGCTGGCCCTGGATCGGCGCCCCTGCCAGGTCGTCCCGCTGATGGAAGAGGCGCTGGCCCTGGTCGAGATGGATCTGAAAGTGAACCGGATTGACGTGACGAAGGAGTTCCCCGAGCACCTGGACCCGGTGCGGTGGGACAAGGACAAAGTCAAACACGCCCTCTTGAGCATTTTGGAAAATGCCCTCGAAGCGATGTCCCCGGAGGGCAAACTGCGCGTCTCCGTGGCGCCGAAACGCGGGCGGTTGTCCGAAATGGCGCTGCGGATTCACAACGACGGCGCTCCCATTCCCAAGGAATTGAGCGAGAAAATTTTTGAACCGTATTTTACGACGAAACGGTCGGGCACGGGGCTGGGGCTGGCGATGGTGAAAAAAATCGTGGAAGAACACGACGGGCACATCGAGATTCAGAGCGGCCCGGAGGAGGGGACGCTGGTCACCATCACGCTGCCGGCCCTGCGGCCGAGGTCGTCCCGTCGCCGCAGAGGGGGCCGGTCGTCACGCCGCCGCCCCGCCGCTCCGCGCGAGTGACGACGCCGGGAACGGGCCGGTCATGCCCCGGTTCCGCCCCGCTTGACACCTCATCGGAAAATACATAGGATTCGATTTTCTTTCCGTGGCGTGTGAACGTTTATTATCGGTGATAACCTGTTTCAACAAAGGAGGAGTGGAATGATGAAACATCTTCGCCCTGTATTGACGGCCCTGGCGGTGACCGGCGTGACGGCGTCGCTGGCGTTTGCGAATCCGGGCATGTTGCCGAAACATGCCGGCTATCCGATGACGGCCACCAAGTCTCCCGCCGACGGGACGCGGACCAGCCATGACGCCGGTCAGGCCAACGCGGTGGGGTCCGAAGCCAGCATGAAAGGGTCATCCTTTCATGACGCCGGTACCATGAATATGTCGTCCGATGAAAACCGGATGCGGATTAAATCCTCGAAGGGGGCCGGACGCCTGCCGGAAATCAAGGGGTCGATGAACAAAGTCAAAATCAACCCGGCCGGCGCCAAGTCCACGGTGATTCGGTAAGCGATTTTCGGGTTCGGCGGGAACGCGCAAGGGAGGCTATCGTAAGGTAGCCTCCTTTTTTTTGTGGCGGGATTCTGGCCCCGCCACCGGGTACCAACCACCAGCGGGCGACAACGCTGGCAGGGGGACGCTGGCGGAGGCGACGACGTCGGCAGGGGCAATGACGCCACCGCCCGCCGCGCAACCTCTTTCCGTCATTCCCGACATTAGTAGTCGGGAATCCATCCTTCTGTTTTCCTTGTCTTAACCACAAAGGGGGAGAAGAAAGAACAACAGAAAGATGGATTCCCGACTAAAGATGTCGGGAATGACGGAGGGAGTGTACGTTGCCGCCGTCATGCCTTCCCCTCCGTCATTCCCGACCCCCGATTAAAAATGTCGGGGGCAGGCGTTGGTCATCGTGGGTCGGGCAGGCGTTGGCAATCGGGGCGGGAATCCCGGCCCCGTCAGCCTTTGTTCGGGAATGCCTGTTCCAGCAGCGGCTTCAATTCGCCTTTGGTCTGCATCGGGCCGAGGATGTCGGTGTCGCCGTAGAACTGGGCCTTGATGAACACCTTGGGCAGGGTGGGCCAGTTGGTCATGTGGGTCAGGGCTTCCCGTTTCGCCGGATGTTCCAGCACGTTGATCACTTCGTAGGGATAGCCGAGTTGATCGAAAAACTCCATGGTCTCGACGGTGAACCCGCACTGGGGCGCGGTTTTGGTACCTTTCCCGTAAATCAGAATGGGGTGCTGCTGCAATTCCCGTTGAATTTCTTCCGCGACTGCGTCTGCCATCGTGTTGCCTCCTATGCGCCGTCCGTTGTTTCGGCCGTCAGTTCAAGCGCGTGGATTCTGCCGTCTTTCAACGGCTCGTCCAGGGCCTGATAAATGAGACGGTGACGATCCAACAGAGTTTTTCCTTTAAATGCGTCCGAGACCACCCGGACGTTGAGATGATCGCTGGTGCCCGTGCGGTCGGTCACGGTGACCTTGGCATCGGCCATCACCTTCCGCACATAGTCCGTTAAGACATCGGGGCTGATCATCAATCGGTGTGCCTTTCGCGCGGGGCCGAACACCGGCCACGCGGGGGCATTATACGAAAAGTCGCCCCGTGTTCGCAACGTGCCGGTGGGTCACGACGTTTCCGCGTCCCCGCACAGGCCGGTGAGAAACGCGCCGAGTTCGTCGAGCACCGGCAAAGGAATTTCATGGCCGCCGCGAAATTCCTGCCAGGTCACGGGGAGGCCGTGACGGCGCAAGGCGTCCCGCAGATGCGCGGCGGCGTCGAAGGGGAGGATGGGGTCGTCCGTGCCGTGGCTCTGGAAGACGGGCAGGCCCGCTCGCAACGGCCATCGCGCGTCCCAGTCCCGTTGCGCCATGAGGCATCCCGACAGGACGACGAGGCCCGCAAACGGCCGTTCGCTGCGCGCCACCGTGTCGCAGGCCAGCATGGCGCCTTGCGAAAATCCGCCGAGCACGACGCGGTTCGCGGGCAGACCGATGTCCCTGTCCAACTCGTCCAGGGCGGCCAGCAACTGCTCGCGGGCGGCGGCCACGCCGTCGGGCACGACGTTGAAATCGCGCTTGCGCCCGCTTGCCGCGTCGCGGGCGAGTTGTTCCATGTCCAGCATCCACCAGGCCCGTCCGCCGGGAACGCCGGGCATCGGCAGGGGCGCGGCCGGAAACGCGAACCGCACCCGGTCCGGCACGCGCAACATTCTCCACAGCGAGGCCAGGTCGTCGCCGGGCGCGCCGAATCCGTGCAGGAGAATGACCACGGGGCCGTCCCCGCCGCCTTCGCGGTCGGGGCCTCCCGCCAACCGGACTTCAAGGCCATGGTACGTGCGCAGACGCATCGGGTTCGTGGGCGCGGCGGGCCGGTCAGTGCCCCATCTTGGGCGCGCCGGCGTTGTCTCCTTCGGTCACCAGCGGGATGCGCAATATCTGCCGGCAGTGGGTGCAGGTGACCCGCAGGGTGTTCGCATCCGCATAGTCAACGGCCTGTTCGGCGATCCAGAAGAGTTTGCCGCATTTGGGACATTTTCTGACAAGCATGGGCATCGCGGGACTCCTGACTGGTAATTGTGACGGATTTCGTGTAAGAAAAACGGGTCGTCCCTGTCCGGCGCGGCGCCGGCCATGGCGGTGCGGCAATCCGGCGCCCATGATCACCTACACCGACAGGAAAGATTTTGATCACGCCGAGTTGGCGCCGCTCTTTGAACAATCGTCCTGGGCGCGCGGCAGAACCGTGGCCGAGACGACGCACATGGTGGCGCAGACCGACCTGTTGCTGACGGCCTGGGACGACCATCGGTTGATCGGGTGCGGGCGGGCGCTGACCGATTATGTCTACCGCGCCTCCATCTGGGACGTCATCGTGAGTGCGCCGTATCAGGGACGGGACGTCGGGTCCGAAATCGTTCGCCGGATTCTGTACCATCCGGCCCTGCGGCGCGTCGAACTGTTCTGGCTCTGCACGCGCGACAAACAGGCCTTTTATGAAAGTCTCGGGTTCAGCGCCAAAGAACAGACCGGCATGGTCTGGGACCGGACACGCCACGCCGATGCGTCCTGATTCGAGAACCGCGCGCGTGGAGCAGTGTACCACGTCGGGCGTCCGAAGCAAAACGGCGCCGGTGGCGGGGTTGGCGCGCCGGGCGGGACGGGCGCATCAGGCGCGTTGGGCGCGCCAGCGGGCGGCGGCGCCATGAAATGTCTTGGGCTGATGTCGGGCACCTCGCTCGATGGCGTGGATTGCGCGATTGTGGAGATTCGGCCCGGCCGGGCCGCGTTGCGGGTCACGCTGCTGGCCTGCCGTACTCGTCCGTATCCGCCCGCGTTGCGGCGCCGCCTGCTGGCGTTGATCCGGTCCGGCACGACGGAAGAGGTCTGCCGGCTGCACGTCGCCGTCGGCGAGGTCTTTGCCGGGGCGGCGTGCCGGACCATCAGACAGGCAAAACTTTCCACCGGCGACATCGAGATTATCGGCTCTCACGGACAAACCGTGTGGCACCGTCCCCGTGGGAGGGCGCTGCCCGGCGTCGGTGCGGGCCGCGCGTCGCTTCAGATCGGCGACCCGTCGGTCATCGCCGAGCGGACGGGCATCACGACCGTGGCCGACTTTCGCGCCCGTGACGCGGCGGCCGGCGGGGAAGGGGCGCCCCTGACGCCCTATGTGCATCACCTGTTGTTTCAGTCCCGGCGCGCGTCGAGGCTGATTGTCAATCTGGGCGGGATCGCCAACGTGACGTATTTGCCCGGCGGCGGCGGGTTGAAGGACGTGCTGGCGTTTGACACAGGCCCGTGTAATCTGCTGTTGGACGGGGTGATGGCGGCGGCCACGAACGGACGACGGCTGATGGATCGCCACGGCCTTCTGGCCGCGCGCGGGCGCGTGTGTGACCCGTTGATGCGCGAGTTGCTGACCCATGCGTTTGTGTCCCGGCGTCCTCCGAAATCCACGGGGCGCGAAGAGTTTGACGAACGGTACGTCCGGGACGTCTGGCGGCGCGCGAAGCGGCGGCGGTTGTCGCTGGCCGATGCGCTGGCGTCGAGTTGCGACGGCATCGCGCACATGATTCACCGCTCCCGGCGCTGGCTGCCGGGGCCGGTCGACGAGGTGATCGTGGGCGGCGGCGGCGCGCGCAACCGGGGGCTGATGACGGCGTTGCGGCGGCGCTGCGCGCCGAGTTGCGTCATGTCCATGGAGCGCGTCGGCGTCAACGGCAAGGCGGTGGAGGCCATGGCCTTTGCGGTGTTTGCCTATCAGGCCGTCCGGGGGGTGCCCGTGAATCTGCCGGCGGTCACCGGCGCGCGCGCCCCGGTGGTTCTGGGCACGATTGCGCCGGGACGGCGCGCTACCCTGCGCGTCACCGGCCGCGCGTCTTCACCGTCGGTTGGGAGCGTACGATGAATCTTCTCGATTGGGTTTCTTCGATGTGGCCCGTTTCGTTTTTTTCGATGGTGGTCGCGGGGCTGCTTGCGGCGTTGGGCGTGGTGGTGTGGATGCTGGTGCGGCCCGGCCGGTCACGGGTCACGGGCGTCACGGGCGAGTTTGGCGTGGACACGCGGCCTCCGGAAACGGTGGCGGCGCGGGCGCGGGAACTCATGGATGACGCGGAAGTCGCGTTGTTGAACCTGCTGGCGCTGGCGGCCCGCGACCGCTTTCTGGTGCTGGCGAAAATGCCCCTGACGCGCCTGATTCGGCTTCAGGTCAGAGACGATTTCGATGCGGAGGTGGTGGCGAAATCCATTCGCTCGATCACGGTGGATTTTGTGTTGCTGCATCCGGGCACCCGGCGCGCCGCCAAAGTGGTGTTCGTGCAGAAACCGGGGGACGAGTCGTCGTCATGGTCGGTGCGGTATCCATGGCTGGACACGCTGTTTCGAGACGCGGAGATCGAGGTCATCCGGCTTGATCCGATGGCCTGGCACGACATGGAAAAATTAACCGAAGTGCTGGGCATCACGGACGAGGCATGACGCGGCGCGGCGCGCCGGCTTGGGACAACGCGCGTGACGCTGGCCACCTTTAACGTCAATTCCATTCGGAAACGGCTGCCCGTGGTGACGAGATGGCTGCGCGTCCATGCGCCGGACGTGCTGTGTTTGCAGGAAACGAAGGTGCGGGACGCGGAGTTTCCCGAACGCGAACTGGCCGCCACGGGGTATCATGTGCGGTTTTGGGGAATGAAGGGCTACAACGGCGTCGCCCTCTGCAGCCGGCGCGAGCCGGAATGGGTTTCGTTCGGATTCGGCAACGGCGTGCACGCGGGGGAGCCACGGTTGCTGCACGCCGTGGTGGACGGCATTGACATCCTCAACACCTATGTCCCGCAGGGCTTTCGGATCGACCATCCCCGGTATCGGGACAAACTGAACTGGTTGAAACGGCTGCGCCGGTATTGCGCCCGGCGTCTGTCGCCGGACGCACCGGTCATCTGGTGCGGGGACATGAACGTGGCGCCGGAGCCGATTGACGTGCATCACCCGGAGCGGCACCTGAACCACGTCTGTTTTCACCATGAGGCGCGGAAGGCGTACCGGCAGGTGGTCGGGTGGGGGTTTGAGGACGTGTTTCGCCGCCTGTATCCCGGCCGGCGGCAGTTCACCTTCTGGGATTACCGCCACCCCGACGCGCTGGCGGCCAACCGTGGCTGGCGCCTCGATCACATTCTTGCCACCAGACCGCTGGCGGAGCGGTGCACGGCCGCGGCCGTGGACCTTGCGCCCCGCAAGGGGAACACTCCGTCGGATCACACGGTCCTCTGGGCGGAGTTTTCCGTTCCGAAGACGGCGCCAACTCCGCGTCGGTCGGGCGCGCGGTGAGTTGCCGTCCACGCGGCGCGGCGTCCGGGGTCAACTACGAGGCCGGGCGTTGTTTCTTCACGGGGGGGCTGTTTTCAATGGGGATGAAGACCGCCAGGGCCACCACGGTTGTCCACACGGACGATTTGCCGATGGCGGACTGGGTGATGTTTTGCGTCCGCACGATTTTCCCGCCCATCTTGAACACCTGTTCCCGTTCCTTCCAGGCCATGTCGGGATCAAAGGCAATGCCCAGCGTCGTGGCCAGCATCTGGGCCGCGAGGTCTTCCGTGTACTCGCCCGCCTCTTCGTCGGTTTCCCCGTAGGCGTGATGTTCCGACAGATACCCGTAGGTTTTGTGCCGGCCTTCGGGAATCGCCACGCCGATGGACGAGGAAATCAGCCGGTTGCGTTCGTTCGTTTCGTTGCGGGCCATGACGCAGTAGGTGATCTCGCCGGGATTCAACAGGGTTTCGCCGCGTTTGCGCGGGAGGATTTTGCAGTTGGGCGGGAGAATGGACGACACGCCGACCAGATTGCAGTAGGCCACGCCCGCGCTGCGCAGGGCTTCTTCGAAGGAGGCCAGTTTTTCACGATGCGTGCCGACGCCCCTGGTCAGAAACATGTGGGTGGGAACCATGGCTCCTCCAACGCGTCGATGCGGGACGCGCGCCGACGACCGTTGCGACCTTGCGCGCCGATGTGCGGCGCCGGCGCGCGCCGCCGCCGAGATGGTCGTTCACGTCCGGGCGCGAGCGCCATGGTGACAAATCCCGACGCGGTTCGCAAGGCATGTGCGCGCGTCGGTTGCGCGCCCCGTCTCATCGCCCCCGGCGGCGGACGGATTCCCGCTTGCGCTCCCTACGTCATTTCCGGCCCCCGAATGAAAACGTCGGGGGCAGGCATCTTGAATCGGGAATGACAGAAGCCCCCTCCGTCATTCCCGACGTCTTTTGTCGGGAATCCATCTTGTTGTTGTCTTTCCCCTTGGTTGGGGCGAAGGAAAAGAAACTGAAGGATGGATTCCCGACTACTAATGTCGGGAATGACGGAGGGGAGGGTGCGGGAATGACGGTGCGGGGAAGGCGGGAATGACGATGCGGGGAAGGCGGGAATGACGATGCGGGAATGACGGCGTCGTTTGCGGGCATGACGGTCGACCGGCGGCGTGTGCGGAGGCTGCGACGCGGCGGTCACGGCGGCAGGTGCAGCACCAGCAGCCTGGGTTCCGTGAGTTCCCGGATTGCGTATTTGACGCCTTCGCGGCCCAGGCCGGAATCTTTCACGCCGCCGTAGGGCATGTGGTCGGCGCGGAACGTGGGGATTTCATTGGCCAGCACCGCCCCGACTTCCAGAGTTTGCCAGGCGCGGAAAATCGAATGGACGTTCCGCGTGAAAATGCCGGCCTGGAGTCCATAGGCCGACTCGTTCACCATCTCGAACGCCTGTTCGAGACGCTGGTACCGGGAGAGGGTGACGACCGGGCCGAAGGCTTCTTCGCAGGAGACGGTCATGTCCGGCCGGACGTCGGCCAGCACGGCGGGGCGCATCAACGACCGTTGCCGCGTGCCTCCCGTCAGCAGGCGGGCGCCCTGGCGCACGGCGTCGTGAATGATCTTTTCCACGCGGTCGGCCGCCTGCGAATTGATGAGTGGCCCGACGACCGTGGACGCATCGGCGGGGTCGCCGACGGGGAGCGCTTCGACACGCGGGATGAACCGTGTGAGAAACGCCTCATACACCTCGTCATGGAGATAGATGCGCTGGACGGAAATGCAGGTCTGTCCGGCATAGGAAAAGCCGCCGGTGACGCATCGCGCGGCCGCCAGGTCCAGGTCGGCGTCGGGTTCGATGATGACGGCGGCGGCGCCGCCCAGTTCGAGCAGGACCCGTTTCTTCCCCGCGATGTTTTTCAGGCGCCAGCCGACGGCGGCGCTGCCGGTGAAACTCAAGGCGCGGATGCGGTCGTCGCGGACCATGGATTCCGCCAGGGCGTTGTCGCAGGGCAGAATGCTCAAGGCGCCCTTCGGCAGATCAAGTTCCCGGAAAATGTTTCCCAGTCGAAGCGCCGTCAACGGGGTTTGCGGCGCGGGTTTCAACAGAACGGGGTTGCCCGCGGCCAGGCACGGCGCCACTTTGTGCGCGACCAGGTTCAATGGAAAATTGAACGGCGTGATGCAGAGCACCGGGCCGATGGGCACGCGCTGCCACAGGCCGTGATGGTGCTCCATGCCCGGCGTGAGATCCATCGGAATGACTTCGCCCTGCCGCCGTGTGGCCTCCTCGCCCGCGAGGGAAAACGTGTGAATGGCCCGGTCCACTTCGCGTTCGGCGTCGGCGATGGGCTTGCCCGCTTCCAGGCGGATGGTGTCGGCAAAGTCCGCCCGGTGCGCCTTCAGTCTGTCGGCGACGTGGTGCAGGGCCGCGGCGCGGGCATGGGCGGCGGTGCGGGCGAGTTGGGGCGCGTCGCGCAGGCTGACGGTGACGGCTTCTTCGATCTCTTCGGGGCGGGCCAGACAGACGTCGGCAATGATCTCGCCGGTGAACGGGTTGACGACGGATTGGCGCGCCGGGGTTTCGCGCCATTCGGAACCGAGAAGCAGGGGAGACGGGG
The DNA here is from genome assembly GCA_020027205.1 of Nitrospirales bacterium. Lineage (GTDB taxonomy): Bacteria > Nitrospirota > Nitrospiria > Nitrospirales > UBA8639 > Bin75. The sequence continues at coordinate 5,895 of JAHRAQ010000001.1, read as the reverse complement.
ACGCCACGGAGGTCACGGGGGCGGGTCAGACAGGCGGACGCGCGGACGTGGGAGCCGGAGCGGATGAGGATGAGTTCGACACGGGGTCGGCGGCGGGCGCGGGGGCTGCCGGGGACGCCGGGGACGCGGGGGGCGCCGTCGTCTTGAGCAACTTGTCGATTTCTTCCTTGAATGTTTCGTAGGGAAACGCGCCGGGAATCGCGACGGCTTCGCGGGGGTTCTCCGTCACGTACAACACAAACCCCGGCGTGCCGCGGAATCCAAGGCTGTTGGCTTCGACCCGGTCGGCCATAATGTCCCCGGTGTCGCCCGCGTGTTCAAGGCAGGCGGTGAATCTCGGCACATCAAGCCGCAACGCGGTGGCCTGTTGCCGCAGTTGCGCGCGCGAAAACTTGTCCCGGCTGGTGAAGAGACGGTCGTGCATCGCCCAGTATTGTCCCTGCTCTCCCGCGCATCGCGCCGCCTGTGCGGTGTCCATGCTCGGCCCGCCGGGGGCGCGTGGAAAATCACGATACACCAGGCGCAGTGTTCCGGGTTGGACGTATTCGGAAAACAGTTTGGGCCAGGTTTCCAGAAAAAACTTTTCGCAATAGCCGCATGTAAAATCGGAATACTCCAACAGGGTCAGCGGCGCCTGACGATGGCCGCGGGTACGGCTGTCGTCGCCGGCGACGGCAAAGGGGTCGCGGGCGTCGGCGGGCCACGCGAGCAGGGCCAGTAGCGCAATCGCCAGGACGCCCGCGCCGTGCCGACGCCCGTGCGAGGTTCCGGAGCGGGTGAGGGGTCTGCGCCCCGTTGTCGAAGCGGTGGTCATCGTCGATCTCCGTCGAGAAAACGCGCGGCTGAATAGTGGAAGCGGCCGAGTCATGCTGTCAACCGCGCCGTGGCGTCCCGGCGTCGCCGGTCTGACCTGTGGGCGACGGCGGGTGTTCGAGCAGGGCCATCAGCAACAGGGGCCAGACCATGGTCGCGTCGCTCAAGACTTCCGCGAAACGTCCCCCTTCTTCGGGGGGCACAAACTTTCCCCAGGACACGCCTTCCTGATACGTGCATCCGCTCAAGCCGCCCCAGTAATCCGGCTCCGGGCAAATGCGGACGCCGTAGTGGAACCGGGGCGGCGTGAGCGTGGTGCCCATGCGCAGATTCAGAATCTCGATGTACGGCGGCACCTGTTGCGCCCAGTTGCGCGGGACGCCGCCGCCGATGGTAAAGACCCCCAGCCGTTTCGCGCCCAGGACGGTGTGGGTGTAACTGTTGAGATCGAGAAAGGGGTTGAACGCGGGGAGATGTTGTTGCAATCCCGCCCATGCCGCCTGGTCGTCACCCGGCGCGGGCGCGGGCGCGGCGTCCGGGGACGCGGGCGTGCGGGATTGCATGGACCAGATGGCGGTGTCCAGGCCCAGTTCGGAATCCGTAAAGGCGGGGATGTAGACCGGCACCTGTTTCAGGAACGCGCTTTTGAGAATGCCCGGCCCCGGAAACTGGTCGTGCAGCGTCCGGCCGAGTTCCCGCGTCAGGAGTGCCGACGAGAACGGGTCGCCGGGCCGGAGACGCTTCAACGTCGTCGAGACGACCTGCTCGACATGATTCAGATTCAATTCCATTTCGAGGGTGTCATAGACCCGGTTGTAGCCTTTGGCAAACAGGTCGGCGTCCTTCATGGACGGGTGATGTTTGTAATGAGTTTGCCCGACGGCTTCGCTCATGCCATGGGCGATCAGCGCGCCGGTCGAGACCACGGCCTGCACCATCCCCCGGTCCAGCATGGTGCAAATGACCTTGCCCATTTTGGCGATGGTCATGGCGCCGGACAGCGTCATCACCACAACACAGTCCGGGTCCGCGATCATGGTGTTGAGCACGGCAAAGGCGTCCCCGAGCCGCCGGCCACCGAACGCGGTTTTCTGCATCGCGGTCAGCAGATCGGAGAAGGAATGAATGCGCGCCGGATCGAGAGATTCCAGCGCCTCCAGCCCGTCGTCGGCGCCGTCATGAAAGGTGCGCGTCATGCGGCCTCCCGTCTTCGGCGTGGTCGCCGCGCCGGCGGCGCCGGCGTGACACAGGACGAGCGCGGCGCACCGGAGGCTGGCCGTCCGGCGGATTCAACAGACCGGACATGGGAGAAGCGCAACGCCGTCATGCGGTAATCACGGATCATGGTGGAAGGTTGGTGGTCCCAACGGGATTCGAACCCGTGTCTGCACCTTGAGAGGGTGCCGTCCTGGGCCAGACTAGACGATGGGACCGGCCTCCGTCATCCCCGCCGCCGGGAATGATGAATCCCTCGAAACCCTACCACGCCCGGACGGGACACGCAAAGCGGCGTGACGTTCTTCGTCATTCCTTCCCCCTTCCATCATTCCCGCCTTCTCCTTCCGTCATTCCCGTCCTCTCTCTCCGTCATTCCCGACGTTAGTAGTCGGGAATCCATCTTGCTGTTTCTTTCCTGTCTGGGATGCGGAAGGGAAAAATAACTGAAAGATGGATTCCCGATTAAGGATGTCGGGAATGACGGAGGGGGCGGGGACGACGGAGAAAGGAGGCGGGAATGACGGAGGGAGGGGCGGGGGAATGACGGAGGGGGCAAATGCTCCGAAGGCGGTGCAGAATGACGGAGGGGGCATTGGCGGCGCGGAATGAAGGAAAAAAAAGAGACGGTACCTGCCCGCGCGCCAGCGCGAATCAGGGTGCTGCGCGGTGTTTAATTTGCACGCCGCCGGGGGCGCCGATGATGACGGTGGAAGCGCGGTTCACGAACAGGCCGTTTTCGACGACGCCGGGAATGAGATTGATCTGCGCTTCCAGACGCGCGGGATCGTCAATCGCCCGCACCGGCAGATCGAGAATATAATTTCCCCCGTCGGTCTCAAACACCTTTCCCTGCCGGGTGCGGAGGGCCGGTTCGTCGCCGAACGCCCGCAGAAGTTTGGCGGTATTGGGCCATCCAAACGGCGTCACTTCCACGGGCAGCGGCATGGAAGCGCCCAGCGCCGGCACGCATTTGGTGTGATCCACCAGCACGATGAACGTGCGCGCGGCGGCGGCCACGATTTTTTCCCGCAGCAGCGCGCCGCCGCCGCCCTTGATCGCGTCCAGTCGGGGATCAATTTCATCGGCGCCGTCGACGGCCACGTCCAGCGTCCACAGTTCGTGTTCCGGCAGCAGGGGAATCCGCAGTTGCCGGGCCAGTTCGGCCGTGTCATGCGACGTGGGAACGCCCTGCACGCGGAGGCCGTCTTTCACGCGCGCGCCGAGCGCGAGCAGAAAATATTTGACGGTGGATCCGGTTCCCAGTCCCACGCGCGCGCCGTCACGAACCCAGTCCACGGCGGCCTCGCCCGCCGCGCGTTTGCCGGCGTCCTGCGAAGTGTCGGCCCTGGGGTCGTGACCGGATGCGGAACTCGACATGGATGGTTTACGACAACGTGTCCGCGCTCGCGGCCACGGACGCCGCGCCGAGGAGGGCGGCTTTGTCGTTCAGGATGACCGCGACGGGAATGGTGGACAGGAGCCGTTTGTAGCGGCCCTTGGCGATGAACATCTGCGTCCAGTTGGGGTCGCGGATTTTCTCGATAATTTTCGGCGTGATGCCGCCGCCGAGGTAGACGCCTCCGTGCGCCAGCGTGTTCAGGGCGCAGTTCCCGGCTTCCGCGGCCAGAATCGACACAAACAAATCCAACGCCTGCACACAAATATCCGGCTTGCCGGCCAGCCCGGCTTCCGCAATAAGCGCCGGCGGGTCGCCGGTGGGCAGACGTTCGGCAAACCACGTCGGTTCGTTTTTGTGCGTGTCGCGCAGGAATTCATAAATGGCATGAAGCCCGCTGCCGGAGAGGACGCGGTCGAAACTCACGTGCAGAAAACTCGTGCGAAGATACCGCAAAAGGTCGATGGCCAAATCGCTCGTCGGCGCAAAACTGGCATGGCCGCCTTCCGACGGCACGGCGTGATGCTGCGTCCCGTCCCAGTAGAGCATGGCCTCCCCCAGGCCGGTGCCCGGCGCGACTAAAACCTTGGTGCCCGTGTTCTGCGGCGCGCCCTGGATCATTTCGATTTCGTCGGGATTCAAGACCAGCACGCCGTAAGCCGCGGCTTCCACGTCGTTGATCACCCGCACGCGGGACGTGTTCAACGTCTCCGTCAGCGCGTGACCGTCGATGGTCCACGGGAGATTGGTGGCGCGGCACCGGTTGTCGATCACGGGGCCGGCCACGCCGAAACAGGCCGCCCGCAGCGGCATGGATGGGGAAATGTCGACGTCCGCATCGGCGGCGGCGTCGGATGTTGCGCCGGTTTCCGTGCCGGTCTCCGCCCCGGTCTCGCCGGATGCGTTGTCCGCGTTGCCCTTGCCCGCGCCCGCGCGTAAAAACTCTTCGAGGATTTCCTCAAGCGAATCAAAATCCGCATTCAGAAACCGCTCCTCGCGGACCGGTTCCACGCGCGCCTCGCGCCAGTCAAACAGCGCAAGATACGTTTTGGTGCCGCCAATGTCCCCGGCTAAAATCATGATGATCCTTTCAGTAACCCCCGGTCACGCGATGTGTGGGCTGCCTAGCCGTTGCCGTCACGCGGCACCATGTCACCATAAAAGAAGCGCGTGAACATTTGCAACTCAGTTGGGTGGCCGTGAGATGGTTATTCCAAGAATACGGGACTGTTCTCGAAGGTCAAGAAGCCAAGATCACCTTGGTTTAAGAATTCAGTTTGCCACAGAATCGGCCATACCGGTGTTCCCCGATCAATGACACCCCAATACGTCATTCCGGCGAAAGCCGGAATCCAGTGATTGGCCAATCTAGTGTTACCGCGCCGCCGGTCTTGCCGCGGTCGTTTGCACGTTTCAGTTTGCTAGGTAATCGGCTATGCTAGTGCTACCGCAGAATGTGTGCGAGGTGCGCGCCCACACAGCAGTTTCAGTTTGCTAGGTAATCGGCTATGCTAGTGCTACCCAACAGCATCAATTCCTCAACGCCGATCATTCGTTTCAGTTTGCTAGGTAATCGGCTATGCTAGTGCTACTGTTCGTCCAGCGTGGCGGTCAGTGAGCGCGTGTCTGGTTTCAGTTTGCTAGGTAATCGGCTATGCTAGTGCTACTCCGCCCGCGCGGGGTCCTCTTCCTGCAATTCAAGTTTCAGTTTGCTAGGTAATCGGCTATGCTAGTGCTACCATGGCGACGGCGGTGTGTGTTAGCAGGAAAGTGGTTTCAGTTTGCTAGGTAATCGGCTATGCTAGTGCTACGCCGCCGCGTTGACCTCCGCCGCATGCAGCGCACCTGTTTCAGTTTGCTAGGTAATCGGCTATGCTAGTGCTACGGATCACGACAAGCGACTGAAGACCATCAACCAGATCCTGTTTCAGTTTGCTAGGTAATCGGCTATGCTAGTGCTACTGCCAAGTTGCCGCCCGCCGCCGCCGCGCGTGAAGTTTCAGTTTGCTAGGTAATCGGCTATGCTAGTGCTACCGAAAAGGACGCATTTGCACAGAAGGAGCGAGACAGTTTCAGTTTGCTAGGTAATCGGCTATGCTAGTGCTACGGTGACTATGTGGTGTGTCGGAATGGGAAGAATGAGTGTTTCAGTTTGCTAGGTAATCGGCTATGCTAGTGCTACATGGACCGTGGAAACCACCGACGGACGCACCTTGTTTCAGTTTGCTAGGTAATCGGCTATGCTAGTGCTACCGAACAGCGGCGTCCATTCTACGCAGCCCTCGTAAGTTTCAGTTTGCTAGGTAATCGGCTATGCTAGTGCTACCGATGGGCAACTAACCGGCATTGCGTTTATCCTAAAGTTTCAGTTTGCTAGGTAATCGGCTATGCTAGTGCTACTTGGCGGAACGAATGATTTGATGGAAGGGGGTGCGTTATGTTTCAGTTTGCTAGGTAATCGGCTATGC
>JAHRAQ010000029.1 GCA_020027205.1 Nitrospirales bacterium | reverse complement strand
GCGACGGCATAGGTTATGCGTGGAGTGCGATGCCGGCGGTCGGCTCGTTCACGGGCGGCGTCACCAACACCGCGTCGGTTGGCTGGACGCACAGCGTCGCCACGACCACGACCGTTACGCTGACCTTCACCGTGCGCGATGCCGCGCTGAGCGATACGGCGACGGTGAGCGTGACGGTGCGGCCGGCCGGTGCGCCGCTGGCGTTGACCGCGCCGTCGCCGTCGCTGACCGCCACCGCCGGCGTCGCCTTCACCGCCACCTTGCCGGCCGCCAGCGGCGGCAGCGGTACCTACACCACCTACACACTGGCGGGCGCGCCGTCGCCGCTGACCTTCACGCCGGCGACGCGGGTGCTGTCCGGCACACCGGCGGCGGCGGCGACGCCGAGCCTGACCTACGGCGTCACCGACTCGGCCGGCGCAACCTCGAGCGTGATGTTCACGCTGACGATTGACGCCGCCCCCGACACGCTCGGCTTGCGCCCGACCGACCCGGCCGACGAGCGGCGCACGACGCCGGTGCGCGAGGCAATCTGCGCCGCCGCCGGCGCCGGCGACGACTGCGCCGGCGAGACCGACGACGCGCAACTGGCGATGGATGTGGCGGCGGTGACGATGCTGACCATCAGCACGCCGACGCTCGCCGCCGACGACTTGGACGATCTGGATTCGCTGACCGACCTTGACCTGTCGGGGAATGACTTGCCGTCGCTGCCGCCGCGCGTGTTTGACGACTTGCCGGCGCTGACCGACCTTGACCTCGCCGACAACGATTTGTCGTCGTTGCCGGTCGGCGTGTTGAGCGGCTTGGACATGCTCGCCGAGTTGGACTTGGGCGGCAACGACGACTTGCGCCTGATGCCGAACGACTTGACCGGCGTGACCGACACGCTGACGGCGCTGACGCTGCCGCCGGCGCATGCGACGCCGCCGATGCTGACGGTGACGCCGCCGGTGATGGCGGATGTGTTGTTTGAGCGACCGGCGACTTTCACCTTGAGTTTGGATGCGGTGCCGCTGACGCGGGTGCGGGTGACCTACGCCATCAGCCACAACCTCGCCCTCGTCAACTCTAACCCACGCACACGCGCCGCACCGCGCAACCACATCACCGGCACGGTGACCATCCCCGCCGGGCAGACCACCGCCGAAGTGACCGTGGATGTCACCGGCCTCGGCGACGCGCAACTCACCGTCACCGCCATCACGCCGCTGGACGGCAACGGCGGCGACATCACCGGCGGCGTCGCCACCGCATTGGTCGACACCACGCCGCCGGCCGTCGCACAAGTGGCGGTGCGCAACCAAGCGCCGACCGCCGCCGCCGGGGCGAACCAAGTCGTCGCCGCCGGCGACAGCGTGACGCTGGACGGGCGCGGCTCGCGTGACCCCGAAGGCGAGGCGCTGACATTTAGTTGGACGCCGCCGTCGTTCACCGTGGACACCGCCGCCGATGGCACCGCCGGCACGACGCCGGTGACCTTGTCGACACCGACCACCGCGACCGCGACCTTCACGCTGCCCGACGATGCCACCGACCAGTCGCTGACCTTCACCCTGACCGTCACCGCCGGCGGCGAGAGCGACACCGATACCGTCGTCGTCACCATCGGCGACCAGTTTGACGAAATCAGCCGCGTCATCCTTCCTGAAATCGCGCGGGCGATGGCGGACCAGACCGTGGGGGCGATTGCGCGGCGTCTGGAGCAGGCGCTGGACGGCTCGGCGCCGGGTCCGCTGTTCACTCTGGGCGGGCAGACGACGCTGGCCGACGTGCTGGTGAGCGGCGCCAAATCCCTGGCCTCGGACCGTGGCGGCGTGGACGTGTACGATCTGTTGGGCAACAGCGACTTTGTGTTGCCGCTCACCACCGAGCCGAACGGATGGGCGGATCAACTGACGCTCTGGGGCGGCGGCGGGTATCGAAACCTGTCCGGCGAATCCGGCGACATCGACTGGGACGGTGAACTGTTCGGCATTCAGGCGGGCGCCGACGTGGCCGTGACGCCCGGCCTGGTGGCCGGCCTGGCCGCATCGAGATCGCAAGGGGAGTTTCACTACACCGACCGCAGCGACGGTGCGCCTGCGATGGGCGACTACACAACCGAGATGACCGCCGTGTATCCCTACGTGGGCTGGGGTGGGCCGGGCGATAGTCTGCAACTGTGGGGCACGGCGGGCTACGGCCTGGGCGAAGTGGAAATCGAAGATACCGGCGACCCGGTGACCAGCGACACCACCATGGCGGCGGCGGCGGTGGGCGGCGTCGGGCAGTTGCTTCGCCGGCCCGGAGTGCTGACCGAGCACGGCATCACCACGCTGCGGCTCAAAGCCGAAGCGCTGGCCACGCGCCTTGAAGTCGACGGCGGCGAAACGCGGTTGTCGAAACTGGAGATCGACGCCCAGCGGCTGCGCGTGATGTTGGAGGGGAGCCATGATCAGATGCTGGACGAAGGCGCGCGGCTGCGGTCGACCGTGGGGGCGGGCCTGCGGCACGACGACGGCGACGGGCGCACCGGCAGCGGGGCGGAAGTCACCGGCGGGATGCACTACGAGCGCCCGACCATGGGGCTGATTCTGTCGGGCCAGAGCCGCATGGTGTTGTCGCACAGCGGGAAGTACGAAGACTGGGGCGTGAGCGGGCTGGTCAAACTCGGCTCGGCCTATCGCGGCGGCGGCGGTCTGGCGTTCACGCTCGAACCGACCTACGGCCCCGGGCAAAGTCAGGGCACGCTGTCCCGGCTGTGGGAGCAGGGCGCCGTGACGCGCCCGGTCACCGCCGCGACGTCCGCGCGCGCCGCCATGGAGATGACGCTGTCCTACGGGGTGCCCACGACGGCCGGCCGCGGCTTGCTCACGCCCTACGGCGGCATGACGATGGGCGACGCCTCCGCCTACCGTCTCGGCAGCCGCCTGACCCTGGGCCAGCGCCTGACCATGAGTCTGGAAGGCACCCGCAAAGAGACCCGCGCCTCCACGCCCCCCGACCACGGCATTCAGTTGAAGTTGGATTTGAACTGGTAGAATGCGGTGGTGGCGGCGGTGTTGCCCGTGCCGCGCCGGAGTGTTCGCCCCATGCGGCGTTGGGCGCCTCGGGCGCTCGGTCAACGTGCGGACGCACGCCTCCCTCGCTCCCTCGGTGCCCGCCTTGCCTGGAACGAACACTCCGGCGCGGATGAGTTATTGCCGTCATGCCCCGTCATGCCCCGTCATGCCCGCCCTTGCGCCGTCCCGTGCCGTCCACCTCCGTCATTCCCGACCCCCGATTAAAAATGTCGGGGGCAGGCGTTAGTAATCGGGAAGTATTTGCCAACGGCAAATGCTCCGAAGGTCCATCTTTCTGTTTCTTTCTGTCTGTGATGCGGAAGGAAAGAACAATACAAAGGATGGATTCCCGACAAAAGACGTCGGGAATGACGGAGGGGGACAAAGGCCGTCGTTCTTTTCCGTCATTCCCGACATTAGTAATCGGGAATCCATCTTTCCGTTGCATTGTCTTTTTTCCGTTCCGGCTGTTGGCATCTTACGGATGGATTCCGCGTGCCCACAATTCTCCTGCCATTGAACATCGTCGACGCGGAATGACGGAGGGGGACAAAAGCCGTCCCGCGCCGTCATGCCAGCCCTCGTCCGTCATACCGGCGAAAGCCGGTATCCAGTCCCCTCCTTCGCCCCTCCGTCATTCCCGCCTTCTCCTTCCGTCATTCCCGACGTTTTTAATCGGGAATCCATCTTTCAGTTTCCCCGTCCTTTCCCCATCCTTTCCCCGTCCTTTTTTTTCCGTCCCATCCATGGTACGTTGCGGGCATGATGAGGTCTGCACATCGATGAGCGCGCGGCCTGAATTTGTCGGGACGATTCATATTTTTCTCGGCCCGTATCGCGGCAACCCCATTGGGTTGTACCTTCGACAGGAGGACGGCGCCTGCTCCATCGCGCCGACGCTGTCGCCCTGGAACCGCGTGGTGGGGGCGGGCGAAACCGCGAACAAGGCGGCGGCGGATTTTGACGCCAAATGGAAAGCGGGCGAGTTGACGCCGGAGATGTACTCCGGCCCGCATTGGGAAGGTGGGATTAAACCGGAAAAACCCAAACCGCCGCCGAAGACGCCGCCCGCCGAGTCCGCGCCGGCGCCGCCGGTGACGGCGGAGTCTGCGCCGCCCGTGTCTGCGCCGACGCCTGCGCCGACGACATCAGCCCCGCCGTCCGCGCCGTCTCCGTCGTCGTCGACGGGGCCGGTTACGCCCGCGCCGTCCGCACCCGCGCCCTCTTCGGAAACCGATTCGCCACCCGCGCCGTCTGCACCCGCGCCTGCTGATTCATCCGAACCGTCTTCCCCTTCTTAATCTTCTGGTCTTCCGTCATTCCCGTGTCCTTCTCTTTCCGTCATTCCCGACATTTTTAATCGGGAATCCATCCTTCTGTTTCCGTGTCCCAACCAAAGGAAAGACAACTGCAAGATGGATTCCCGACTAAAGACGTCGGGAATGACGGAGGGGGCTGTTCTTGGTACCCTGCGGATGGATTCCGCGTGCCGCCGTTTTCCGGTCAATGGACGTCGTCGACGCGGAATGACGGAGGGGGAGGCTGTCCCGGATTGGTCGGTGACGCGGAATGACGGAAAAAGAAAACCTGTTTCCGGCGTTCGTAATCGGGGGACGGAAAAAGAAAGTCTGCTGCGGGGGACGAGGGGCGTGAATCGGGCAGACTTATCGGCGGGCGGTGTGGGCGGTGCGGGCGGCGCGGATCAGCGCCGCGAAGAGGCGTTGGTGTACGGGGTCGCGGTCGTGCAGGAATTCGGGGTGCCATTGTACGCCCAGGACGAAGGCGCGGTTCGGAGATTCGATGGCTTCGATGACGCCGTCGGGCGCGACGGCGGTCGGCGCCAACTCGGGCGCCACCGTCTTGACGGCCTGGTGGTGGGAACTGTTCACCCGGATGCGCGCCCGGCCGGTGACGCGGCGTAGCAGGGAACGCGGGGCGATGCGCACGGCGTGCACCGTGCGGGTCGCCGGGCCGGACGGGAGATGGTCGATGCGCGTGCGGAGTTGCGCGCGGATGTCCTGATACAGCGTGCCGCCGAGGGCGACGTTCATGGATTGCATCCCCCCGCAGATGCCCAGCATGGGCAGGTCCGCGCGGTAGGCCGTTCCGGCGAGGCCGAGTTCGAAGGCCGCTCGCTGGCCGCTCATGCGCGTGAACGTGTGCCGTTGTGTTTCCCCGTAGAGTTCGGGCGCCAGATCGGACCCGCTGCCCGTGACGAGAAGTCCGTGCACATGCGCCGTCATCCGGCGCCAGGCGGCGGCGGTCGACAGGAGCGGCAGGATGAACGGGATGCCGCCGGCGTCTTCAATCGCCCGCAGGTATCTGGCGCGAAGGAAATACGTCGGCTCGCGGCCGCCCATGTCGTTGCGGTCGCCGGCGTTGAAGTCGGGGGTGACGCCGATGATGGGTTTGGCCATGACGGGATCAGGCGTCGCGTCGGCGGTTACGGCGCGTTCCCGTCGTCCCGGTGGCGGGGCCGGCCGGAAAATCGAACGGGTTTCAGGCCGCGCAAATGATCCGGCGTGATGACGTAGGTGCCGTACAAACTGTGTTCCCAGACGGATTGCGCGGCATCGGTGTCCCCGCCGCTTAAGATCCAGGTGAATCCGCCGATCACGCTGCCCGTGCCGGCGTAGAGGATTTTGCACGCGGCGTAGGGCACGGTCAGGATCGCGCTGGCGATGCCCACTCCGGCGAATTCGGTGATGTCGCCGCTGTCCGCCCGCGCCGCGCCGACGGGCGCCAGCAGGCACAGCGCGGCAAGGGCCGTCGTCATCCACGGTGCTTGCCGGCCGACGGGGCGCCGCCCTCTGGAATAGTCACGTCGTTGCGTCATCCGTTCGCCTCCTTTTCGGCAATGCACATGCCGGCCCGCGCCGCGTTGCGTTGCCGCGTTGCCGGTTCGTCATGCGTCCGCGCGGCACGGGCGCGCCGACCGCCGGTCAACGGGGAGTTTATCACATCACCGCCCGCGCCGTGGCCGCTTCGGTGTCGTCCCCCGCGCGCGGCACGTCCAGTTCGTCGAGCAGGCCGGCCTTGATCTCGTGCGCGGTCCGCCGCACGGCTTCGTCGAGTTCCTGCGCCCACTTGTCATGCGGAACCAGGGTCGTGTCCTGTGTCAGCCCGCGCGTGACGGCGAGATGCAGTTTCGTCCGGCACAGGGACTGGAGACACAACTCCCGGCCGCGCCGCGTGTACCGGTCGCGTTCTTCGCGGGGCAGTTGGCGCAGGGCGTTCCGCAGCCAGGCGTCGACGCGCAGGATGCGCCGGCAACTGGCGACCTGGGCCTGCGTCATCTCGACCACGCATTGCACGCCCCCTTTCCAACTCCGTTTTTTGACGTTGAACACGCAATAGACCACGTCGGGATCTCGATCCCGCACGTCGGGTCCGAAAAACAACGTGATTCGATACGGCGGCACGGCGGGCGAGGAGGCAATGACCATCGCCGGTGATTGTACCCGTCCGTCGCGCGCGGCACAACTGCGTCATGCCCGCGTCCTTCCGTCATTCCCGCCTTCTCCTTCCGTCATTCCCGACGTTAGTAATCGGGAATCCATCCTTCAGTTTTCTTGTCTTAACCAAAGGGGAAGAGGAAAGAACAAAAGAAAGATGGATTCCCGACAAAGGACGTCGGGAATGACGGAGGGGAGGTGCCATTCACCGCCTTCGGATGGATTCCGCGTGCCCACGATTCTCTTGCCATTGAACATCGTCGACGCAGAATGACGGCGAGGGGAAGGGGGCATGGATTGAACGACGGTACGGAGACACGGCGCGCGCGTGCGGGCGGTTGACACGCATGGCGGTGGTCTTTACAGTCGTTTCCGGGATTATGCGGCGTTGTGCCGCGCGGGGTTGGGGGATGCGCGATGTTTGGGACGCTCGGATTTCAGGAACTGATGATCATTCTGGTCATCGTGCTGATTATTTTCGGCGCGGGGCGGCTTCCGCAAATCGGCGAGGGCGTGGGGAAAGCCCTGAAGGGGTTTAAAAAAGAAGTCAATGAGCCGCCGCCCGTCGCGGACGAGGCGCGCGGTCAGGGCGCCTTGCCCGCGTCTCCCGCCGAGTTGGTCTCCGCACCCGCGGCCGCCGAGTCGGTTTCCGCGCCGGCAACGCCCGCCGCCGGGACGGGAACGTCAACGCCAACGCCAACGGCAACGCCACCGGCAACATCCGCGCAGCCCGCGCTCGCGGCGTCATCGCCATATCAACCCGGCCCCGAACGTACGCCGGGGACGCTGGCGGCGCAGGTGTATGGCGGATTCGGCCCCGAAACGGTGCAACCCGCGCCGGCCGCGCCGGCCGAGGACCCGTCCGCCACGCCCTATCAGGAGGCGTTTCAACCCGTGACCATGGAGCAGCGCGCCGCGAGCGCGGTGCCCCGTCCGCTGGCGCAGTACCCGCCGGCGCCGGCGGCGGCCGCGTCGGCGGCGCCGGTCAAGCGGCCGCCCGCCGTGGTGAATCGCAAAGCGGTGGCTCGCGTGCAGGCCAAGCGCGCCGCGATGCGGCAGGCCCGTGAGGTGGACGCCCAGGCCCGCGAGGCGGCGGGCGGCGACCTGCAATCGCTGGGGGAAGGCGTGGGCGGCGCGTTGCGCACGTTTCGTGAGGCGACGACGGACGTGCGGAATGCCATCGACCCGGAGATGCGCACTATCCGGGCGGAACTGGAATCCGCGCAAAAAGAAGTCGAGCAGTCTGTCGAAGCGGCAAAGCAACCGCCGCCCCCGCCGCCGACGTGAGCGGGAGCGGGAAGCCATTTCCCCTCTCCGTCAGTTCCGCGAAGAGATTGCTTCCGATCCCCGATTAAAAATGCCTGCCTCCGGTGTTGGTAATCGGGGGCGGGAATCCTGTATGTCTTTTTCTTTGTCTGAATCCAAGGATGGACAACTGAAGGATGGATTCCCGATTAAAAACGTCGGGAATGACGGACGGAGGGAGAAGGCGGGAATGACGGACGGAGAAAGCGGGATGATGGAAAGAAGGGGGCGGGAATGACGGAAAGAGGAGGGACGTGGGAATGACGGAAGAGGGGCGATGCGGGGTTGCTGTCGACGCGCATGTTCTTTGCCGCGGCTCTGTGTTGTCGAACGCACGGCGTTTCGTTCTTGCGCTGTGTTTTGCCTTGCCGGCTTTGTGTGTGTCGCTGGGTTGTCAGGCGGAGACCCCGGCGGGGGATTCGCGCAAGGTCGCCCTGCATCTCGTGACGTTACTCGACGACCCTTCCGTCGACGTCCGGCGGACGGCCGTGCTGTCGCTGGGTAAAATCGGCCATGCCGATGCGGCGCCGGCTCTGGCGCGGGCGTTGGCCGATCCCGATTCCCTTGTGCGTGAATATGGCGCCTGGGCGTTGGGGCAAATCGGGGAAGACGTGACCGATGAAGCGGCCGTCCGTCTCGCCGATGCGCTGGACGACCCGCGCCGCGCCGTTCGACAGGCGGCGGCCCGTGCGCTGGGCCGCGTCGGGTCTCGGCAACCCGCGCTGGCCGTTCTGAAGAAGGGGCTGGCCGCCGGCGAACTCGACCGCCGGCGCGCCGTGGTCGGCGCGCTGATGCAACTGGACGCGCCGGGCGCGTATCAAAATTTGGTGACGGCGCTGGCGGACCCGGATCCCGCCGTGCGGCAGGGCGCGCTGGCGGCGTTGGGTGAGGTGGCGGATCGTCGCGCCCTTGGTGAGTTTCGGCGGCATCTGTTGCATGACGCCGACGCGGGTGTGCGCGCCGAGGCCGCCTACCGCATCGGGAAATTGGGCGGGGCCGGGGATGATGTCGCCGTTCTGGAACAGGCGGCCGCGACCGATGCGGCCCCCGCCGTTCGCGTGTGGGCGGCCTGGGCCAGAGCGGCGATTGCCGGCGCGGGCGGCGAGTAAGGTCGCAAGATAAGCCCGTCGCCACGCCCCTCTGTTATTCCCGCTTTCTTTTTCTTCCGTCATTCCCGCTTTCTCCCTCCGTCATTCCCGACGTTAGTAATCGGGAATCCATCCTAATTTCCGTCATTCCGCGTCGACGACGTCCAATGGCAGGAGAACCATGCGCGCGCGGAATCCATCCGTAAGACGCGAATGGCGGGACGGAAACAAAGGACAAGGAAACAAAAGGATGGATTCCCGACAAAGGACGTCGGGAATGACGGAGGGAGGGGACGCGGGAATGACGGCATCCCCCTTCCGTCCCCCGATACCAACGTCGGGAATGACGGAGGGGGGACGCGGAATGATGGAGGGGGGAAGCCTTTGCCGACGGCAAAACTCCAAAGGTGACGGAAAGAGGGCGGTTGGCCTTCAGTCCCGCCCGTGCGGCTAGTCGGTCTTTGTGGCGACCAGAAGACCGATGGCGCGGCGGATGGTTTCCCGTGTGCCGAGTAGCGCCACGACGTCGCCGGCTTCGAGCGCGGTTTTGTCGGCGGGGTTGGGGATCGTGTTGCCGGCGCGCGTCAGGGCAATGACGGACGCGCCGGTGCGCGGCTGAATCGCCAGCGCACTGAACGGCTGCCCGAGCGCCGGCGAATCGTCGTCGATGCGGCAGGTTTCCACTTCCACGTGCTCCCCGACGTCCAGATGCGCGCCGGCCCGGCGGTGCAGGGCCAACTCGGGAAATTTCCCCCGGCGGAGAAACGCATACCCTTCCCGGCGGATGTGTTCGACCTTTTCAAGAATGACGTTGGAGGGCACCCGGAACGTCTGGAGAATCAGGCGGGAGATTTCAATGGAGGTTTCAAACTCTTCGGGCACGATTTCATCCACGCCCAGTTCGCGCAGTTCTTTGAGTTCGTTGATGTAACGGGTTCGCACCACGATATGAATCGACGGGTTCTCGTGCCGCGCGAGTCGGACAATGCGCCGCATCGCAAAGGGGTCCGACGTGGCGACCACCAGGGCTTTGGCGTGCTGCACGCGGGCCTGATGCAGGACCGTCGGATTGGTGGCGTCGCCGTATTGAATGGGCACCCCCGTTCCCAGGGCCTGCTGCACCACTTCCCCGCGAATGTCCAGAACGACGTGGGGAATTTCGAAATCCCGCAGGACCTGCGCGAGATTGCGGCCGTTCAGGCCGTAGCCGACCACGATGACGTGATCCCGGCGTTTGAACGGCGGGGCGTCCGCGCGCGGCGAGGCCCGTGCGGGCAGCCACGGGGTCAGCCGCTGCAGGGCTTCGGCCCGCCGCGCGATGCGGGGCGCCGCCTGCATCAGCAACGGCGTGATGATCATGGTGAGGACCGAAACCGCGAGGAAGACGTTGTACGCCGCGTGATCCAGAATGCCGGCCATCAGTCCTTCCTGGGCCAGGATGAAAGAGAACTCTCCCACTTGCGCCAGGGCCACGCCGGCAAGAATCGCCGAGCGAAGCGGCGCGCCCGTCGCCAGCACGGCCACGGCGCCCGTCGCAAACTTGCCGAGGACGACCGCCCCGACCATGCCCACGAGGAGCAGCGGATGTTCCAGCACCACCCTGGGGTCCATGAGCATGCCGATGGAGACAAAGAACAGACTGTTGAAACTGTCCCGAAACGGCAGGACTTCGGCGAAGGCCTGGTGGCTGTATTCGGATTCGGAAATCAGGAGTCCGGCGATAAAGGCGCCGAGGGCCAGGGACAAACCGATCAGCGACGTCAGCCACGCGGTCCCCAGGCCGAGGACCACGATGGTGAGAATAAAGAGTTCCCGGCTTCGCGTCCGCACGATGTGTTCGAGGAGTCTGGGCACCAGGACTCTGGCGCCGAGCACGACCAGAATCACCAGCGCGAGCGATTGGCCGATGGTCAGCAGAATGCGCCCGACGCCGTCCGATTCCTGATTGCCCAGGAGGGGCGTCAGGAGCATCATGGGCACGACGGCCAGGTCCTGAAAAATTAAAATCCCGAGGGCGGAGCGGCCGTGCAGGGTGTCGTTTTCGCCCCGGTCGTCCAGCGCCTTCAGCACGATGGCCGTGCTGCTCAAGGTGACCAGAAAACCCCAGAAGATGGTGGCGTTGAGGTCCGCGCGCCACAGCAGCCCGCCCCCGATGAACAGGAACAGGATGCCGAACATCTGGGCCGGGCCGCCCACGAAGAACAGGGCTTTGTCGGACTTGGCTTTGGCGAGGGAAAACTCCAGGCCGATGGTGAACAGGAGGAGCATCACCCCGATTTCGGCCAGCGCCTGCACCTGCTCGGTGTCGGACACGAGGTTGAGGCCGTAGGGGCCGACGAGCGTCCCCACGAGGAGAAACCCGGCAATCGACGGCAGGCGAATTTTCTGAAACAGGAACACCACCGCCACGGACACGGAGAAAATGAGGATGATGTCCCGAAGCGCGCTACTGTCGTCCATACCCTGCCCACCTGTCGGCGATGGAAGTTGTGACAAAAATGGGAACCACTATAACGCACTCACGCGCGTGAGAAAAGCCGGGCCGCCGGACGTCGGTGGCGCGGAATGACGGAGAGGGGAAGGTTGCCACGCGCGAGTCGTTGACGGCCGATGCGCGAGTCGGCGCGCGGTGGGTGACGGGCGGACGTCGGCGGTTACGAATGCAGGTCCTGAAAAAGCCAGGGGGTGTCCCGCCGGGCACGGTCTTCGTAGGCGGCAATCTCGCTCTCGTGCCGCAGGGTGAGGCTGATGGTGTCCAATCCCTCCAGAAGGCAGTGTTTGTGGAAGGGGTCGATGTCGAACCGGAACGCGGCCTGCCGGGTGGTGGAGAGGGTTTGCGCCGCCAGATCGATGGTCACGTGCAACGGGCGGGCCGGGTCGTCCGCCCGCACCTCGTCAAACAGGTGTTGAATGTCCCGGCCCGGCAGCACGACCGGCAGCAGACTGTTCTGCAGGCAGTTGTTGTAAAAAATATCGGCAAAACTCGGGGCGAGAATGGCGCGAATCCCGTAATCCGCCAGCGCCCAGGGCGCGTGTTCCCGTGACGACCCGCATCCAAAATTGTCGCGCGTGAGCAAGATGGTGGCGCCGTCGAACCGGGGCTGATTCATAAAAAACTCCGGGTCGGGCGTGCCGTCGGGCCTGGTCCGCCAGTCCGCGAAGAGGCCCGCTTTCAATCCCGTTCGATGCACGGTCTTGAGATAGGTTTTGGGAATAATCTGGTCGGTGTCCACGTTCACGCGGTCCAGCGGCGCGAGGCGTCCCGTGTGGGTGGTGAAGGGGTCCATGCGCGAGGTTCCGGGGTCAGGCCCAATGCCGGATGTCGACGAAATGTCCGGCCACGGCCGCCGCCGCCGCCATGGCCGGGGAGACGAGATGCGTGCGCCCGCCCTTGCCCTGCCGGCCTTCAAAATTGCGGTTGCTCGTCGAGGCGCACCGCTCGCCGGGTTGCAGGACGTCGGCGTTCATGGCCAGACACATGCTGCAGCCGGCCTCCCGCCATTCCACGCCGGCGGCGCGAAAAATTTCGTCCAGCCCTTCTTCTTCCGCCTGCCGTTTGACCAGCCCCGACCCGGGCACCACCATCGCCCGCACGCCGGCGGCCACGGTGCGCCCCCGCAGGTAGGACGCGGCCAGGCGCAGGTCTTCGATGCGCGCATTGGTGCACGACCCGATGAACACCCGGTCGATTTTGATGTCCACCATGGGCGTGCCGGGCCGGAGGGCCATGTAGTCCAGCGCGCGCGCCGCGGCTTCCCGCGCGTCGAGTTCGGGCACGGCGCGGGGGTCGGGGACCGTCCCTTCCACGCCGGTCACCATGCCCGGACTGGTGCCCCAGGTGATTTGCGGTGAAATGTCGTCCGCCGCGATCTCGAGGCGGCGGTCATAGGCGGCGCCGGGGTCCGTGCGCAAGGTTTCCCAATGGCGGACGGCACGGGGCCAGAGGGCGTCGGACGGCGCCAGCGGCCGCCCCTTGATGTACGCGAAGGCGGCGGCGTCGGGCGCGATCATGCCGGCCCGCGCGCCTCCCTCAATCGTCATGTTGCAGAGCGTCATCCGGCCCTCCATGGACAGGGCGCGAATCGCCTCGCCCGTGTATTCGATGACGTGCCCCGTGCCGCCGGCGGTGCCCATGCGCCCGATGATCGCCAGGACCAGATCTTTGGCCGAACAATGCGGGGAGAGGCGCCCGTCCACCCGGACCTCCATGGTGCGCGGCCGTTTCTGGATTAAACATTGCGTGGCCAGGACGTGTTCGACTTCGCTGGTGCCGATGCCGAACGCCAGCGCCCCGAAGGCGCCGTGGGTGGAGGTGTGCGAATCCCCGCAGACGAGGGTCATGCCGGGGAGGGTGAACCCCTGCTCCGGCCCCGCCACGTGCACGATGCCCTGGCGGCGGTCCTCCATGGCGAACATCGGCATGGCCCATTCGGCGCAGTTGCGTTCGAGCGTGTGAATCTGCAGGCGGCTCAAGGGGTCCGTCCCGTCCAACGCCCGCCGGTCGGTGGTGGGCACGTTGTGATCCGGCATGGCGAGCACCGTGCCCGGACGGCGGGGGCGCCGCCCGGCGCGCTTCAGCCCTTCGAAGGCTTGCGGCGAGGTCACTTCGTGGATCAGGTGCCGGTCGATGTACAACAGGGTGGCGCCGTCCGCGTCTTCGTGCACCGTGTGACGCGCCCAGATTTTGTCAAACAGGGTGTGTGCGACCATGGCAAACTCCGCCTCCGCGGGCGGTCACTATGGCACGGCGGGGGCGCGCCGGGCAACCGGGTCGCCGGCGTCCCGCGTGGTTGCATACCGTAAAACACGTAGATTATACTACGCTTCCGCGCGGGCGCCGGCCCGGCATGTGTCCCCCCGTCATTCCGCGTCGACGATGTCCAATGGCAGGAGAACCGTGGGCACGCGGAATCTATCCGTAGGATGTTAATAGCAGGACGAAGAAAAAGAAGGATGGACCTTCGGAGCATTTGCCGTTGGCAAATACTTCCCGATTAAAAATGTCGGGAATGACGGAGGGGGAGGGCCCGGCGGGCGCCTTTTGAGATTCGGGGGCGAGGTCTGCTATACTGCGCCCTCGATTGATCGCGGGGGGCGGCGCGCCGGGGGCGGGATGCCCGTTGCCGGCGGCCGCGTCGCCGACCCTGCCGGCCCCGTGGCGGCGCGTCGGTGAAGGCGGCCCGGCCACCGGCGGAGTCTGGTGTCATTCTCCATGAGACGTGCGTTGCGGAAAGCGAGGACGAGACGGTTATGGGATTAGTCAGCCGGATGCTGGGCTCGATTTCGAATGACATGGCCATTGACCTGGGCACGGCGCATACCCTGGTGTGCGTGCACGGGCGGGGCGTGGTGCTGAACGAGCCGTCGGTCGTGGCGATTGAAAAACACTCCAATAAAATTCTGGCGGTGGGGAGCGAGGCCAAACGCATGGTCGGCCGGACGCCGGGCAACATTCTGGCCATTCGTCCGATGAAAGAGGGCGTGATCGCCGATTTCGAAATGGCCGAGCGCATGCTGCGCTATTTCATTACCAAGGTGCACAATCGCCGCGCGCTGGTGCGGCCGCGGATTATCATCGGCGTGCCGTCGCGCATCACGCAGGTGGAGCAGCGCGCGGTGAAGGAATCCGCCGAACTCGCGGGCGCGCGCGAAGTCTATCTGGTGGAAGAGGCGATGGCGGCGGCCATCGGCGCGGGCCTGCCCATCACCGAGCCGTCGGGCAACATGGTGATCGACATCGGCGGCGGCACGACCGATATCGCCATCATCGCCCTGGGCGGCATTGTCTACAGCGTGTCTGTGAAGATCGCCGGCGACCAGATTGACAGTTCGATCATGAGTTATCTCAAGCGCGCCCACGGCTTGCTCATCGGCGAGCCGATGGCCGAGCGCGTGAAAATGGAAATCGGCTCCGTCGCGCCGCTGCCGGAGAGCGCGCAGATGATGGTCAAGGGGCGGGATTTGATCACCGGCATTCCCCGAAGCATCGCGCTGGAAGACGGCGAAATTCGTGAAGTCCTGCAGGAATCCATGACGCCCATTGTGACGGCCATTCGTACGGCGCTGGAAAACACGCCCCCCGAACTGGCGGGAGACATCGTGGACCGGGGGATTGTGCTGACCGGGGGCGGGGCGCTGTTGCGCGGCGTGGGGGCCTGGCTGCGGGATGAAACCGGGCTGCCCATTGTCCCCGTGGATGACCCGCTCACGTCCGTGGTGATGGGCGTGGGCAAGATGCTGGAAGAAATGGCCCTGCTGCAGAGTATCGCCTCGATGCCGGCGAACAATCCGTAAAGGAACACCTGGGTTATGCGCGGCCGGTTGCGGCCTGGAAGGCATGCGAGGTCCGGCGTGAACCGGATCGTCGTGGTGATTGTTGTGATCGCCGGTGTGGCGGTCGCTCTTTTCCCCGCCTACGCGCAACGGCTTCTTCGCGCGGTCGGCCACCCCCTGGCGAATCTCGCGGTCGCGCCCATGGAACGCCTGGCGGTCATGGATCGCGGCCTCCGTGACTGGTGGACGCAGCGCATGGCCCTTCAGGACATTCACGACCGGAACCGCGCGCTTCGGCGAACGGTGGCGAAACTGGAAGGGGAGGCG
Source organism: Nitrospirales bacterium (assembly GCA_020027205.1). Classification (GTDB taxonomy): domain Bacteria; phylum Nitrospirota; class Nitrospiria; order Nitrospirales; family UBA8639; genus Bin75. The sequence goes on along the minus strand of JAHRAQ010000029.1, from coordinate 158,179 downwards.
AATCAGTGGCGGGAACGGGTGCTGGCGCTGGAGCGGTTTTCCGCCTTGCTGGACTTTCAACAACGCGCCCCGGTCCCCACGCTGGCGGCGATGGTCATCGGCCGCGACGCCTCGAACTGGTATCAGGGCGTGATGCTCAACAAAGGCGCCGAGGACGGCGTGCGGCCCGAGATGGGGGTGATCACCCCGGCGGGCGTGGTCGGGCACATTGTCAAAACCGGACGATCCACCAGCATCGCCTTGTTGATGATCGATCCGAATGTGGTCATCGGCGGGCTGGTCCAGCGCACGCGGGACGAAGGGATGATCCAGGGCACGTCCCAGGGGCATGTGCGGATGAAATACATCCCTCCCCTGTCGTCCGTGAAACAGGGGGATGTCGTGGTCACGTCCGGGCTGACGGGGGGGTTTCCGCGCGGCGTGCTGATCGGGCGCGTCGCGCAGGTCGAAGAAAGTGAAAGCGACCTGTTTCAGGTGGCCGCCGTCGATCCCGCGGTGCGGTTTCGACAACTGGAAGAAGTGCTGATCGTGCTGGCCCCGCATCCGTCGGACGTCGAACTGACTCTGGAGCCGGCCGGCCCGTCCTCCGCGAGCCGGGCGCCCGCGCCATGAACGTCGGCGTGTTTCTCGTGTTCCTGTCGGGCCTGCTGTTTCTGCTGCCCGTGCAGTCGACGTTGCTCTATTCACTTAGCCCCTGGGGGCTGCGCCCCGATCTGTGTCTGATCGTCACCTGCCTGACGGGGTTGTGGGGCGGCCCGGTGCGCGGGGTGGTCGTCGGCGTCGTGCTGGGCGTGGGCCAGGACATCTTTTCCGCCGGCTCGCTGTGGCTGAATCTGTTGACGAAGGCCGGGACGGGGTTTCTGGCCGGCCACTTCGCCAAAAATTTTTCCAATATGGAATCTCCGCTCGTCTTTTTCCCGATTGCGGCGTTGTCGTTCGTGTGGGGCGTTGTCTTTTGGCTGTCGTCACGGACGGGCACCGGCGCGATGCTCCACGGCGCGGTCACGCTCCTGCTGCCCCAGGCGGCGCTGGACGGCCTGGTGGCCGTCGGCTTCAACTGGGTGATTGCGCGGTGGATGGCCGCCGGGCCGGCGCGTGAGGACTGGGCCGGGCGGTTCCCCGGCGGCGGGGTGCGGTGACGGCGGCCGGGGCACACCATCCCGGCGGGCAGGCCGCGGCGCTGGACGCCGTCCGCCGGAGATTTCTGTTCCTCAAAATCGGGGTGTGCTGTCTGGCGGGGTTGTTGATCCTGCGGTTATGGCAACTCCAGATTCTTGACGGGACGCATTATCAAACACTCTCGCAGGATAATCGAACCCGCTCGATCCTCCTCCATCCGGTGCGGGGTCTCATTTACGACCGCCAAGGGGTCCTGCTGGCGAACAACGTGCCGAGTTTCAATCTGTATGTACAACTCGACGACGTGCCCAACCGCGAGGCGCTGCTGCTGAAACTCGCCGACCTGTTGTCGCTGGATGAACGGGTGCTGCTCCGAAACATGCGGGACAACGACCAGGGGCCGCGGGTGCGCCTGAAGCAGGGCCTCACGCTCAAAGAAGCGGCTCTGGTCGAATCGCACCGGTTCGACCTTCCCGGCGTGGGGGTGCATCCCGAAGCGCAACGCAACAATCCGCAGGGGGCCTATGCCGCGCATCTCCTGGGCTACGTGGGGTCGGTCTCGGAAACGCAACTGACGCAGGAGGCGTTTCGGGGCCTTCCCAGGAGCAGCATCGTGGGCCAGTCCGGCGTGGAGCGCGCCTATGACCGGATTCTGCGCGGGCGGGCGGGGAGCAAACTCATCGAAGTCGATGCCCTGGGACATGAGAAACGCATGGTGTCCGTGGAGAAACCCCGTGCGGGTCACGACATGTATCTCACCATTGACTTTCGCTTGCAGCAACTGGCGGAGGAGTTGCTGGGCGAGCGGGTCGGCGCGATGGTGGCCCTGGAGCCTCACACGGGCGCCATTCTGGCTCTGGCCAGCCGTCCCGGATTCGATCCCAATGCGTTGTCACGCGGATTAAGCACCGAGGGCTGGAACGCCGTGCAACGGGACGCGCGGCACCCGCTGATGAACCGGGCGATTCAGGGACAATACCCGCCCGCGTCCACGTTCAAAATCATTATGGCGGCGGCGGCTCTGGAGACCGAGGCGTTTGACCGGGCCGCGACGCTCCCCTGTGCCGGCAGTTTTCGCATGGGCCGGCGCACCTACCGGGACTGGAAGGCGGGCGGGCACGGCGCGGTCAATTTGCATCAGGCGCTGGTGCATTCGTGCGACGTGTATTTCTACCGGCTGGGCCGCCGCATGGGGATTGAGCCGATTGCGGCCTCGGCGGAGAGATTCGGGCTGGGGCGGCCCACCGGCATCGACCTCCCCGGCGAAGCGAAGGGCATTGTGCCGTCCCCGGAATGGAAACAGCGCATGCGCGGGAAGCCCTGGTATCCGGGGGAAACCGTGTCGGTGTCGATCGGGCAGGGCGCCCTCATGGTCACGCCTCTGCAAATGGCGACGGTGATTGCCATGATCGGCAATCAGGGGGCGGCGCACACCCCGCACGTCGTGCGCGGCATCCGCGCCCGCGGGAGCGGCGCCGTGGAGGAATGGCAGCCGTCCGCGTCCGCGCCCTCCACGCTGCGCCCGGCCCACCTGCAGAGCATCCGGGCCGCGCTGGCCGAGGTGGTCACCAAGGGGACGGCGCGTCGCGCCCGGTCGTCCAGGGTCGCCATTGCGGGGAAAACCGGGACGGCCCAGGTGGTGGCGTTGCGGTCGACCACCGGCGACGACGTGCCCCGTGAGTTTCGAGACCATGCCTGGTTTGTCGCGTACGCGCCGCTCGACGACCCCCGTCTGGCCGTGGCGGTGTTGATTGAACATGGCGGCCACGGCGGGTCGGCGGCGGCCCCGCTGGCCAAAAAACTGATCGAAGCCTATATGACGTACGAATCCGTGGCGCCGCCCGCGCCGCCAAAGGCGTCCCTGTCGTCGCGCCCTTCGGGGCCGCGGGAGAGGCCGGCGCATGGGTGAACAGGGGCTGCTGCGTCCGCGTGATTTCGACGGGTTTGAATGGGGCTTTGTGGGGGTCATCGCCGCGCTGGCCTGTCTGGGCCTCCTCACGCTGTACAGCATGGGCGGCGGGGCGGGCGGGTCGCCCTGGCCCATGTACTGGAAACAGATTATCTGGCTCGGCGTGGGCAGCGCGGCGTTTCTGGTCATGGCGTCGCTGGATTACCATGCCCTGGCCCGGTGGTCGTACCTGCTGTACGGCGCGGGGCTGGTACTGCTCGTGGTGGCGATGTTCTTCGGCCAGGGGGTGCGCGGGGCGCAGCGATGGCTTGCCCTCGGCCCCGTCCGGGTGCAGCCCTCGGAGTTTGTCAAGATTTCCCTGTTGCTCGTGCTGGCGTTCCATTACTCCAGTCAAACCAAGCCGGGCTGGTGGATTCGAGTGATTCTGCCGGGGTTGATTGTGCTGCCCGGGTTTGTCCTGATTCTCAAGCAGCCGGATCTGGGGACCAGTTTGAGCCTGCTGTCGATTTACGTCACGCTGCTGCTGGTCGTGGGCGTCAAGTCCAGGGCCTTCGGGGTGATGGTGTTGTCGGCGTTGATGATTTTCCCCTTCGTGTGGGGCGGCTTGTGGAGTTCCCTGCATTTCTACCAGCAGGAACGGATTTTGAGTTTTGTGAATCCGCAGTATGATCCGGGGGGGCATGGGTATCAGGGATTGCAGTCCCGCATTGCCGTCGGGTCGGGGGGATTGATCGGGAAAGGGTTCTACGGCGGGACGCAAACGCAATTTCAGTTTCTTCCCGAAGGCCACACGGATTTTATCTTTGCGGTCTTCGCCGAGGAATGGGGATTTTTGGGAGGCGTGCTGCTGCTCGGCCTGTTTCTGGCGCTCTTTCTGCTGGGGCTGGAGATTGCGACGAAAGCGAAAGATCTGCTGGGCGCCCTGCTGGCCATCGGGTTTGTGGGCATGATGGCGTTTAACACGGTGGTCAACGTGGGCATGACCGTGGGGTTGGCGCCCATCGTGGGGATTCCCCTGCCGTTGTTGAGTTACGGGGGCAGCACCACCATTATGACGATGGCCGGACTGGGTCTGTTGTTCAATGTGAAACGGCGGCGGCTGATGTTCCTGCCGTGAGGGCCGCGGCGGCGCGGCGGCGGCGGGGGCGTGATCCGCAGTGCGGTAAAGACATAAAGGAGTGTGTATGGGTGTTGAGATCGCCATTAATGTGACGCCACAGGAAACGCGGGTGGCGGTGCTGGACAAAAAGGTCGTCACGGAGTTCTACGTGGAGCGGGCACGGGGAAAAGATTTTGTGGGCAACGTGTACAAGGGGAAGGTGGTGAAAGTGCTTCCCGGAATGCAGGCGGCGTTTATCGACATCGGGCTGGAGCGCGCCGCGTTTATCCATGCCTCCGATCTGTCGGCGGGGACCGAGCCGGGCGATATTCTGGTGGACGGCGATGAGGACGAGAAGGAATCGGACACGCTCCGGCCCCGCCGGCAGACCGTGCGGCCGATTGAAGAATTGCTGGAAAAGGGCCAGGAAATTGTCGTGCAGATTTCCAAGGGGCCGATCGGCACCAAGGGGCCGCGCGTGACGTCCTATTGTTCGTTGCCGGGGCGGTTTCTGGTGCTGATGCCGACCGTGGATCACGTCGGGGTGTCGCGCCGGATTGCCGACGACGACGAGCGCGACCGGCTGCGGGAAGTGATCAAGCGCGTTCGCGAGCCGGGCTACGGGTACATTGTGCGGACGGTGAGCGAGGGCGTCAGCGAGGAGGATCTCAAAACCGACGTCGGGTTTCTCACCGCCATGTGGCGGGACATTGTCAAAAAGCAGGACGTCCATCCCGCGCCCGTCGCCCTGCACGCCGATTTGAGCCTGACGCTCCGCGTGGTGCGGGATCTGTTCACCAAAAACGTGAAGCGGCTGCTCATCGATTCGAAAGAGGAATATGACGCGGTCAAAGCCTTTGTCCGGCGGTATCTGCCCGGCCAGACCTCGCACATTTTTCATTACCACAAAGAGGAGGGGTTGTTTGATCATCTGGGGATCGAGATGGAACTCTCCCGCGCCCTGACCCGCAAAGTCTGGCTCAAGTCCGGCGGCCATATCGTCATCGATCACACGGAAGCCATGACGGTGATCGATGTGAACACCGGACGTTACGTGGGGAAACGGGATCAGGAGGAAACGATCCTGAAAAACAACCTGGAAGCGGCGCGCGAAATTGCCTACCAGGTGAAACTCCGGGGCATCGGCGGCCTGATCACGATTGACTTCATCGACATGGCGCGAAGCCGGAACCGGGACAAGGTGTACAACGCCCTGGCGGACGCGATGGCCGAGGACAAGGCGCGCACGCGCATCTCGCGCATCAGCGATCTCGGGCTGGTCGAAATTTCCCGCGAGCGCGTGCGGGAAGACCTGTTGCGGGCGTTGTCGGACGTGTGCCCCGAATGTGACGGGCGCGGCTACACCAAGTCCGCCGCCACGGTGGTGTATGATATTTTTCGGGAACTGCGGCGCATCGGCCGGCCCGCCGGCCCGCAGACCGTGGCGATTGGCGCGCACGCGCAGGTCGTGGATCTGTTGCGGGATGTCGAACACGACGGGCTGGCGCAACTCGAACGGGACTATCAATGCCGGATTCTGGTGCACGCCGACCCGCTGCTCTCGCTGGAGCAATATGATATTGTGCTGTGGGGCGACGGGGCGGAGACGCCTGACCGGACGGCACGCGCGACGCCGGAGGCATGATGGAATTGCTGGAAGCATGGTTGACGCTGCGGTCGGCGGCGGGCGTCAGCGACGGCACGATCGGCAAATTGATTCGACATTTCGGCGGGCCGCGCGAGGTACTCTCGGCGTCCCCCGGCGAGTTGCGGCAGGCGGCCGGTCGTGACCTGCCCGCGGACGCGCTGCGCACACCGCCGGATCGAGAAAGCGCCGACTACATTCGCCGCACCATGCGCCGAGTCGAAAAAGGCGAGTGCGCCGTCGTCACGATGCTGGACGCCGCCTATCCCGGCCGGCTGGCGATGATCGCCAGTCCGCCGCCGCTGTTGTACGTTCGCGGCACGCTCCCTCCGCCCGAGGCGCCGGCGGTCGCGATTGTGGGAACGCGACGACCGACGCCGGCCGGGGCGATCGTGACGCAGGACTTGAGCCGGGACCTGGCCGGGATGGGGTTCACCATTGTGAGCGGCATGGCGCGGGGCATCGACGCCGCGGCGCATCGGGGGGCTTTGGCCGCCGAGGCCGGGACGGTGGCGGTGCTGGGGTGCGGCGTGGATCGAACGTATCCGCCCGAACATGCCTCCCTCCTGCGGGAGATTGCGGCCACCGGCGCGGTGGTGTCGGAACTGCCGCTGGGCGCGCCGCCACTGCCGCATCATTTTCCGCTCCGCAATCGAATCGTCAGCGGATGGTCGCTGGGCGTGATTGTGGCGGAAGCCGGTGAGCAGAGCGGCGCGTTGATCACGGCGAGGTTCGCGCTGGAACAAAACCGCGAAGTGTTTGCCGTGCCGGGAGCCGTCCGGCAGGGGCATCACCGGGGCGCGCACGCGCTGATTAAACAGGGGGCCAAACTGGTTGAATCTGCGGACGACGTGGTGGAAGAACTGCTTCCCCAACTTGATGAACCCTTTCGCAATCGGGTAAAGAGCGTGGCCGTGGATACGCCCGCGCCGGCCGTCACGGCCGACGAACAACACGTTCTGGAGTTGTTCAACGGCGAGCCGGTCTCCGTGGATGAGGTGCTGGCGCGCGTGTCGCTGGATTGCGCCGAGGTGATGAATATTCTGTTGGGCTTGGAATTAAAAGGGATGCTGAAACAGGTGCCGGGGTCCTGTTACATCAGGCGGTGACGCCCATGCCTGCTGCCATGCCGACCGGGAAAAAGACCGCGCGCCTTGCCGGGGAGGCGGGCAAAACGCTGGTCATCGCCGAGAAGCCCTCGGTGGCCCGCGACATCACCCGCGCGCTCGGCGGGTTTGAGCACAAGAAGGATTTTTTTGAAGGGCCGCGCCACGTCGTCACCTCGGCCATCGGCCACCTCCTGGAACTGGTCGCGCCCGAAGGCGCCGAGGTCAAGCGCGGCAAGTGGTCGCTGGCCAACCTGCCGGTGATTCCCGATCACTTCGATCTGCAACCCATCCCGAAAAGCGAATCGCAACTTAAACTGATCCGGAAACTCTACGCGCGCAAGGACGTCACCGGCGTCATCAACGCCTGCGACGCCGGGCGCGAAGGCGAGTTGATATTCCATTACCTGATCCGCCATTGCAACGGGGCCAAGCCGGTGCGGCGTCTGTGGCTGCAGTCGATGACGCCGCAGGCCATTCGCGACGGGTTTGAGCGGTTGCGCGACGGCGGGGAACTGCTGCCGTTGCAGCGCGCCGCCGTGTGCCGGGCGGAGTCGGACTGGCTGATCGGGATCAACGCGACACGGGCGATGACGGCGCTGAACTCCGGCGGCGGGGGGTTTTCATTGACCACGGTGGGGCGCGTGCAAACGCCGACGCTGGCCATTCTGGTCGACCGCGAGAAAGAAATTCAGGCGTTCGTTCCGCGCGACTACTGGGAGGTCAGGGCCACGTTTGCGATAGCCTCGGGTCGCTACGACGGGCGCTGGGTGGATCCCGCGCGGCAGGGCAAAACCAAACGCGGCGCGCCACCGGGGTCGGCCAAAGACTGGCACGGCCTTTCGAAACCCGAACGGATTTGGGATCGGGCCGACGCCGAGGCCATTGTCGAGCAATGCGCCGGCCGGGAAGGTCGCGCGTCCGACACCACCAAGCCCGAAACTCAGCGCGCGCCGATGCTGTTTGACCTGACCTCGTTGCAGCGCGCGGCCAACCAGCGGTTTGGATTTTCGGCGCGTTCCACGCTCGGCATCGCGCAGGCGTTGTACGAGCGGCACAAGGCGCTGACCTATCCGCGCACCGACTCGCGGGCGTTGCCCGAAGATTATCCGGCCACCGTGCAGCGCATCATGCGGTCGCTGGCCGACGCCGCCGGCGACGGCGCGCCCGGCGACGGCGCGCAGGAGGTCGACGCGAACGAGCGGCCGATCAGCCACTGGGCCGAACGAGCGATTCGGGAACGGTACATCAACGGCAAGGATACGCGCATCTTCAACAACGCCAAGGTGTCCGACCACTTCGCCATCATTCCCACCGGCGAGGCGCCGGGCAAACTGAAAGAACAGGAACGCCGCATCTACGATCTCGTGACCCGTTCGTTCGTCGCCGCGTTTTATCCGGCGGCCCGGTTCGACACCACGGTGCGTCACACCGTCGTCGAAGGCCACCGCTTTGAAACCCGCGGGCGGGTGCTGGTCGAGGGCGGCTGGCTGCCGGTGATGGGGCGCAAGGAAAGCGGCGAGACGTTGCCGCCGCTGGCGGGCGACGCCGACGCGTCGGCCACGGTCGAGATCGCCGCCGAAGACAAGCGCACCAATCCGCCGCCGCGGTACAACGAGGCGACGCTGCTGTCCGCGATGGAAGGCGCCGGCAAGTTGATGGACGACGACGAGTTGCGCGAGGCGATGCAGGGGCGCGGCCTGGGGACGCCCGCGACGCGCGCCGCGATTATCGAGGAGTTGATCCGCAACCAGTACGTCCTGCGCGACGCCCGCGAGTTGATCCCGAAGCCCAAGGCCGCGACCCTCCTGCGCCTGTTGCGCGCGCTGAAGGTGGATGAATTGACCAGAGCCGAACTGACCGGCGAGTGGGAAAAGAAACTGAAGCAGATCGAAAGCGACGCGTTTTCTTCCGAGGAGTTCATGCGTCACATCCGCGCCATGACCGGCGACATTGTGAACGCCGCGCGCGGGTGCGACGTGGATCACATCGAGGGCGAGTACGTGGTGCTGGCGGCCCCCTGTCCCAAGTGCGGCACGGGCACGGTGCGCGAAAATTACCGCAAGTTCGTGTGCGGGGCCTGCGACTTCGCGGTGTGGAAATCCGTTGCCGGGCGCGAGTTGTCGCCCGATGAGGCGACCACCCTGCTGCGCGACCGGCGCCTCGGCCCGCTCGACGGGTTTCGCAGCCGCCTCGGGCGCGAGTTTTCCGCGGCGCTGGTCATCAAGGACGACGGCGCCGTGAGTTTTGATTTCGACAATGCCGCCGGCGACGGCGACGTGGACCCGCAGGGATGCGACACCATCGGCGCCTGTCCCAAATGCGGCGCGTCGGTGCTGGAGACGACGGGGCGCGGCTATCCCTGCGTCAACGCGCTGGGCGAGACGCCGTCCTGCGATTTCAAAATCGGCCGGCAGATTCTGGGCCGTCCCATCGAGGCCGGGGACGTACGGCGCCTGCTGGGGGACGGCAGGACCGATCTCCTGCAGGGTTTTGTGTCGAAGAGAAACCGGCGCAAGTTTGCGGCCCACCTGACGATGAACCTGCATGACAAGTCCGGCAAACTGGGCTTTGAGTTTGCGCCGCGCAAGCAGGCCGCGGCGGCCGGCGGGAAGGCGGCGGTCCGCGGGAGTGGGAAGGCCGTCGGCGGCGGCAGGAAGGCGGCGACAAAAAAACGCGCCGCCGTGGCGTCCGACCGGCGTTAATCCACCATGGGTCGCGCCGCCGCCGCGCGTCCCGCCACGGCGGCGCCGCCGCCGGCCGGGCTTCAGGAGCCGACGGCGGGTTTCATGCCTTTGGGCGGCTCGAAAATTTTCATCGCTTTGCCCTTCTTCAGAATCACGTCTTCGGTGATCACCACTTCCCGGATCTCCGTCTGCGAAGGGACTTCGTAGAGCACGTCGAGCATCACGTCTTCGAGAATCGCGCGAAGGCCGCGCGCGCCGGTTTTTTGCGCCAGGGCTTTGCGGGTCACGGCGGTGATGGCGCCGTTGGTGAACTTGAGTTTGACGTTGTCGAAGGACAACAGCGTTTGATATTGCTTGAGCAGGGCGTTTTTGGGTTCGGTCAAAATGCGAACCAGCGACGGTTCGTCCAGTTCGTCCAGCGTGGTCACCACGGGCAGGCGGCCGATGAATTCGGGAATCAGCCCGTAGTGGAGCAGGTCTTCCGGCTGGACGTGGGCGAGCAGGGAAGAGCCGCGCGCCTGCTTTGACGCCGTGGCGTCCGAGGTGAACCCCATGCGCCGTTGATTCAACCGCCGCTCGATAATCGGTTCCAGCCCCACAAAGGCGCCCCCGCAGATGACCAGAATGTGTTTGGTGTCCACCTGGATGAATTCCTGGTGCGGATGTTTGCGGCCGCCCTGCGGCGGGACGCTGGCCACGGTGCCTTCGATGAGTTTGAGCAGCGCCTGTTGCACGCCTTCGCCGGAGACGTCGCGGGTGATGGAGGGGCTGTCGGCCTTCCGCGTGATTTTGTCGATCTCGTCGATATAGATGATGCCGCGTTCCGCGCGCTCCACGTCGTAGTCGGCGGCTTGCAGCAATTTCAGAATGATGTTCTCCACGTCCTCGCCCACGTAGCCCGCCTCGGTCAGGGTCGTGGCGTCGGCCAGCGTGAACGGGACGTCGAGATAATCGGCGAGGGTTTGCGCCAGAAGGGTTTTGCCGGTCCCCGTCGGTCCGATCATGAGGATGTTGCCCTTCTGCAACTCCACGTCGCCCGTGTTGCCGGCGGCGATGCGTTTGTAGTGATTGTGCACGGCCACCGAGAGAATTTTTTTGGCCCGGGTTTGATGGATGACGTATTGATCGAGGTGTTGGTGAATGTCGGCGGGCTTGCGCAGGGTGGAGGCGGCGGCTTCGGCGGCCTCCTGCCACTCCTCGGTCATGATTTCATTGCAGAGGCCCACGCATTCATCGCAGATGTACACGGCAGGCCCGGCAATCAGTTTGCGCACCTGATCGCGGCCCTTCCCGCAGAACGAACACCGCAGCGTCGCGTCCGATTTGGCGTGTCTGGCCATGAGCGTCGTGGAGGGCGGGGCGGTCAGGCGCCGTTCGAACGGGGCTTGTCCCGTTCCGGTCCCCGCACAATGACTTCATCGATGAGGCCGTAGTCCCTGGCCTCCTCGCCCGACATGAAATAATCCCGTTCGGTGTCCCGGCTGATGGTCTGCAACGACTTGCCGGTGTGGTGTGAAAAAATCTGGTTCAGCCGCTCGCGGATTTTCAGAATCTCCCGCGCGTGAATATCAATCTCCGTCGCCTGGCCCTGAAAGCCGCCCATCGGTTGATGGATCATCACCCGCGCGTTGGGCAGCGCGTATCGTTTCCCCTTGGTGCCGGCGGCCAGCAGCAGCGCGCCCATGCTGGCGGCCTGGCCCAGGCAAATCGTGGTGATGGGGGGTTTGACGTACTGCATGGTGTCATACACGCCGAGGCCCGCGGTGACGCTCCCGCCCGGGGAGTTAATATAGAGGTTGATGTCTTTTTCCGGATCTTCCGCCTCCAGGAACAGCAGTTGCGCGATGATGAGATTGGAGAACACGTCGTCGATGGGGGCGCCGAGAAAGATAATGCGGTCTTTCAGGAGGCGGGAATAAATGTCGTAGGCCCGCTCGCCCCGGTTCGTGCTCTCAATGACCATGGGAATTAACATAACGGACGTTCCTTTCTGTCACACGGGTGTTGCCGGCGCGCTTTATCCCTGAATCACCGCGTGCCGGTAGACCAGGTCCAGGGCCTTGTCGGCCCGAATGCGATCTTCAAATTCCTGCCGCGATCGTTGCCCCCCGGATTCCACCATCTTCTGAATCTCTTCCAAAGGGACGCGAAGGCCGCGGGCGAGTTTGGCGAATTCCTCTTGAATCTCCAAGTCGCTCACGGACACCCCCTCCTTGTCCGCGATGGCTTCCAGGATCAGGCCCACCTTGACCCGCCGTTTGGCCTCCGGGGCGATCTCCTGTGCGAGGCGTTTTGTTTCGGCGTCCATGCGGACCGGATCCTGCGTCGAGAGCGGGTCGGTCCCGGCCTGCCGGGTTTCCATGAGGCGCTGCCGCACCATGGTGTGCAGTTCCCGTTCGACCAGTGTTTCGGGCAGATCAAAATGATGCATGGTTGCCAGGCGTTCGATGATTTGATCCTTGTAGCCTTCTTCCGTCTCCCGTTTCAGCCGCCGTTCCAGTTCGGACCGAATTTTGTCCGTGAGCGCTTCCAGTGTGTCATAGGCGCCGCAATCTTTGGCAAACTCATCGTCCAACGCCGGGAGCATTTTGTGTTTCACGCCAAGGATGGAGATGGTAAACGTGACCGCTTTGCCGGCCAGCCGGGCGTCGGGATGCGAGTCGGGATAGCGTTGGATAATCTCGGCGCGGTCCCCTTCTTGTTTCCCTTTTACCGCCTCGTCAATGACGATGCCCAGCACAGGCTCGTTCGATCCTACGTGATGCAGGACGCCGTCTTTGCGCGAGCCTTCCACCGGCGCGCCGTCCACCGAGCCTTCCATCGTCACCACGGCGTACAGGCCGTCCGCCAGCGGGGTGCCGGCCGGGGCGGCCTCGATGCGGGACTGCTGTTCCCGAAGGCGCGTGAGGGCGCGCTCCACGTCCTCCTCGGCCAGCGTGCGGGTGTCGAGTTTCAGGGAAATCGGATTGGGCGGACGATACTCGCGCAAGGCGATGGACGGTTTGATCTCGACGGTGGCGGTGAAATGCAGCGAGGCATTGCGTTTGGCTTTCAACCGCTCCAGCGACGGCATTTCCACCAGCACCGGCGCCACGCCGGTTTCCCGAATGGCTTTCTGGGAATACGTCGGCACCAGCCGTTGAATCACGTCCTTTTCCACGGCCCTGGCGTAGCGTTTTTCCAGCATGGCCACCGGCGCCTTGCCGGGGCGGAATCCCGGAACCCGCACCTGGCGTTGCAGATCACCATACACGCGGTCAAATTCCTGGTTGACGACGTCTTCGGGCACTTCGATGGCCAGCGCCCGCTTCATCGGTCCCAATTCCGTGACTTCCAGTTTCATAACGAGGCTGTCTGTCCGGCGCGGTACACGTTGCGTCGCGCCGGGTGGTGCGAGAGGGGGGACTTGAACCCCCACGGTTTCCCACGAGATCCTAAATCTCGCGCGTCTCCCAGTTCCGCCACTCTCGCGTACACGGGTGTTCCTGTGTCCGGCATCGTCCGCAACAATCCGCGGACGCCTTCCCATGGGACAGGCCGCCCGAGGCGGGTCGGCCCAACGCCATGATGTCTATTTACCCACACCGTGCCGCGCACTGTCAACGGCGCGCGCCCGCTCCCGGCCGTCACGCGCTTGTCAGCGTGCAACCGGGTGGGCTATGGTGGGCGCGATGGGCCTGAAGAAATTGTACAGTGAGATTTACGAACGCTTTGCCCGCACTCGCGCCGCGCACAAGGGGTTTGATTTTCAGGAGGAGCCTCTCAAAAGCGTCGCGCCCCGCTCCGTGTCGTTTCGAGATCGAATCACATGGCGGACCCTGAACCGCGCTCAACGGATTAAGACCATTGAGCGGGAACGGGACCGGCAGCAACAAGATATTCTGGACATTAAACGCGGGATGCCGTCGGCGTAGTTGTACGTTTGCACGCCTCCGCCAGCGCCGACGCGGGCCGGTGCCCGCCAACACCGCCAGCCGCGTCCACGGCGGTTCCGGCCCGATGCCGCTGTCCCCCGTCGTCTTGTCGCTTCCGGAACCTCATGGTAAAATGCCGCCCTGCCGTCGCAGATTCACAACGGAGAGGTGCGAGAGTGGCCGATTCGGCGTGCTTGGAAAGCACGTGTGCCGGCAACGGCACCGTGGGTTCGAATCCCACCCTCTCCGCCATTAGGCTGTAGATGGAGGATGTCGGTGGATGTTGTGTTGGATGACCACTGAACATTGCAGATGATTATGAATCAACGCGAAGCTGTCATAAGGGTCATGGAAGAAAACGGCGGATTTGCGACGTTGGGGTATCTGAATCAGAAGGTTTTGCAGTTGCCCGGTTTTGAATCAGACGCTGAATCGCCCTTTGCCAACATTCGCCGCATTGTGCAAAACAAGCGATTTTTCTTTAAAATCAGACCGGGACTGTGGGCATTAAAAAGTCATCAAACCAAACTTCCTTTTGATGTTTTACCGCATCGAAATGCCGACAAAGAAAAAATTAAAGCCGTTGGGCACAGCTATTATCAAGGGTTGCTTGTGCAGATTGGGAGACTGAAAAAGTATGCAACATTTGTGCCCAACCAAGACAAGAACAAACCATTTTTAGGAAAAACACTTTGGGATGTCAGTTCGCAGGAGAATTTCTATAAATTCGGCTACGACCACATTACAAAAAAGGCGCAAACCGTTGATGTTTGCTGGTTTAATGACCGCAAAATGCCGAGTTGGTTTTTTGAAGTTGAGCACTCAACGGATTTTCAGAATTCGTTACTGAAGTTTTTCGAACTACAGGATTACAGCGCGAGGTTTTTTGTTGTTGCTGACAGGGCAAGAGAGGCTGAATATCACAAGAAGATTAATGCCAGCGTTTTCAAGCCTATCCGGAAGCGAGTTGGATTTATGGATTATAACTTTGTGTCCACATGGCACGCGAAAAGTTTTGCACTTAATGTCACGGAAGGCGACATTTTTGATTAGAAGGAAATTTCGAAGATGGATATGCGTTATCGAGGAGCGTTTGTCAGGGAACGGTACAGAATGATAAGACCAATTTCGCCATTTTTTGCAAAACTGATTTTGCATCTTAATCCTTTTGATCGTGTTTTCGTAGTGTGTCGAGGATATAACGAGTGTTACAAACGTTTTACTGAACTCGTTTGGGAAGATGATAAAGATTTGGATTTTTACGACGACGAATCCTATCCTGAATTTCAGTTGTGGATACGATAGATTGGCTTGCCCGACTCCAGACTTGGGATATTTTCTATTTCAAACAACAAAAAGGTCGCTGTTGGCTATGAAGAAAAAAGAAAAATCTTACAGTGAAGTAAGCCAGGAGAAGGAAATGGATTATAGTTGATGGCGCGCCCACGATAAAATACATTACTTGACTAAGGAAATTGGCTCTCTTGAGGGGGCTATTTGGGATGACCCAACGGATGAGGATGTACGGCTCGAGCTTGTCAATGCCTATACTCAATACAAAGCATTGGCGAAAGCCATGCTGGAATCTGCCAGGAAAGGCAAGCCGATTCCGAGCGCAATACTCTCTTCTGTTGGTTGGGACGGATAATTGGGCGGGCGTGGTTCCAGAAAGCAAACTTTGAAAGGGCTGAATGTAATGGGAAATTTTAGAGGGAATTCTGAAACATGAAACGTTACATTTTTTATACTTCGTGCGGATTTACCGAAGATGTGAACGGTGATGAAACGGAGAATTGCCAGAAACTCTTGAGCGAGTGAGTGTATTATCTCTAATGGACTACCAAGTCTCTGTAAGAAAATTCGGCCCCGGGGCGTTTGACGAACTCGTCGGGCCGGTGTACTTGGTGTAGATGTTTGGAAAATGTGAAAAAGCGAAATTGGATGTTGGGTGATGGCACAAGAGAAACCACGTTGGCGGTACCGCTTTGACAACTTCAAAAGGGCTTACTTTTTATTGCAAGAAGCCGCTGACAGGTATGATGAAAAATCTCTGGATCAATTGGGAAAGGAAGGGATGATACAACGCTTTGAAGTCTGTACGGAGTTGGCATGGAAAACCATGAAAGATTACTTGGAGCATCAAAACGTCGTATTCAGCCAAGTTACGCCCAATGCGGTGATTAAAGAGGCTGTCGCCGCCAAACTTATTGATGACGGCGAAGGCTGGATGATGGCGTTGGATGCCCGCAACAAGATGAGTCACACCTACGATTTCAAGAAATTTTAAATTGTGCTGAAGCAGGTGGTTGAACGGTATCTCCAATGCTTCAGGCAACTCTATGAAACGCTGGCAATGGAAGATGACGCGGCTCGCGATGCCTGATCACGGTCTTAACAAGAATCAACTCCGCATCATCAGGGACATCCTTTTTCGGAATGTCTCCAATGTCGATAAAGTTTCTTTATACGGTTCAAGAGCAACAGGAAAATACAAAAGCAATTCAGATATTGATCTGGTTCTTTATGGTGATATTGACGAGGCCAAAGCCGACCGTCTGTGGACTTGTTTTTCGGAGAGCCTTCTGCCGTATAAAGTCGATCTCACGATTTACCGGCATATCACCTATCCGCCTTTGAAACGCCACATCGACCAACAAGGTCGTACATTATTCACAAACGAGCAACTTTACGGTGAGTAAGGAAGCGTCTCACATAAAGGACGGAAAAGGGCAAGGTCCGTGCGACAGAATCCTGTGAACTTTGCCGGAGTCGGCAATCTGCAACGATAAACTCAATCATGGACTACCAAGTCTCCGCCAGAAAATTCCGCCCCGGCGCGTTTGACGAACTGATCGGGCAGGCGCATGTGGTGCAGACGCTTCGGAACGCTATCGTGCAGAAGCAGGTGGCTCATGCTTATCTCTTTTCCGGGATGCGCGGTGTGGGGAAAACCACAGCCGCCCGTATTCTGGCCAAGGCGCTGAATTGCGAGCGCGGGCCGACGCCGGACCCCTGCGGCCAATGCGGGAGTTGTGTGGAAATCACGCAGGGGCAGTCCGTGGACGTCATCGAGATTGACGGCGCGTCCAATACCGGCGTGGATGACGTGCGGGAACTTCGGGAGAACGTCAAGTTCTCGCCTTTCCGGGGCCACTACCGGATTTATATCATTGACGAAGTACATATGCTTTCCAATTCGGCGTTTAACGCGCTGTTGAAAACGCTGGAAGAGCCGCCGTCGCACGCGGTATTTGTGTTTGCGACGACCGAGTCCCAGAAGATTCCGGCCACCATCACGTCGCGCTGTCAGCATTTCACCTTTCGGCGCATTCCCCGGCGGGACATCATCGCGCGTTTGCAGGACGTCACGCAGCACATCGGCGTCACCATCGGCGAACGCAGTCTGGGCTGGATTGCCGGCGCGAGTGAAGGCAGTCTGCGCGACGCCTTGAGCCTGCTGGACCAGGCCGCGGCGTTTGGCGGCGACACCATTGCCGAACGCGACGTGGAAGACATGCTCGGCGCCGTTCCCGACGAACTGGTGAGCCGGCTGATTGAGGCGGTGGTGAACCGGAATCCCGCCGCGGCCGTGGAACTTGTCGGCGAGGCGGTGGCGCAGGGATACGACCTGCGCACCTGGTGCGGAGCGGTGGTGGCGCGGATGCGCCATGTCATGATCGCGGCGGTGGTGCCCGACCGTGAGCGGGCGCAACGGTTGATGGATGTGCCTGCGGAAGAAGTGGAGCGGGCGATCGGGGAGGCCGCCTCGTTTTCTGTCGAGCAGTTGCAGGAGTTGTTTCAACTCTTTGCCCAGGCCGAAGATCGTCTTCGGTCAACGGCGCGTCCCCGTTTTGTGTTTGAGATGGCGGTGATTCGAGCGGCGGGCGTACCGTCACGCGGCGCGGTGCCCGCCGCCGCGCCCGCCGCCGTGCCGGGGGAGCATTCGCAACGCCCGCACACGCTGGTGGAGAAGACCATGCCGGGGGCCGGGGTTCCACGGTCGCCGGCGGCAGCACCGGCACCGGTACGGGCACGAACGACAGCGGCGCCGCCACACCGCGCCGCCGCGTCCGAACCGCCGCGGGCGGACCGTGCCGGTCAGCCCGCCGCCACGCCGAAACGCGCGGCGAGCGCTCCCGCGCCGTCCGCGGTCACGCCGCCGCGGACAACACCCGTCCCCGCCGCCGCCCCGGAGAAGTTGTCATCCCCGGCGGGCGCGCCGGTCATGCAGCGGGAAGACTGGTCGCGGATCGTGGAGGCGGTGATGGAGAGGCATCCCAGTGTCGGTTCTTTTTTGGAGACGGGGGTCTTCGTGAAAGTCGAAGGCGCGCAGGTGGTCGTCGGGTTTGCCAAATCCGCCTCGCTGGCCTGTTCCATTGTTCAGAAAGAAGAGAACCGCGCCCTGATCGCGCAGGTGTGCCGGGAGATGACCGGGTCGACGATCCGACTGTGCGTCGTCGAGTTGACCGACGACGCGGGCAACGAAGGCACCGTCAAGCAGATGCGCGAGCAACAACGACGGCAGGATGACGAGGCGTTGCTGGACCGCGTACGTGAACACCCCATGGTGAAACAGACGCAGGACCTGTTTGGCGTCGAAGTGGTGAAGGCGAGCCGAGAGTCGGGAACGAAGGAGGCGTGAGATGTCAGAACATCCTTTGGCCAATATGGGAAATTTGTTGAAGCAGGCACAGGCCATGCAGGAAAAGTTGGGCAAACTTCAGGCGGAGGCGGCCGCCAAAACCGTCCAGGCGTCGGCCGGGGGCGGGATGGTCACGGTGACGGCCACGGGAGGCATGCGCATTGCCAAAGTGGAAATTGACCCCGACGTGCTGAACGCGAAGGATCCCGACATGTTGCAGGATCTTCTTGTAGCCGCCACCAATGAAGCGTTGCGCAAAGCCAAGGACGTGATGGCCGAAGAAATGAAAGGGTTGACCGGCGGGTTGGGACTGCCGGGCATATTTTAGGGATGCCGGCTATCCGGTGCGCGACGGCTTCTCGAACGGGTTCGCACGGTGACGCGCGTGACTGAAATTTTATGAGCGTGCCGCAGCAACAGGGTTTGCTGGCCAAACTGGCGAAAGAGTTTGTGCGGTTGCCCGGCATCGGGCAGAAGACCTCGCAGCGTCTCGCGTTTCATGTGATGAAGGCGGACAAAGACGACGCTTTGCGCCTGGCCGATGCGATTCGGGACGTCAAGGAGTTTGTGACGTTTTGCGAGCAATGCCGCAACATCGCGGAAAGCGACTTGTGCGAAGTGTGCCGGGACCCGAAACGGGACCGCACCAAGATTCTGGTCGTGGAAGAACCCAGCACTCTGCACGCTATCGATCAGAGCCGTGGGTACAGGGGCCTGTATCATGTCCTGATGGGATCGCTGTCGCCGCTGGACGGCGTCGGCCCGTCCGACATTCGCGCGAAGGAGTTGGAACGGCGCGTTAAAAACGGCGGCGTGGAGGAGGTCATCGTGGCGACAAATCCCACCATCGAAGGCGAGGCCACGGCCATTTATCTCACCAAACTGTTGAAGCCCTACGGCGTCAAGATGTCGCGCATTGCCTACGGCATTCCCGTCGGGATGGACATCGAATATGCCGACGACGTGACACTGACCAAGTCCATCGAAGGCCGCCGCGAACTCTAGCGGACGCGCCGACGCCGGCGGTTGGGGGACGCACATGCCGGGAACAACGCGAAGACCGATGAAAATCTTCCTGCGCGCGCTGGCCCTGACCGGTGTGCTGGCGGTTGTCGGGATCGTGTTGCTGGCCCTGTCGTTCACAACGCTGGTCAAAGCCGGCGTGGAGACGATGGGGGCCAAAGTCCTGGGCGTGCCGGTGACGCTGGAGGACGTTGACCTGTCGCTGTCGTCCGACAGGTCGATCTTGCAGGCCGATCTGACACAACTGACCATTGCCAATCCCGAAGGCTACGAGACCGCACATGCGTTGTCTCTCCCGTCCGTGCAGGTGCGGGTGGACTGGGCGTCGCTGTTGGACGAGACCGTCGTGGTCGAATCAGTGCGGATCGTGAAGCCGCGCGTGACCTTCGAACGGTTGCGACTGGGCAGCAATCTCAACGACCTTCGGCGCAATGTCGTGCGCAACGTCGGCTCGGATTCGGATGACGCGGACGACGACGCGCGTGAGGAGCGGGACGAGGACGAAGAATCGGAACCCCGCGTCCACATTAAACGCCTGACCCTGGAAGACGCGGAACTTGCCGTGAGCCTCCTGGGAGGCACACGCGGCGTCATGCAAGTGCCGTTGCCCGATCTTGAATTGCGCGACATCGGCAAACCTTCCGAAGGCGCCGGTCTCCGCGAAGCGTCGGCGAAGATTTTCCACGCGCTATACGCCGCCGTTCTCAAGGCCGTGACGCAATCGGGCACGGTGATTCCCGATAAGATCAAAGAACTCGGCCAATCGGCCGGAGACCTGGGCAAGTCGATGGAGAAGGCGGGGAAGGAGTTGTTGAAGGGGTTGTTGAAAGGTTTATGATCACATGCCGGAATCAATGAGTGAGATTTCCAGAGGGATGTTGTGAGACACGTTTTTGCGGAGATAGAGTTAAGCAATCCAAAACAGCCGGCGTTGGAGCCTTTGAAAGTGCGGGCGTTGGCGGACACCGGTGCGCTGATGTTGTGTATTCCTGAGCGTGTTGCTCTTCAAATGAGTCTGGGAACAGAGTCCATGCGTGAAGTCTCCGTTGCGGACGGCAGGAACATGACGGTTCCATACGTCGGCCCCCTCAAGGTGACGCTTGGCAAACGGTTTTGCTACGTCGGCGCCCTTGTGATCGGCGATGAAGTGTTGCTGGGGTCTGTGCCGATGGAAGACATGGATTTAATCGTGGACCCGGGCCGTCGAGCGATAACGGTTCATCCTGACAGCCCCAACATTCCTCATGCACGAGTCAAAGCGATGGTACTGCGATCCACCTGATGGAACCCCATGTTCACATTCTCAACGCGTACTCCTGCATGACGCGGAAATTCACATGAGTCTCCTGGGAGGCACACGCGGCGTTGTGCGGGTGCCGTTGCTCGACCTTGAATTGCGCGATATTGGCAAAGCTTCCGGCGGCGTCACATTCTGGGATGCGTCGGCGCAGATGTTCCGCGCGCTGTACACGGCCATTCTCAAGGCCGTGACGCAATCGGGCGCGTTGCTTCCCAGGGGGCGCGAGCAGCTCGGCCAGTCCGCCGAAGATTTGGGGAAGACGGTGGAGAAGGCCGGGAAGGCCTTGTTGGAGGGGTTGTTTCGGGAATGATTATTTTATAGTGTGAAACGAGTGACGACATGAAAGTTACTGCTTGGAATAATAATTCTCATAATCCCTCTGGTGCGGGCTATGGTATAAAAATCAGCAAGGCTGATCGAGATATGTATTTTCAGAAAAAATGGCAAAGCGTCCAGTTGTGTCTATACGGACAGCCAAACCCAGTCAAAATAAACATCTCTGATTCGTTCTGGGGTGCTTGCACGGAGCTAAGATCCAAGAAAATCGGTCAGTGGCTTATTTCTCAAAACTATGCTCCATGGGAAAGAGGCAAGCCTCCAAAATTTGAGTTAATGCCTGAAGGCCAAGGGTCGTTCAAGTTAGTGAATATTAACAAAAGGGAATGTCAATGAAAAACCATTTTGTGCTGACGATTGTATCGGCAGTCTTTTGGCTGAATGGTTGCGGTCTTTCAAAAATTTCTACCTTACCAGTTATAAATGGAGTTTCGCACTCTGTTCAATCAATAGCATTAGCGCCAGAAGGTGGTTTGTTGGCGGAAGCCGTTGGCATTGAACTATCCAACAAAGGATATGAGGTCATTGATGCTTCTGCCACATCCAAGTTGCTTGCACGTTTAAATATGAACGAATTAGAGATTGCGAATCCACAAATGCTCGGAAAATTGAAAGAGAAAGGCATAGATGCATACTTAACCGTGAAAGGTGTTGGGGGTTACGATGGAAATGTCACAAGTGCAACTGCGCGTGTAACGAGTACGCACTCGCAAAAAATCATCGCTGGAATAATTTGGCAAAACGCATGGGGAGGAGCACCCGGGTCGCCCGCAGATGGAATTATGAGGAAGAGGCTGGTCGGAGCTGCGCAAGAAATAGCAGAAGCATTATCCGAGTCATTGCCTATGCAGTAGATTGATGAACCAAATCTAGTCACCCCTCAAATTTAATCCCCGCCTTCTGCGCTTCCCGATAAGGCAACAGCCAGACGAGTGATTCATCGTGCAGGTCGCCGACCTGGATGCGGTTGCCCCAGGGGTCGCGGAAGTCGCAACGGAAATTGGGCGCCATGGTCAGGCCGTACTT
Organism: Nitrospirales bacterium; assembly: GCA_020027205.1. Classification (GTDB taxonomy): domain Bacteria; phylum Nitrospirota; class Nitrospiria; order Nitrospirales; family UBA8639; genus Bin75. The sequence goes on along the minus strand of JAHRAQ010000029.1, from coordinate 136,373 downwards.
GTTGACGAGTTTGTCGCGCACGGCCTGAACCTGCGCGTCGTCGCGCACCATCAACCCGAAATGTTTTGTGCGGTCGGGTTGCAGGGTGTCGACTTCAAAAATGGCCAGGAACTGGTGTTCGCCCAGTTTGCACCAGGCCGCGCCCTCCCCGCCGCGCAGCATTTCCAGATTGAACACGTCGGCATAAAACGCCACGGCTTTTTTGGCGTCGTCCACTTCGATGACGATGTGATTGCATCCATAGACTTGCACATCCATTGTTCACCTCGCTTGTGTGATGATGCTCGTGTCGTACGATGACTATTCTATCACAGACGATGTGACGCGGCCGGCGGCGGGTCGAAAACGAAACGAAACGGAACGGCGCGGCGCGGGTTGCGCGCAAGGGCCGCCCCGCGCGCGGTTATCCCATCTCCAGGAGGGCGTGGTCGGGGTGCCGCTCTCTGGTGAACTGTTTCGACCATGAAGAGCGGAAGAGCACCACGGGGCGATCCCGTTGATCTTTGACGACGAGGGCGTCGCCGGGGGCGCGAAACGTGTTGAGGTCTCCCGTCAGCCAGGCGCTGCATTCATAGGGAAGCGGCTCCAGTCTGGTCTCCACGCGATATTCGTGGCGCAGGCGAAATTGCAACACGTCGAACTGGAGACGGCCCACGGCGGCGATGATGAAGTCGGGAGCCTCAAGACTCCACAGCCGCTGCATCGCGCCCTCGGCGGTCATTTGCGCCAGCGCTTTGTCGAAGGCTTTGCGTTTACCCACGTCGGTGGGGTGAATCCTGGCAAAGACCTCCGGTTGAAATTGCGGCAGCGGTTTGTAATTGAACCCGTCGTTGAGCGAGACGGTGTCGCCGATGGCAAATTGTCCCGTGTCAATGACGCCGACAATGTCGCCGGGATACGCCACATCCACGGTGTCGCGGTCTTTGGCGATGAGACGATGCGGGCGGGACAGGCGGACGTCGGCGCCGAGGCGGTGATGTTTGACGACCATGTCGCGTTCGAATCGGCCGGAGCAGACGCGCAGGAAGGCCGTGCTGTCGCGGTGGCGGGGATTCATGTTCGCCTGAATCTTGAAAACATAGGCGCTGAACGGCCGCTCCGACGGGTCCACGACGATTTCGGTTCCGTCGGGACAGTCGGCCGTCCGCGGCATGGCGGCGGGGGCCATTTCCACAAAGGCGTCGAAAAAGTTTTCCATGCCGAAGTTCGTGAGCGCGGAAGCAAAAAAAACGGGCGTGACCTTGTGATTGAGAAAGGCCTCGCGGGTGCAGGGATTGCCGGCGACCGTCAGCAGTTCCAGATCGTGAGTGACGTCCCGCCACGCCTCGTCGCTGATGACCTTTCGTACATCGGGGCTGTCCAACGGCGCGTCCGTCCGGCCGGATTTCAGGGCGCCGCCCGCCGCCGTTTTGGTGAACAGCGAGACCTGTCGAGTGGCGCGGTCCACCACGCCCGCGAAGTCCCGCCCCGCCCCCACGGGCCAGTTGACGGGGCTGGCCTGGATGCGGAGGACGTCTTCCACTTCCGCCGTGAGATCGAGCGGCGGGCGTCCCGGCAGATCCATTTTGTTGATCAGCGTCAGGACGGGGATGTTCCGCAAACTGCACACTTCGAAGAGTTTCCGCGTTTGGGCTTCCACGCCTTTTGCGGCGTCGATGACCATGATGGCGCTGTCCGCGGCCGTCAGCGTCCGGTACGTGTCTTCGCAGAAATCCTCGTGCCCCGGCGTGTCGAGCACGTTGATGACGGTGTGTTTGTACTGAAACTGCATGGCCGACGTGGTGATCGAGATTCCGCGTTCCTGCTCCATGGCCATCCAGTCGGACGCCGCGGTTTTGGCGTGTTTGCGGCTGCCCACCATGCCGGCGGTGCGGATCATGCCCGAATAGAGCAGTAATTTTTCCGTGACCGTCGTTTTGCCCGCGTCGGGATGACTGATAATGGCAAAGGTGCGCCGCCTGGCGGCCTGGGCGCGAACATCACGCTGCCGGTGTGGATCGACCATAGTGACGACTCCGACGGCCGGCCGCCTGCGCGGCGCGTCGTCTTCCGAATTTCCTGTCAATGAGGGACGGCGCGGGGCTAGAGATCGTCCAGCCGGCCCTGCGCCCTGGCCAGATTTACGCGGGACGCATTGAAATTAAACAGGGCGTCAATGAGATTGTCCCGCGCTTGAGCCACCGACGTCTGGGCGTCCGTGATCTCAATATTGGTGGCCACCCCGACGGCGAAGCGTTGCCGGGCGAGGTCGAGTTCCTGGAAGGCCAGCCGCAGTCCGTCCTGGGCCACGCGGACCTGTTGCTGCGTCGAGGCCAGCGTCAGCAGCGCGTCCCGGACTTCCAGCGCCACCTGCTGTTCGAGGTCGCGGGTTCGGATGGCCTCGAGGCGGACGAGGCTGCGGTTTTCGGAAATGCGCCCTTCCCGCTGCCCGCCGTCGAACAGGGGAACGGACAGCAGGATCTCGATATTGTTGGTGGTCAACGCATTGGGGATTTGATTGCCGATCACGCCCACGTCCCCGCTGCCGGTCAGCGACGGCACGCGCTCCATGGTGACCGAGTTCAGCGTGAGTTCGGCCAACCGCTGGCGTTTTTTCTGAACTTTGAGTTCGACGCGGTTGGCGCGGGCCACACGCAAGGCGTCGCCGACGGTCTGCGACTCGGTCTCCACCAGTTCAAGCGTGTCCGTCAGCGCGAGTTCCATGTCGAAGGAAAGGCCGATGGTGCGGATCAGATTGAGTGTCGCAAGGTCATGCGCGTTGCGGGCGACGAGCAGGCGTTGTTTTTCATTTTCGAGTTGCACCCTGGCGCGGGTGACGTCCAGGCTGGTGGCCGTGCCCGCCGACTCGCGCTCCATGGCCAGTTCCAGCAAGGCGCGGTTGAGTGTCACGTCGGCTTCGCGGGCTTCGACGGCTTTCTGCATCCGCAGGGTTTCCAGATACGCCAGGGCGGTGAGGGCCATGGTGTCCATTTTTTGGGTTTCCGCGCTCAAGACGGCCGCTTCAACGTTGGTGCGCGCCGCGCGCCATCGTTGAATCAGGCTGAGGCTGAACAGATTCTGGGTCAGCGCAAGGCGGCTCTCGTAAAACGTCAAGGGTTTGGACACGTCGGGTGTGCCGCCGAAGGCGCCGAAAAAGAACCGCCGTCTCGCGCCGCTGACTCTGGCGGACAGATTCGGAAGGAGCGCCCCGCGCCGGGTGGCGGCCTGTCCCTCGGCTTGCGCGATCTGCTCCTGAAAGAGTTTGACCGTGTAGTTGTGATCCACGGCCGCGCGCATTGCGTCCCTCATGCTGAAGCGGCGTTCCGACGGGGACGGCGCCGGCGGCGTGTGTTCCACGGCATGGGAGAGCGGCGCCGTTCCCCACGACCCGATTCCCGCGCACAGCATGATGACCGCGAGTGTCAGGCGGGTGGCCGGGCGTGACGGATGTGACGGACGTGACGCCGCAGTGTTCATTCGAAGTCCCATCACGTCTGACGGCTTTCGGGAACCGGGATGCCCTCGGCGGCCGGCGACGCGGCGTGTTTGAGTTTCCAGTCCATCACGAGGCTGAAGAGCGCCGGCACCAGAAAGATCGTGAACACGGTCGACAGTACGAGTCCGCCGAGTACGACGCTGCCGATGCCACGGTACAATTCCGATCCCGAGCCGGAGGCCAGCACCAGGGGCAGAAGGCCGAAGGTGGTGGTCAGCATACTCATCATAATGGGTCGGACGCGCGTGCGCACGGATTCGCTGATCGCCTGCCGGGCCGGCATCCCGTCCGCCATCTCCCGTGCTTCGGTGTCCGACGGGGTCCACCGGCGCGGGTGCATAAAATTCAGGGCCTGATGCACGACCAGAATGGCATTGTTGACCACCACGCCGATCAGAATAATGAACCCCAGCATGCTCAAGACGTCCAGGGGTTGATGGATGATGGTACGATTGACGATGAACAATCCGAGAATGCCCCCGGCCGCGGCCAACGGCACGCTGAAGATAATCACGAAGGGATACAGAAAACTTTCGAACAGGGCGGCCATGAGCAGATAGGTGATGATGAGGGCGAGGAGAAAATTATATTTCAAAGCGTCGTAGGTGTTGGTGAGGTCATCCGCCGTGCCGGAGAGGCGCAGATTATACAGCCGGCTCACGGCGCCGCCTTCCTTGAGCGGACGCAGGATTTTCTGCGCGATCATGTCCATGGCCGTTTCCAGCGGCAGGTGTTCCGGCGGAATGACCTGAATGGTGATGGCCCGTTCGCGCTCAATATGGTTGATCTGTTCCGGCCCCGCCACGAGCGCGATGTCGGCCACGTCCCCCACCGTGGACAGGCGGCCGCCGCGCGTAAAGACGGGCAGGTTCGACAGGTCCTGCGTGCGGTCGGCGTAGCGGTCAACGCCGCGAATGGTGAGGTCGATTTCATCGCCTTCAAACTGGTAGTCGCTCGCTTTCGCGCCGTCCACCAGCGCATCGATGACAAAGCCCAGTTCCTGGTTCGTCATTTGCACGTCGGCCGCGCGTTCCCGTTTCAGACTGACCCGGACTTCGGGACTGCCCAGATCGAGACTCGGCCTGGGACGCACCTGTGCGCCCGGCAGGATGGCCCGAACCTGTCCGAAGATGCGCCCGCCGAGCGCCAGCAGTTCGTCGAGTTCCGGGCCGGTGATTTCAATGTCGATGTTTCGTCCTTCGCCCAGCCCCCGGTCAAACAAACTGCTCTGGGTCACAATCCCGATGACGCCGGGGAGGTCGGCCATGGCTTTGCGAAACACCGGGATCAACTCACGGATTCTGCCATCATCATTCGTGGCGGCGCCCATAAACACCGAACGACCGCTGGCCACGAAAAAAAAGTGGCGAATGCCGGGTCCGTCCAGGGCGGCTTCTTCCGGGGAATGAGACCGGGCGTCCCAATAGGGCGCGAGCACGCCCTCGATGGACCGGCCCAACCGCACAAATTGATCCGTGTTGTAGCCCGGCGGCGGGAGCACAATGCCGATGATCAGATTGCGGTTCCCCTGGGGCAGGTACTCGGCCTTCGGCAGCAACAGCCAGGTCGTGCCGACGGCAAACGCGGTGAGTCCGACGACGAGGCCCAGGCGTCCCATGACGCTGCCGCATATCCAGTAAATGAAATCGCCCGTCAGCGTCCCCAGTCCTTTGCGGGGCGTTGTCGGCGCGGTCTCCCGGCCCTCGACGGCGCGGCCCCGGCGGGCGCCGCGATTCCCGGTTTTTAAAATGCGCGCGGACAGACAGGGGATCACGGTCATGGAGACAATCAGACTCAACCCCACGCCGGCGCTGATGGCAATGGCGATGTCCCGAAAGAGTTGCCCGGCCTGTTCTTCGACAAACACGATGGGCACAAAGACGGCAATGGTGGTGAGAGTGCTGGCCAGGACCGCGCCCCAGACTTCGGTGGCGCCGTCATAGGCGGCTTGCACCAGCGATTTGCCGGACTCGCGGTGGCGGTAAATGTTTTCCAGCACGACAATGGAGTTGTCCACCAACATGCCCGCGGCAAACGTCATGCCGGCGAGGCTGATGATGTTGACGTTTCGATCCAGAAACCACAGGGCGATAAAGGTGCCCATGATGCTGATGGGAATGGCCAGGCCGATCATGAGCGTCGTGCTGCCCGCGCGCAGAAACAGCAACAGAATCGTGATGGCCAGGATGCTGCCGATGATCAGATTGGTCTGCACCAGATCGATGGATTGATAGACGTAGTCCGTTTCATCGTACACCTGAAACAGGGTGAAGCCCCGTTTGCCCAGGACGCCGTCGTTGAGTTCCCGCACGGCGTCCCGGAGTTGCCGCATCACGTCCAGGACGTTGGCGCCGTTCTTCCGAATCGCGTTGACGGCAATCGAATTCTCCCCCCGCTGCCGGACGACGTGCACGGGGTCCGTGTAGGCGATACCGACGGTCGCGACGTCCCGCACGTACACCGGCAACCCGTCCCGCCGGGCGATCACGACCCGGCTCACGTCGTCGGGGCTGCGGTATTCCCCGACGGTTCTGACCACGTACGATCGTTTGCCCTCGTCAAAATCCCCCGCGCTGAAGTCGCGGTTTTCCCGGTCGAGCGCCTGCGCCAACTCCTGCACCGTCAGGGCGCGCGTGGCCAGTTTCATCGGGTCCACGAGCACGCGCAACTCGCGGTTCCGCCCCCCGTAGACGCGCGAGGCCGCGACCCCGGCAATCCGCTCGAAACGCGCCTGAATCACGTCTTCCGCAAAATCGCGCATGGTGTCGATTTTGACGGGATTCCCCTCCAGCGGTTTGAGAATAAACCAGCCCATGGCGTTGCCGAGCGTATCGGCGCTTCTGATGACGGGTTCGTCGGCCTCGTCCGGGTATTCCTTGACTTGATTCAACCGGTTGGCGACGTGCAGAAGACTGGTGTCGATATTGGTGCCGGCGGGAAATTGCAGGATGATTTTGGCGGAGTCGTACGAACTTTCACTCAACATCTTCTCCATGCCCTCGACGCCTTTCAACTGCTCTTCCTGTTTGTCGGTGATCTCGCGTTCCACCTCCTTGGGACTGGCGCCCTGCCAGCGGGTTTCCACCGTGATTTCGGGTTTGGAGACGTCGGGCGTCAACTGGATGGGGAGTTTGATGAGGGACACACATCCGAAGAGAACCACAAAGATGACCCCGACGGCCGTGGTGACGGGGTATCGGATGGCGAATTGAATGGCGTTCATCAAGGACTCGAAGGCGCGCCGAGAATCCGCACGGACTGGCCGGGGAACAGGCGCTCGTTGCCTTCCGTCACGACGGTCATGCCCGCCCGGAGCGTGCCCATGATTTCGACGAGGTCGTCCATCTGCACACCGGAGGTCACCGGAATCTGGTCCACCGTGTTCTCCCGCACCAGAAACACAAACTCTTTGTTTCCCCGGAGGACCAGGGCGTCTTTGGGAATCATCATCCCGTCGTGAGGCCGGCCCACCCGGAGCGTGACGCGGGACACCATGCCGCTTTTGATGGTCCGTGCCGGATTCGGGATGTCCACTTTCACCGGAAACGTTCTCGAGATGCGGTCGGCCTGGGCGACCAGTGACAAGACCCGGCCCTGGGCTTCAAAATCCGGCAGGCCGTCGAAGGCGGCGCGCACGGGGTCGCGGATTTGAATATGCCGGACGTACCGTTCCGGCAGCGGGATCTCGACGTGCACGTGAGACACGTCCACCAACTCGATGATGTCTCCTCCCGCTTGCACCCACTGTCCGATCTCCGTCAATTCCCGCGTAATCCATCCGTCAAAGGGAGCGACGATTTTGGATTTGTTCATCCGGTCACGGACGCGCCGAATGTCGGCGTCGAGTTGGGACAGGCGCTCTTGCAGGGCTTGTTCTTCGGCCTGGGCGTCATCGAAGTCCTTTTGTGTGACGAGGGCTTTGGCGAAAAGCGCGCGGGTGCGAAGCAGGTCCCGTTGGGCCTGTTGATGGCGGGCGCGGGCCTCCCGCTGTGACGCCGAGGCGGCGTCAAGTTGGATCTCCAGCGTCTCCATCCGCAAGTGCGCCAGGACCTGCCCCTGGGTGACTCGCCGGCCTTCTTTCGCCGGAAAATCACGGACGACTCCTTCGATCTCGCTGGCGACGACGCTGCGTTTCCGTGGTTCCACGGTGCCCACCAGCGTGACGGTCTGCTGCACGGCCCGCTTCAGGATCGGCGTCACCCGCACCGGCGTCGGCGGAGGACCGCCGGAAGGCGCCGCGGCCTGTTGCTCGCCACAGGCCGCAACGGTGATCGCGCAGAGGCAGAGCAGCAGGGAACGGGGGATGTTTTGATGCATGATTTGCGACACCATTATCCTTTTGTAAACCGGCCGTGAACCGCGCGACCGCCGACCGCGCGCAACCCGGCCATTATAACAGTTGGCGCATTCCCTGTTCCAGCCGGCGAGCGGAACGGCGCGGCCATGGAACGGCCATGGAACGTCATGCGTCCGCCTTTGAACATTTTCGCGAACGGTTATTCGGGAGAGTTCGGAGGTTCCGTCGGCGCCGGCAACGCCGGAGCGGCGCCCGGCACGGCCGCAGGCTCCTCGTGCTTCCCGTTGCCCGAACCGCCCGACACCCCGCCCGAGACGATAAAGGCCATGACCTCCGAACTTTCGGCGCGGAGGGGGCGAATGTGTTCCCGTGGAACGACCAGCAGGTTGCCGGCAAAGTTGTAGGATTGAGGAAAGTAGACGGCCACCCGATGCTCCAGCCCGAACATGTCCAGACTCTGGCGCGTGACGAATCCAAGGGCTTCGGCATGGCCGCCGGGTACGAGCGTGACGACCACGGGCTGGTCGAACCGTTTTTTTTCGCCCATGAACGCTTCGATGAGATCCTTGATCGACGTGTAGACCAGTTTGATGAACGGGGTGCGGGTCAGGATTTTTTCCAGCGAACCCAGGGCGCCGCGAAAGAACACGTTTGAGGCCAGGCGCCCGACCAGAATAATCATGACGATGGTCAGGACAAACCCCAATCCCGGAACGGGAATATTCAGCCAGCCGTCGATAAAATTAAACACCAGAAAGACCACGTAGACGGTGACCGCCATGGGGACCACCAGGAACAGGCCTTCAAAAAAATTTCTGGCAAACTCCTGCATGTCCCACCGCCGGGGGATGACCTCGCTCTTGAGAGAATGAAGAATTTTTTTCCAGTTAATACGCATGGGGCGTGGACTCCGGGTGAATGTTTCGGCGCGCGCGATGTTCCCTTCGGGCGCGCCGTCCCGACTGTACTCCCCGCGAGGGGCATGAGACAAGGCAGACCCGTGATGCCACCCGTCGTCGGCGCGTCGCCGCCGGGGCCATCGGCATGCACGGCCCGTTCGGCGCGGGGGAGTTAGTCATGCAGGAGACGCATCGAAAACTCCTCTTCGAAGGCGTGCCACAACGCGGCGCTTTGCTCCCCCCGCACGTTGCGGATGCCATACCCGGCAAACGTGGACGCCGTCGGCAGCAGGAAGGCGTACTGCCGGCCGTCGTGCTTGCCCTTGTCGGGACGCTGGGTGACGGTGAAGAGTTCCTGATCGATGCCGAGGCCGGCAAAAAACTCGTTTTCCCACCGGAGGGTTTGCTCGAGTTTGCAGATCTCTTCGCGTCGGTCCGCGTCCGACAGCAACCAGTGCATCCAAAACGGCATCTGGCGTTCGAGGAGATGCTCCACGCCACCGTACTGCGCGGTCAGCGCGTTGGCGTTGCCGTGAAACCCGACAATGCCGTCGTCAATGACCCGTTGCGCCCCGGCGGTGAACAGATAGTTGGCGCAGGAGGACAGGCACCGTCCACGAACGATGACGGTCACGCGGGCGTCGCGCAGGATCATCCCGATTTGTATTGCCTCGTACACGTCGCCGCCGTCGGAGTTGACGATGACGGACGTGACGTGTTCGTCAAACACCGACCGAAACTTGTCCAAATCACCCGGAAGGATGGGGCCGTGCAAGGAGAGGGTGTCCCGGTCTTCGCGCACCCACAGGCTCCCAGCCGTGTCGTCCCGCGTTCCGCCGTACAGGAGATACCCCGCCGCCATGAGCAACAGGGTCAGGGCAATGATCTTCAGGACGCGCATCGAACCACACGGGCTGCCGTTGAGTACACGGATGCTAGGCCTTGCGGGAATCGGTTCATATCCGGCCTGCCGTGACGCCGGAGGGCGCGTGGCCATGCCCCGCCATGCCGGTCAGGTTGACACTCCGGGGAAAAACCCGTCACAGTCATCGCCGTCGATCCCGATCCGTTGATCCATTGCGCGTTGAAAGGGCACCCATGGCGGCAGGTGAATCTCCACGGCGGAAACCGTCCGCGTCCGGTCGGGCCAAAGGTCCCGTTGAAACCGAAATTCTGACGGTGCATGTTGAGCGTGACGGCCGACAGGTCAGCGCGCAATGGGGGCTGAATCCGGCCCTGAAGGAAGAATTGACTCCCGAAGAATGGAAAGAGGTGACGGACATTATGGGGAACGTCACCGATATTGCCAGGAAACGGTTTGCAGAAATGCTCACGCCGCGACCCGACGAAGGCGGGAACGCGTGAACGGGTTTCTTCCGCCACCCACGTATCGTTCCATGAACGCAACGCCCTGTTGCGAAGCGCGTGACACCACGGCATGCGCGGGGACCTATCGGTGAGGATTAACCGGAAGCGCGAGGGTGAAGTGCCGCCCCTTCTCTTCCACCACGAGGCGTTTGGCCACGAGGGCCGAGACCGCGGCCTCAACCTCAACGGAGGCGCCGGTTTTCGACGCTCCGTGTGACGCGGCGGTTTGGCCGGCCACCGCGCGTCGGATTTGGTCGAGCGTTTTCGGCGTTTCATTGCAATAGTCAATGATCGACGACCATGGTTCGTCAAAGCGTTCGCTGGTCGGGTGTGCGGTGCGGCCGTCATAGACGGTGATGTAACTCATGGCTTTGGCATAAAACAGAAACGGGCGGTCCTGGGAAAAATACCGCTCCCGCCACGTTCGCACCAGTTCGGTCAATTGCTCATACAGGGCCGGGTCCACCTGCCACGCAATGTCATATTCGAAGTCATACGCGATTTTGTTCAGGTCCACCTTGCCGGCGTCATACACATATTCGTACGCCGCGCCCGGGCCGGTAATCCGCACGCCGTATTCGTCGGGCCGCATGAAATACGGGCTGAATCGTTCCAGCCACAGTTTGCCCGTGCTCTCCGGCGGCTGCAGATGAAAGAGCGAAGGTATGAGATCAATCTGGCGCCGGTAGTCCTCATTGGTTTCCCGCGGGAAGCCCAGCAGGATGTTCCAGTTGATGTCCAGGTTGTAGTAGCGGCTCCATTTGAGGCATTGAATATTCTGAAGCGGGCTGACGCCTTTGTCCATTTCCTTGAGTTGCGCGGCGCTTAAACTTTCAATGCCCGGCTGCATGCATTTCACCCCGCCCCGGGCCAGGGTTTGGATTTGCTGCCTGGTCAGGTTGGCTTTGGTCTCCATAAACACATCAAAGTCATAGTGGCCGGCGGCAAAGTGACCGAACACCTTGTCGATGTATTGCAGATCAATGATGTTGTCTACCAGCCGGAATCGCGTGGTGTCATAGCGACTGGACAGGTGATCCATTTCTTCGGCCACTTGCGCGGGCGATTTGGCGCGAAACGTCATGGCCTGCGCATTCAGGCCGCAGAACGTGCAGTGATGTTTTTCTCCCCACCAGCATCCGCGCGAACCTTCGTAGAGTAAAATCCTGTTCAGCCCCGTCGAGCCCTGTCCTTCGAGTTCCCGAACCGTGTCAAAATAATCATCGTAATCCGGCGGGCCGGCGCCGGCAAAATCGGCAAACAACGCCGTGTTGGGTTGGAAGTGAATCCGCCCGTCTTTGCGATACGCCACGCCGGCGGGGAACTCGTCTTCCTGCCCGCGCAGAATTTTTCCGGCCAGCGCGGGGAACACGTCTTCGCCTTCGCCGACCACGACGTAATCGATCCAGGGAAACGCCCGGAAATGTTCCAGGCCCATGGCCCCGTCAAAGTTGGCCCCGCCGAAGACAATGCGAACGTCGGGATGCACGTCTTTGATCAACTTCGCCATGGTGAGGCTGGCCACGTTTTGATCAAAGGTTGAGGTGAACCCGACGATGTTGTATTGACTCCAGTCATGCGCGGTCGCCATTTCGGCGAGAAATTGCGGCGCGGCGGCGCGCGCAATGTCTTCCAGAAAGGCCGTCGTGCATCCGGCCTCCCGCGCCGTGCTCTCAAACACGGGTTTGAACACGCGCGAGTACTGCGCGCGCTTCGGATTGTCGTGAAAGAGCATCGACGCGAAGAGCCATTCCCCGATCATCCCGCGTTTTTCGCACAGCACGTCGTACAGTCGCGGGCCGATGCGGTGGGCGAACAGCAGATTGAAATGATAACTCTTCGACCCGATGCCGTGGTTCTTCAACATCCGTGACAAGGTGCCCAGTTGAATGGACGGAAACTTCGCATAGCCAAACGGCATCGTCACCAACGCCACCCGAGGGACGCCGGTTGGATCGCTCCATGGTTCGCGGCCGCGCGCTTGGCCGGTGTGCGTGGGCGTGTCGATGGTGATGAGCGCGTCAGTCATGATTCACAAACACGCGGTCGGCTTTGGCGGCCAGATAGAAATCGCTTTCCGTCAGCCCCTGAATTTTGTGCGTCCAGATTTCCACGGTGCAGCGTCCCCATGCCAGATACAAATCGGGATGATGCCCTTCGTTCTCCGCAATCGCCCCGACCGCGTTCACGAAGGCCAGGGCCTCCGCAAAATTTTTAAATTCGTACCTGCGTTCGATATGCCCCTCGGCGTTCATACTCCATCCCCGGTCCAGTTGGTCAAGCAACTCCCGCACCCGCGCCGGTTCCAGCGGCGGCACCCCGCCTTTGCACGGCACGCATTGTTTGTCAGCCAGACTCATCGCGTCCTCCTTCGTTATGCACCGGCCTTTGCTTTATTGTTTGGTCCAGTGTCCATCTTCGTCAAAATTATCCGATCGTTCATATCCGCAGGCGTTCCAAACGCGATCAAAAATCGGACGTAAAATATCTTCTGGCTCTGTGTCATATGATTCAACGAGAGTCTCTGGCAATTGAAGAATTTCTCGATCAATTAGAATTGGCTGACGGGGTGCGTGAAATACATTTCGGTCTCTGCTCATCTGCCAACCTTTGATGCCAATCAGCGTTAGGAAAATAACGATTGGCATATTGACACCAAGTTCTTTCGAAAGTGTCAAGTATTCTCGCAATGAGGCTAATAATTCTTTCTCATAGGTTGAACTTGGGATTACCTTTCCATGTCCATATGCATTTAGTATTGAACTTTCTACGGATTCGAAAATTCCATTGCGGTATAATTGTACGTACGAGTCTGCCGCCATATCAGGTTGAACCCTGGAGTACGATAAAACACCTTCAAGATTTATCCGCAAATCACAAATACTAGAGTAAATTGGCTTTAATTTCCGAGGACTTTCGATTATCGATTTCAAATCAATGTAGTAATTTGGGTTAAAAGATTCCAACGGAATGAGATGCAAAACAATTTTGGCACCCTTACAAAACTGGATCGGCATCTCGCCTTCGTATAATCGGGCAATTCTTTCAGTTTTAAATTTCGTTATTTTCTCTGTAAGTGTTTGCGAAAACGTGAAGGCAATTCTCAATTCCGCCGTATCCAGTGAATATTTCCCAGTAGAATGTCTTGAATAAAATTTATCATGTCCCTTATAGACAACACGATTTGGGCCATTCCAGCTTTTGCCTATACGGAAAATGAGCACGTGCTTCTTTTCGGAAATCTTGATGGATTGTGTAGAAATGGTTACTCTAGGCTCAATTCCATTTCGTATAAGGTTTTCATATTTCCCGACTTCTTCGTCGACATTTTCAATATCCACACCTTCAATGTCTTGAGGGACCCCGCCGTTTTCTGTAATTCCAAAAATTAAATCACCACCAGATGCGTTGGCAAAAGAAGAAATATCGGCCAAAAATTCTTTTCTGTCGCCATCTGAATTTGTTGGAAGTTTCTTCTTGTACTCAATTGTTTTACTTTCAGTGACCGCGTTGACCTTTAATTGACTTAAGTCATCTAGACTAATTTTATCGAGTGGCTTGTTCATCATGGCATTGAGAGGAACATAGACTATGGGACTGTGATATGACGTGGGGAAAACATTTGCGGTCGAAAAATGATAAAACCGTTGTCTAGTCGATCCAATCTACCCTTCCATTTTTCCATCCAACGCTGAAAAGGGACACTGTTTTTCCCTGTGCTGGTCTTTGGGTCACAGCCCGGTACTTCATAATGTATGGTGACAATGGGTACGCCATTTTTCATTCTTTGCCACGGCACCCTGACCTCTCTGCTCAGCGTTTCCTTTTTGATTTGAATGTTGTACGTGGATTCCGTTGTTGTAATCTGGATGTCTATACCTTTGTAGTCCAGTTCGGCGCTCATGCTCACATTGCCTTTGCCGTAAAGTTCTTCTGCGGCGTACCCTCCTTGAATTTGTGTTAAGAGCGCAGCCCATGTGCGGTAAATACGGGCTGGCAACCCGCGATAAAATGTTTCACGGCTAAACATTGCTTCCCGCCTGAAGTTTTCCAGTAAAATTTCTCTGTTTCCTCCTGCATAGGTTTGGAAAAAATTCTCAAATCCCGAAAACCCATCACGTTTTTCCCAATATTCTTCGTAAAGACAATGAATCGCTTGTATGTCTCTTGGCAAATCCAGCTCCACCAGTTTGATATGGCTGTATTTTTGCCGATAATGTTCCAGATTTATAGATGACAGGAATCCGTTGATTTTTTCTAGGGGAGTCATTGGTCGAGTTGCTGTTCGATCCATGAGTTGGCAAGGCGAACATAATCGGGATTCATTTCCACGGCAAAAAAATTCACCCCCACCGCCTGCGCCGCGACACATTCCGCGCCGGAGCCGGCGAACGGCACCAGCAGACTGTCGCCCGCCGTGGCGCCGGACGAAATCAGTTTCATGGACAACGCCTGCGGCTTTTGCGTGGGATGGCGGATGACATCATGTGCCCGATGGGCTTCCGCCTCGTTGGGTCGACACAGACGATTGCAACGTTTGCAATAAAACCATCGTTCGGAATACCCGGCGCCGCCGGCCAAGGCGGGTATTTTCAGCACATCACGCGGCAAGGCTCCTTTGGGATTGGCGTGATACACGGTTTTTTTGCCGTTGGTACCGTACCGGCAGTAGGTTTCTTTCCGCACCTTGCCCGCCGCGTTTTTGAGAAAGGTCTCCGTGTATTCTTCCCGCACCGCGTCGAGATGCAATCTTGGTTTTTTGTCTTTCCACAGGCACAGCACGGACTCATGACTGCGTTGCCAGAATGTCATGGCCGGCACCGTTTTGTTGGTGTAATGCCACACCATCCATTTTTGCTTTTCCATGGGATAGCGCACCGCGACATGGGCGAGCACTTCGGGGAATCCGTAGATGTACATCGGCGCGCCGGATTTCGCCAGCCGCAGACATTCGCCAATCCACTTGTCGCACCAGTGCAGATACTCGGTGAGCGTTTGTTTGTCGGAAGAATTGCCGAAATTTTTCCCGATATTGTACGGCGGGTCAGCGATGACGACGTCAAAAATGTCACGGCCCTTGACGGTTGCCAGCAGAGACAGGACATCGTTGCAATGCACGCGGTTCATGCCGCGCAAAGGTGTATGGGCGGTTTCTGCGATCCGTAGCAATGGTGTGCTTTGGATCGCTCTTTTTGTTTTTAATGTTTTGCCCATGGCCGTGGTCGGATTTGAGTATCGATCCAGCCTTGGTTGTCACAATGGCATGACAGGCAGGGTGCGGGCTGGTGTTTTTCGTCGATCCCCCTTGAGCCGTGTTGCTCAAAGGGGGAGTCGGTAAAGTTGGTGGAGGTGGCGGGAATCGAACCCGCGTCCGGAGAGAGTCGGCACAACGGTCCTACGTGCGTAGTCAATGTTTTAAGTTTCGCGCCCGCCCACGCCCATTGACCGGCTTAGAGCGTTCGCTAGCCCGGCATTTCTTATCCGCCGCCGCCGGACGCCGGTGACGGACCAGCCTGCTGCGGTAGCGCCTCTTCCACGTCCGCAGACAAAACATGGAGAGACGTCGCGGTTAGTTAAGCCGCGAGAGCCAATTCTTCGTTGGCACTTACTGGTTTCCCGAAGGTTTAACGAGACTCCGAGAGCTCGACACGCACCGTTGACCTCCTGATCCCCGTCGAAGCCAGTCACCCCCTTTGGTGTGCTCGCGGTTGTCTTTCGGTCGTCCGTCTACTATATCCTGTTTGCCTTGGAAGACTCAATCACACGCGCCAGGCTGTGTGTCGACAGGGTTGGCACACCGGGCCGAGGGGCGCGACCACGGGCCTTGTACCTGTGAAATGCGAAAAAGGAGGATGCCATGGCGTGGGTGTATTTGCTGGTGGCCGGCGGGTTTGAGATTGTCTGGGCGACCGGACTTAAATATACGGATGGGCTGACGCGGCTCTGGCCGAGTGTGGGGACGGTCGCGGCGATGGGGGTCAGCATGGTGTGTCTGGCGCTGGCCGTGCGCGCGATTCCGATTGGGACGGCGTATGCGATCTGGACGGGGATTGGCGCCGTGGGGATGGCGCTGGTGGGCATGGCGCTGTTCAATGAGCCGCGGGACGCGGCCCGGTTGTGTTTTATCCTGCTGATTGTCGCGGGCATTGTCGGGTTGAAACTGTCGTCGCCGGGGTAGGCGGCCGTCTCTTCGCGGGCGCGCGACATGAGGACAGGGGCCGCTCCCGCCGGCCCGCCGTGCGCCGCGGAATCAACGCGGCCGTCCATGGCCCTTCCGCGAGGAATTAAATCGACACTTGAAATCCCGATGGCGTGCCGGTCGCGTCGGTCAATGTGCCGTTGCGTTTCAGCGCGGCCAGCACGTCGTGGGCCGTGGCCGTAAAGTCTTCGGGGCCGGTGAAGCAGAGGTCCGCCGCCGCGGGCGCGGGGCCGGTGTCCCGGCTCATGTAGACCGTGAGCATGGGGGCCGGGTGCACCAGGGTGCGGATGGCGTCCAGCGCCCGGTCGTCCTCCAGGGTGAACGAGTTCGTGGTGGAAATCAGCAACGCCCCGGTGTCCATGAGCAGCCTGGCCACTTCGCCGTATCTGCGAATCATTTCTCCGGCGTCGCCGTTCCGCACGTCCGCGTCGAGTCCGCGTCGCAGATTTTCCGGATCCAGCAGATAGGCGTGCCGGCCTTCCGCCACGAGCACGGATTCCAACTGTTTGGCCAGAAAGGTTTTGCCCGTGGCGTCGGGGCCGATGAGAAGAATGAGCGCCGCATGATGGCCGTAGTGTGCGGCGCGCTCCTCCGTGGTGACGTTGCCCCTGACCCAGGCAAAGTCCCGTTGCCGCGCCCCGGTCCGCAGGGTGTCTTCACGATCCTGAATCATCCCGGTGATGATGCCGCCGCCCGACACATCGTAGCCGTCCACCAGCACAAAGCGCCCCGTGTCCTCGCAGTCGGCGTACAGATCAAAGGCCAGAGGCGCGCGGGCCTGCACGGTGATATCCGCCACGTCATTTTGCCGCACCAGGGCGTCGGCGGTTTGGGTCTCCGACGAGAGATCGTTGGCGTCCACGATGCGGTGAATCGCCGTCACGCGGCATTCAACTTCCCGGGTGGCCAGCCGCAGCAGACAGGACGTTCCCGTGGCGAGGGGACGCCGCCCGAGCCAGAACAGATTGGCCCGAAAGGTCGTGGAGACGAGCGGAATGGAAGGCGCCCGGCAGATGATCTCCCCGCGCTCGACGAAAATCTGTTCGTTCAGCGTGAGGCCCACCGATTGCCCGGCGCGGGCCTGCGTGGGGGGCGGGTCTACGTTGAACGCTTCGATGGTGCGCACCACGGCGGTTTTGTTCGAGGGTGAGAAGATCAACTCGTCGCCCACGCGCAGGCGTCCGGACGTGAGGCGTCCCGCCAGAATCCGGCAGGCGTCGAATTTATACACGTCCTGAATGGGCAGCCGCAGCGGTTGTTCCGTCTTGTCAACTTCCGAAGAAAAGTTGTCCAGCGATTCCAGCACCGTGGGGCCGGTGTACCACGGCATGCGCGCGCCGGCATGAACGATGTTGTCGCCCTGCCGGGCGCTGCAGGGAATCACGAACCGCGGGGTGACGTTGAGGCGCGACAGAAAATCCCGGTATTCCGTTTCGACGGCGCGGAACGTGTCCTGCCGGTACTCCACAAGATCCATTTTATTGACGACCACGGTGACCTGTGTGATGCCCAGCAGCGAGAGCAGCAGGCCGTGCCGTTTGGACTGCTCCCTGACGCCTTCCAGGGCGTCGATCAGCAGGAGCGCGGCGCCGGCGCGCGCGGCGCCGGAGACCATGTTTTTCAGAAACTCCTTGTGACCCGGCGCGTCGATCAGAATGTATTGACGCCCCGCCCATTGAAAAAACGTGCGCGCGGTGTCAATCGTCACGCCCTGTTGCTGCTCTTCCAGAAAGGCGTCAAACAAAAAGGCGTATTCGAACGCCTTGCCCTGTTGCTTGCAGATGGCCTGAATTTTTTCGAGTTTGCCCTCCGGCAGCGTGCCCGTGTCCGCGTAGAGCCGCCCCAGCAACGTGGACTTGCCGTGATCCACGCTACCCACGATGACGATGTTCAGGCGGTCACGCACCGAAGCGCCGGCCTGGGTGTCGGTCTTACATGTAGCCATCTTTGCGCAGCATTTCCATGCCCCGGCCTTCGTCCTGGGCGCGACCGGCGCGCTCGGCCACGTTGGTGGCGCGCAGTTCTTCGATGATTTCCGGCACCGTGGAGGCGGTGGATTGGATGGGGAACGTGCAGGGCGCGCATCCCAGACTCCGGTACCGCGTGCCGTTTCCCTTGTTGAGATACAGGTCAAGAAAGGGAATGTTCTCGAAGTGGATGTATTCCCAGATGTTGATTTCCGTCCAGTCCAGGAGGGGATGGATCCGAATGTGCGTGTCCGGGGGAAACGAGGTTTTAAACTGGTTCCACAATTCCGGCGGCTGGTCTCGAAAATCCCAATCGTTGTTTTTGTCCCTCGGGGAAAAATACCGCTCCTTGGCCCGCGTGCTTTCCTCGTCCGCGCGGACGCCGAGGATGATGCCCGTGTAGCCTTTCTCTTCGAGCAGGAGTTTCAGCCCGTTGGTTTTGAGCGCGGTGCAGCATTCGACCCGGCCGCGTTCATGGTTCATCCCCGCCGCCAGGGCCTGCGTGTTCTGGCCGACGATCAGGTCGAGGCGCCATTCACGCGCCAGCCGGTCTCGATACTCGATCATGGCGGGGATTTTGTAACTGGTGTCCACGTGCAGGAGCGGAAACGGGACGTGCCCGAAGAAGGCTTTCCGGGCCAGCCACAGGAGGACGGTGGAATCTTTGCCCATGGACCAGAGCATGGCCAGGTTGTCGAAGTGTCGATAGGCTTCGCGCAGAATGTAGACGCTGTGGTCTTCCAGTTGTCGAAGATGATTCATGCGTGGACCGCCGTGGTGTGCGTGGTCTGTGCGGACAGGGGCGTTGACGCGAGGGCGGCCAGTTTGTGCGCGGCGGCGCCCGACGACAAACTGTGCTGCGCCAGCGGCACGCCGGCGGCCACGGAGGGCGCCTGTCCCGACGCGTAGAGCAGCAGGGCGGCGTTGTAGATCATCCAGTCGCGGGAGCGGTCGCGCACGCGGTGGTGCAGCAGGTCGTGAATCCGCGCCGCTTCCCGCGCCGGCAAGGCGGCGTCGGGCGGCGTGGGCGGGAAGGCCATGACGGGGAACGTCCCCGAAGGAAGTTGCGCGTCTTCGGGGGTGAGCGTGAGAGGCGTCACCCGGTCCTGCCGGAGTTCGCGCATGATCGTCGGCCTCGTCAGCGACAGTTCGGGAAATCCCTCCAGCCCCTGAAACACGAGGAGCCGTTGGCCTCCGAGCATGGTGACGGCTTCCGGGATTTTGTTGAGATACTGGGGATGGGCCACGCCCACCACCTGGGACTGCGCGCGCGCGGGATTGAGCAGGCGGGCCACCTGATGAAACATGTTTTGCGCGCCCAGTTCCTCGCGCAAGGCGACAAACCGCGCCAGCGGGGGGTGGTATAACGCAAGGTCCAGATACGCCAGGCCGTCCCGTTCCAGCGCCGCGCACAGATCCGCTCCCTGCAACTGGGCGGGAATCCCCAGGTGCGCGAAAATCCTCGGCAGGTCGGCGTCCACCGACGGGGTGTCGGTGCCGTGAAACAGGATGGTCGCCCCCGCCGCCGCGGCCACGATGGCCGCGGGGAGACACACGTGAAACGTCGAGTGTTTTTCGGCATACACGGGCACGTCAACCACGTTGAGGCGCGCCGGCGCCTCAAGGGCCGGCACGTAACGTCGAACGGCGGCGGTGCAGGCGGCCAGTTCCGTGACGCTTTCGAGTTTAATCCGCATGGCCATCAGGAAGGCGCCGACTTGATGGGGAGTCGCCCGGCCCTCGATGAACTCGCCGGTCGCCTGTTTGGTTTCTTCCCACGACAGATCTTTGGCGCCCTGCCGGCCCTTGCCGATTTTGGTGATGAATTGGTGCATCAGCGGTGTTCCTGTTCAACGCGCCGGCGGCCGCGCCGTTTCACCACGGTCGACCGGCGCCGGCCGGGGTCACGGTGCGGAGCGTTCGCCGTCAGACTCCCGTCGGGTGTGACGATGGATGCAGGCCGCATTCGGTTTTGTCGAACTGCCGCCACCGTCCGGCCCGCGGGTCGTCGCCCGGACGAACGGGGCTGGTGCAATGGGTGCATCCGATACTGGGGTACTGCCGGTCATGGAGCGCGTTGTAGGGCACCTCGTGTTGTCGGATGTAGGCCCAGACGTCATCGTGGGTCCACGACGCGAGCGGGTTCACTTTGACGAGATCAAACGCGGCGTCCCATTCCACCACGCCGGCGCCGGCCCGCGTCGGGGACTGGTCGCGGCGAATGCCGGTCACCCAGGCCGCGTAGTGTTTCAGGATGCCGGTCAACGGCTCGACTTTTCGAATCCGGCAGCATTGATCGGGCTGCCGCTCCCACAACCGGTCGCCGAATTGTTCCGCCTGCTGCGCGGGCGTGATTGCCGGCCGGACGCGGATGACCTGCTCCGGCGACACCGCGTAGCGCGCCATCAGGCGGTCGCGCACGGCGTGGGTTTCCGGGAAGAGGAAATCCGTGTCCAGATAAAAAAGCGAGGCGCGGGGGTTGATCCGGTACATCATGTCCCAGAGCGCCATGTCTTCCGCGCCAAACCCGCAGGCCAGAATCACATGCGGGAAAAACCGTTCGAAGACGTCGCGCAGCGCGTCTTGAGGGGGCCGGCCTTCAAGGCGCCGGTTCATCTCGCGCAGTTCCTCGGTGGACGGGGCGGTGCGGGGCATGGTGTTCACGCGCGGGTCGCGTCATTCGGGTTCGACTTTTTCCACCAACACCCTGAAGTGTTGCGCGCCGTCGTCCAACGGCGCTTCGTCGAGGACGCGATGTCCGTCGTTGCGAAGGCTCATGGGGACGTTGCGGATGGGATCTCCCGCGTCCAGCCACACGTCCAGACGCGCCCCGGCCTCCAGTGTTTCCAGTTTCAATTTGGTTTTGACGTAATTCATCGGGCACATGACGCCTCGAAGATCCAGCACGGTCCCGTCCTGCGCGGGGTCGCGGGGCGCCGTGGCCGGGGCGCCGTCGGCGTGGCCGTCGTCATCGGCGCCGAGCGTGAGTGCTCCGTCCTGGGATTCGGTCAGTCGCCGGCAGACGTCCACGAAGTTTTTGGCAAAGTCCAGTTTTTCCCCGGTGCGTTCGGCGAGATGTTCTTTGTCGCCCATGTCGCCGGCCGTCACGGCCAGCGCCCGATACTGGTCGGGAATACGTCCGTGGTGTCGCGCGGCAAACCGGTCACATTCGGACAACGTCTCCGCGTCGGTGCTGGGGTCGATCCCTTCCGTGACGAGCAGGGCTTTGGCGCCGGCCACCACGGCCCGGTAGGCTTTGTTCACGGCCATGGCGTATTGATGTTTCCCGGCCAGCAGACGGGCCTGGTACAGTTCCTGCTCCGCTTCCAGAATGCGGTTGTCGATCATTTCCATGGCGCCGCCCGCGCATTCTCCCGGCCCCAGGTCTTCCACCGTGAATTCCTCGTCGGCTTCCCAGTCGGTGTACGGCGAGGGATCGTCGTCGTAGGACGGAAGAAGGGAATAGCCGAGCAGTTCTTCTTTGAGCGCGGCCTTGCCCGTTCGCGTCAGAAACGCATGAAAATTTTCCCCGTCCCGGCGATCCCGTCGATACACGGCCACCAGATGCTCGAGCGCGGCCGGGACCTGTTTCGCCGGGAGTTTGATGATCATGTGCCCGATGTTCGCGGTCCCGTTGACGCGCCCGCCGAGGTGCAACTCATACACGGGGGCCACGTGGCTGCCGTTGCGCTTGCCCACGCCGTGAAGCCCGATGGTGGCGATATGATGCTGGGCGCAGGCGTTGTGGCAGCCGCTGATGTGGATGGTGGCGCCTTTCAAGTCGTCGGGGACCTGTCCCGGCGGAAACACCTCGGCCAGCGCGCGGGCCAGGCCCTTGGACGAGGTGATGCCCAGTCCGCAGGTGTCGGTGCCGGGGCAGGCCACAATGTCTTCGGTGTGATTGGCGCCGGGGTGCCCCAATCCCTGCGCGTCCAGACCCCGGTAGAGCGCGTCCAGATGTCCTTCCGGCACCCAGCGGATGATGAAATTCTGACCGATGGTGGTGCGCACGTTGCCGTTGGCGTAGCGTTCCGCCAGATTAGCCAGCGCGAACAGTTGTCCGGCGGTGGCATCGCCCGTCGGCAGTCGCACCATGACGGCGACAAACCCCCGCTGTCGTTGCGCCGACACGTTGGTGCGCCGCCACGTCGCAAACGGCGCACCGCCGGCGCTGCCGCCGCCGCCGCCGTTGCCGCCGCCGCCGCCGCTGCTACCGCCGCCGCCGCCGCCACCGCCACCGCCGTTGCCGCCGGCGGGCGTCGGCATGATCAACGGCGCGGGGTCGGCGTACGGGAGCAACGGCAGGGGAGGCGCGGGTGTGTCGCCGCACAGGGCCGTCCGGGCGTCTGCCCATCGCCGCCGAAACTCTTCGAAGCCCAGTTTGTCAATCACAAACTTCATGCGGGCCTTGTTCCGGTTTTTGCGGTTGCCGAGGCTGTCGAACACTTTGATGACGGCGTCGATGGACGGCAGCAGTTCATCCGCGGGCACAAACTCCCGCAGGAGGCGCGCGACGCGGGGCGCCGACCCCAGCCCGCCGCCGGCCACCATGCGAAACCCCGGCGTGCCGTCCCTGCCCCGCGTCGCCAGCAGGCCGACGTCGTGGATGGATGTCATGGCGCAATCATGGTCGCAGCCGGACAGGGCGATTTTGAACTTGCGCGGCAAACTCTGATTGAGCGGATTGCGCAACAGGTGCTGCGCCACGGTGTTCGCGTAGGGAGTGACGTCGAACACTTCCCCCCGGCAGACCCCGGCGAGGTGGCAGGCGGTGACGTTGCGGACGGTGTTGCCGCAGGCTTCGCGCGTGGTAATCCCCACTTCCGCGAGTTGGCGCATGACGGCGCCGACCTGCGGCAGCGGCACGAAGTGCAGTTGAATATCCTGCCGGGTGGTGACGTGGCCGACGCCGGTGGCATGTGTCTCGGCCAGTTCCGCGATGCGGCGCAGTTGATTGGACGTCAGGCCGCCGAAGGGAATTTTGATGCGCACCATTTGCACGTCCGGCTGGCGTTGTCCGTAAATGCCGTATTGCAGCCGGAACGGCTTGAACTGCTCCATGGGGACCTCGCCGTCGAGGACCCGCCGCGCCTCCTCCTCAAACGTCTGGATTTCTTCCTGAATGTCTTGAGGAATGGGGCTGGTCTGAACGTCGGGCGTCGTGGTGAGTCTGTCCGTCTCCATCAGGCGTCTCCCAAATACTCGTTCGTGGTTGCCGTCCGCGCGTCTCCGGCGGGCGGTCGATGTTGACCATCCATATCCATGCGAACGGGCATCGATCAAATATGATACATCGGCGCCCGTTGCTGTTCGAGATGCGTGTACTGTTCCATCAGGGATTGCAGCGTCACGGCGTTCAGCATCTCCCGTTCCGCCCGGTGCACGCGCCCCCAGACGGCGGCCACCAGCGACTCCTGCAACGGGGGCCGTCCGGCCCGGCCCTCGGCGCCGGTGTCGCGCGCGTCGGATTCGGCCCGACCGTTCATCGTTTCGACGATGGAGGCCAGCGAGACGTCGGCCGGCGGGCGTCGGAGTACGTATCCTCCCTGCGGGCCTCGGATGCTGTCAACGACGCCGCCGTGTTTCAATGCGTGCAGCACCTGCTCCATAAATCGTGGAGGGATTGTTTGCCGCCGGGCGATGGCTTTGGCCTGCACCGGCCCCTTTCCATAGCGCAACGCAAGGTCCAGCGCCGCAAAAATCGCATAGGTCACTTTGGCCGGAATCTTGAACATTTCAATCTACACATTTCCGATAGGAATTGGAAGTTATTATAGAAGTTAGTGAATAACCTGTCAATACCCCATTGAGATGAATGTGTCAGATTGAACGGGCTTTTATGTCTAATTCATTGAGTTGGAAGATAATTTTTTTGTCGGCATGGCCGATGACGACGGGGGATGCAGAAAAATCCCTGCGCTGTGGATAATCACGCCGGAGTTGGTCGAAGGCCGCCGGACGAGCGGCTTCGGGAAGGGCGAGGACGTCCCTCATCCGCGCATGGTCGCCGGCGAGGTCGTAGAGCGTGGTGGCGACGTCGTGGGCGAGTGTCTGCACGTCTTTGCCGGCGCCGTCGTAATGACGCGGCGCCACCGATGTCGAGAGCGCCGCCGTCGGCGACCACGTCGGTTCCCGGTCAAAAAAACGGCAGCAGGCATGATAAATCATCACCATGCCGTTGACCTTCCCGTCGAAGGAATGGCCGGCAATGTGAGGCGTTCCCAGCGCGACCAGCGGCAGCAGAGGCCAGTTGAGAGACGGCTCCCCTTCCCAGACGTCCATGACCGCGGCCCTGATGGCGCCGCCGGTCAGGGCCTCATGCAGGGCGTGATTGTCGACCACGTCTCCACGGGCGGTGTTGATGAGAATGGCGGCGGGCGTCATGCGGGCCAGTTCGTCGCGGCCGATCAAATGCCGCGTGGGGTCTGGGCCGTCGGTGGTCAGCGGGACGTGCAGGGTCAGGACGTCGGCCCGAAGGGCCTCGTCGAGGGGCCGGTAACGCGGGTCGCCGGTGGCGCGCGCCAGAGGCGGGTCGTGCAGGACGGGACTCATGCCCAGGGCCTGGGTCATGCGGGCCACCCGGCTGCCGATGCGGCCGACGCCGATAATCCCGATGGTGGCGCCGTGCAGGGCCAGGCCGCGTGTCCGCGCCACGGTCAGCAGCGCCGTCAGGACGTATTCGGCCACGGCATCGGCGTTGCATCCGAGCGCCGCGGCGAACTCGATGTTTCGCGCAGCCAGATACCGTTGGTCGATGTGATCCACGCCCGTGGTCGTGGTGCCCACAAATTGCACGGGGCTGCGGTCCAGCAACGCGGCGTCGACGCCGATGACGGACCGGACAATGAGCGCGTGGGCGTCCCGGAGCGAGGCAGGGGTGATGGCGCGCGCCGGCAGGAGGGTCACGGAGCCGAGGCGCGAGAACGCGTCACGGGCACAGGGAATCATGTCATCGATGACGAAGTGCGGGGGCGTCGGTCGTGTCACTTGAGAGGTTTATCCTTTTCTGTCAATCTCTGTCCAGTGTATCATGCCATGGTCGGCGGCGAGGCCGGATGGCGGGACGGCGTGTGAAAACGGTGGAATGATGGTCGCGGGCCACGCCGCGACCGGAGGGACGGCATGGCTCCACAACGCAAGGCGGCGAAACAACCCGCGTCGCGCGGAAGCATTCGAAAGAAAACCCGAAAACCCGCGTCGCCACCGGCGGCTGCGACGGCCGCGCGCCGGGCAAAACCAACCGCCCTCCGGGCGAAGCCACCCGCCCGCCGCGCGAAACGCGCGCCCGCCGCGATGGCCGCGCCCGGCCCGTCCGCCGTGGAATTAAAAGTCGGACACCCGGCGCCGGCGTTTGCCCTGCCGAATCAGGACGGCCACCTGTTGCGGCTGTCGGATTTCGCCGGGAAAAAAGTCGTGCTGTATTGTTATCCCAAGGATGATACGCCGGGATGCACCAAAGAATCCTGCGATTTTCGCGACGGCCTGGAGGAAATCCACGATCACGGCGCGGTGGTGCTGGGGATCAGCGGCGACTCCGTGGCCTCGCATAAAAAGTTTGCGAAAAAGTTCGGTCTCAATTTTCCCCTGTTGAGCGACGAGAAGAAAACCACGCTGCGGGCCTACGGCGTGTGGAAGGAAAAATCACTCTACGGCCGCACCTTCATGGGCATCGAGCGCACCACGTTCATCATCAACGAACAGGGAAAAATCGACGACATCTTCCGCAAAGTCAAAGTGACCGGCCACCTGGAAGAAGTCCTGGCCGAACTGGACGTCATGCCGTAGCCCCCTCTGTCCGTCATTCCCGGCCCCCTCCTTCTGTCATTCCTCTCTGTCCGTCATTCCCGACCCATCCTTCTGTCATTCCCGACGTTAGTAATCGGGAATCCATCCTTCTGTTTCCTTCCTGTCTGTGATGCTGAACGGAAAGACAACAGCAAGATGGATTCCCGACTAAAGATGTCGGGAATGACGGAGGGAGGAGTCAGCCCGCCGTCGCCGTCCCTTTCCGTCCTTCCCCGTACCTCATTCGCGGCTCCACGGCATCGGCGGGAGACCGCCCGCCGCACCGGGGCGACCTCATTCCCCCTCCCTCCGGTGGCTCCACGGCATGTGTCGTTGCGCCATGTTCCACAACACGTCCTGCTCGTCGGAGCGCAACAGGGCCTGGGCGCCGACGTAGCCGGTGAGGCTCAAGCCGATGCCCACCAGGAGCATGATGCCCTTGGCCATCCATTCGTCGTCGCGCTGCCAGACGGCCAGGCCGGACACCCACGCACAGGCCAGGAGCACGGGGATGGCGGCGAGCAGGGCGTGACCGAGGGCGCGTCCCACGCGGCGCCAGTCCATGCCGCCGAGACGGCGCGCGAAAATGCCGAGCAGCACACTGACGTGCACCATGGCCGAGAGCGCCGTGGCCAGCGCCAGCCCGGCATGTTCCAGCGGCCGCATCAGCATCACCGCCAGCGTGATATTGACGAGCATGGCCAGCCCCGCGGCCAGGGCCGGCGTCTTCGTATCGTGCAGGGCGTAAAAGGCCGCCACGATAATTCGAATGCCGGCGAACGCCCACAGCCCCACGGCATAGGCCACCAGCGCGTCGGCGGTGCCGCGCGTGTCGGCGGCGGTGAACGCGCCGTGCTCGAAACACACATGCACAATCGGGTGGCGGAGCATGATCAGCCCGACCATCGCGGGCACCATCAGAAAAAGAATCATGCGAAGGCCGAATCCCAGCGTGTCCCGCAACTCGTCCATGGCCCGGCGCGCCGCCTGGTCCGACAGCGTGGGCAACAGCGCCGTGGCCAGGGCAATGCCCAGAATGCCCAGAGGAAACTGGACCAATCTCATGCCGTAAAACAGGTAGGTCGGCCCGCCGGGAAAATACGACGCCAGCACGGTGCTCACGGTGATATTGATTTGCGTGGCCGAGACGCCCAGCAACGTCGGCGCCATCAGGCGGCCAATGGCGCGGACGCCGGGATGCTGGGGGGCGAAACGCCATCGAAACAGCAGCCCGCGCCGGTGAAGGCCGGGCAGTTGGACGACGAATTGCGCCAGCCCGCCGATGACGACGCCGACGGCCACGCCGAGAATCGGGTGCTCCAGCGACGGGGCGACGAACAGGGCCGCGGCGATAATGCAGACGTTGAACAACACGGGGGCGAGAGCGGGCGCGGCAAAGGCGCGCAGGGTATTGAGCATCCCCATGGTGAGGGCCGCGAGACTCACGAAGATCAAATAGGGAAACATAATTCGCGTGAGGAGCGTGGTGAGGTGCAGCCGCGCGGGGTCCTCGTGAAAGCCCGGCGCGAAGACCCACACGATGGCGGGCGCCGCGACGATGCCCAGTAGCGTCAGCAGGGTGACGAGGGACAACAGCGTGGTGAACGCGGCGCCGGCCAGTTCCCAGGTGTCCCGTTTGCTGCGCAGGGTGTGATATTCCGTGAACACAGGAATAAAGGCGGAGGACATGGAGCCTTCCGCCAGCAACTCGCGCAACAGGTTGGGGATTCGATAGGCGACAAAAAAGGCGTCGGCGGCCATGGTCGCGCCCAGAAGCCGCGCGAGAATGACGTCGCGCGCGAATCCCAGAAGGCGGCTGGACAAGGTGGCCGCGCCAATCAGCCCGGCGGCGCCGGCAATGGCGTGACGCTCGTCGGCGGGCGGCGGCGGTGACGACGGTGGTGACACGGGTGGCGGTGACGATGACGATGAAGGTGCGGGCGACGATGGTGACGACGACGACAACGGTGACGACGACGACGGCGGCGGTGACGGTGACACAGGCAGCGGCGACGGCGGCGGTGACGGTGACACAGGCGGCGGCGGCGGCGGGGGTGACGGTGACACAGGCGGCGGCGGCGGTGACACAGGCGGTGGCGACGACGGTGACGACGGCGACGGCGGTGACGGTGGCGGTGACGACGACGACGGCGGTGACGACGGCGGTGACGGTGACGGCGGCGGCGGGGTGTGGGGCATCACGGGCACGGGATTAAAGTCCGCCGCGCTCGTGCCGGGGGATGGTGAGTTTGGCGTCGATGAAGTCCCGGTGAGGCAGTTCGAGCGACGCGGCGATGTGCCGAATCGCTTCGATCTCGGCGTGCGAAGTCTGCTCCGCGGCGTTGGCGACCGCGAAGAGGCACCGGACGAAGGCCCGGCGTTCCTCAATCGTGGTGTGGGCGCGGAACCCCGTGGTAAGCCGGACGAGATCCAGCCCGTGCATGATGCGGGCGCGGCTCATGTCGGTGATCAGTTGCGCTTCGTCGGGCGGCACCTGCCAGAGTTGTTGCAGGCCCAGGCGCATGGCGTCGAGTTCGCGGTGGCACACGTTGTCATCCACCCATGCCACGTGTGCCATCAGCCCCGCGGCCAGACAGATTTTTCGCGCCGCCGCCTCCGGGATGGACAGCGGATGTCCCCGGTCGCGCATCTCCGAGGTCAACTGGAAGTAAATCGTGTTCTTGATGAAATCGTCCATGTGATCTTCGCGCGCGGCGGCGCCCCGGTACCGGCCGGCGTTGCGGCGCAAGGTGCGTCGAAGCGGGCCGCCGAGATGGGCGAACAGCCCGGTGCGGCGGCCTTCGATGTCCTGACGAATCTGCGCGACAAAGGCCGATTCGCCGTTCGATGCGGTGTCGCCGCCGACCAGTGTGTCCAGCGTCCGCAGCGCGAATTGCGTGTCGCGGGAGGAGCGAATGCCGGTGAGGACGCGATCCAGCAGGTCTCGGCGTTCGGCGTCGGTGACGGGGTGGGCCATGTAGAGTTCGAGTTGCATCCAGTCGTTCCCGGCAATGTCGGGGAGGACAAACAGGAGTTCCTTCAGGGCGTTGTGTTCCGCCGGGTCAAGTTGGCCGTCCATCCACGCGATGCCGATCATCAGTTTTCCGAGATCGAGGATGAACTGTTTGTCGGCCATGCGTTCTCTCACCCCCGCCGCCCGCCGCCGCCGCCACGGTGTCACGGTGTCACGGTGGCGAGGCGTTGCATTGACACTCGACGAACCCTTTCTATACCATCCTTCTCCGTATTTGTCTTGGGGAAAAGGCGGCGGGAGGCTCGAACGCCGCCGCTGGTTCGTCCCCGGACACGGGCCAATCTCACCTTCTCCGGCAACGTATGGCTCTTCCCACCACGCCCCCGCCGTCCGCGTCGTCCCGCTCCCGGTGGTGGTTGTTTGCGACGGCCTTTACCGCCGGCGCCGTCGTCATGGCGCTGGAAATTCTGGGCAGCCGTCTGCTCGCGCCGGCGTTTGGGAACTCGCTGTTCGTGTGGGGCGCGCTGATCGGAGTGGTGCTGGCCGCCATGAGCAGCGGGTACGCCACGGGCGGCTGGCTGGCCGACCGGCGCGCGTCGGGGACGGTGTTGACCTGTCTGCTGCTGACGGCCGGGGCGTGGACGCTGTTGCTGGCGGGGGTCGGGCAGTCCGTGGTGTTCACCGTCGCGCAATGGACGGCGGACCCGCGCTGGGGGCCCTGTCTGGCGTCCGGCCTGCTGTTGGCGGTGCCGGCCTTTTGTTTAAGCGGTGTGCTGCCGGCCCTGTTGCGGCTGGCGATTGCGGACCTGGGTCATCTTGGCCGGCATACCGGCGCGATGATTGCCGTCTCGACCATCGGCAGTCTGCTGGGCACCTGGGGCACGTCGTTTTTTCTGTTGACGTGGTGGGGCAGCGTGACGATGGTGGCGGCGCTGGGCGCGCTGTTGGTGGTGTGGGGACTCATCTGGTGGTGGTGGAGTTGCCGCCGGATTCCGGCGGCGCCGCTGGCGGCGTTGCTCGCCGTCGTCGGCGGATTAGGTTGGCTGGCGTTCCATCCCGTCACCGTGTATCCCCCGGCCGTGTTCGAGGCGGACAGCCCGTATCAGGAAGTGCGCGTGCGGGACGAGCGTGACCTCCGTTTTCTGATGCTGGACAACACCTTCCATGCGATTATGTGGAAGATGGACCCGGTGCGGCTGACGCTGCCGTACAGTCAGATGATGGTCGCCGCCCTCGCCCTGCACCCCGCGCCGCGACGCGGCATCATTCTGGGGCACGGCGGCGGCAGTCTGGCCAAATGGCTTGCGCGCCGCTGGCCGGGTCTGGAACTGGACGTGGTGGAGATGGACCCGGTCGTCGTCGCCGTCGCCGAGCGGTTTTTTCAATACCGGCCGCCCGGCAATCACCACGTCCACGTCCGGGACGCCCGCGTCTTTCTGACCGGAGCGGCGGATCGATACGACATCATCTGGATGGACGTCTTCACCCGTCACCAGATCCCGTTTCACCTGACCACCACCGAGTTTTTTGCCGAGGCCAAGCGGCGTCTGACGCCGGCGGGCGTGATGGCCGTGAACCTGGCGTCCTCAACGTCCGCGTTGGATCACACCAGAGCCGAGGCCGTGGCGGCCACCATGAAGACGGCGTTTCCGTACGTGGAGACGTACCGGATTCCCGCTCCGTCCTGGCTGCGCACCCGGCCCGGGTCGGCAAACCTGGTGTTTTTTGCCGGCTCCGCCCCGTTGGACATGGTGTCCGAGGACGTGCTCCGCGCGACCATCGCCTTGCTGAATGAGGGGAAAATGCCGCCTGAAACGCTGACGTTCCTGCGGGAGGCCCGGCAACCGGCGGCGAATCCCGGCCTTGTCCTGACCGACGACTTCGCCCCGTTCAACATTCTGCGTGGCAGTGGAATGCCCGCCACCTGACCGGCGGCGGCGTGCCCGCGCGGGCGCGTTCAGTCGGCCTGCGCGGGCCAGAACTTGTAGCGGATTTGCGGGAGTTGCTTGCCTTCGAAGTTGGGGATGTCGTAGAGGCACCGGTCGATGGTGGCCACTTCTTCTTGTGTGAACTCAAACGTCTTCGACGTTTTCCAGAACTTGTCGAACGTAAAATAGTCGCCCTTGTCCGGCTTGTCGGCCAGCGACGCCCGCAGGCGTTGAAAGCCTTCCGTGTCCACGCCGGGGACGCGGCCGTTGTTTTTGTCCATGCACCATTTCAGAATCTCGGCCACCCCGTACATGGTGAGGGTGATTTTGACTGTGCCGGATGCGTTGTTGCCCGCCATGGGTTCCTCCTCTGTGAGAGGAGGGTCATATAGCATATTTCTTCCCGCCCCTTCAAATGCCGGTTGTCTCCGCGCGCCGCCGCCGCCTATACTGCGCACGGTGTTCCGTCGCCGACGGGCCGGGCGGCCCCGGCTTCGCTTGATGCGGGAGGTCGTCACGTGTCGTTTTCCTGTGTGGCCGGCAATGCGGTGCGCGGCAACGTCGTGCGCGCCTTCATGCTGGCGCCGGCGCTGGCGGTGTGCCTGGCGCCGCCCGGATGTTCGAGGCACGAGGCGTATGTGCCGCCCGACCCGCTCTATCTCTTCGCCACGTATGAGGTCGGGAAAAATCCCACGGCCATTCACGCCGGCGACTTTAATCATGACGGGTTTGCCGACCTGGTGACCAGCAACATTTCGGCGAATACGCTGTCGTTTCTCATCGGCAACGG
The DNA here is from genome assembly GCA_020027205.1 of Nitrospirales bacterium. GTDB lineage: Bacteria > Nitrospirota > Nitrospiria > Nitrospirales > UBA8639 > Bin75. The sequence continues at coordinate 104,691 of JAHRAQ010000029.1, read as the reverse complement.
CGACGGGAGTTTTCAACCGCATGTGTCGATGCGCGTGTGTCTCGAACCTCGAAACGTGGCGCTCCGTGATTTCAACGACGACCGGCATCAGGACCTGGCGGTGGCCTGTTCCGGGAGCAATGAGGTCGCCATTTTGCTGGGGCGGGGCGACGGCGCCTTTGAGCCGCACGCGCGTTATCGCGTGCATCGAACGCCGGTGTCCATCGCCGGCGGGGACTTCAACGGCGACCGGCGGCAGGACTTTGCGGTGGCCCTCCGCAATGACAAGTTGCACCTGTTTTTCGGCGACGGCGACGGCCGGTTTCGCAGCGGGCCGTTGTATGAATACGGGGACACGCCGACGTCGGTGGCCGCCGCCGACCTGAATCAGGACGGGCATCTGGACCTGGCGGTGACGAACGGCGGGCCGATGAGCAGCGCCGTGTCCATCTGGCTGGGGCAGGGCGACGGTCGTTTTCTCCGGCCCGCCGATTATCGGACGGGCAAGCGGCCGCTCTCCGTGTCCTTCGCGGATTTTAACAACGACGGCGCCGCGGACCTGCTGGTGGTGAACGGGCAGATGAACACGATTACCGTGTTTCTGGGGAACGGCGACGGCACGTTTCGGGACGGCATGGACGCGGGCGGGGACGCCGGGCCGAATCACGGCCTGGTCCGGGATTTTAACGGGGACGGCATTGCCGACGCGGCGGTGGTGAACATTCAATCCGGGAGCCTTTCGATTTTGTTCGGGAAAGGCGACGGCACGTTTCATTATCCGCCCCGTCATTACACCACGCCCCGCGGCCCCTTTGCCCTCACGTTGCTGCGCGTCGCCGGCGACCGTGACGAAGAACCGGGGCTGGCGATTGCGAATAACGCGGAACACAGCGTGTCGATCTTTCTGCATCATGGCTTGCGATTCCGGGAGTCGGCCGGGGCGCGTTCCCCGACCTGACAACGGCGCGGCGTACGAGACGCGGTCTTGACAGTGCGCCCGCGCGCGCGACAGGATGGCGGCGGGCGGCCCCTTACCGGAGGAGGCGGCGTGAGTGCGAGGAGACGGCGAACACGACCGGCGGAACCGTATCATGGAATGTCTGAAATGCCACGGGCTGATGTTGGTGGAGCGGCATTACACCACGATGAGCCGGCACCTCTATGCCAAGTGCCTCAACTGCGGATTCTGGTTTGATCTGGCGGACGTCCTGCGGTTTTTCCATCGCGTCGTACGCAGCGCCTACTGCGGCGCAAAAATCCGGGAAACATTGTAAGCGGTGGTTGGCGCGAACGGTGCGCCGGGGCGTGGGCGGGGGTGTTGGCGGTCTCCGGTGTTCGTTCGGCCTCCGCGTTGTGCCGTGGTGTTGTGCCGTGGCGTTGCGCCGCCGCGTGAATCTCGCGGGGCCTGGCGGGTTTAATGTTTCGAGAGTAGTTTCAAACCTTCCCGAATCAGTTCATCCAGCGGCATCGAAGCGGAACTCGTGCGGCGCAGCCGGTCGATGGCGTCCTTGACCTCCTTGTGCCGGTAGCCAAGGTTGACCAGGGCGGACAGGGCGTCATCCTGGGCGGTCTGCCACGCCGCCGGCGTCGCGGCGTCGCCTGCCTCCGGCGCGCCGGCCCGCAGGTCGGCGAGTTTGTCCTTGAGCGACAAGGCGATGAGTCCGGCGGTTTTTTTCCCGACGCCGCGCACCGACTCGAGCGCCTCCACGTCGTTCGTGAGCACGGCCTGCGCCAGGTCGGGGATGGACAGCGTGGACAACACGCTCAAAGCCAGTTTGCCGCCCACCCCGGAAATTTTGGTCAGCAGCGCAAACGCCTTTTTTTCCGCGGTCGTGAGAAACCCGAACAGGTGCGTGGCATCGTCGCTCTGCTGCGTGAAAACATGCAGCGTCAACGTGGCCCGCAACTCCGGCAAGTCAAAATACGTGCTCAACGGAACCCACACCTCAAACCCCACCCCATGCACGTCAAGAATCACCCGCGTGGGATCTTTGGCGACCAGGGTGCCGGTGAGGCGGGCGATCATAAAGCGCGGTTCCGTGAATAATGAAAAACGGCTGCCATGTGCGACCGGCTATGCCGGGCTGTGCCTGGAACTCTTGGGGTATTGGTTCCACAACCGGCCGTCAAGGAGCCTGCCGTTGTCCTTTTTTGATCGTTTAACCTGGTCACTGCCCCATGCTCCCCATTGTTTGAAGAAGAAAGGAACACGCCGGCGCTGACATTGTGCTCGAATGTTCGATGCCCACGCGGGCTGCATGGGCCTGGCGTCCAAGCCGCTTTCACCGCCGACAATGACCCAGTGAATGCCGGAAAGATTTATTTTGCCGAGATCTTCCAGCAACGGCTCCACCGATAAAAAGCGGATTTTCGCGCCGATCTTCCGCAAGACATCGATGCGGGGCACACCGTGTTTTTTATTTTCCACGGACACACCAAGCCAGGCATTGTCGGGCACATTCCGGTCGGAAAAATATTTCGCCATGAGTTCCGGGCGTTTGGTCAGAATCTGGTAGGTATGATGCGGGGTTTTGTCAATCGTTTGCAAGACTTTATCAATGAAGGAGAACGGCGCGTTGGGATGAAACAGGTCGCTCATGGAATTGACGAAATACACTGTTGGAATTTTGCGGCGGAGCGGTTGTAACAGCCGGTTCTCATGGCAGGTAACGGCAAACCCGTTTTCGTATCCCGGCATTCCCATCGCCTGCAACCGCCGCGCCATGGTCTCGGCGTAGCAGAATTCACATCCTGCCGATATTTTCGTACAACCGGTGACGGGGTTCCAAGTTTGTTCGGTCCATTCGATGGTGGACATGATACTATCCCACGTATTTTGTGAATATGCCCTTTGCTATCTTGTTCGCCGTGGAGTTTTGAGAAGCAAAAAATAGGTAATAAACCGTTGCGCCCGTGCTGTTTTTTAGTGGTATTGGTTTGGGCACATACTGGAATCCTGCCACACTTTTTAAACGTTTCCGGAAAGCATCAGCCACTGCTTCGTTTGGTTGTTTTTCGAGGGGATTATCGTCGAACAAATTTGATTGTGGGGACGGATTATAGGCTACTTCGAGCCATGATTCATCTCCCCAAAATCGCGTCATGCGCTTTTTGTCTTGTGCCGAAACTTTCCCGTAATCATGCCAAATAGCATTACGATTCATATCCATAATGGGGAAATTTAATATCAGGTCAACGATTTTCTTTTTGCCCATTATCTCTACAGTGTCCCATTTCAAATGCAAGCCATACGGATCTAAAAGGCAAAAAATGCGTTCATAGTTTCTGTATGTCATGCCAGAGATGGTATCTTTTATTACTTCATTACAATCCCCTTGTTTGACCTCAATCTCTCTGTCTGAAAAATGTTGCGTGCAATAATTTCGTAGGAAATCTGCCTTTTCGCCGTCAAGGTCAATAAAATAATATTTATCAAAAGGTATGTGACCACTTAACACGCGCAATGGGCTACCGGCTATATCTTCTCCTGTTGCCCTATCAATATGTAGGCCGGCACCGGAAAAAGTGTCGATGTAATAAAATTTGAAGTTCAGTCCGGACATAATTCGAGTATAAGGGACAGCATATTGTGCAATAATCTCAAGCTTGATCCTTGACCAGTTGCCTATTGTGTCAAATGTCATCAATGATCCATCCTGCCTGCTTCGTGAGAACTATTTCTTTGTAGTTGGGGCCATAGATGTATAGGCAATCTGGTCAATCTGTTTTTCGTATTTGTGGGCTTCGGCTTGTCGCCAACTCCAATGTAGCATATACAAGAGTACTTGCTTGAGTTTTTCGGTGTTTATTTTTTTCATACGAGTTTGGATCATGGTTTCAAGTCACGTGTAAGTTTTGAAATAATCGAATCAACCCGTTTTTTTAGAATAAGCTTGTGTATACTTTTTTGAACTCTCTTTAGATTACTCAAAATCTTTCTCCGAATTACCGGATCTTCCGCTTTTGCAACTATTTCTACTTCGTATAACCTATCTATCAGGACATCTTCACAAAAATCTCGGAATAATGACTTAATCTGTTCATTGGCCTTGCTTTTGTCAGAAAGCATTCCATTCCAATAATGGCCTAACCGTTGTAACTTCGGATCAGTCTCATCCAAAAGTTCCCGTGCTATTTCAACTAAGCCTTCTCTTGGATATTGTGTTAATGCCTGCATCATTGTACGCTTGACCTCAATGTTAACCTCTTCAGATGATTGCTTGCGTAACGAATCTAATTCTATTTTCGACAAAGATTTCAAACTTATTAACTGTGCGGCCTGTTGGCGTACATACCAATGTGTCTTTCGTGACCTGAGTTTCTTTCTTGCTTCTTCCCATATGTTGGATGATATGTCTCGTTGATACCGCAAGGCCATAAAGCAATGTGCTTCTTGATAGGGAAACAGAAGTTTCCTGTTGATCAGGAAATCAACAAATCTATTGGTAATGGTAGTTTTTCTACTCTGGGTGCGCGTATATCGTACTGCACTGTTCAGTAACCGTGAGTCTGGGTTTCTTTCCATCTGATTCAAAACAGTGGACACTATCCCAGGATGTCTGAGGAGTGTAAAGCCAGTGATAATCCGACGAAACAATCGAAGTTCTTTGTCGCGAATTAATTTTCTTCGCCCGATGACTTTCTTTTGTTCCTCTTTGAGGCGATTAAAAAAATCAACACGTTCACCAATTGAGAACTTTCTTCTTCTTTCTATGGTATCAATAACCTTATTCACGCGATCTCGGCGATCGTCAAATAGTTCATCTTTGATTTCACTACCTTGTAGTATTCTCGTCTTTGATCCTTGAATGTTGAGGCGAAGTTCGCGAAGTTTTTCGTTCATCAGAAACAGACAATCACGAGCTATATGAACATCTTTGGTCATTACCTCTACATCATCCATATAACGAAAATACTTAATGTCACGGCATTTTGACAGTTGCTGGAATGCCTTATCCAGTGGCAGGAGATAGATATTGCCGAGAAAGCTACTCACTCCGTTTCCTTGTGGAATCCCACGCATCGAGGACCCTCCATATATCGTAGGCCAAGACCAGAACTGAAGTAGGCTGATGAGAAAATTTATAATTCTGTGTTGATGAGGGAGATGTTGCAACAATAAGTCACGCAAAAGACCAAGATCAATATTTTCAAAGTACGCTGTAATATCAGATGCAACCATGTGACAATACCCTTCCTTTTCGTAGGCGATCTCAAGTTCTTCTATAAAGCGTGGCCAAGTCGCATACCAAGGCTCGACAAAATCCACCCGTCGTTTAATAGTAGTTCGTTTCAAGAAGGGAAATTTTAGGAGTTCATGGTCGTGAAAAAGTTGCTTTTTGCCTTTTTTCAGCCTCCATGAATAAACCGTAGCAGGAAGTTTTTTGTCTAATAACGGTGCGATAAGACTTGCAATCGCAAACATTACAATTTTATCTTCAATAGAAAGCACACTGCCGGGCCGAACGGCAAGACTAGACTTGGGAACATCTATATTTAGGAGTGGATTTGGGTGATACATTCTAGACTTTAAGTTTCGCTGAATTCCTTGAAGGTGAATGTCTAACCGGAAAGCGAAATCGGAAAATCGATAGGGATCAAACATGAAATCTGCACGCGAGTCGTTGCGTGCCAAATGCCATGCTCTCTGAAGAATTTTTATATCCGATAACTTGTCGTAGAGATATTTAGGCATGGTCGTAGTTAGAAATTTTCTATAATCCTAATTTCTTCATCGGTGAGGTTATAGAGTTGATAGACAAGTGTGTTAATCTGTTTTTCGTATTTACGGACATTGGCTTCTTTGGCGTGGTTTTTTAAATAATCGTCGGTTTTGGTGATGCCAAGGATTTCATCGGCTAGCCCTATCAATTCGCACTTGCGGGTGCTATCAATATCTTTTATGGGTATGATTTCAAGTTGATTTTTTTGAATATGAGGAAAAAGTTTGTCATAGTTAAGAAAACTCTTTTTGAACCAGAAGTTTACAAGGGCAGAATTCAGCAACGCTAACAAACACTTTAAGTTTGTGTGTTTGTCAATGGAGCGGATGTTGTACACTACATTTGTGTTATGATAGCCAACGTCATCATATGCAAAAATCAGTTCGTTGGCAACGAACCTTGTTACGAGTTTTGGATGTGAAAATATGACATTGTTTTTTAATTCATCTTTATTGAAAAGTTTCGCGTTCAGATAAAAACCATCGAATTTTATGTAATATCTTCCGATATTTTCCCCTCGTATTATCTTGTGATTATTCCGTGCATCTTTCTTGCTGATAGCGGGGTGATTGAAACCAACTTCATAACCTCTGGTGATCTCGGCAATCTGTGACAGCTTAATGCAGTCTTCGTTGATTTTAGTTATCAGGTCGATATCTCCGTTCGTTAAATCGAACGGGAAAATAAAGAATGGCATTTTAGTGGCGAACGATAAAGGCACACTTCGTTCCTTTTCAATCTGATCTCCGACGAATTTGTTTATTGTTACATCGGCCTGCTTTTGTGCCGATTTTTGCGATAGAAGCACATTTGTCTCTACGCTTGCGAATTCAAAGGGCATCTTTGCATCCAAATAAGAAACTACTGGAAGATATTCAATGTAAAATTTCCTGACAGGTTGATAATTTTGATTGGACAATACTCTTTTGGGAATGATAAATGCGTATATCCCACCATTTTTGAGAATTCTCGCAGATAATTCCGTGAATAAAACAAAGTAGTCGAATTGGCCTGTAGCCAAAGCAAATTTTTTTTTGAGCAAAGGGATTGTCGTTTGGTCAAAACTTTTGGTTCTTATATGAATATACGGTGGATTCGCAATTACCACATCAAACCCCTTCTTCTCGTGAAAAACCTCGGAAAAATACACCTCAAAATCAAATTCCCTGTGACCATCGGTAATTTCACGTATAAGTTCGTCAATCCGTTTTTTGCGTTTTTGCTTTTTCCCTGTATTGGTTTCGTTGAAGTACCGAGGTTTCAGGTCTTCAAGTTCTTTAAACAAGTGTTGGTTGAAAAGTTTTTTTTCGACGCCTAGCAGCGAATTGCCTTGCACAATTTTGTAGTCCAGATTCGGCAGGGGTTGAATTTTCTCTCGCTCTTCCTCGTCCACCACTAGGGAAAGCCATAGCCGGAGTTTGGCAATTTCCACCGCGCCGGGGTCAATGTCCACGCCATACAGGCAATTTTGTATTGCCTGCCATTTGAAATGATACGGACTGCGTTCTCGGTTTTTGCCGATGTAGGGAGTGAGCGCGTTTCGGGTTCTGACGATTTCATTCATCATCCCGACCACAAATGCGCCGGAGCCGACGGCCGGGTCGCAGACGCGGATTGAAGCCAGTTTTTCATCTATCGCCTTGGCCTGTTCGCCGATACTCTTGGGCAGTTTTGCCTTACCGTATTTGCCTTTGTATGTTGCGTCTTTTCCTGTCTTTGCCATGTACGTGGCATCGTGTTCCACAGAAGTTTCGCCGTATTGAATCAGCATTTCGATGTCCTCTTTGCTGATAAGAGGTTGCCGGCGATGTTCAATGGTCATGTGAAGTTGCTTTTTCGGTTCTTTCTTAATCATCGTAGTCTGCGGGTCGCCAAGTTTTTCGTAGACCACGATGCCATGATTGCATTCGGTGTCCAGGTAATTGATCAAACTCTGCTGGCACATGTAATGCACAATCTCGCGTGGAGTGTAGTAGGCGCCTTTGGATTTGCGGTCTTTGACTTCCAGGAGATTTTCAAAAACCTTGCCAAGCATTTCCGGGTCAACGGCCACTTCTTTTTCCAACGGCTCGTCTTCTTTGACGGTGAAGTTGTAACGATCAAAAACGTCAAGAATTCCGTCGCCAGCATCGCCTTCTTTTGTTCTGCGGGTGTTGGAAAAAATCTCATCGGGAATTTTAATGTCGGTATCCTGCCAGTCGTAATCATTGATGGGGTCAAATAGTCCGCCGTTCAAAAACGGTATCCGGCACTTAAACTTATCGTAATAATCTTTGGGCCTTTCCAGTCGCAGGGCTTCGTAAAAAAGCGGCTCCAGAGTATCGTTGAAGAAATTATCGTAGTTGCCGTGTTTCTTTTCAAAGAGTTCGCGCAAAAACCGTTTTGATCCGGAACCCCAGCCCTTGCCACGCTGGACGCCAAACCAGCCCTTCTTCTGGAGAAAGTAAAGAAAGACAATCTGGCCCAGCAGCTTTTTGGAAAAATCGGCGGTCTCTATATTCTTTTTCGCAAAATCGGCTTTGATTGCGTTGTCCCGTCCGACGATGTCGTCCATTGACTCTTTAATCCGCACAAAAAGGTCGCGGTATTTTTCAAAAAATTCCCTGGTAACTTTTTCAACGCTGAAAGCGTCTTCCAGTTGTTCCAGTGTGGGATTGTCTTCATCGTTCAGCAGAATCGGCAGGAGGCGACTTTGTGCGGTGTGACTGTTTTCGTTTTTTCCGACCAGAAACGAATAGCGACGGGCGGGGGTGAACTCTTCCCTGACCTTGCCTTTTTTGTTGAACTTGTACTCCATCTTTACGAGGGAAAAACGCCAATCGGTGCCGTTGGGCGAGACAAATGCCACCAGCGCCGCGTCTTTCATGTCACGTTGTTTCAGATAATCGGCAATAAAATTTCTCAGGGATGTTCTGGCTCGCTCGATGGAGTTTTCTTGTTGCAAATACACAATCAGCAGGTCTGTTTTTTTATCCTCGGAATCTGTGTATGTGCCCGCTCTCTCATATGTCCTGACGGTTGGCTTGAATTTGTCTTTTACGTAACTCTTCACGTGAAAAGCCTTGGAGTCGTCAAATTTGTTCAGCAGATTCCGAAGCAAATCGACAAAGCGTTCTTTGTCGAAGGAACCCTGCAAGGTCTCCCGTATGAGCCTTGTGGCGGGGTCTTTGTCCATTACGGCAACAACGGCCTCACGCTTCAAAATTGCTTGCGGGCAATTTCGACTGGCGGATAATGCCTTTCAATGTGCCGATACGGAGTTCTTTGTGGTTGGGAACTGGAACGTTGATGGTGTGATTGTGCAGGGATTTTTGCATGATGATATGACTGCCGCGCCTTCGCGCCTCAACAAAACCATTGTCGGACAGAATGGCGCAAACTGACTTGCCGGAGAGAACGCGGAGTTTAGCCAACGTTGACTTCAACCTCGGTGATGACGGCCTGGCTGCTGAGCCGGCGTTGAATTTCTTCTTCCTGGGCGACCTCAAAAAACAACTCCAGCGCTTCTTTGAGGTTTTCCCGCGCCTCCTCAACGCTGTTCCCTTGGCTTACGATATCAAGGTCCGGGCATCTTGACACATAGCCGTCATCTTCCCGCTCAATAATTGCTGTGAGTTTCATCGGTTTTTCCTCCCGATACATATGATGGACGTTTTGCCATTGCCTAATCAAGGTCAGCCGGCGATCAGGTATTCAGATAAAATGACCTCCCTCGGCCCGGCGGTCTGCGCGGTGTTTTCCACGATGTGGCTTTTCAGCAGTGCTTCCGGGATGTTGTGTTGCAAAATTGCGAGCATCTTTATCGAATTTTGGGTATCCGGCTTCCATTCCTTTTCCAATGCTTTCACGGTTGCTTTGGTCGTTTGCTTTGGCAGGGCGCCTTCTACGAGCCGATTCATTACCAGTTTGAGATATACTTCCTGTTCATCGGTGTATTGTCGCACGTCGGCCATCATTGCTTTGATATTTCTCAGCAATTGAACCGCGCTGTCCCGGCCGCCTCGGTGCGTGTGAGTTTCCGCTTCTTCTTCGCTTGTCGCCAACCCGAAGGCTTCTTTGTTTTTTGCCAGTTTGTCATGGAAGTCGGCAGGCAGTTTTTCGCGTGGCGTTTTTGCCTCAGTCTCCAATTTCTTGGCCGCACCCATGAAGTCAATTTCTTCCGAGTCGTCCTTGCCGACCAGAAAAAATTTCTGAATCTTTCCCTTCCTGAAGTAGGTCAACAATCGATTTTCTCCATCTTTGTATTTCCTGGCCGTCCGCGATTTTTTCGGGAGGCGCTTCACGGTATCAAACAAATCCTGGTCCTTGTCGCGGATGTCGCGGATAATCTGCAGATACTTTAATTCACTTTCGTCGTCCTCGTCTTCCCCGGTGATGGTCTTTTTGGATGTGAGGCGGTCGAAGAGCGCATGGGATTCTATGTCCTCGCCCTCGGTCAGAAGCCGTGCATCGGCGCCCAGGAGAGTAATGAATGACTGGATTTTTGCCTTGGCGGCCTCTTTGAGTCTTATCTGGTCGTTGGACTGCTCGGTTGGGAAAAAATTGAAGGTGTAAATTTTGTCAAACCTTGTGTCCAGGCGGTTAATGCGCCCGACGCGCTGCATAAGCCGCGTGGGATTCCATGGAATATCGTAATTGATGACGACGTTGGAGCGGTGAAGGTTGACGCCTTCTGATAATACTTCTGTGGCAACAAGAATTCTGCAATCGTCTTTGGGCGAGGATGCGCGTGCGTCAAAATTCTCAATGACTTTTTGTCGTGTGGCCGCGCCTGACGCGCCGCTGAATGCGAGTACTTTTCCGGAAAATTTTTCATCCAGTTTTCCGGCAAGATAGTTGGCGGTTTCCTTGGATTCGGTAAAAACGATGAGTTTGTTTTTCTTTAAGACTGGGTGGGATGCGAGCCGGTCAGCAAAGGAAAGCAGTTTCGGGTCCCGTTTAATGCCACTCCAGGATTTCTGTATCTCCTTGAGAAGTTTCAGGTCATTTTCAAGATCCTTTTTCAAGGCTTCTTTGAAATCATCCGCCGGATATTTTCGTGCTTTGCCACTGTCAAGGAGTACCCGGATGGCTGCATCGTCGTCATCCTCCAAAAGTTCGAAGATTTTATTCGCATGTGTTTTGCTGACATACACATTGCCTTTCTTTAGTTCCTTGATAAACAGTTCATGGTTTTTGATGAATCGACCTATCGTATTCCTGAACGCATGGAAACTGCTTTCCAGTCGCTTGATGAGCAAAATCTTCATGAAGCCTTTCATGTTTGTCTGGGCCTGGATTTCCGGTTGCGTCGGTTTGTCCTCGCCTTTGTAATAGCGCGGGAGCAGGGGTGTATATCGAGCGTAGCTGAATTTATTTGTAATAAACAAAACCGTTTCGTCGAAAATCTCGTTTTCTTCCTCGTTGAGTTGATACAGGACAGATTCGGGATCTTCCACTTCTGGGAATGTGAGGTTTTGATTTTTCAGATCATCCGAAAAGTAGTTTTCAATTTCCTTTCTCGTGCGTCTGACCATGAGATATTTCAAAACGAATTCTCGAATGTCGCGTGCATTTTCTCTGGCGGTTTGCATGTACTGGCCGTGGTCTTTCTGTCTGTCCAGTTTTTTGATTTTTTGTTCAAGGCGGCCAAAGAACGATTCAAGATTGGGCAGATTCGGGATGGTGCTTTTTCTCGTGCTTTGGAACAATTTGATCTGACTTAGAATATCCTTTGGTGTGTTGTTAAGCGGGGTCGCTGTGACCAGAATGACCCGCTTGCCCCGGCAGATTTGAGCCAGTTTTTCGTAGGTCTCGTTTGATTCTGTCCGGAAGCGGTGCGCTTCATCGATGAAAACATTTTTGTATTTTTCAGTGCCGTTCCGAATAAGATAATCAATCTTGCCGATTGACTCGGAGTCGGCGGGTACACGGAAATCCGAGAAGACATTGGTCCAGGAGCCAGGATTGTTTCTATCCAGCAACGCAGGTGGAGCCAGAATGAGCGTTCGGCCGTCAAGTTCGTTTGCCAACATGGCGGACACATAGGTTTTGCCAAGACCCACCACGTCCGAAATGAATACGCCGCCGTATTCTTCCAGAATCTTTTTGGCGTTTAAGACGGCCTGCTTCTGATATTCTAGTTGCTTGAATTCGGTTGGAATATATTGGGGGGCAAACTCATCGGCTTGGCGGAGTGCGTCCTTGAAATACTCATAGAGAAATTTGAGATACAACTCATAGGGGGTAATGGTATCATTCAGCCACGTGCGTTTCCTGATAGTGTCAAGATATGTACCTTGGACATCAACGGCGTCTTTCCAAAGTTCCTCAAACTTCTGTTTGGCAAAATCATAATCGGCGCGAGTTTTGAGTTCCACGTTAAATTCAAGGTTGTCCACCAGACCGGATTTTGTGAAATTGCTTGAGCCGGTGATGACGCGGCCGACGTCGCGGTCATCTTCAGCGAACGACATAATGTAGAGTTTGGCGTGGATATTTTCCGTTGGATACGCCTTGATTTCCAATTTGCCGCTTTGTAGCCATTCCAGAAATTTGCCTACCCCTTCTTCAACCCGCCTGCTGTCTTCGGCGTGTTCCATTTCATCGGTGACCATGTCTGAAAAATGCTCTTTGGTTTCCGCGTGTGAAAATGTCCGTTCCGGCTGGCGGGCCTGTTCTATCGCATCCAGTGTTCGTTTGTCGGTGCTGATGCCGATGAGAATTCTGATCGTTTTCGTTTTGTCCAGTGACCGATAGAGTGCATGAAATCCGCTGGTATAAAAGTAGCCGACAAGGACGTCAAAACATTGGGTATCCCTGATGAGCACCTTGAATCGCTCAAGGAGATTCCCTTCCTTTTCATTTGTGATGAACGTCAGGTCGGAATGGGTGGGCATGATGAATGCGAGGGGTCAGCCGGAGGCCGCGACTTTTTCCATGACGTCGTCGGGGATGTCGAAGTTGGCGTGGACTTTCTGAACGTCGTCGTGGTCGTCCAGAATTTCCATCAGTTTCAGCATGTGCTCGGCGGGTTTTTCTTCGAGGCGGATGTGACTTTGCGGCAGGTAGGTGATTTCGGCCACGGACGTGGCGACCCTGGCGTTCTGCAGGGCGGTCTTGACCGCCTCAAACGCGGAGACGTCCGTGGTAATTTCAAAACATTTCCCGGACTGTTTGACGTCCTCCGCGCCCGCGTCCAGCGCGAGGCCCAGGAGTTGGTCTTCGTCAACGGCCTGTTCCTCCGTCACCAGCAGACCCTTTTTCTGAAACTGCCACGCCACTGCGCCGGCTTCGGCCATGGTTCCGTGATTTTTCCCGAGCATGTTTCGAATTTCCGACACTGTGCGATTCCGGTTGTCCGTCATAATCTCGATCAGCATCCCGGTGCCTCCGGGGCCGTAACCTTCGAGATTGAATTGCTCATACGCGACGCCGGGCAACTCCCCCGTGCCGCGCTGAATGGCGCGCTTGATGGTGTCCGCCGGCATGTTGGCCTCTTTGGCCTTGGCCGTCGCCAGCCGCAACGCCGGGTTTGCGTCCGCGTCTGCTCCACCGCGCGCCGCCACGGTGATTTCCCGAATCAGTTTGCCGAACAGCGCGCCGCGTTTGGCGTCAACGCCCGCCTTGTGCCGTTTGATCGTCGACCAGTGACTGTGACCGCCCATGTGTTCGGCGCCTCCCGGAATCGTCTGCGGAATGGGTGTTCGAATCGCAGCGACGCGGCGACGCAACCACCCGTCCGGCTTGTATCATAGCGACTCCGGCGGGTGCAATGCGATGTGGCCCGGCCTTGTGACGTGACGGCACATTGAACACGTGCCGGCAGTTGCGCGGCGGCGGCGATGGTGTTATGAAATTTCCATGCGGCTGGTTTTTATGGGGACGCCGGCGTTTGCCGTGCCGTCGCTGGAAGCGTTGATGGCGTCGGGCCATGACGTGGTGGGCGTGTGCACGCGGCCCGACCGTCCGAAGGGGCGGGGACAGGCGGTGGCGGCGTCGCCGGTGAAAGCGCTGGCGACGGCGCGGGGCGTGCCCGTGATGCAGCCGGCGGCGATGAAGGCTCCGGACTGTCTGCGGCAGTTGGCCGACTGGCGGCCGGATGTCATTGCCGTGACGGCGTTTGGCCGGATTCTTCCCAAGTCGATTCTGGACTTGCCGCCCAACGGCTGTATTAATGTGCATGCGTCGTTGCTGCCCAAATATCGAGGCGCCGCCCCCATTCAGTGGGCGCTCATTCGCGGGGAGTCTGAAACCGGAGTCACGACGATGCGCATGGATGAAGGGATGGATACCGGCGACGTGCTGTTGCAGGAAACGATGCCGATTGCGCCGGAGGACACCGCCGAGGAACTGGGCGCGCGGCTGGCCGCGGCCGGCGGGGCGCTTCTGGTGGAGACGCTCGCGCGGGTTGACGCGGGGTCGGTCGCGCCGCAAAAACAGGATGACGCGCGCGCGACGCTCGCGCCCTTGTTGCGCAAAGAGGACGGCGTCATCCGGTGGACGCAATCCGCCGTGGAGATTGTCAACCGGATTCGAGGCTGCGCCCCCTGGCCCGGTTCTTATACCGTGCATCGCCGGCAACGTCTGATTATCTGGAAGGCCCGCGTTGACGTTGACGCGCGTGACGCGCGCGCGGACGCGCCGGGAGGCGGTGACCGGTCGCCGGGGACGGTGCTGGCCGTGGGGCCGCAATCCTTTTGGGTCGGGACGGGCGCGGGCCGCGTCGAAGTGCTGGAGGTGCAGGTGGCGAACAAACAACGCATGTCCGCGACGCAATTTCTTCGCGGGCATGAACTTCGGGCGGGTGACGTGCTGACATCGCCGCAGGGGAGCGCGGCCGATCATGCGCGGCGTTCCCCGGAACCTGTCCATTAAGTTAAGTAATTTAAGTAAGCGCGTGACGCCGATCACCAGACCCACCATGAGCCGACGATGAGCGACGAGACCGGGCCGGCCCTGGAGTTTCTTGCGAAGCAGATCCAGGAACTTAAAATCATCCGGCCGCATTTGGTGCAGGCGGTGAACGCGGTGCTGGCCAAAGAACAATTCTACAAATGGAAACAGCAGGTGGTGGCGCAGGTCGGTGAGCGCGTGGGGCCGCACTACCGGCAACGCCTGTCCAAAGACTGGCTGGAAACGGCGTTTGCGGGCGGGGATATGTACGATGAATTAAGTGACGACATCGAAATGTGCCTGCGCCATCTCTACAAACTCTCCCACGAGATTGAAACACAGGGATTGCAGGGCCGCGATTCCGTCGAGCCGCTCTCCACGTGACGCGCGCGGGACCCATGCCCGGCCCCGCCGCCGCGTCGTCCGCCGTCCCGCCGCCGCCACGCAAACATCTTGGTCAGCATTTCCTCGTTGATCCGAACATCGCGCGCAAGATGGTGACGGCGGCTGCGTTGCGGCCGCGCGACGTGGTGTTTGAAATCGGCCCGGGGCGCGGCGCCCTCACCCGCCTGTTGTGTGAGCGGGCCGCCAAAGTCATTGCCGTGGAAATCGACCGGCAACTGGTGCGCTACCTGTCCGCCGTGCTGGCCGGCGACGCGGCGCTGGAACTCCATCACGGCGACGCGATGACGTTTGCCTGTGACGAGTTGCCGAAAGGCACGGTGGTGATCGCGAATGTTCCGTATGCCGTGTCCACCCCGCTGC
Organism: Nitrospirales bacterium; assembly: GCA_020027205.1. Lineage (GTDB taxonomy): Bacteria > Nitrospirota > Nitrospiria > Nitrospirales > UBA8639 > Bin75. The sequence continues at coordinate 89,350 of JAHRAQ010000029.1, read as the reverse complement.
TGTTTCGATTGCTGCGCGCGCGCGACCGGATCAGCCGGATGGTGTTGATGCTGCAACGCGAAGTGGCCGCGCGCATCCTTGCCGCGCCGGGGTCGCGGGACTACGGCGTGCTGTCCGTGATGAGCCGGTATTATGCGGAACCGCGCAAGGCGTTTGCCGTCCCCGCGAGTTGTTTTCGCCCCGTCCCCGACGTGGACTCGGCGGTGGTGACGTTCGTCGGCCGGTCGGACCCGCGCGGCGACGCGGACTTCGACCGGGTGTTCGCCCAACTTGTCCGTGGCGCGTTTGCGCACCGCCGCAAAACCCTGATGAATTCCTGGCGGGAGGAGGGATGGGACCCGGCGTCGATGCGGCGGATTCTTGAACACGCCGGCATTGATCCGCGCCGCCGGGCCGAAACACTCGGCGTCCCGGAGTTTCTGACGCTGGCGCAAGCCGTGTCCGTCGACCGCGCGCATCCCGGTCCGCCGCCGCGTCGCGCGGACGCTGCGGAGCGGTGATCACAGAGTCCGAACTAGGTATTTTGCTTGATTGCCGCGCGGTGTCATGGTACACTGCGCGTTCATGAAGGTCTTCCCCAGGTCCGCCAGACCCGTCCGGTCCGCCAGGGCGGCCAGGGCCGTCAGGAAACCGTTGCCGTGGCACGCCCCGCTTCCCGCCTTCCGACTGAGTCGTGAAATTCTCGGCATTTTTCTCGTCACCCTGACCGTGCTGATTATGTTCAGTCTGTGGTCGTTTTCCCTGCACGACCTCGGATGGTTTGCGTCACCGGACGGCGCCGCATCGGCGGCCCATGAGCCGCTGCGCAACTGGGTGGGGCTGGTGGGGGCCGTGGTGGCCGCCGGCCTGGTGTGGTTCGCCGGTTCGGCGTCGCTGACCATTCCGGTGTTGCTCCTGCTGCACGGGGTTCGGGTGGTGCAGGGCGAATCCTGGACGAGGCACGTCAGAAGTCTTGCCGGCTCCGTGATGTTTGTTCTGTGCGCGAGCGCGCTGATTCGGCTCCATCATCCCTCGTCCATTCAGGTCTTGCGGGACGGGATTACGTCCGGGTTCTACGCCGGCAAAGGCGGCGTCTGGATTGCGGCGGGCGCGGAGTTCCTGTTTGCCCGGCTGGGCAGCACGGTGGTGCTGGGCGCGTTGTTGCTCACCGCGCTCATGCTCGTCATGCCCTTTTCGCTGTCCGCGGAGGTGAAACGCATTCCCCGTGGCGTGGGCAAGGGGGTGGGGACGATGGGCAGGTTGGCGCGGGTGTTGCCGGCGTGGCGCTGGCCGTCCTGGCCGGCATGGTCGTGGGACGGGCGGAAACCCAAGGCCAACAGGCAGATTAAAATCAACCGGAGTTTGGCCGCGGGTCATGCCTCGCTCTCCTCGTTTTTTAATTTTACGAAACGGGACGATCCCGTACCGGAATCGCCCGCGCCCGGCAAGAGGGCCGCGCGGACCGACCCGGACGTTTCGGAAGAGACGCCGCAATCCTGGGCGGCGGTGCGGCCTGCCGCCGCGCGGTCCGCGGCCACGCGGTCCGATGCCACGCGGCCCGCCGCCATGAAACCCGCCGCGACGAAACCCGCTCCCATGAAATCCGCCGCGGACAGTCCCGCCGTGGTGGTGCGGCCCGTTCCCGTGAAACCCGCCGCGATGCGTACCGCCGCGATGCGAAAAGTCGCGAAGGGGTATCAATTGCCCGACCCTCTTGCCCTGCTGGATTCGCCGCCTGTGTCGGACACGCAGCAGACGGATCAGATTCTGGAATCGCAATCCCAAATCCTCACGAGTACGCTGCAAAATTTCGGCATCGCCGGCAAGGTGACGGAGGTGCATCCCGGCCCCGTGATCACCATGTATGAATTCGTCCCCGGCCCCGGCATCAAGGTCGCCCGCATCGTGTCGCTCGAACACGATCTGGCCATGGTGCTCAAGGCCGCCAGCGTGCGCATCGTGGCTCCGATTCCCGGCAAATCCTCCGTCGGCATCGAGGTGCCCAATCCGATGCGGGAAACCGTGGCGCTGCGGGAAATTTTGAACAGCGAGGTCTACACCCAGTCGAGATCGAAATTAACGCTGGCGCTGGGGAAGGATATTGTCGGCCGGCCCTACGTGACCGATTTAAGAACGATGCCGCACCTGCTGGTGGCCGGGGCCACGGGGGCGGGGAAAAGCGTGGGGCTGAACAGTATGTTGTTAAGCATCCTCTTTTCCGCGCATCCCGACGAGGTGAAGTTGCTGTTGGTTGATCCCAAGGTGGTGGAACTCCGGGTCTACGACGGCGTGCCCCATCTGCTGCGGCCGGTGTTGACGGATCCCAAATCTGCGGCGAAGGGGTTGACCTGGGTGGTGCGGGAAATGGAACGCCGCTATCGCCTGCTGGAAGAACACCGGGTGCGCAACATTCACGATTACAACGCGAAGATCGCCACGGCGGCGGCGTCCGGTACCGGGAAGACGGCGCCCGCCGCCGGCAAGGGGCCGCCGCCCGACAGCGAGGAGGCGGCGTTGTCCGCCGGCGAAGACACGACGCCGGAACCGCTGCCGTATATCGTGGTGGTCGTGGATGAGTTTGCCGACTTGATGATGATGGCGCCCAAGGACGTCGAGGAAAAAATCGCGCGGCTGGCGCAGAAGGCGCGGGCGTCGGGCATCCATCTGATTCTGGCGACGCAGCGCCCGTCGGTGGACGTCGTGACCGGCCTCATCAAGGCCAACTTTCCGGCCCGCATCGCCTATCAGGTGTCTTCGAAAACCGACTCGCGCACCATTCTGGACGCGAACGGCGCCGAATCGCTGCTCGGGTTGGGCGACATGCTGTATCTGGCGCCGGGCACCGGGCGGCTGGTGCGCCTGCATGGCTCCTATGTGTCCGACGACGAGGTGCGCCGCGTGGTGGACGACGTGAAGGCGCAGGCCGGCCCGGAGTTTTGCGACGAAGCGGTCTTCGAAGATCCCGTCGATGCGGACGAGGAACAGGAACAGGATGACGTGTATCTCCAGGCCAGGGAGATCGTGTTGAACGCCGGGCAGGCGTCCGCTTCGCTCGTGCAGCGCCGCCTGCGTGTGGGGTATCCGCGGGCGGCGCGCATGATCGAGCAGATGGAAGAAGAAGGGGTGGTGAGCGCGCCCGGGCGTGATGGCCGGCGGGAAGTGCTGGGGCGCCGCATGGCGCTTGACGAGGATGCCGGGTGACGGCCCTTCGGTGGATTCTGACGGGGTGGGTCATGGTGTGCGGCGCGCCCGTGTTCGCGCAGGGGCCGGACAGCCGCGACCTTCAGGCGTTGGTCGACCGCGTGGACGCGCGCTACGCGCAACTCGGCGATCTCCAAGCGGACTTCGTGCAGGAAACACGCATCGAAGGTTTCGACCAACTCCTGCGATCCTCTGGCCGCGTCTTTCTGAAAAAACCGGGACTGTTGCGATGGGAGTATCTGGAACCTTCGGCGGAACACATCTACGTGCGCGAAAGTCGGTTGGAAATGTACGTGCCGGCGCATAATCAGGTGTTGCGGGGCGACCTCGACATGATGCCGGCGACGAAGGCCCCGCTGCGGTTGTTGCGGGGCGCGGGCAAGTTAGCCGAACAGTTTGTGGTGCGGCCGACGGCCGGTGACACGGCACGCGACGGCGCACTGCCGCGCCTGACGCTGGTGCCAAGAACCGCTCCCGGCGCGGCGCCGTCGTCCATCGCCAAGGTGGTGTCGGAAATCCAGCCCGGCACGTATTTGATTCAGTCCCTCGCCCTGCACGAGGTCGGGGGCAACGTGTCTACCTTTCGGTTTTTTAATTTCAAGACCGACACGGGATTGGGCGACGCCCTGTTCACCCTGACGCCGCCCGACGGGGCGGTGATTGTCGAAGATGTGTTTCCGCAGAGTTGACCGCGCCGGCCGTGACCGTGCCTGCCGGTCGTTCCCGGTCGCGGCGCGTCGTTCCCCGCAAACTTCCGCCGGATCGGTCTGACCGAAGAGGGCCTGTCCGGCGTCCGTCGGGACGGGACGACAGGCGAACAACCCGCAATGCGTAAATCCGCAAGCATCCCGTTATGCCTTGTCGGCGCGGCGATGGGAGCATGGCTCCTGTCCTCGCCGGCCCTGGGGCTGACGGGGGATCTGACCAACGACCCCGCCGGCGTGATCGACAAATATCTTTCGCTGGATCAACGGGGCGCGCGGCTGACGGCGCACACCTACGAAGCGGTCGCCCCCTACGTGGCGTGGGGCGACGAGCCGGTGTGGGATCACGTCGTGGTGATTCGAGACTATGCGTTGGCCGGCGATGTGACGCAGTGGGATATTGTCAGCGGCACGGAAGCGCGCATTCCCGTCACCTTTCAGGTCCTGGGCGCCATGCGCTGGGAGTCCGCGACGTTCGTGCCGGCGGTGCGGGAGGACGTGATGTTCATTCGAATTCGCGCCGTCGACAACGCCTGGAAAATGGTCGGGCCGCCGTTTCCCCCGCACGTCGGACGACAGCGCGTACTGGATTTTGTGAAAGACGCCATCGTGCGGGAAGACCGCGAAGACCGGCTTGCGGCGCTGCGCAGACTCCGTGACGATCTCGCCGGGGCCGGCCGGTGAAGCGGCGCGGGCCGCTGGATGACGCGATTCGGTTGGTGATGTTCGATCTGGACGGGACCCTGATCGATTCGAAGTACGATATTGCGACCGCCGTGAATCTGACGCTCGAAGCGCTGGGCCTGCCGACGCGGCCTCCCGAAGAAATTTTTACCTTTGTCGGCGACGGGGTGAAACGGCTGCTGCGCCTGTCCGTGGGAGACGCCGGTGAGGCGCGCTATGAAGAATCGCTCCGCGTGTTTCGCCGGCAGTATCTCGCCCATGCGATGGATACCACGCGATTGTACCCCGGACTTGACCAACTCTTCGGTCGGCGGGAGACGCACGTGAAGGCCATTGCCACCAACAAGTCGCCGGAATACACCGCAAAAATTGTCGAGGGGTTGGGAATCGGGACGGCGTTGGCGGCGATTGAAGGCCCCCGTGACGGCGCGGATCTCAAACCCGATCCGGGCATGGTGTTGCGCATTCTGAAAACGCTGGCGGTGCCGCCCGCCGCCGCCGTCCTGGTGGGCGACAGCACGAATGACGTGCACGCCGCCCGCGCCGCCGGAGTGCGCGTCTGCGCCGTGGGCTACGGCTACGGTCATCGCGAAAAAGTGCTGGCCCTCCGCCCGGACTATTACTGCGAACAGCCGGACGATCTGGTGTCGCTGCTGCTGGGATAGCCCGGCTCGAAACCGATCCGTCCCGCCCCCGTTGGCATAACGGGAGTTGAAGGGAGTAGACTGTGTCAAGAGACGCCGCGTCGGTGACGGGCGACGAAGGATGCTGACGGAAAGGAGGCATGACCATGGACATCGGACGACGCAGTGTGTTGAAGATGAGCGTGGTGGCGGGCCTGGGCCTCATGGCGCCGCCGCTGGGATTGATGCGCGCATGGGCGACGCCGGGACGGGACGGGATGGCGGGAACGAAAACGGACGCGGAGTGGAAAGCCGTCACGGACGGGGAATGGAAAACCCGGTTGACGCGCGAACAGTATGACGTGCTGCGCCGCGAAGCCACGGAGCGGCCGTTCAGCAATGCTTATCATCACAGCAAAACGCCGGGCGCGTATCATTGCGCGGGCTGCGACCTGAAACTGTTTTCATCGGACACCAAGTATGACAGCAGGACCGGGTGGCCGAGTTTCTGGGAGCCGGTCTCGTCCGACGTGGTCGGCACCAAGACCGATTTCAAGTTAATCTATCCCAGAACCGAGGTGCATTGCGCGCGATGCGTCGGGCACCTGGGCCATATTTTCAAGGACGGGCCGCCGCCGACCGGGTTGCGGTATTGCATTAATTCCGCGGCGCTGTCATTTCATCCGGCGTGACGCCGGTGGCGGTGGTGGCGGCGGCGGCGGAGAAAAAAGAAGGATGGATTCCCGATTAAAGATGTCGGGAATGACGGAAAGATCGAAGGAATGACGGAGAGGGGCGACTTGGATTCCTGCTTGCGCGGGGAGCCTTTGCCGAAGGCCAATGTTCCGAAGGTGACGGCGTTGGCGGGGGTTACGCTTTGGTCACGCGGCCGGACCGGAGACATCTCGTGCAGGTCAGAATGCGTTGCGTCACCCCGTTGACGACCGCTCGAACGGTTTGCAGGTTGGGCCGAAAGACCCGCTTGGTTTTGTTATTCGCATGACTGACATTATGGCCGACCATGCGTTTTTTCCCACACACCGAACATGCAAACGCCATTGTCGTGACTCCTTTGTCGCGCGCACCGCATCCCGACGAACACCCCCTCTTACCACACCGCCGCCCCGTCTGACAAGTTGAACAAGGGCGGGGATGCCGCCCCCGCCGCTCCGCCGTCATGCCGGCCTCCCTCCGTCATACCGGCGAAAGCCGGTATCCAGACTTCTCCCCTCCGTCATTCCCGCCTCCTCCTTCCGTCATTCCCGACATTTTTAATCGGGAATCCATCCTTCTGTTTCCTTGTCCTTCAGTTTCCCGTCCCGCCATTAACATCTTACGGATGGATTCCGCGCGCCCACGGTTCTCCTGCCATTGGACGCCGGTGGCGCGGAATGACGGAGGGGCCGGTGCCCCCGACCCCCGATGAAGAACGTCGGGCGGGCATCTGTCATCGGGGGGCGGCGACGTCTGGCATTCCCGTCGCGCACCTTGTACTATGAGTCACCGGAGGGGAACGCGCGGTGGTTCATGGCGCGTTGTCCTCGGAATCGGGGGATGCCGAACATGCGTGACAACGGCCGGCCTCCTCCGGTCGTGTCGATACCATGGCTCACCGACCGCCTTCAGAGCACGCGCCCGGTTCGGAATGTCCCCGTGAGGGAACGGAGCCGTCCGACCGGTTTGCGTCACCGGCTCGACCGGAAGCACATGAGGCGGATATTCAGTTCGTCAAAGGCGTGGGGCCGAAGCGCGCCGTGTTATTCGACAAACTGGGGATTCGCACCATCGAAGACGCCTTGTGGTATTTGCCGTGGCGATACGAAGACCGGTCCCGCATTATCTCCATTGCGCGCCTCGTCCCCGGTGAAAAAGCCACGATTGCCGGCACCGTTCGTCGCTGCCGACTTCGGCGTACGCGTCGTCGCGGGATGACGCTGCTGACGGTGGAAGTGCGGGATGACACGGCGTCGGCGGAGGCGGTGTTTTTCAATCAGCCGTATCTGGAATCTGTGCTCACGCCCGGCGCGCGCGTGGTGCTCAACGGCCCCGTGGTCGCGCGGGCGCATGGGGCGGGGCAGATGCGCAATCCTCACTATGAGGTCGTGGATGATGATGACGACCCGCCGCTTCACGTCGGCCGTCTCGTGCCGATTTACCATGAAACGCGCGGCTTGAGTTCCCGGCGTCTTCGCTCGATCATGCGGGGCCTGCTGGACGAGTACAGCGGCCGTCTGCAAGACCCGCTGCCTCCGAGTGTGTTGCAACGGCAGGCATGGCCCTCGCTGGCGGACTCGCTGGCGACGACCCATTTCCCCGGTTCCGACCAGGACGTGCAGGCGCTCAATCAGTGGCAGACGCCGGCGCATCGCCGGTTGGCTTTTGAGGAATGTTTTCTGTTGCAACTGGCCCTGGCGGTGCGGCGGCGAATGAACCGGGGCGCGGCGGCGGGCACGGCCTTTCGGTGCGCCGACACGTTCACCGCGCCGTTCCGTTCGAGTTTGCCGTTTCAACTCACGGCCGCACAGCGGCGCGTGATCGCCGAAATCGAAGACGATATGCGCGCGCCGCATCCCATGAACCGGTTGCTGCAGGGCGACGTGGGGTCGGGGAAAACCCTCGTGGCGCTGCATACCATGCTGGCGGCTTGCGGCGACGGCTATCAGAGCGTGTTGATGGTGCCGACGGAAATTCTGGCCGAGCAGCATCTGTTGACCATCCGGCCGTTCCTCGACCCGTTGAAGATTCCGGCGGCGCTGCTGACCGGCGGGATGACGCCGAAGGCGCGGCGCGGCGTGCTGGACGACCTCGCGCGGGGCGCGGTACGGGTGGTCGTGGGGACTCATGCGCTGCTGGAGCCGGACGTGCGGTTCGCCCGGTTGGGCGTGGTGGTGGTGGATGAACAGCACAAGTTCGGCGTGTTGCAGCGGGGAAAACTGCGCGACAAAGGACTGCACCCCGACGTGCTGGTGATGACCGCCACGCCGATCCCCCGCACCCTGGCCATGACCGCCTATGGCGACCTCGATGTGTCGGTGATTGACGAGTTGCCCGCCGGACGCCGGCCCGTTCAGACGCGCGTCCTGCGCCATGACGCGCGGCACCGAGCCTATGACGTGGTGCGAAAAGAAGTGCGGGCGGGGCGGCAGGCCTACATCGTGTATCCGCTGGTGGAGGAATCCGACACACTCGATCTGGACGCGGTGTTGCAGGCGGCGGAACGTCTGCGGGCGCGGGAGTTTCCGGGCATGACGCTGGCGCACCTGCACGGGCGGATGAAGTCCGCCGAGAAAACGGGCCTGATGAACGCGTTCCGCGCCGGCGGGATTCAGATTCTGGTGGCCACGCAGGTGATCGAAGTCGGGTTGGACGCGCCCAACGCCACGGTCATGGTGATCGAACATGCCGACTGGTTCGGCCTGGCGCAACTCCATCAGTTGCGGGGGCGGGTCGGACGCGGCGCGCACCGGTCGTTCTGTCTTCTCATCCGTTCGCCGGAGACCATGCCGAAGCGAACGATGTCGCGGGATGAGCCGGCGTCCGGTCGTCCGCCGTCGGCCCCCGTGACGGGGGAACAACGCCGGCTGGAATGGCCGTTTCCCGACCCGGCCGCCGCGCCGATTGTCGCGCCGACCAACACGCCGGCCGCCGACACAGCCGCCGCGCCGGTCGGGGTTACCCGTGCCGCCGAGCAACGCCTCAAGGCGATGCGGCAATGCGCCGACGGCTTTGCCATTGCCGAACAGGATCTCGCCATTCGCGGTCCCGGCGACGTGCTGGGCACGCGGCAATGGGGGCTGCCGGAGTGGCGCGTGGCGAATTTGATTCGTGACGCCGCGCTGCTGGAACAGGCCCGCCGTGATGCGCATGAGTTGGTGGCGCGGGACCCGCAGTTGTCGCACCCCGATTATCGCGCGCTCAAAGATGCCATGGTGCGGCGTTGGCAATCCAAACTGGACCTGGGATCCATTGGATAACGGACGTGGCGTGAGGCGATGGGTTGTCATGCCCGCCACCGCCGGCTCCATCACTCCTGCCTCCCTCTTTCTGTCATTCCCGTTTTCTCCTTCCGTCATTCCCGACCCCTCCTTCTGTCATTCCCGACGTTAGTAGTCGGGAATCCATCCTTCTGTTTCTTTGTCCTAACCAAGGGGAAAAACAACAGAAAGATGGATTCCCGATTAAAAATGTCGGGAATGACGGAAGCGGGGCTAGGAAAAGGACAAATGAAAGATGGACTTCGGAGCATTTGCCGTTGGCAAATACTTCCCGACTAAAGATGCCTGCCCCCGACGTTATTAATCGGGGGTCGGGGACAGGCGTTTTCATTCGGGGGTCGGGAATGACGGAGGCGGGGCCAGGGTCAGTCCGCCACCCGCCGGGTCATCGCTGGCTGTACCAGCGAAAGCCCTGCGCTTCCCGGTACGCGGGGCGGGGCGCGCCTCCCGGTTTTTCCAGCAACAGGACTTTAAAATCCCACAAACTGAACCAGGCTGGGTCGAGGATGTGGTGATAGTGCAGGCCGGTCAGTCGGGACAGGGTCGTGCCGAGGGCGCGGCGCAATTCCGATTCGGTGTACGCCCGCACGGCAAAGGCGTGGCCTTCGGCTTCCCGGAGGCGCCGGATGGCATAGGTGGCGCCGGTGCACAACACCTGCGCGTCCCGTTGAATCGGCAGGAACTGGGGCAGCGCGCCGTAGTGTTCACGAAACCCCAGCCACCGGGCCGCGTGGCGCAGGTGCGTGAATTGCACTTCATATTCCGTGTGACCGGGCAGGCGAACGGGGTCGGGCCAGCCCGTGTCGATTCCGAATTCAATCAGCAACGCATGACCGCCCGGCGTGAGCACCCGCCAGAGTTCGGTCAGAAATCGCATCGCCCCCTCGTTGAAGATCGCCTCCTGCGGATACGGGGTGTCCGGCGTCAGACGGAACGTGCGAATGCGGTCCAAACTGCGTTGATGGTCGGGGGTGCGGCCTCGCGACGTCTCCAGTTCTTCCCGTGACAACGTGACGGGCGTCATGTCCGCCAGATTCTCATTGTCAATGACCAGGTCCACGCTGGCGTCGGCGAAGGGCAGGTGTTCGGCGTTCGCGTGCAGCGCGCGCGCGTTCCATCCTGCCTGTCCGGCCAACTCGAGTTGGGATTGCAGAAAGGGGCGGGTGAGATCCAGAAAGATGTAGTCCACGCCGCGTCGTTCAAGGGGGGACAGTTCCTGCGCCATTTCCCGTGACAGATAGCCCAACCCCGCGCCCACCTCGACGATGCGCTGGGGTTTCGGATTCCACCACCCGTGGCGTCGAATGGTTTGGGCGATGGCCCGGCCGTAGGACAGGCCCCGTAGCGCGTCGCAGGGTTCGCGCAACAGATGGGAGACCGTGGTTTCCACGATTTCGAAATGGCCGTGGTGACTTTGAATCCCCCGGTGATGAAACTGCGTCAGGTGGCCTTCGTGTTCAACCGGCGCGTTTTCATGCCATTGGTCGCGCACTTTCTGGAGGAGGAGATCCCACTTGGCGTGGACGTTGTGGCCGGTGGGCGGGTCCGTCCCGAAATAACACAACGAGTACCGGGGCAGGGACCACCGTTCGAGAAACCACCGGCCGGTTTCCTTGTTCGGGCCGCAGAGCCACGTGCCGAACTGATCGAGGAGCGCGGCGATGGTCAGGCGGCCGTCCATGGCGCCGAGGAGTGCCGCGCCCATGCGGTTCAGGCGCACCAGAGGCAGGTCTTCGTCAAGCGGCGCGACCCGCCATTCATCATCGCCATGCCGGTACACCACCAGGTCCGGCATGCGCCAGGCGCGCTGTTGGAGTATGTCGCCTTCTAACGGAAGCGGCTCAACGGATGGGGCGGGGGAGACGGTCATACAAGACATGGCGGCGGGATGAATGAGTTACGCAACTTTCATCTGTGTGCAATCTCTGGAAGTCACGATGCCCGTACGGTCTATTACACATCTAACACTGAATTTTTCAAAACAGGTTCGATCTGCATTACCTGAAAATTCGGGAGAGTAAACGAACAAACGAACCTCCTTCTCTTTTCCATACGGATGTTTAAATTTAAGCAAATGTCTTGACGCCGTATGAATTGCTTCTTCGGCTTCTCTGTCTGACGGCAGAAAAAGCGTCGTTTCTGGATTTCTTTGCACGCTACGGATCCGCCGAAAGTAGTTTAAAGAATCAAAAGAATTACCCCGTGGGAAAGTGTAATCTGTTCGCTCGCATTTCCAGTCGCGTTCCAAATAAAGCACCGGTGTTAAGCAAAAATAATACGGTTTTTGGAAAGCAGCACCGCACAGGGAACGCAACATATTATCTACTTCTCCATAGAGATAGTCGGGATATTGAGTTTCGCAATCGTGATCACAGGAAGGCTTTTCATATTCTTTTTGCATGTTTTGTATTTCAGATAAGAGTTCTTCCTTTGTCCCGTAAAAATAACTAAAGCATATCGCTCTAATTTTTGGGTGTATAAATGTAAATGGAGGGCATGTCTTTACAAAGACATCCAACTTTCCTTCCGGGCCTGGTAGTGGTTCAGTAAATACATGATTGCCGGTCGTGCCTTCTGTTGCATCCGTGAGTCCTGCTACAGTGCTAACGCACCCTGCGATATCACCATCATGATCAGGTGCGGGACCCGGATAAGTTCCTATGTGTTGTGCATATTTGTTATGTATGTCCGAGCTTGGATTCCAAGCCATTGGATGCTTTAGATCTAAAATTATCTTGTCATCATTGAGATTTCCAAAGCAACACATCGCTGTGTTAGAAGAAAGCACCCGATACAACCAGTGTCGATTACGACCCCGGACCGCATCATGCTTGTCGGATACATTTTTTCTTGAGTCAGTCTGACCCATTTACATTTTCCAAACGGAAATTATAAACCATTTCTGTGCTTCCGCCACCCACTATAACATCAACTAATTCCAACCTAACAAATTCTGCCGCATGTCCGCAGATTTTGTGCAATGAATGATGTGCATGCGGCGGAGACAAAAAGCGGGGTCGCCGACTGGTGTTAAAGATCAAATGATTTTCTTGTTGCGGAAACCGTAGATAAAACCGCCTACGCTACCCACCAAACTAAACCACACTCCGTATCCCAACTCCCTTGCGGTAGCACCTGTGCCTTTGGCGATCGGGACAATGGCATTGAGGATTCCTTGAATTTTCGCTGACTCCAATTCTGCATCTGTAAGGCCGTCTAATGCCATCATATGCAAAGCTTCGCCTGTTTCAAGTATTGCATTTCCCAAAAGCAATCCCAACAATCCCCCTATGGCAACTCCCGGTGTAATTGCTCGATCGGCGGCGGTTTCTACCATTGTTCTCTTGCGCAATACCCGTCTCAACGAACGAGCCAGAACAACCCCGACATACATTGCAAAAAGCACCCAAACACTGGATGGTAATTGATAAGCCAATACGTGTGAAAATCCCACGGGTTCTTCTTTAATCGCTGCCCATAATCCATTGCCGATTATTTCGAAGTTGGCAACTATCCCAAGACCAAGCCCTGCAATTATGCTGGCGAGAGATACTACATCACGTTTTCCGCGTAGGGTGAGAGTTTTATATGGCACAAAGCCAGCGACCATCATCGCAATAATTTGAATGGTTAGCATGTTTTTACCTCATCTGTTCATCAAACAATGGCGGGGTCGCCTACCCGGTAATTTCATCCAACGGCCAAATCGTGCGCCATGCACATATAGTCCTTCTTGAATATTACCGATCACATAATGCTCAACTCAGTTATCGGTTGGCTTGCCATTGCGAGAGCAAAAATCGGAATTAGTGGCGAGGTTGCCGCCTTGTTTTTAGTCATACATACTGGGCTCTCTCACAACAGGGTAGCGACAGTAGCATTGCGGCAACAGTTGCGATTTTAATTTAATGTTTTCATTTCAAAGCCCTTCGGTGGGCGGGTTCCATACAAAAAGGGGCGCGCGTCCTTGCGAATTTTTCATGCTGTGGAACCATTGATGTCGGGCACTTTGTGGCAGGACAGCAATGATGTTGTCTCGGCTTTGGCGTAATCCCAGAGTGATTTGTTCGGCAGTCCGCAGTCTACCCATTGCCACAAGACTGATTGTTGTGAGCGGTTTTCATTCCCGCTTCATATACATGCAAAGACATGGCTTTGCCAACCTGACGGCTTGCAAGGGTTCCCCTCCATGCGTTAGCCTGATGAAAAGCCGCGTGTCGTTGTCGGCACGGTGGTGCGCGGTTGCTGTGTGTGGCGTTTCACAGAAATTGTTGGGGAGATGACGCGATGACCGCATCCATGATGAATCGTGAACAAGTAGTCGAAGCCATGCGGGAGCCGCTGGAGAAGTTTGCGGAGCGGGTGCGGACGCTCGGCGGGACGAATTGTCTGGCCCTGATCGGTTTTGGCGCGATTGCCACGCCCGGCTTTGATCCCGCGCGGCAGACCGCGCGCAGCGTTCTGGTCCTGGAACAAATTAATTTGGCGATGCTCCGCGAACTGGCCAAAGACGGCGTCAAACTGGGCAAGGCCAAAATCGCCGCGCCCCTGATCATGACGCCCGTCTATATTAACGGCTCGTTGGACACCTTTCCGCTGGAGTTTCTGGAGATTCAGCAATGCCGTGTGTGTTTCTTCGGCGCCGACTATTTTGCGGAGGTCTCGTTTCAGGACGCGCATGTGCGTCTCCAGTGCGAGCGCGAGTTGAAGACGATGCTGATCGGAATGCGGCAGGGCATCCTGGCGGCGGCCGGCCGCGAAAAAATCCTCGGCGCCATGGAAGGCGACGTGGCCGAACGGTTGCTGCGGACGCTGCGCGGGTTGTTGTGGCTGCACGGGCAACGCGACTTTCTGACGGCGATTGAGGTGGTCGGCCGGATGGAACAGGACACCGACCGCTCGTTGCCCGGCATTCGCGCCGCGTTGCAGGACACCCGCCGTCACGACTGGAATGACGTGACGCGCCTCTATGATGAAATTGACGGATTAAAAACCCTGGCCGACCGCTGGTAACGCCCCGTGCCCGCTCTGCTCCTGTTCACCGTCATTGCGCTGCTGTTCCTGCCGGGGATGAGTTGGGGCGAAGTGTCGGTGCCCGACCCCGGCGCCTACGTCGTGGATCGCGCCGGTCTTCTCGATCCGGGCGCGCGGCGGCGGATGGAAGGCTGGCTTCGTGAACTCGAACAGAAAACCACGGCGCAGGTGAAAGTGCTGACCGTGGCGTCCACCGAGGGCGAAGATATTTTTTCGTTTGCCCAGCGCCATGCCGAAGATTGGAAACTGGGCCGGGCGGGCAAAGACAACGGCGCGTTGATCGCGCTGGCCGTCAAAGAACGCAAGGTGCGCATTCACACGGGGTACGGTCTGGAAGGGGTGCTGCCCGATTCATGGGCGGGCACGGCGTCCCGCGCGGTGGCCTCGCAATTTTTCAAGCGGGCGCAGTATTCCGAAGGGCTGTTGCAACTGACGGTGGTGACGGCCAACCGGGTGGCGGATTCGCAACGGGTCAAACTGACCGGGATTCCCCAGTCCCGGTTTCGACCGGGTCGGGGCGGCGGCGGCACGTTGCTGGGGTCGCTGCTGTTGCCGTTGTTATTTCTGTTGATGATGGTGTCGAGTATGCGCCGTCGTCGACATTATGCCGCGTGGGGCGGCGGCGGTGTCGGGGTCGGCGGGGGACTGGTCACGGGGCTGGTGCTGGGCAGTGTCCTGGGCGGCATGGGCGGACGAGGTCATTGGGGCGGCGGGATGGGCGGTGGCTTTGGTGGCGGATTCGGCGGTGGGTTCGGCGGAGCGTTCGGGGGCGGCGGCGGATTCGGCGGGGGCGGCGGCGGCGCGGGTTGGTAGGGCCGTCATGCCGCGGCATGGACCGGCAAGGGAGGACAAGACATGAATGCTGGACGCATAGTGTTGATGATCGGCGCCGGCCTGCTCGTGTTGATGTTGATGGCGGGCGGCTGTGTCTATTCCGGCTACAACCGGGCCATCGAGATGGACGAAGCGGTGAAGAGCCAGTGGGCGCAGGTCGAAAATCAGTTGCAGCGGCGGTTTGAACTCATCCCCAATCTGGTCAGCACGGTCAAAGGCGTGGCCGGACAGGAAGAAAAAATCTATCTGGGCGTGGCCAACGCGCGCAAGGCGTATTTTCAGGCGCAGTCGGTCAATGACAAAGCGCGCGCGGCCGGCGGGTTTGAGTCGGCGCTGTCGCGGCTGCTGGTGCTGCGGGAAGCCTATCCGCAACTGAAATCCAATCAGTCGTTTCTGAAACTCCAGGATCAACTTGAAGGTACGGAGAATCGCCTGGCGGTCGAACGCAAACGGTTCAACGACAACGTGCGGATGTTGAACACCTTCACCCGCAAACTGCTGGGGCGTTTCTACGCGAGTCTGGCCGGCGTCGAGAAAGCCGAATACTTTGAAATCGGCGACGAGGCCCGCGCCACGCCGGAGGTGAAGTTTTAATCCTCGCGCCTGCGGATGCGGCGGGAATGATTGTGGACGCGAGGCGGTCTTTTCTTGGTCGTCATTCCCGACCCCCGATTAACAATGCCCGTCCCCGACGTTCTTAATCGGGGATCGGGGCAGGCATTGTTAATCGGGAATCCATCTTTCGGTTTCCTCGTCCTCTCATCTGAAGGATGGATTCCCGCTTAAGGACGGCGGGAATGACGGAGGGGGAAACAGCGGGAATCCATGCCGTAGCCATGCCCGACTACCTCATCGCCTGGCTTCATCTCACCGCCGCCGCGACGCTGGTCGGCGGGCTGATTTTTTCCCGATGCGTGCTGACCCAGGCGTTCAGACGCGCCCGGCTCGACCCCAACGTGCAACACGTTCGACGCCTGTCGGGCCGCCGCTTCCGCACCATCGTCTGGATCAGTCTCGTGACCCTGACGCTGACCGGCGCGTCGCAACTCCTGGACGAGAGCGGCTCGGCGCGCATCGAGACCGCGTGGGGCGCCGTCCTGATGCTCAAACTCTTCCTGTTCGGCATCGCGTTCGCGCTCCTGCTGGTTCACGACTTCATCCTTGACCCACACGGTCCGGCGTCCGAAACCCCGCCATCGTTCCCCTCCCGCGCCGACCGTCTGGAAACGGTCATCCTGCTAATCACCCTGGCGACGTTGCTGGTAGCGGCGTATCTGGGGACGGTGTAGGCGGGATGATGTTCCTGCGCGGGAATGACGACGCGGTACTAAATCGGCGTCTCCCCCCGGCGCAGTTTGGCGAGGGCTTGTTTGACGAAGTCGGCGTCGGGGCTGCCGGGGGGGAGATTGTTGTAGGCGGTGGCCCAGGCGTCTTCGGTTTCCCGATACCGTTTCAGGTACCACAGCGCCAGGCCTTTGTACCAGTTGACGCCGGGTTGATTCGGCAAATCCGCCAGCACCGTGTCGAAATGGTCGAGGGCCGCCCGGAAAATGTTCGGGTCGTCGAATCGGCGCTGGTCGATCATGATGACGCCCAGGTTGTAATGGGCTTCGTGATTCCCCGGTTCCAGTTCCAAGACTTTGGCGTACGCCTGTTTCGCGTCGTCCATGCGGTTCAGGGCCATGTAGGAGCGGCCGGCCATCATCTGCCCCCGCACGTCGTCGGGATTCTCTTTGAGTCTGGCTTCCAGCCGGGCGACCATGGCCCTGGGGTCCGGCGTTCGGGCGGCCATGCCGGCCTGGACGTTGACGAGCCGGTTGATGGTGCGCCACTGCAGAAAGCCGTAGATTCCCACCGACAGCATGGCCACGACCAGCCCCGCCGCCAGCGCCGGGCGCCATGCGTTCTCCGTGCGCGGCGCGCGCGCGGCCGGCGACGGCCGGCGTTCGGCGGCGGCAAGGACATCGAGCCGGTGCAGGATGGACAGCAAACGCCGTTCATCGGTCGCCTGCAACCGTGCATAATCCTCCCGTTCCAACCGGCCCTGCGCGCATTCGATGTCGAGTTCCCGCAGCGAATGTCGCAACACGTCCCGCTCGATGAAGAGTTCGGCCCGTTCCTGATCGACTTCGGCGTCCCGATCCGTCGAATCAGAATGCGAGCGTGCCGTGCGCCACAGGGGAGCGGAGACGGCGGCGATCACGCCGATGAGCAACACGAGACAGATGCCGAGGAAGACGGGCGACATACAACAAGGTTCAGGCGGGCGCGGGGCAGGCGGCGTCCCCGTTATGCCTCCGGCGGCTCCAGTTCCCGCCTGATGCGTCGGCGGGAGGCGTCATCGAGCGGCGGCGTGTCCGGCCGGGGGGCGGTGCGGGTCACCCAGCCGCTGATCTCTCGCCACAAAAAAACGCCGCCGCCGACGAGTAGCAGAAACGGGGCCAGCCAGATCAGCCAGTTGAGGCCGCGTTTCGGCGGCGCCATCATAATGTAGTCGCCATACCGGCTGTGAAAATAGACCCGGATGGCTTCGGCGGACTCGCCCCGCGTCACGCGCTCCCGAATGGCGTCCCGCATTTGTTTCGCCAGCGGCGCGCCGGACTCCCAGAGATTTTCGGTCTGACACACGGTGCAGCGCAGCGTTTTGGCAATGTCCCGTACCTGTTCATCAATGGCCGTTTCCTCCACCACGGCGGCGACGCCTGCGTGGGGCGTTGCGACGCAGAGCGCGATGAGCATGGGGACGAGTCGGCGCATGGGTTACGTCACGGGGTCGGCGTCGCGCAGGAGGGGCGCGAGCACGTTGTCGGCGAGGTTGGCGTAGGCGTCGCCGGTGACGGGGCCGATTTGCTTATGTCGAATGACGCCGGCCCGGTCGATCACAAACGTCTCCGGCACGCCGTACACCCCAAACGCAATGGCCAACTTCCCCGTGACGTCGCGCATGTGCGCGAAGCCGGCCCCGCGTTCCTTGAGATAGGTCCGTGCATCGTCCGCCTCGTCCTGATAGTTGATGCCCAGCATCGCAAAATCGGGATGATCGCCGAATGCATCGGACAGTTTCAATAAATTCTCATGCTCGAGTTTGCATTCCCGGCACCAGGAGGCCCAGAAGTTCACCAGGATTACTTTCCCCGCGAACCGTTGCGAGGAAATCTGTGCGCCGGTTTCCACGTCCGGCCCGTCGAACGGGGGCGCGTGGGTGCCCACCAGGACGGTCGGGATGCGCCGGGGATCGCCCCACAGGCCCTGATAGAACAGGGCGAACAGGGCGACAAGTACGACGAGGACGGCGGTTTGCGCGGCGCGCGTCATGCGGCCCCCGGCGTCGTCGCCTCCCGCGCCTGTTTCTCATCGGGGAGGGAACCGGGAGGCGGGGACACGGGCATCTCGTTCTCCCGTCTGCGCGGTCGGAACATGTCAAGCAGGACGCCAAGCCCCATAATCCCGCCGCCGCCCCAGACCCACAGGATCAGCGGATTGACGACGCCTCTGGCCACGGCGGTGCCGTCGGGGGAGACGTCCGGCATGGTCAGAAAAATGTGCCCCATGTTTTTGGCATGAATCGCGGATTCGGTCGTCGGCGTTTGCGAGGCGTCATACACGCGCTTCTGGGGGCGCAGTCTGGTCAGCAGGGTGTCGCCTTCGTAGACGGCAAACACGCCTTCCTGCGCGTGCCAGTTTTTCCCCGTGACCTCATGGATGCGTTCGAGTTTCACCCGGTACGCATCGAGTTCGAATTCGTCACCGACCCGCAGCGACACCACGGTTTCCGTTTGATAAACCGTGGACGCGATAATGCCGACGACCAGCACCAGAACGCCCGCGTGGGTCACCAGCCCGGCGTAGCGGCGTTGATTGGCGGTGAACGCCGAGAGCGCGCCTTTCAGGAAATGACTCGATTCGCGCCGGGCGTACAGCAAGGACATTGTGCCGACGTCAATCACGATAGTTGCGCCCGCAAAACCCACGACAAACGCGCCGGCCAGCGCAAAGACACTGTGCACGCCGAACACGAACAGGACGACGGTGGACGCGCCGCCGAAGGCCAGCGGGACCAGAAAACTTTTTTTCAGACTGGCGCGGGAGGCCTTGCGCCAGGGAATGGACGGGCCGACGCCCATCAAAAACAGCAGGCCGAGCGCGATGGGCATGAACACCGTATTGTAATACGGCGGGCCGACGGTGACCTTCGCGCCTTGCCACGTTTCGATCATGAGGGGATACAGGGTGCCGAGAAACACGGTCGCCGCCGCGACCAGGAACAGTAAATTGTTGAAGAGAAACGCGGATTCCCGCGACACCATGGACTCCATTTCGATCCAACTCTTGAGGGTGTTGGCGCGCAGCAGGAGGGCGCCGAAGGCCAGGCCGATGACCGTGGTCACAAACAGCAGAATATACAACCCGCGTTCGGGATCGGTCGCGAAGGTATGGACCGACGTGAGGACGCCGCTTCGCACCAGGAAGGTGCCGATGAGCGAGAGCGAAAACGTCACGATAATCAGGAAGAGATTCCAGACCTTGAACATCTTCCGCTTTTCCTGCACCATCACCGAATGGAGAAACGCGGTGCCGACCAGCCACGGCATGAACGACGCGTTCTCCACGGGGTCCCACCCCCAGTAGCCGCCCCAGCCCAGTTCATAGTAGGCCCAGTAGCCGCCCAGAAGAATCCCGGTGGTCAGGCACAGCCAGGCGAAGATGGTCCACCGTTGCGTGACCTTGATCCATTCTTCCCCGAGTCGACCGGACAGCAGCGCCGCCATGGCGAAGGCAAACGGAATCGAGAACCCGACGTATCCCATGTACAACATGGGGGGATGCAGCACCATCGCCGGGTCTTGCAGCAATGGGTTGAGGTCTTTGCCGTCCGGCGGGGCGGGGAGGAGGCGGTCGAACGGGCTTGAGAGAAAGAGAATCAGCAGGAGAAATCCGAAGATGATCAGACATTCCACGCCGATGAGATACGGCATGATGGCCGGCTGGGTGCGCCAGTGGAGCCACACGGCGACCGTGCTGAACGCGGACAACAGAAACACCCACAACAGGAGCGAGCCTTCGTGGCCGCCCCACACGGCGGCGACGGTGTAGAACAGGGGCAGTTGCGAATTGGATGTGGCCGCGACGTAATGAACGGAAAAATCCCGCGCCAGAAAACTGTAGACCAGCGAGGCCATTCCCACGCACAGCAGGACGAAGATTATCGTCACGGCCATGCGCCCGACCCGCGCCCAGTCCGCGCGGCGGGCGGTGAGCGCCAGCACGGAGGCCGCCATGCCAAAGGCGGACAGCACCAGGGCGATGACCACGGAAAAATGTCCGAGTTCGATGATCATGCGATGGGCATTTCCTTCCTAATGGCTAACCTAAATTGGTGAACGTTTTAATGCCGGTTTAATGCCGGTTTATTGTATCCAAGGCATTTGTTATAGAACTCCTTTAATGCCTTTCCATCGGCAAAGGTTCTTCCAGAGATAAAATCCAGAATCTCTTCCCAGGAAATAACGCACGTTTTGATTTTCTGAAATGTTGGCAAGAAACAATCTGTAAACCATTTCTGTTTCTCGCTGTCTCCATATCCGTCAACCCTCTGTTTGACGGTGCGTTGTAAGTGACCCCGATCCATAAACTCCGAAAATACGTTGTCAGCAATTTGTGACTTTGGTGCGACGACATAAAAGGCAATGTTTTCAAATTGAGATGTGCGGATATTTGCCCTCTTTGCAACTTCGGCCATACAGGCCACGGTTCGTGCGGCTTGGTTGAAACATGGTGCGTTTTTGACTTTTTGGGACAAGCCGGAAAATATTTTGGCCTCAACAACGACAAATTGAGTTGCGGCTTCTGTGAGTTTTACTCCTGCCCGAGTTGTTTCTCTGATAGTAAAATGTCCAATGATGCCATCGGCGCATGTTGGGCGTTCTGCCCGGCTGTCTTTTCGGCAACGGGGCAGAAATGCCGATGGCAATAATGCCTCTGAATACCATTTGGCTCCATAGTCTACTCCCAATTTATGTTTGATCTTGGGATTGTTCTGAAACCAATCCAGTATCAATCGCAACATCCAGCCTTCGTTATACAGGATGGTGGGAGGGAAAAACTGTCCGGTTTTGGCATTGCGAAGAAAGTCGATGAGACGCTTGTTGGTCATCAATGCTTACTCTTTGGGCCTGTGTTTGTAAAGGACCGCACATTGATCGATCGTTTTCAAGAAACCTTCGATATAGGCACCATGGATCGTAATGTTCTTGGTGCCCCATTTCCCACTCACCATTATGTCAAACAACTTCTTCTCGGCGAGATGTTTCAAATCTTCGACAGAAAAATTGATGACAACCCACTCGAATTTACTGCTTGACAGCTTATCGGGAAGAATGGCGTAGTCTTTTCCTTCAATCTCGGCCTTTTCGAAAAATCTCCACTCTTCATGATAATGGACGTTTGCGTGCATCGTGATATCACTGAAAGAAGAATCGTAGCATTCTTGAAATGAACCCTTCGCGTACATCCAGTAGGAAGAATGTTTTTCGTGGGCAAGGTGTGTAAACGGTCCAGATAGAAACACCTTTTCCAAGCCATCCTTGCCGGCTGTAGTCTTGATTTCCGTTTGTACAAAGACCTTGGCCGCGGTAATAGGACTTTCCATTTGATTCAGCGCCCACGCAGGAACGGCTCCATAAACAAGCAAGATGATTAAAATTTGTCCAATCAAGTTCAACATGTTCATGGTTCTTCCTCTTTTTTTTTGTCAGGAATTTTCACTGGCGCGAACAGGGCCTCGGCCCATGACGGCAGGCGCCCCGTCCCGTTGACGACCGTCATGGCCTCGGCCACGCGTTCCTCGCGGATGGTTGCGAAAAAATCCGGCGAGGGAACCGGTGAGCCGTTCACGTCGTTCGGTTCAACCTTGTCCAGCAACGCGCCGTACCGCCGCATGGAGCGCGACATGATGTCCCGGCCGGTTTGCGATGCCAGATACAGGAACAGGTGCGCCGCGTAGCGGCGTCCGAGCGGGTTCGGCTGAAAGCCGTGGAAGCAGGTGAGCGTCAGCGCGCGACTCGTGTTGAACACCACCTTGTAGCGCCCCCGTGAAAAGACGCCGAACAGCAGGGGCGACGGCTCCCGGCGCTCCGTCCGGTACCAGGGGGTGCGGGTTTTCGTGAGAAACCGCTCGTGGAAGCCCCGGCGTTCCCCGGACCGGATATACACGGCGGCGTCCCGGGACGGCGCGCCGTTGGCGGAGAACAGGAGCACCGGATGATCCGCGTCGGACAGCGCGTGGTAGTCCGCGGCGTCAAAAATCGGTTTGCGAATCTGGACGCTTCGGGTGATGCACGGGACACAGTCGGCGTACGCGTCCAGACCCCGCGCGCGCGCCGTGGACGGGCGCAGCACAAAAAACTCATTCGCGCCCGTGGCAATGCCCCGGCTGAATCGGCCGAACGTGGACAGCACCGTCATGCGGGCCGGGTCCGCCTCGCATGCCCGTGGTTGAAACCACGGCAACCATTTGGCGCGGGCGTCCAGCGCCGCCACCGGCACGTCGGACACCGGCGCCATCTCGTCAAACCGCGCCAGTTGCGTGAGCGAGCGCACCGCATAAAATTTTACGGACGCATGGCGAACGGCGTTGTCGAACAGGATGACGCCCACCGACGTGGCGGCGTCCGGGAAAATATCTTTTTCGCAATCGAAGCGAAGGATGGCGAACAGGTGGCCGGAGTCGGTCAACGCCGCCTTCACCGGCGTCCCGTAGCCGGTGTTCAGAAATTCGAGAGGCATGAGATAGGCCATCCTCCCCGGCGCGCGAAGTTCCGACAGCGATTTGAGCAGAAAGGCGGAGGCGGTATTGGTGTATCCCGACAGATTGACGCCGAGGCGCCGCCGAAACTCCCGGCGCACCATGGCCCGGTTCACGAATTTCTGAAATCTCATGTAGGGGGGATTGCACACGATATTCGAATGACGCCCGCCCCACGAACGCAGATAATCGTCCACCGTGACAAACCCGGCACGCCGGCCGGTTGTACGTTCCCGGAACTCGACGATTCCGGGATCGATCTCACATGCCGAAAAGTCGACCCGTGCATCGTGAGGAACGGCATCGTGAAACGCGCCAAGCCCGAACGCCGGATCAAACAGGGACGTTCCCCCGGAACGGAGCACCCAACTCGTCATAAATCCGGCGACGTCCGGCGGCGTGAAATACTGCCCGCGGGATTTGCGGTGGTTCTCACCGACGCGCCGAACGTAGTCACGCATGGCCGTTCCTGTCACGCGAAACGCCGGCGCCCGTGGTGTCGCAATGCCGCCCCGCATCTTATTGCACCAGCGACTTCATAAAATCCTTGCGGGGCAATTCCACGCCCGCGCGTTTGAGTTCGATGGGCATGTAGTCTTCGGAATGTTTGGCCATGATGAAGGTGGAGTGAAAACGCCGCCGGTCGGTCCAGTAGCCTTCGACCACGGCCCCCTGTCCTTCCTTGAAGAGGTCCGGAGGGATGCCGGTGAACGTCACGGGAATCGTGGCTTCGCCGTCGGTCAGGTCAAACGTCATGCCCGGGTCGTCCATGTCGGTGCGCACACTGCCTTGCACCACCATGCCGCCCACGCGCACCTTCTTCCCGTAATAGTCCGGCGAAAAAGCGGTGACTTCCGACGGGGTGAAAAAATACACCAGATTGTCCCCGAAATTTCCCAGGGCAAGCCAGCCCAGAGCGCCCGCAATCACCAGGATGCTGACGGCCATGCCGATTTTTTTGCCGCGCATTTTCTTCATCGGGCGACGTCAGTCCTCCTGATACAATGCGGAGGTTTTCATGTCCTCGTATAACAGGTTCACCCGCCGGCTCATGGCGAACACCAGCAGGGCCAGCGGCAGAAGTCCCACAAGATAGGCGCCGGCCACAAAGCCGTAATTGGGGACGATGCCGATCTCGCGCGCCCTGAAGACGCCCGCCGACGCATCCCATGCGCCGATCACGACCAGCGTTTTGAATGCCCGAAGATTGTCCTGTGGCGGCCCCTCATAGACCACGGGCAGCGACGCCTCCCGCCCCATCAACTGAAAGGCGGCGTGACCCGCCCGCGCGTTGCCCGTCACGGTACCGCGTTGCACCATGCCGGCCACGCGGATGTCTCCGGCCGGCGCTTCGCGGGTGACTTCCTGCGGAACAAAACCGGCGAGGTGGTCCCGGTAATGCTGCGCGGTGAGCGCGGCCAGCCCCATGACGGCCACGAGCACGACGCTCCATCGGAGATACAGAAGGCGCAGCGGGTTCATGAATCGGCGTTCGGCGCGTGAAACCGGCTTAAGAGCCGCCCTTTTTTGGCGTCGAGCAGGCGGTGGAGATACAACAGTTGCGTGCGGATCATCAGCATATAGGAGAACAGGAGGGACATGCCGAGGCTCATCAACACCAGCGGCGCCAGCATGCCCGACGCGATGCTCACCCCGCGCAGGGAAATGGATTGCGGCTGGTGGAGCGTGCGCCACCATTCCACCGAAAAATGCACAATCGGGAGATCCACGAAACCGAGAATGGCCAGGACGGCCGCATAGCGCGCCTCTTTGTCGGGATCGTCGATCATGGTGCGCAGCATCAGGTAGCCCAGGAGAATGAGCAACAGCACCGCAAAGGACGTCAGGCGCGCGTCCCACGTCCACCAGGCGTCCCACGTGGGTTTGCCCCAGATCATGCCGGTCGCCGTTGCCAGCGCGGTAAAACAGGCGCTGATGGCCGCGACGGCGTGACACATGTTGTCGACGACCGGGTCGCGTTTCCACAGGTACCATACGCTGCCGCCCGCCAGCACGGTGTAGCCCAGCAGGGCCGTATGGGCGAGGGGGACGTGGATGTACATAATCCGCACGACTTCGCCCTGGACGTAGTCCGGCGGGGAGCCAAGAAGTCCGAGGTACAGCCCGGCCAGGAGGCACAGGGCCGCGCCGCCCCCCACCCAGCCCTGATACCGTTGCACGCCGCGGATTACCCGATGAATGGTCATCGTCGGTCACGCATCCATCACCACGTCAAACAACCAAAAGGACGCGATCGTAAGTACCACATCGAAAATGGCGAGGAGTTCCAGCCATGGCCCGTAGAGGGACGGGGGATCGCCGTTGAGCGCCCCCTTCGTGGCTTCCACCGCGGCGATCATGACGGGAACCACCATGGGCAGGAGCAGGATGGGAAGCATCACTTCGCGCGCCCGGATCTGGACGGTCAGGGCCGCAAAGAGTGTTCCCACAGCGGCCAGTCCCACGGTCGCCAGAAAAAATGTTACCAGAAGGAGGGAAAGATCTTCAACGACGTCCAGATTGAACAAGATGACCAGCATGGGAAATAACAGGATTTCCACCGCGAACAGAAAAGCGACGTTGGCTGCGACCTTGCCCAGGTAGATGGCGCCCCTGGACACCGGCGCCATGCGGAGGGCGTCAAGACAGTCATGCGGCAATTCGGCGGAAAAGGATTTGCCCAACCCGATCATGCCGGTGAACGCAAAGGCGACCCAGATAATCCCGGCAATGACTTCGTGCGCGGCCCGCTGGTCCATCGAAAAACTGAAACTGAAAATCAGCAGAACGATGAGGGCAAAAAACGCCATGGAGGCCAGCGTCTCGCGGCTGCGCAACTCGATGACGACGTCCTTCCACACTATCCAGCGGATGGTCTTAAACGGCGCCATCGGCTCGAAGATCCTCCAGCGCGATTTCCCGAAACGCTCCGTGCCGGAGTTGGCCGGCGCGGGTGGTCACGGGGCGGGCTTTGTCCGGGTCATGCGTCGCAATAATCACGGCGGCGTTGTCGGCCACCCGCTCCCCGATATGGTCGCGCATGAGCGCGGCTCCGTCGGGATCGAGGGCGGTGAACGGTTCGTCCAACAGGAGAACGTCGGGGCGGGCCAGCATGAGTTTGGCCAGCGCCAGCCGTTTTTTCATCCCGGCGGAGTAGTGCCGGATTTTCATGTCGGCAAAGGCGCCGATGCGCACGCGGTCCAGCGCCAGTTTGATGTCCCGGTCCGTCGGATGCGTGTCCCGCAAGGCCAGCGCGAACGCGAGATTTTCTCTCGCGTTCAAATCGTCGTACACATGCGCGCCATGCGCCAACAACATGAGGCGGGCGCGAATCGCGTCCCGGTCCGTCCGCCCGTTCATGCCCAGCATCTCATAATATCCTTCGCTGGGCCGTTGCAGCGTGGCCAGGATGTTCAACAACGTGGTTTTGCCGGCGCCGTTCGGCCCCAGCAGGGTCAAACATTCACCACGGGCGAGGGTCAGGTCGATGTCGCGCAGCACCCGGTACTGCCCGTAAGACTGACTGATACCGTGGCAGGCAATGGCGTTCATGGCAACGGGTTGCGTTTTGGACGCGGCGAATGGGGGTGTCCGGCGGCCGGCAAACCACGTCGGGGCAAACGTTCTCGAATCATGCTCCAACGTTCCGCCATGCTTGTCTCAACGATGCAATATAAGGGATGGTCAAGCCCGTGTCCACTGACGCGCCGGTTTTAATGCACATCCGTCGGCGGGTTCCGCCGCCGGCGGTCCCGAACCCCGCAGGGAACTCTGACCCGAATGGCCACGCCGAACCGCTCCGCAGTCATACATCCGACGGATGTCCCCTGCCTGTTGACGGTCTCGTGAGGCCCTGACTACAATCGACCGTCATCCCGTATCGGAACGTCTCAACGCATTACCGCGCGGAACCGGCGGCAGGCCGTGGATACATCATTGGACGCACGAGAGGTGACCGCCGGCACATGCCCACGGGCCGGGTGGCTCTGCGGCGTGGGACTGTGGCTCGCGCTGGTGGGGGCGGCCTGTGACGCGGGGTCTTCCGACGGGCGGCAGGAAGCCGACCAACGCGCATCTGCTACCTTCGGTCAGGCTGCCTTCGGTCGGGCGGCGCCGGCCATCGGGGCGCCGGCGCCGGCGTTCACGCTTCCCGATTTGCACGGGAAGCCATTGGCGTTGCCGGACTATCGTGGTGCGGTCGTGCTGCTCAACTTCTGGGCCACCTGGTGCGCTCCCTGTCTTGTCGAAATGCCGGGCATGGAACGGTTGTATCGGGAGTTCAGGAAGGAAGGATTTGCGATTCTCGCGGTCTCGTCCGACCCGCAGGGACGCGCGGTGACGCAGCCGTTTGCGGATGCCAACGGGTTGACCTTTCCAATCCTGCATGACTCGGACTACCGGGTGAGCGGGCGGTACGGGGTTCGAACGCTGCCCATGAGTTTTGTCATTGATCGAAACGGCACGCTGCTCCATCAAGTGTTCGGGGCGCGGGACTGGGACGCGCCGGAGGCGCGAACACTGGTTCGCTCACTCCTGCGCGACTCTTAAGGGGCCGGTCCATGCTCTCCAGCCACGTCTCGATGTTTGCGGCCTTCAGCGCGGGTTTGCTGTCCTTCGTCTCGCCCTGCGTGTTGCCGCTGGTGCCCTCCTACGTGTCGTACATGACGGGGCTGTCCCTGGAGCAACTCACGGATGCGTCGGAACGACAACGATGGCGCAAAACCATTCTCCTGAACTCTCTCCTGTTCATCGGGGGGTTTTCGTCCGTGTTCATCGCGTTTGGGGCCTCGGCCAGCGTGGTGGGGCAAGTGTTATACGGCTATCAGGACCTCATCCGAAAACTCGGCGCCGTCCTGATCGTGGTCTTCGGGCTGTCGTTGCTGGGGGTGTTCCGGTGGACGGCGCTGATGACGGAGCGCCGGCCGTTTGCCTTTCACCGCCGGCCCGTCGGGTATCTCGGATCGTTTCTGATCGGGACGGCCTTCGCCGCCGCGTGGACGCCCTGCGTCGGGCCGATTCTTGGATCGATTCTGGCCTATGCCAGCACCACGGAATCCCTGTCGTCGGGGATGATGCTCCTGGCGTCCTATTCCCTGGGCCTGGGCCTGCCGCTGTTTGTCACGGCCTTCAGCCTTGAGCGATTTCTCAACGTCTTTCGTGAGACCCGGCGCTGGTTTCGCGGCGCGTCCGTGGTCAGCGGCGTCTGTCTGGTACTGGTCGGCGTGCTCCTGTATGTGGATTCGTTCGCGCGGCTGACCGGATTTCTCGAACGGCACGGTGTCGGCTGGTACATCGGGCAGTAGGCGGGTTACGTGGCCGGCCCGTCGCCCCGCATGGGCGTGAGTCGGCGAGGCGCCTATTCGCACCAGGCGCCGGGGCGGCAGATGACGGGCCGGGCGGCGGGAGACGGCGGCGGCGGGGCGGTGGTCGGGAACGGCCCCATGGCTTTGCACCAGGCGCCGACCCGGCACGTCGTCGCGGCGGCGGCGCGAAACCCGGCCGCCGGCGATGCCGCGGGGAGCGGCGTGGCATGGGAAGGCCGGGAGGCGAAGCGCGCGGCGGTGACGGGCACGAAACTGGTGAGCAGCGCGTTCCGGGTCACGGGGTCGGTGTCCGCCAGGCCGGGATGTTCTTTGTGCAATGCCGCCAGCGCCTGCAACCCCTCGTTCCGCAAGGCGTGCCGGGGATGGTCTCGCACCAGCGCCACCGCCCAATCCCGCGACCACTCCAGCGCGCCGATGGCCTTGTACGTTCTGGTCAGATACAGTTTGGACTCCGCGGCCTCCTCCACGTCGGGGTACGTGTCGATAATGTTTCGGAAGCGTTTCGCGGCGGCCATGTAGGCTTCCTTGTGGTAATAGAATTTTCCGACAAACAAATGATACCGGGCAAGATGGCGGTCGCATTTTCGAATGGCGGCCATGGACTCCGCTTCGTAGTGACTGCCGGGGAACTCCGTCATGAGTTTCACAAATTCTTCGCGGGCCAGTGTGACGGGCGTGACGTCGCGGTCAATCGTGTCCACCATCTTGAAATGGCTGAGCGCCAGCCGGTATTGCGCGTACGGGGCAAGGACGTGGCTGTGGTGCATCTCCAGAAAATGCCGGTATTCAACGATGGCTTCGGCGTATCCTCCCTGTTCATGAAACGATTCCGCGCGTTTCATAATGACGTTGGGGTCATAGTTCATTTCAATGGTGTCGCCGACAAAAATCTGCGTATCGGTTCTCTGCGCGCGCTCCGCGCTTTCCGCATTCTCCGCGCTCTCCTCGGAGTCCGCGCTTTTCGCGGAGTCCGTGCTTTCTGCGGACGCCGTGTCTTCCGTGGACGCCGTGTTTTCCACGGACGCCGTGCTTTCTGCGGTGGGTGGTGTTTTGTCTGAAAACGTCGAGCAACCGGTGGCGAGGAATCCGGTGACGCACATGATCAGGACGAACGTGACCGGATGGCGCAACGGGTGTGTGTGCGGACGCATGGCAATCATGGGACAATCAGGCCGACCATCCCAGAATACCAGAAATCCGAACGCGGCGACAAGGCGGCGGGCCTGCCGCGCGCGCGGCGGGCCGTTGCCGGTCGGGAGACCGTGACATGACCCATCGATACACCAGTCGAATCTGCGGAACCGGGTCCTGCGTGCCGGAACAGCCGGTGACCAACGAGGACGTGGCCGCGCGCTTTGCTCTTGGCCGGCATGATGTGTTCCGGGTGACCGGCATCCGCACCCGTTATTGGAGTCGCGCCCACGAAACCTGCTCGCACCTGGCCGAGCAGGCCGCGCGGCGTGCCCTGGAATCTGCGGGGCTGCCGGGGGAGGCCATGGACGCCATCGTGGTGTCGACCACCTCTCCGGACAGGCTGTTTCCATCGGTCGCGTGCTCGCTTCAGCAACGGCTGGGTGCGAACCACGTTGCCGCTTTTGATTGCGCGGCCTCGTGCAGCGGGTTTCTGTACGCCTTGTCCATGGCCCATGCCTTTCTCCGGTCCGGCACGTTTCGGCGCTGTCTGGTGGTGGCGGCCGAGGTCAAATCCCGCGCGCTCCATGCGTCCCAGCCGGCGAGCGGCATGCTCTTCGGTGACGGGGCCGGCGCGGCGGTGGTGACACGGGAAGACGCGCCGCGGTCCGATGCGCCGTCGACCCGGCCGCACCACGGCGCCCGCGGGATTCTCGAGATTCGGCTCTATTCCGACGGCGCCCATCGCGATCTGATCACGATTCCCGCGGGCGGCTCCCGCCTGCCCGCGAGTCGCCGGACGATTCACGAGCATCGCCATGCGATTCACTTGCGGGGGACGGCGGTGTACCGCGTGGCGGTGACCCGGCTGACGGAGGCGCTGGCGGCGCTCCTTCATGAGACCGGCACGCCGTTGTCCGACGTGACGCATGTGATTACACATCAAGCCAATGGCCGGATGCTGCGCACCATGGCGAAACGGCTGGGGGTGCGCGCGGATCAAATGATCTCCATCATCGACCGCGTCGGCAACACGTCGTCGGCCTCGTTGCCCATGGCGCTGGATTGGGCGCACCGGCAGGGCAAGGTGCGTCCCGGCGACCTGATTCTGCTTGGGGCGTTTGGCGGAGGGCTGACCTGGGGCGCCGCCCTGGTCCGATGGTGAGCGGCCCATGCAGGGGACAGCGGGGCACACGAGGGCGGCGTCGCATCGGGCGCGTTGTACCCCGGTCGTTCCCCGGCCCGGTTGACGAACTCCGTGTGGATGACATACGGTGGTCGGCGATGCGTGGCGACAGACCGGTACCCGGCCGGCGGGGTGCGCCGGGTCGTTGAAAGGGGTCGAATGAAAAAAATTTATTTGGCCAACCCGCGGGGGTTTTGCGCCGGCGTGGACCGGGCCACGGAAATCGTCGAATTGTCCCTGAAACGGTACGGCGCGCCGATTTACGTGCGGCATGAAATCGTGCACAGCCGGCATGTGGTGGAGGGGTTGCGCCGGCAGGGCGCGATTTTTGTGGAAGAACTGGATGAAGTGCCGGCGGGCGCGATCGTGATTTTCAGCGCGCACGGCGTGGCCAAAACGGTGTGGGAAGAGGCGCGGCGACGCAACCTGAAGGTCATTGACGCGACCTGCCCTCTGGTGATCAAAGTCCACAAGGAAGTCAATCGCGATTACAACAACAGTTATGAACTCATCCTCATCGGCCATGCCGGCCACCCCGAAGTGGACGGCACGCTGGGGCAGATTCCGGATAAGTTTCATTTGGTGTCGTCCGTTGAAGACGTGGAAACGTTGCGGGTGTCCGACACGGATCATTTGTCCTACGTCACGCAAACGACGTTAAGCGTGGATGAATGCCGTGAAATCGTGGCGGCGCTCCACCGGAGATTTCCGGGCATCAAGGGGCCGCATCAGGAAGACATTTGTTACGCCACGCAAAATCGGCAAAACGCCGTGAAGGAACTGGTCAAATTCGTGGATTTGATTTTGGTCATCGGGTCCCCCAACAGTTCCAATTCCAACCGGCTTCGTGAATTGGCCGAACGCTTTGCCATTCCCTCCTATCTCATCGATTCCTACAAAGACATTCAGCCGGACTGGCTTCGGGACGTGGACTCCGTCGGGATCACGGCCGGGGCCTCCGCGCCGGAAGTGCTCGTCATGGAAGTGGTGTCGTATCTTCGTGAACTTGGCGCCACGGAAGTCGAAGACCTGACGGTCGTGGAAGAAGACGTCGAGTTTCTCCTTCCCAGGGAACTGGTCATGCCCGCCCCTGCCCACGGGTAACGCAACACAGTGCCAGCCTGCTACAACGTTGCCACGGCATTGGTATCCGTGGTTTGCAAAATTTAAGCAAGATGGATGCGGACGCAACGGTGGAGGCCAGATCTTGGCTCAAACGATTCTCGCACAGAAGGCGGCTTGACGTTGCTCTGGGGTTGATGGCGCTCCGTCCCGACGAGCGGGTGCTGGACTATGGTGCCGGAGAAGGGTTTCTGCTGGAGCGAATCCTTCATCACAATGTCCGATGCCGTCTTGTGGGCTATGAGCCAAATGTTGAGATGTACGCCAAGTTGATTAACCGGTTGGGCACACACGCCGACCACTCACGGCTCACGTTAGTCAACAGCCTTGATGCGCTTCCTGGGAAATCTTTCGATACGATATGCTGTTTCGAAGTGCTTGAGCACATGCAGGAGTCGAACCATAAAAGAGAGTTGGAGAAAATATCGCGTCTCCTGGCCAACGACGGAAAATGCGTCATCTCGGTACCTATCGAAGTGGGTCTCTCGTCATTATTCAAAAACATCATCAGGTTTCTGGTCCGTCAGACACATCAGAACCAAAACGTGAAAACGGTGGTCCATTCCCTGTTTGGACTGAAAATTGACAGGCGGGGGGAGGATCCCGGCCATATCGGGTTTGACTACCGTAATCTGCAAAAGAGGCTACGCCATTTGCAGTGGAAGACCACAAAAACCGTCTTCTCACCTTTTAATCTGCTCCGAGGATTCTTCAACTCACAGGTTTTCTTTGTGTTGGACAAGTCCATAATGCGTACCAACCTCCGCCATCTGTCCTGACCGCCGTTCTCATCCTGGGCGGAGATTCCACAATATCCGGGCATAAAATCCCACCCCTCCACATTATTTAGTGCCGGACCCTTTGTTTTTTTCGTCTTCTGTGGTACATTCGCCCCGCTCCGCCCTCGCGACAGACCACCACATCAGGTTTGGGTAAGAGGTTCCCATGCGATTGAAAACCTTGCTGGTCTCCGGATTCAAATCCTTTCTCGATGCCAAACTCGATTTTCCGCAAGGCGTGATGGCGGTGGTCGGGCCCAACGGCGCGGGAAAAAGCAACGTCGTGGACGCCATGTTGTGGGTCCTGGGGGAGCAAAGCACCAAAGCGCTGCGCGGCGAGCGCATGGAGGACGTGATCTTCAACGGGACGGAATCCCGTCAGCCCCTGGGCATGGCGGAAGTGTCGCTGGTCGTCAGCGACGTGACGGATCAGGAGTTGGAGTCCGTGGCCGGCGTGATGGAATCGTTGCCGGGGAACAGGGAATTGATGGTCACCCGGCGGTTGTATCGTGACGGCGACAGTGAATATTCCATCAACAAAATCCCCTGCCGGCTCAAAGACATTCGCAGTCTCTTCTGGGAAGCGCGGGTCGGCGCCAGGGGGCATACGGTCATCGAACAGGGCAATATCGATCATCTTCTCTCCGGGTCTCCGCAGGACCGCCGGACGTTTATCGAGGAAACGGCGGGCATTATTCGCTTCAAAAAACAAAAACTTGAAGCGCTTCGGAAACTCGACATCACACAGCAGAACCTGGTTCGCGTTCGGGATATTATCGCCGAGGTGCGGAAACAGTTGCAGACCCTGACCAGGCAGGCCCGACAAGCCGAGCAGTATCAGACGATGAAGGCGGAGGTCCGCACCCTCGAACTTCGCCTCCTGAAACACGAGTACGACGGTCTGGATGACCGGCGGACCCGCATTGAGGCCGACCTGGCGCAGGTGACGTCGCAGGAGGCCGAACTCATGGCCGAGCAGGCCCGCCTGATGGCGTCGCATGAAGCGCTCAAGTCGACGCTGTTGCAGGATGGGGAACAGGTCGGGCACATGCGGGAGGCCTTGCGGCGGTTGGACCATGACGCCGGGCAAACGCTCACGACCCTGGAGGTGGAACGCAGCCGCGCCGACCTGCTGACCCGTCAGCGCGCCCAGGCGTTGGAAGAACAGACGCGCCTCTCGGCGGATGCCGAGCAGGCGGTGACGGCCATCAAGACCATGCGGGAGCAGGCGCAGCGCGCCGAAGAGGACATCGCCCGGGTGTCGGAACAGGTGAAGGCGTTGGAAACGCAAGAGCGCACCCTGGCCGAGGAGCGGGCGGCGCTCCAGACCAAGACCGAGCAGGCCAGGCAAGGCGTTCTGGATTGTGCCGTGGAGCGTTCTCACGCGGAATCGCAACGGACCAATCTCGGCGCCAAACAGGAAGAACTTGTGAGCCGTCTCCAGGACATGGAGGCCGGGCAGGACCGGCATCGGCGGGAACAGACGGAAGCCGAAGCGGCCTTGGCCGGGCACACCACGCAGTTGCAGGAGGTCACCCGACACCTCGACGCCGCCCGTGAACGGCACGCCGCGCTGTCCGCCGCCGTTGCGGACCTTGAAGAACGCCTTCGGGAGGCGGAGGAACACCGAAGCCGGGAACATACCCGCCGCGTGGAATCGGAGTCGCGGTTGCGTACCCTGCAGGCGGTTCTTCAGGAAGAGTTCGGGTATCAGCCGGGGCGGGACGGGGAGCGGCCCTCCTTGCGCGCCATGTGTCAAGGCGTCAAGCAGGCGCTGGCGGAACGCGTGGATGTGCCCCAGTCTCATGAAGCCGCCATCGAGGCGGTCTTGGGAGAACATCTTCGAGCCTGGGTCGTGCAAGGAGTTGAGGTAATTCCGCAGGCGCTCGCGTTTTTGAAAGAACATGGGCTGGGTCGCGGGGCCTTTGTCACCATGCAGCCGCGGGTTTCCTCTTCCGAGCCGTTCGCGGCGTCGTGGCCGGCGTTGCGAAAGGCGCCGGGGGTCCTGGGTCGAGCTGTTGACTTGATCGCCGTTCCTGATGATCTCAAGGCGGTGTGGCAATGTCTGTTGGAGCGGGTGGTGCTGGTGGAGACTCTCGCGGACGGGCTGTCCGCGATGCGGCACGTCGTGCCGGCCGATTGCGGCGGGGTGCTGTTGGTGACGAGAAACGGCGAGGTGCTGGACCCTCGCGGCCTCGTGACCGGCGGAGCCGGCGATGGGGGCGGATTGCTTCAACGGCGGCGCGAAGTGCGCGTGTTGGAGCAGGATGTGGCCTCGATGGACCAGCGCCTTGCCGAGCACGACCGCCGGCGTCAGACCGTGCAGGAAGAACTCGAGACGCAGAAGAGTGAACAGCAGACGTTGGCGGCCTCGCTGAACGAATCCGAAACGCGGCGCCTCTTGGTCGACAAAGAAACCTCCGTCCTGACGAGTCAACTGGAAGAGATGGCGGAACGCCGGAATGCGCATCAGGCCGGGCACGATGCGTGCCAGGCGGAACTGACCGACGTGCGCGAACAGGCGGCGCTGGCGGAAACCCGCCTGGGAGAACTTGCGCAGCGGCAACGCGAGGATGAGCGGCGGCTGGAGGAACTGACCGCGCAGTTGCGGGGCTGTGATGAAGCCACGGGAGCACTCTATAAACAATTGACGGACGCGCGGCTCGAGTTCACCACGAATCGGGAGCGCCATGAGCGGGTGCGGGCGGATGTGGCCCGCTTGCAGGAAGAGGATCAAAGCCGCCGCGCGCGGCTTCAGGGTCTTGCGGAACAGGCGGAGTCCCTTCAGGCGCAAACGCTCACGAGCCGGGAAGAGCAGCAACGCGCGGATGCGGCGTTTCGGGATTTGGAGGCCAACAAGACGGAACTGGAGCGGAACCTGTCGACCGTCGAAACTCGACATGCGGACGAACTTCAACAGAGTCGGGAGGGCGAACGCCGCCTCAATGACCATCACAAACAATGCGCCTCGGTCCGGGACGCGCGGGGGAAATCGGAGATTCAACTTGCGGAAATCCGCACGCGCATTGACACCATCGAGGAAACCCTGCGCGGCACCTATGGGGAGTCCCCGGACGTCGATGCGGCGTCCCTGCTGTCGTCGTCGGCCGCCGCCGCCCCGGACCCGGAGGGGGACGGTGACGGCCCCGAATCATGGCGGGAGCGGCTTCAGACGATTCGGGCCAGGATGGATCGCATGGGGCCGCTGAATCTGGCCGCGATTGACGAGCATCGGGACCTGGAAGAGCGCCATCGGTTTCTCGGCGCGCAGGAAACGGATTTGTCGGACTCCATCCAGTCGCTGCAGGAAATTATTGAACGCCTGAATCGGACGACGAATCGAATGTTCCGGGAGACGTTTGCGGCGTTGCAGGAAAAGTTCAAGGAGGTGTTTGCGGCCCTGTTTGCCGGGGGCAAGGCGGAACTGGTGCTGGTGAAGCCCGATGCCGACGAGGAACGGGAAGAAGGTCAGGAGGAGGACGGCGAGGACGACATGGCCGTGGACCATGGCGTGGATATTGTGGCCCAGCCTCCCGGAAAACGTCTCAAAAATCTGACCATGTTGTCCGGCGGCGAAAAGGCCCTGACGGTGCTGGCCCTGTTGTTCGCGAGTTTTCTGATCAAACCGTCTCCGTTTTGTATTTTGGACGAAGTGGATGCCCCGCTGGACGAACCCAATGTAATCCGGTTTGCCCGGTTCCTGACGCAGTTGACGGCGCTTTCACAGTTCCTTGTGATTACGCACAACAAACGCACGATGGAAGTGGCGAATGCCCTGTTCGGGGTGACCATGGAGGAACCCGGCGTTTCAAAATTCGTGTCGGTGCGAATCGCGGATTTGGAGAACGTGCAAGGATGAGCGGGTGGGCCAACAGAATTGCTGTTATGTGCTTTGGTCGGTGCGAATTGCAGAGTGTCTTTATAACCCAGAATGCCGAACAGCCAGAGGCTTCACAAAAATCAACATTTGGAATTTTCATCCTCTGGTAACAGATTGTATTTATATCCATCCTCTAATCGTGCGCTAAAAAAATACGGAAGAATGCCTGGAAGCAACAGCCCAATGGATACATCTGCTCGGTAGTTTGACTCTAATGCAATCTCCACTTTCTTGTAGCAAGGCTTATCAAGTTCTAAAAAATATGTCTTGGGAACTCCTGCACGCGAGCTGTAATAAATTGGAGTTTCACCGAGCGGTGCGCCATTGATCGTGACGCGAGCGCCAGAAGGTTCGGTATGAATTTGGGAAGTTTGGACGCATCCTT
The DNA here is from genome assembly GCA_020027205.1 of Nitrospirales bacterium. Classification (GTDB taxonomy): domain Bacteria; phylum Nitrospirota; class Nitrospiria; order Nitrospirales; family UBA8639; genus Bin75. The sequence goes on along the minus strand of JAHRAQ010000029.1, from coordinate 52,685 downwards.
CAATGGGAATAAGACATAAAATCAAGAGTGCTGTCACGCACGAGGTTTGACGATAACTTAATCGTTGCATGCACCCCCCAATCTGGCTGTAACGAAATTTGGAGAAAGCATAGTGACGAGCAGACTGCGACGAGGCGCGGATCGGATACTGCGGCTCTCCGACTCCTCCTATCTGAATCTCGGCCTTTCGCAACCCCGCGTCAGTTCCGAACGCCGCTCCACACCTTGCCAGGATCAATCTCTTTGTCGGGGTTCAACGTCTTGGCTTTTTCGAGCAGGACATCGGTGGTTTCCGGTTTTTCCGGGTCGGACACGCAGCAGTCGTCGACCGGGCACACCGCCGCGCATTGAGGTTCGTCAAAGTGCCCGACGCATTCGGTGCATCTTTCGTAGGTAATCACGTACACGGTATCGCCGTCACCCTGGCCTTCCCCCACCTTGTTGCCTTTTTCTTCCGCGGCGCCACGGGTTTCAAAGATGGCCTCGTTCGGACATTCCGGGAGACAGGCTCCGCAGTTGATACATTCTTCGGTAATCAGTAATGCCATAACCCCTCCTTTGCGGGCGAGCAATGGATTTCAGACAGACAGGCACACCGGTTAATGCCAGTGAACTCGAGACCATTGTAGGCACCGTGGAACAAGGGAGTCAACGGGACAGAAGGCCCATGGCCTAAGCCGTTTGGCCGATGTCATGTGCCGCCGCGTCCGGGTCGTCGTCCCATCCCAGGACAAGGACGGGCTGTCCTTTGACGGCCAGGGCGCCACGGAACCCGTGCTCCATGGGGAGTGGCACAAGTGCCCACTGGTGTGCGCCGGGGGCCTGCCCTCGAATGGTGAGTACACGTGGCGGGTCGTCGGGGGCGAAGGAGACCGTGAGTTGTTTCAAGGGAAACCCAAGCCCCGTCCCCTCGGCTTTGGCCACGGCCTCTTTTCTGGTCCAGCAGGAGAAAAATGCCGCCCGGTGTTCGTACTGCGGCAGTTGCTGAAACCGCGCGAGTTCGTCGGGGCCGCACAGGCGTTCGGCCAGCCTGCGGTAATCGGCGCGGTCCCGGTCGCCCTCAACATCAATCCCGACTTCCAAATCACGGGATATCGCGTACACGGCGATCTGTTTCGAATGCGCCACGTTGAAATGAAGCGGGTTGCCCGTCGGAGAATGCAGAAACGGTTTGCCACAAGGCCCCGTGCCAAAACGGATGTCACGGGGGGGCATCCCAAGATAGCGACCAAGGATGGACCGCAACAAACCCCGTCCTGCGGTCCAACGTCGTTGATGCAACGGCATCTTCAAACGTTGTGCTCGTTCCCGTTCATCGGGACTCAAGGTGTCCCGATACATGTGAAGTCGCGCGGGGGGAACGTCGGTCGTCCCGCGCCACACATGGACGTGGCCCGTGGGCAGGACGATGTCCCGTGGGGGGATGTTCCAAAAGAAAGAGGGCGGGGACGGGGATGCCGGTGGAGGCGGGGCATGGTCGTGATGCATGCCCGATGCGTGAAACGGTTGGCGACAACATGGTGACGACGATCCCATAACGTGTTCCGGGCGTGAGGGAGAACAACGTGGCAGGCCACATTATACAGAGAGACCGGCGGGACTGATAGAATGGTTTTTCTCCGAGCACTGGTGGTTGTTTGCCGGCGTATACCGGAAGGTTTCCGGCATGTGGCCGTGGAAGCCATGACCGTCGTGTTACTAAAAGTAAACAATTTTCGCGTGATCGGTACGCAAATTTTTATCGAAAAAATACGGTAAATAATTGTTTTTATTGACATAAAGCGTATTGTTCCTCATAAATTATGAAGCCATTGCTCGTCAATGCAGTGATATTTCCTCGCTTGATTGCCACATATGATACCGATTGGAAACGTGGAACCCAGAATCAGAAATGGATGAATGAAACTATTCATCTTATTTTCAACAGTTTATGGATTTTAACCCAAAGGTTTTCTGGTTGGCCTTGAATTTGCTTGTACGGTCAGTGGAGACGTTGTCATTTTTTGCAGAATTCTGTGGAATTGTTTGACCGGATGAGAGTATGATGCGCGACAAGATGAAGCGAAAAGGATTGCGAAAGGAGGTGGTGCGAGCAAGTGTTCCCCGAACGGGGAACGGTCGACGGCAGTGTTCCATGGCAGGCCGATATGAATGGGCCTTGACTTGAGGAGGTGTTCGCGATGTTTCTTTCCAGACGGCAATTTTTAAAAGTAACCACCGGGACCGTGGCGGCTGTGGCGCTGGCCGACAAAGCCTTGGCGCTGACCGCGTTGCAGCCGGTGGTCGAAGTGGGCAATCCCCTGGGCGAATATCCTGACCGCGCCTGGGAGCGGGTGTACCACGACCAGTATCGGTATGATTCATCCTTCACATGGGTCTGTTCTCCGAATGACACGCATGCGTGCCGTGTGCGGTCCTTTGTGCGGAACGGTGTGGTGATGCGGGTGGAGCAGAACTACGATCACCAGACCTACGAGGATCTCTACGGCAATCGCGGAACGTTTGCGCACAATCCGAGGATGTGCCTGAAGGGCTACACCATGCATCGGCGGGTGTATGGGCCGTATCGCTTGAAAGGGCCTTTGATGCGTCGCGGCTGGAAAGCCTGGATGGACGCGGGAAGCCCGGAGTTCACCCCGGATGTCATGAACAAATACAAATTCACCGCCCGCTACCTGGACGATATGTTGCGGGTGAGTTGGGATACGGCGTTTACGTATCTCGCCAAAGCGATGGTCATTATCGCCGAGCGGTACAGCGGCGAAGCCGGCGCCAGGCGGTTGCGTGAGCAGGGGTATCCGCCGGAAATGATTGAGATGACCAAGGGGTCGGGCGTGCGGACCATGAAGTTCCGCGCGGGCATGCCGATTCTTGGCGTGATCGGGAAAATGGCGGTGACCCGGATGAACGGTGGGTGTGGCGCGTTGCTGGACCACTACATTCGGAAAGTCAAACCCAACCAGGCGCAAGGCGGCCGGTACTGGTCGAACTACACATGGCACGGCGACCAGAATCCGGCGCATCCGTTCTGGTCCGGGGTGCAAACCTCCGACATCGACCTCTCCGACATGCGGTTCTCCAAACTGAACACCAGTTGGGGCAAGAACTTCGTGGAGAATAAAATGCCGGAAGCGCACTGGAAGTTGGAGAGCATTGAGCGTGGGGCGCGAGTCGTCGTGATTACGCCGGAGTACAATCCGACGGCGTATCGGGCCGACTACTGGATTCCGGTTCGTCCGGAGACGGACGCGGCCTTGTTCCTGGGGGCGTGCAAAATCATCTTTGATGAAAATATGCACGACCATGATTTCTGTGCGGCCTACACGGATATGCCGATTCTGGTTCGCACGGACACGTTGCAATATCTTGACCCGCGCGATGTGGTCAAAGGGTACAAGTTGCCGGATTTCTCAAAGACGTATTCCGGGAAAGTGCAAACGCTTGATCCGGCCAAGATTGCCCGTCTGGGCGGTTTCATGGTGTGGGACGTGAACAAAAACAAGGCGGTGCCGATTCACCGTGAGTTGGTGGGCTGGCATTTCAGGAACAGCGGTATTGAGCCGGCGTTGACCGGGACCTTCAGGGTGAAGTTGCTCAATGGTCGCGAAGTTGACGTGGCGCCGATTTTCCAACTGTATCAGGTCCATTTGCAGGACTATGACCTGGATACGGTGCACCAGATCAATCGGTCGCCGAAGGACTTGATCGTCCGCTGGGCCAGAGATTCGGGCACCATCAAGCCCGCGGCCATTCACAACGGTGAAGGGACGAACCACTACTTTCACCAGACCATCATCGGGCGTGGCGCGGCGATGGTGTTGATCATCACGGGGAACGTCGGGAAGTTCGGGACCGGACAGCAAACATGGGCCGGAAACTATAAAGCGGGGATCTGGAACAGCACCCCGTGGTCCGGCGGCGGTCTGGGAACGCACACGGCGGAAAATCCGTTCAAGATCACGACGGACCCCAACGCGCACGGCAAGGAAATTCACGTGCGTGGCTACTACTATGGCGAAGAGGTGGCCTACTGGAACCACGGGGACACGGCGTTGATCGTGAACACGCCGAAATATGGGCGTCGGGTGTTTACCGGAAAGACGCACATGCCGACCCCGAGCAAATTCCGGTGGGTGGCGAACGTGAACGTGTTGAACAACGCCAAACACCACTATGACATGGTGAAGAACGTCGACCCGCACCTTGAGTGTATTGTCACGCAGGACATCGAGATGACCTCGGATGTGAACCATGCGGACATGGCCCTGGGTGTGAACACGTGGATGGAGTTCACGTATCCGGAGCATACGGCGACGGTGTCGAATCCCTGGTTCCAGGTGTGGAAAGGGGGCATTCGGCCCTTGTATGACACAAGGAACGATTTGGACACCACCGCCGGTGTGGCCGCCAAACTCACCGAAATGACGGGAGACGGGCGGTTCCGGGATTACTTCAAGTTCGTCTACGACAACCGGGTGGATGTCTACGTGCAGCGGCTGTTGGATGCCAGTTGCACCGGGTACGGGTATAGCGTGGACACCATGCTGAAGTCTGAAAAAGGCTGGATGGTGTTGTGCCGCACGTATCCGAGACAGCCGTTCTGGGAGGAGACGAACGAAAGCAAGCCGATGTGGACCCGAACCGGCCGGTATGAGAACTACCGGACGGAGCCGGAAGCCATTGAATACGGGGAAAATTTCATTTCGCACCGGGAAGGAACGGAAGCGACGCCGTACTTGCCGAATGCGATTATGACGACGAACCCGTATGTGCGGCCGGATGACTACGGGATTCCCATCACGGCTCAACACCATGACGACAAGACGGTGCGCAATATTGCGTTGCCGTGGCAGGAAATCAAACGGTACTCCAACCCGCTGTGGGAGAAGGGGTATCAGTTCTATTGCGTGACACCGAAGACCCGGCATCGTGTGCACAGTCAGTGGTCGGTCAACGACTGGGTGCAGATGTATGAGTCGAACTTCGGCGACGCATATCGCATGGACAAACGGACGCCGGGCGTGGGCGAACATCAGTTGCACATGAACCCGCAAGCGGCGAAAGACCGGGGTATCAACGACGGTGACTATGTGTACGTCGACGGGAACCCGGTTGATCGGCCATACCGTGGATGGAAGCCGAGTGACCCGTACTACAAAGTCGCCCGGTTGATGATTCGGGCAAAGTACAACCCGGCCTTCCCGTACCATGTGACCATGGCCAAACATGCGCCGTATGTGGCGACCGCGAAATCCGTGAAGGGACACGAAACCCGACCGGATGGACGGGCCATCGCGATGGATACCGGGTATCAATCCAACTTCCGCTACGGGGCGCAGCAGTCCTTTACGCGTGACTGGTTGATGCCGATGCAACAGACGGACTCGTTGCCGGGCAAACATGCGGTGGGTTGGAAGTTCAAATTCGGGTATCAAGTGGATAACCATGCGGTCAATACCGTGCCGAAAGAATGTCTGATGCGGATTACCAAAGCAGAGGACGGCGGTATTGGCGGCAGAGGGCCTTGGGAGCCGGTCCGGACCGGGTTCACGCCTGGGCAGGAAAATGAGTTTATGATCAAATGGCTCAAAGGTGACCACATCAAGATCAAGGTGTAATCGAGCGGATTGCAAGGGAGGCCGGCATGTCGCCGGCCTCCCGGATCAACCAGGATCGGATTGTGGAATGTTGGAGATTGGACTCACGTTAGTTCAAAGAAACGGAGGAGATCATGCCAGAAGTTTATAATTGGCAACTGGGGCGGAAGATGTTGTATCCGTACGAGGAACGGCATCCGAAGTGGCAATTCGCTTTTGTGTTCAACATCAATCGCTGTCTGGCCTGCCAGACTTGTTCCATGGCGGATAAGTCCACGTGGCTGTTTTCGAAGGGCCAGGAGTACATGTGGTGGAACAACGTGGAGACGAAACCGTATGGCGGGTATCCACAGTTCTACGACGTCAAGATCACGCAGTTGATCGAGCAGGTCAATCCCGGCGGGCAGGTGTGGAACGTCCGGGTCGGGCGTAAACACCATGCGCCGTATGGGGTGTTTGAGGGTATGACCATTTTCGATGCCGGGGCCAAGGTGGGTCAGGCGGCGATCGGGTACATACCGACGGACCAGGAATGGCGGTTCGTCAACATTTACGAAGACACGGCGACGTCGATGCGGGCCATTGTGGAAGGCATTGACAAAACCGGGTTCACCAAGGAAGAACCATGGCGGATGACCGGCAGCAGCCTGCCGGAGCATGAAACCTATTTCTTCTACCTCCAGCGCATTTGCAACCATTGTACCTATCCGGGCTGTCTGGCGGCGTGTCCGCGGAAGGCCATCTATAAGAGGCCGGAAGACGGGATCGTGCTGATTGACCAGAACCGGTGTCGCGGGTATAAAAAATGCGTGGAGCAATGTCCCTACAAAAAGCCCATGTATCGGGGCACGACTCGGGTGACCGAGAAGTGTATCGCGTGCTATCCGCGGGTTGAGGGAAAAGATCCTCTCACTGGCGGGGAGCCGATGGAGACCCGGTGTATGGCGGCCTGCGTGGGGAAGATTCGTTTACAGAACCTCGTCAAGGTTGGCGAGGATGGTCTGTGGGCGGAAGACCGGTGGAACCCATTGTACTACACGATTCGCGTGGAACAGGTGGCGTTACCGCTGTACCCGCAATGGGGCACGGAGCCGAACGGGTTTTACATCCCGCCACGGCAAGCCCCGCGTGGCTACATCCGGCAGATGTTTGGGCCGGGGGTGGACAACGCGATTGAGAAGTACCTGGTGCCGAGCCGGGAGTTGTTGGCCGTCCTCCAACTCTGGAGAGCGAGTCAGCAAATTGTCTTCCGGTACGACGTCATTCCCGGGCCGAAAGTGTTTGAGACCCAGATACACGGGCGGAAGTTCGAGATGTACAACGACACCGTGTTAGGGTTCAACAAGTCCGGGAAAGAAGCAGTGCGGCAGCAAGTGGAAGAGCCGATCTACATTCGGCCTGCCGAACGCGCGACTTGGCTCTAAGAGCCGGTACAGTGCAGCAAAAAGCCGGAGGTTGTCCTTAAGCCTCCGGCTTTTTGTGTTTCAACGTTGGCCAAAGCGGCAGGCGGCTGGCTGTGCCCGGGGACGTCGGGACCAGGACGGCGGGCGGCCTGTGTGCCTGTGTACGATGGGCACAATCAACAACGCGGGCCGAGAAACAGCCACCGCATCTGATGATGAACGTATCATTCACATATAATCGTAACCGGCGTTCGACCCGGGTACCCCATCCGTGTTGCGGCGTCTTGGCGTTGATAGCCTGCCTGACGTGGAGTTGCGCAAGTCTGTCAGATGTCGATTCACCACGAACTGTCGCGGCCGTACCTCATGGTGCCGCATCCCCCACGACCACGGCGGCCACCCCGACAGTGACACCCCCGGACACGGGTTCCCCGCGTCCCGCGGGCACAGGCGCGGCCCCTCCGTTTTCCCTTGAAGAGCGGATGTCGCTTGGCGTTGATGTGGCCCCGCATCTTGCTGCCTCGCCTGCCCCGGTGTTTAATTTTCGAGCCGAGGCGCTTCCGTTAGCCGATGCCTTGCGCCTGTTCTCGCGCGCGAATCATCTCAATATTGTTGTGGGCCCGGGAGTCGAGGGCGTGGTCACGGTCGACTTTCAGGACCTTGATCTGAAACAAGCCATGGCCGCGCTGTTGGATATGCATGGGTACTACTGGGAACATGATGAAGACCTGATTTTTGTTCGCCGGCTGGAAACCCGCACCTTCACGCTGGATTACATTCGTCTGGAGCGTTCCGGCATGGGACGCAACAAAGCGCAAGTCACGTCCGGTTCCGGCGGTTCCGGGAGAAACCGCGGGCAGGATGCCGGTGAAGTGACCTTGAGTCAGGAAGATCACATTAAGTTCTGGGAAGAACTTGAAGCGCAGTTGACCACCCTGCTCTCCGCCGAAGGGCGTCTGGTGGTGAATCGTTTATCCGGCACCATTCATGTGACGGATCTTCATCGCCGGGTCGAAGAGACGGCGGCGTTCCTGGCCAACGTTCGCCATTCCCTCTATCGCCAGGTCGAAATCCTGGCCAGAATTTATGAAGTCACGCTGACAGATGACTACAGCCTGGGATTGAACTGGGAGAAAATTACGATTCACAATCCCGAAGCGGGCGGGTTCTTCGGGTTGCCCAACCTCATCGCGCCGGGCGCCGGCGGGTTTGTCGCGCGCGCGGCCACCGCGAATTTCACCTTCAACGACGGCGACTTTGAGGGTATGATCGCGGCCTTGCAGGAGCAGGGGACGGTGAATGTGCTGTCGCAACCACGCATCCTGACGATGAACAACCAACCGGCGCTGATCAAGGTGGGCACCGACCAACCATTTTTTTCGTCGACTATTTCGCAGGGGACGGCGGGTTCTGGCAATATTTCCAGTGTGCAGGTGCGTACGGTGACCTCCGGTCTCGTGCTGTCGGTGACGCCGCAGATTTCCCAGGACGGGTGGATTATCATGGATGTCTCACCCATCATCACCCGGTTGACCGATACCGCGGAGTTGGACAGCGAGGGGTTCCGTGCCAGCGCTCCCGTGCTGGACGTGAAGCAGTCCAGCGGACTGGTACGTGTTCGTCACGGTCAGATGGTGATTATCGGCGGGCTGATCCAGGATCAGGTTACGAATACGGATCGGAAGATTCCCGTCCTGGGTGACATTCCCTGGCTGGGCCGGTTGTTTCAGGGCACCTATGAGGCCGAGCGGAGAACGGAACTCGTCATCTTCCTCATGCCTCGAATTGTGAAGGTGACGTAGTGCGGCCTCGGCGGTGCGTCGCACCGCTTCATCGGTGTACAATCGCCTCCCCGGTCATGATTTCGCATTCACGACGAGTATTCGTTGCCCATGCTGCGGCATCGATCCTTCGCAAGCATCTTCGACTGTCGTTGATTGCGACGGGATTGTGGATCGTCGTACCCGGCGTCTCTTTGTGGTGGCCCGTTCCCGGCCACGCGGACGGGCCGTCCACGGAAATGTCACGGCTCTCTGTGGCCGTGCCATCGGCCCCCATGCCTGGGCGTACAGAATCCAATCCCGCAACGTCCGTGCAATCGTCGGTGGTCGAGGATGTCCCCGTTCCCCAACAGCCGTCCGCTCACGAGGCTCCGTCGACGGGAGCCGTGCCGTTCGTGGCCGACGCCGATGTGACCGCACCGGGTCAACGGGAACCCCTCGTTCGTCCACGGCCTCGGAGCGCGGCGCCACTGGACGCCGCCATCGTCAACGCGCGCGATCTCATTGCGCAACGGCGTTACGCGCAGGCGGTGACCGTGCTGTCTCACTTGTTTGCGACGCCTCCCCGTACGTGGGAACCATGGTTCTGGGTTGGAACGGCGCGGTTGGGACTGGGCCAGTGGGAGGAAGCCCGGAAGGCGCTTGTGGAAGGGATCGCCCGTGACGCGGCGGTGCCGCAGTTATGGGTGCATCACGCACTGGTCAGTCAGCAACAGGGCCGGCCTGGCGAAGCGTTGGAATCCCTCCGGCAAGCGGAGTTGCTGGCTCCGAAACTTCCTTCGGTGCAATTGAACCTGGCCTATGCGCTTGAAACACAAGGCGCGATGCCCGTCGCCGTCGAACATTACCGGATGTTTCTCGCGTTGACACAAGACAACAACGCGTACGACACCATGCGCGAAAAGGTCCGCAAGCATCTCCTGCGGGTCGCAAGGCATTGATCATACGTTGAGCAAGATCTCGCAAGAGACGGTGTGCTCTGGACAGGCGCCATGGAAGGTCGCATGGTCTGTTCAGCCGCACAAAATATTTCCATGCCGTTGAACCTCACCGACACCGCCGCCGGCTACGTGGCCATCGGCATTTTTGTCATCGCCTACGCCTTGGTCATGGCCGAGGAGTTTACGGGACTCCGAAAATCCAAACCGGTCATTCTGGCTTCGGGCATGATCTGGCTGTTGGTGGCGGCGGTGTACCCCGGTGATGATCCCCACGCCGTGGAACAGGCTCTGCGTCACAACATTCTCGAATATGCGGAGTTGATGTTGTTTCTGCTTGTCGCCATGACCTATATCAATGCCATGGAGGAGCGACTGGTCTTCGAGAGCCTGCGCTCCTGGCTGGTGCGCAGGGGATTTACCTACCGGCAACTCTTTTGGATTACGGGAATCCTGGCGTTTTTTATCTCGCCGGTGGCCGACAATCTGACGACGGCTCTGTTGATGTGCGCCGTGGTGCTTGCCGTCGGCGGAAACAACGCGCGGTTCATCAGCCTGGCCTGTGTCAATATTGTCGTGGCGGCCAACGCGGGCGGGGCGTTCAGCCCCTTCGGCGACATTACGACGTTAATGGTCTGGCAGAAAGGGATGGTGGATTTCTTCACGTTTTTTCTGTTGTTTGTTCCCTCCGTGGTCAATTTTCTTGTGCCGGCCGGGGTGATGTACTATGCCGTGCCCCGTGTGGCGCCGGTGTTGTCGGGAGACGTGGTGGCCACAAAGCGAGGGGCGCACATCATTATATTTCTGTTCTTGTGCACGATTTGTACGGCCGTGAGTTTTCATACGTTTTATCACCTGCCGCCCATGGTGGGCATGATGACGGGCCTGGCCTATTTGCAGATTTTCGGGTATTACCTGAAAGCGACGCATCATCGATACGCGGAACAGGGGACGTGGCGCGCGCAGAAAGCCCAGGAGACCATCGGCGACGTCGTGGCGTTCGACGTGTTTCGAAACATTGCCCGCGCCGAATGGGACACCCTGTTGTTTTTTTACGGCGTCGTGCTGTGTGTGGGCGGACTGGGATTCCTCGGTTATCTCGCCGTGGCGGCGCAGGTCATGTATGTCGAGTGGGGCCCCACCATGGCGAACGTCATGGTCGGCGTGTTGTCCGCGATCGTGGATAACATTCCCGTGATGTTCGCCGTCCTGACGATGAGTCCCGATATGTCGCAAGGTCAATGGTTGCTGGTGACGTTGACGGCCGGCGTGGGAGGGAGTCTGTTGTCGGTCGGCTCGGCGGCCGGCGTGGCCCTGATGGGGCAGGCGCGCGGCAAATATACGTTCTTCGGTCATCTCAAATGGGCGCCGGTGATCGCCCTTGGGTACGTGGCCAGTATTTTTGTCCATATGTGGATCAACGCGGCCATGTTTTAATGGCCCTGCAACCCCTTGATATAAAAAAGAAAAATGTTGATGCCGGCAGTCGTCTCAAGATACAATTTCTTCCGGCGAGGCCAACGGAAAGGGAGTCGCGCAGAGCCGTCGACATGCGCCTGAATGGCGATGCACTCTTGGCGGCGGGGTCCCGGTGCGAATCATGGACATGACTGGAGCAGAGCAACCACGGGGAACATGGACGGGACTTCGGCGCACCTGGCGGGCCGATCTGCTGTCCGGGTTTCTCGTGTTTCTGATTGCGCTTCCGCTGTGTCTCGGCATTGCCCTGGCCTGCGGGTATCCCGCCATCGCCGGAATTTTCACCGCCATTATCGGCGGCCTGCTGTCCACGTTTTTCAGTAATTCCGAACTCACGATCAAAGGGCCGGCGGCGGGGCTGATTGTCATCGCCATCGGCTGTGTCACGGAGTTCGGGTTCACCGGCGGGCGCGATCCGGCCGCGGACTTCCAGGCCTATCGGCTGGCGCTGGGCGTGGGCGTGGCGGCCGGGCTGATGCAAATTGCGTTCGGGGTGTTCCGCGCGGGTGTGTTCGGAGAGTTGTTCCCGCCGACGGCGATCCATGGATTGTTGGCGGCCATCGGGGTCATTATCATTGCCAAGCAGTTTCCGATTGTGATGGGGGGCAGTCCCGACGGTGCGCCTCTGGAACTGCTGGCCGGGATTCCCGCGTTTGTCATGGACATGAATCCCGTCATCGGCCTGATCGGGATCGTCAGTCTGCTCGTGATGTTCGGGTATCCCCTGATTGCCAATCCAACATTGAAAATGATTCCGGCCCCGATGGTGGTGTTGATGATCGCGGTGCCCATGGGACTGTACTGGAACATCGGCCAGGAAGGCGTCTACACCTTCAATGGCCGGCCCCATGAACTGGGCGCGCGGTTTATGGTCAGCGTTCCGGAGAACATGGCGAGCGCGATCACCTTTCCCGATTTTTCCGGATTAACGACGATGACCGGGATCAAATACGTGATCATGTTTGCCCTGATCGGGAGTCTCGAGTCTTTGTTGAGCGCGAAAGCCATCGACGCGATTGATCCATGGAAACGCAAGACCGACCATGACCGGGATATGCTGGCCGTCGGGGTGGGCAATACGGTCTCGGCCTTTGTGGGCGGGCTTCCGATGATTTCGGAAATCGTTCGAAGCAAGGCCAACATCGATAACGGGGCCATGACGCGGTTTGCCAATATGTTTCACGGCCTCTTCCTGCTGGTCTGTGTGGCGCTGGCCCCGGCGTTGATTAATCAACTTCCCCTGGCCGCGTTGGGGGCCATGCTGGTCTTTACGGGGTTCCGGCTGGCCTCGCCGCAGGAGTTTGTCCGGGTCTATCGACTGGGGAAAGACCAGTTCATCATTTTTGTGTCCACGATTGTCGGCGTCCTGGCGACCGATCTGCTGCAGGGCATTGCCATCGGCATTCTGGTTAAACTCGTCATCCACGTCCTGCACGGCGCCCCGCCGCGCTCGTTGTTCACGTTGAACGCCGAAGTCACGCATGACGACGGCCGCTCCGCGACGATCGCGGTAAAAGACGCCGCCGTGTTCAGCACGTGGATGTCGTTGCGCGGGCGGTTGCATCGATTGCTCATGGACGGGAAACGGGTGACCCTGAATCTGCGCGAGACGCGCCTCGTTGATCATACCGTGATGTCCAGACTCGAGGAATGGAAAACAGAATTCGCGGCGCGGCATTCCGAATTATGCGTCACGGGATTGGAACACCATCGCCCGCTGGCCGATTCTCCCGTGGCGGCACATGCCAAGCCGTAACGCTGGCGCGTCTTTCCGGTCTCCGGTCGCGTGGCCGGGCGCCGGCATGGCCGGGCGACGGATGCCGTGTCGAAACAGATAGTCTGTCTCTTCATGAACGTTCCCGCGATGACGGCCCTTTCTTCTGAACAACGCGCACAGGTGCGCCGTGAAGTTGGCGAGGCCCACGAGCCGGTGTCGCCGTTCTGGCCGATGAAGACGTTTATTCATCACAATCCGATTCACGGGTTGGAACATCTGCCGTTTGATCGGGCGATTCGTGAGGCCCGGCATCTGTCGGGAGGGAAGGGCTATCTCTCGAACGACAAGTACCGCCGGTATTACAGAGAGGGCCGCATCACGGACGCCGGCCTCACGCGGGCGTTCGCGCGTGTGGGGATGGATGAAGCCGCGCCGGCGGGTGTGCATGTCGGCGGTCGCCGGGTGACGGCGGCCGACGTCCGGCGGGCGCATCTGTTGTTTGGGATTGACTCTCTGGACCCCGCCCTGTTGCCCTGGGCGTTCGGCGACGGCGAGGCCGCCGGGCGGTTTCGCCATGACCTGCCGGACGACGCCCGACGCCGCATCCTCCAACGCACGCGTCGGGAATGTGAATCGTGCCGGGATCGTCCCGAAGCAACGTATCTGACGAATCTGTGGGCCGGGTCGTTGTCGGCGCTTGGACTGGCTGACGTGGATGCGGGAGATTATGCGCCGCATGGCCGGACGGGGAGCGCCGGAGAGGACGCGCGACAGGCGCCGGTGCGTCTGCCCGCGCAACGAACCGTCGGTGACTGGGTGGACGCGCTGGCCGGGGACTCCGTCGTCGAACAGGTCAACGAGCACATGATCAAATGGACCACGGCGTTTCTTGACGAGGGCCTGGCCGGGTGGGCCATGCCGTGCCGTGAGGAAGGATTCTACCGGGCCTGGCGGGAACTGACCGGATGCGACCGGTCGGGGCCGTTGCTCGGGATGCGGGATTTTGCGCGCCGCGTACGCGATCTTCCCGAAAGTCCGGAAGAGGTCATTGTGTCGAGTCTTCGCCGTCTCGGGGTCGCGGAGGAACGCCGGATCGAATATCTTTCCCGTCACCTGGCCCAGTTGCCGGGATGGGCCGGGTTCATCCGGTGGCGGGGAGACAACCCCGCCTATCACGCGCAACGCCTCCATCCGATTGATCCCGTCCAGTATGCGGCCGTGCGCCTGTTCTATGAAGCGGAAGTTGCGCACGCGGTCTGCCGGCGGGAATGGGGCATCGATGGCACGGTTCATGACGTGACCGCCTACTGGGAGAATCGACGGGACGACTATGCCGCCCGCGTGAGCGGCGCTCCGCCTGCGCAGGATGCCGCCGCCTGTGCCGTCGGTCGTGACGCCTGGCGGTTGTTCCATCTTGCCCAGTGTCTGGAATGGTCTCCGTTCGAAGTGCAAGACCTTGCGGTGTCCGACGCGCGACAGTTGCTGGAATGGCTGGACGCTTTTCCATCCGACCGGCACGGCCCGGTGTGGCTCGAAGCGTATGAAGACGCCTATCGTGAACAACTGCTGCGGCAACTGGCGGCGCGCCGAGGCCATGATGAGGCGCCGGACCCGCGTCCCCTAGCGCAACTGGTGTGCTGCATCGATGTTCGATCCGAGTCCTTTCGCCGCCATGTCGAAGCCCGTGGGCCGTATGAAACGTTCGGGTTCGCGGGGTTTTTTGGGATTCCCATCAGCCATCGGGGGTTTGATCAATGGGAGCGTCTGGCCCTCTGTCCGGTGCTGCTCACGCCCGGCCATGCGGTGACGGAAACACCAAAGCACGACCAGCCGCGGGCGTTGCAACGCTACGCCTCCGGCACGAGATGGCGCCGCCTAGGGCACCACCTGTTTCATGCGGTGAAGGCGCATCCCATCGGCTCGCTGATTTTGGTGGATCTGCTCGGCCTGTTTTTCAGCCTCGGCCTCGTCGGCAAAACGCTGTTGCTCAAGCCGTACCACGCGCTGCACACGATCGTCCAACGATGGTTCACGTTTCCGGTCGTCACGCGGATTTCCGTGGACCGGCCTTCGTCGCGTCCCCGTCATGCAAGCGGGCGGGACGGGGCGGCGCCCGTTCCCGAACAGGATAGCGTGTCCGACATGGCGTCGGGGTTTGCCCTGGACGAGCAGGCGGCGTTTATCGAAAACGGTTTGCGAACCATGGGGCTGACCGCCAATTTCGGCCGGTTGATCCTGCTCTGCGGCCATGGCAGTCTGTCGGACAACAACCCCTATTTCGGCGCGCTGGATTGCGGCGCCTGTGGCGGCAACCATGGCGACCCCAACGCCCGCGTGTTTGCGGCCATGGGGAATACTCCCGCCGTTCGAGACCGGCTGCGCGCACGGGGATTGACCATCCCGGACGACACATGGTTTCTCGCGGGGAAACACAATACCACGACGGACCGGGTCGAGTTTTATGATCTGGACGTCCTGCCGGCCGGCTTTGCCGATGCGTTTCGGACGCTGGCGCGCGACCTGCGGCGGGCCGGGGCCGCGCAGGCGCGGGAACGTTGCCGCCGCATTCCCGGCGCGCCGGCCGGGATGTCGTCCGAACAGGCGTTTGCGCGGGTGAAGCGCCATAGCGCGGATTGGGCGAATCCTCGTCCGGAATGGGGGTTGTCCGGCAACGCGGCGTTTCTCATTGGCCGGCGCCGGCTGACCCGATCACTCGATTTGGGCGGCCGCGTGTTTTTGCATTCTTATGATCCCGGGCCGGATACGGAGGGCGAGATTCTGGGGAAGATTATGATGGCGCCGTTGATCGTCGGGCAGTGGATCAATATGGAACATTATTTTTCCGGCGTGGACCCGTGGCACTACGGAAGCGGCAGCAAAGTCATCCACAACGTGGTGTCGGGCATCGGCGTGATGCTGGGACGCCAAAGCGATCTCCAGACCGGGCTTCCCCTGCAAACCGTCAACGACGGGGACATTCATTATCACGAACCCATGCGCCTGCTGACGGTGATTGAGGCTCCGCCGAGCCGGATCTCGTCGATCATTCAACAACACGAGTTGCTTCAACAACTGTTTCACAACCAATGGGTCAATCTCGTCGCCCTGGAGCCGGGCGCCGCGACGGTGCATCGCTATACGCACCACGCCACGTGGGAGGCGATGGCGTAAACGCCGCCGCCACACGTTCTTTCGGTTCATCCCATGGAACATGCCCGGAGCACATCGACGGTTTTCGTGAGCGCAAGGCTGCTGTGCGCGGCGGCGTTGGGCCTGTCGACGATAATCGTTCCGTCTGCCGGGGATGCGCGGGTGTCGGAGGCGGAGGTCAAGTCGCCGTCCTTCGTCCATCTTGCGCGCGCGGGGGCCGACGGCGCGGAGGTGTTGACCCTCAACCGGCATCTCATTTCGATAGCGGACAAGGTGAAACCCACCGTCGTCAATATTTCCGTTACGAGCACGGGAGCCGAGCGTTCCCCGTTTTTTAATCAGCCGTTCTTTGACGATCCGTTCTTCCGAAGATTTTTTGGGGAGCCGTTTCGGGAGGAGCGTCGCCGGCCTCCCCGGCGGCGACAACAGGGGATGGGGTCCGGCGTCATCGTCAGCGCCGACGGCTACATCGTGACGAATCATCACGTTGTGAAAGCCGGCGATGCCATTCACGTGGCGCTGGGCGATGCGAGAAGTTTTGAGGCGGAATTGATTGGCACGGACGATGCCACCGATCTGGCCATTGTCAAAATTGACGCCTCCGATTTGCCGTTTCTCTCCTGGGGCGATTCGGGCGAGTTGCGGGTTGGCGAGATGGTGGTTGCGGTGGGGAATCCCTTTGGCCTGAACCAGACGGTGACCATGGGCATTATCAGCGCCGTGGGGCGGGCCAACGTCGGCATTGTGGATTACGAGGATTTTATCCAGACCGACGCGGCCATCAATCCGGGGAATTCGGGAGGGGCGCTGGTGAATTTGCGGGGGGAGTTAATCGGGATCAATACGGCGATCTTCAGCCGGAGCGGCGGATACATGGGCATTGGATTCGCGATTCCCAGCAATATGGTCAGAACCGTGACCCGAAGTTTAAAAACGCATGGTCGAATGGTTCGAGGATGGCTCGGCGTGTCCATTCAGGATTTAACCCACGATCTGGCCGGTCAGTTTGACGTGCCGGACACCAGGGGCGCCCTGGTCACGGACGTGATTGAGGACAGCCCCGCCCATGGCCGGTTTCGACGCGGTGATATTATTCGCAGATACGACGGACGCCCGGTGGAACATTCGACCCGATTGCGAACCGTTGTCGCCGAAACGCCTCCGGGCACCGAGGTCGACATCGGGATTATCCGTGAAGGCCGGGAACAATCCCTGCCGGTCGTCATTCAACAGAAGGCGGGGGGGCCGGCCGGACCGGGCACGGGAGACACGGCGGGCGAACGTCACGCCCTGTCCGGGCTGACCGTCGAGGCCGTGGCGCCGGATCGATCCGGTCATGCGACCGGGGTGCGCGTGACACGGGTGGAGCCGGACAGCCGCGCCGCGCGCGCCGGGGTCCGCAACGATGATCATATCCTGGAAATCAACCGAATTAAAATTGGGGACGTGGAGGATTTTGACCGGGTGACCCGCCGACTTGCCGAGGATGATGCGGTGCTGTTGCTCCTGCGACGAGGGCGCGCGGTGTTGTTTTTCTCCGTGGGGACACGCTGACATGACGATGAAATCGTTTCAAGGCATGGCCCTGAAAGTCGGCGCGCTGTTTGTCGTGTGGCTGCTGCTGACCGGCGTGGATCATCCGTTCCACGTGGGGCTTGGGCTGGCGGCGGCGTGCGTCGTGGCATGGTTGAATGCCGGCCGCGCCGATTCCTATGCCCGGCACGTTCCCGTGGTCGGCCTGTTGTGGTATCTTCCCTGGCTGTTGAGTCGAATCATGGTGAGCGGACTGCATCTGACGGCGCTCATTCTTCGTCCTTCGATGCCGATTGCGCCAAGACTGATTCACTATCGAACCAACCTGCGGGATCAGGTGGGGGTGTCCCTGCTGGGCAATTCCGTCACGCTCACGCCGGGGACCATCACGGCGGAAGCGCGGCCCGGGGAACTCGTCGTGCATACCATTGACGACGAGGCCGCTTATGATCTGACGTCGCAACGGCTTGAGCGCAACATTAACCGGCTGTTCCGGCGGGACACGGCGGCATGAAAACGTTTTTTCTCTTTGTCCTCATCGCCCTGGTCATCCTGATTCTGGTGTATTTGTATCGCGTGCTCCGCGGCCCCACGCTGTTTGACCGGGTGCTGGGGCTGAACGGGATTTCGACGAAGGCCATTATTCTGATGGTGGTCATCGGCACCGTGTATGAACGGGTGGATATGTTCGTGGATATTGCCACGGGCTACGCGCTGTTGAACGTGGTCGGTGCCCTGGCCATTGCCAAATTTCTGGAACAGCGGGGTCGCGCGTAAATGTCTGTGATGTCTGTGATGTCCCTGACGGCCGTGGCGCTTGTGCTGGCCGGCGTGTTTTTTCTGGTCGTGGCGGCGATCGGCATGGTGCGCCTGCCCGATGTGTTTGCCCGCTCTCATGCCCTCTCGCTGACGGATTCCCTGGGGGCGCTGCTGGTTCTGTCGGGGTTGGCATTGTACCAGGGCGTCGGCGTGAACCTGTTCAAAATTCTGGCGGTGCTCGGGTTGATTTATCTGCTCAATCCCGTCATTACCCATGCCACGGTTCGAGCGGCGTTGCGTTCGGGGCTGACGCCCTGGGTCAGAAAGTCCCCATGACGTTCTCGTTTGAAATCCCGCTGTTGCTGCTGCTGATCATCACGGCGGCCGGCGCCACGCTGGTGAAAGACCTGGTGTCGGCGGTGTTTCTGCTGGGGTCCTACAGTTTCTTTCTGGCGTTGGCGTGGGCGTGGCTCGGCGCCGTGGACGTGGCCTTTGTGGAAGCGGTCGTCGGTGCCGGGTTGGCGACGGTGTTGTTTTTGCTGACGCTGTTCGGCACGGCGCCCAGGGACGCGCGCATTGATCGCGAGCCGTTTTCCTGGCCGGCGTTGATCGGCCTGCCGCTGCTGGGCGTTTTGCTGTTGTATGCGGCCAGCGATCTTCCCGAATTCGGCGATCCGGTGTCTCCGGCCAGCCAGCATGTGTCTCCCTTTTATCTGGAAAACAGTTTGCGGGACATGCGGACGCCCAACGTCGTGACGTCGGTGCTGATGGATTACCGCGCGTTCGATACGCTCATCGAAACCGTCGTGATCTTTACGTCCGGGATGGCCTGCGCGCTGTTGCTGCGGAGGCGCCGGACGTGATTCACGTCTACGACAGCGTGCCGGTGCTCACACTGGGGCGCGTGCTGATTCCCCTGACGCAACTGTTCGGATTGTACGTGTTGTTCTTCGGGCAGTACGGCCCCGGCGGGGGCTTTGTCGGCGGGGTCATTTTTGGGACGAGCATGATCGTTTCCATTCTCATTTTCGGCCATGATGCGTCTTCCAGCCGGTTGGCGAGAACGGTGCTGCATGGCGACGGGCTGGGGTTGTTGATTTTTGCGGGCGTCGGCGGCCTGTGTTTGATCGGGGGAGGAGAGTTTCTGAATTATGCCGCGCTCGATGTTCCCGGCCTTGACGACGCCGCGCGCCGGTATCTGGGGATTCTGCTCGCGCAAATCGGGGTGGCGGTGGACGTGGCGGTGACGGCCGTCTCCATTATGTTCAGTTTGTCGGTCGAGACCGAAGACGAGGACGTTCATGCTGGAACTCCTTGAAGCTTGGCTGCTGCGGCCGAATTTTCTGGCGTTCGTCGTGTTGTTTCTGTGGAGTTTCTCCATCATGGTGACGACCCGCAATCTCGTCAAACAACTCATCGGTCTCTACATCGTGCAAACCAGCGTGCTGTTTTTCCTGATCGCGGTCAGCGCGAAATCGGGCGCCACGGTGCCCGTCCTCCTGCCCGGCGCGGACCCCGTTCGGGCGGTCGAGTATGCCAATCCCCTGCCGCACGTCTTGACGCTGACGGCGGTCGTGGTGCAGGTCGCGACGCTGGGCGTTTCGCTGGCGTTGATCACGGCGATGTATCGGACATACGGCACGCTGGACGAAGAGGAAATTCTGAAAAGGATGGAATGAGTCGTCACCTGCCTGTTCTGTTGTTTCTGCTGCCCTTTCTGACGGCCCTCGTGTTGCCCATGGTCGGACTGGCCCGTCGCGCGTGGTGCCGGCCTCTGGCGCTGGCGGCGGTGGCCGGCATGTTCGTACTGGCTCTGGTCAACGTCGCGGTGGTGTTGCGGCATGGCACGACTCGATACGACTTTGGAGGCTGGGCGGCGCCCATCGGCGTGGAATGGGTGAATGACGGGCTGGCCTGTCTCGTCATGGCGACCGTCGGCTTTCTCGCGTTGATTGCCATGATTCATGCGGGGCCGACCACGCCGCCGTCGCTGGCCGGGCGGGAGGCGCCGTATTACACGTTGATCCTGCTGTTGCTGTCCGGGCTGACGGGCATTGTCTTTGCCGCGGATTTATTTAACGTGTTCGTGTTTCTGGAAGTCGCCGCGTTGTCCGCGTATGCCCTGGTCGGCGTTGCCGGCGGCCGGGCGCTGGTGTCCGCCTTTCGTTATCTCATGCTGGGCACGATGGGGTCCGCGCTGTATCTGCTGGGGGTGGCGTACTTTTACGCGGCGACGGGCACGCTGAACATGATGGACCTGGCGGAACGCGTGCCCGCGTTGATTACCTCCAAAGCCATCGTCGGCGGGTTGATTTTTATGTTCCTCGGCCTGGGCATTAAAATGGCCCTCATGCCGCTGCACAGTTGGCTGCCCGACGCCTACACCTACGCGCCGGATTCCGTGTCGCCGTTCCTCGCGTCGTTGTCGACCAAGGTGGCGGTGCTCGCGTGGACGCGCATTATGTTCTGGGTGGTCGGCCCGACCGCGGAAATTGAACATGTGCCGGTACTGACGCTGCTGGAGGAACTGGGCGCCATTGCGGCGGTGGCCGGCTCGTTGCTGGCGCTGGCGCAATCGGACATTAAACGCATGTTCGCCTATGGGGGCATTTCGCACATCGGGCTGATTCTCATCGGCGTCAGCCTGGGCAATCCGACGGGGTTTGCCGGCGGCGTGTTGTATTTGATCAATGACATGGTGATGCAAGCCGCGCTGTTTTGTCTGGCCGGCGTGGTGGTCACGCAGTATGGCGTGCGCCGGCTGGAAGACCTTGGCCGGTTGCGCGCGGGGGATCCGTGGCTGATGGGCGCGCTGATTGTGATGGCCATGGCCATGGTCGGCTTTCCCCCGACGGGCGGATTTTTCGGCAAATGGTACATCATGCTCGGCGCGCTCGAAGCGCAGGATTACGTCGCCGTCGGCGCGGTGGTCCTGACCACGCTCGTGACGCTGGCGTATTTTTTCCGAATCTTCGAACGCATCTTTCGGGACGCGGGGCGGCCGTCGGCGACGGACCCGCGGCCCGTGGTGCCGTGGTCGCTTAAGGTCAGCGTGGGCGTGCTGTCCGCCGCCGCCATCCTGCTGGGCGTGGCGAGCGATCCGTTGGTCAGCGTGTTGCGCACCGTCGTGGTGCCGGCCGGGCTGTAGCGTGCCGTTGTGCGGGGAGTGTCGATGTCCGTGTATCTCCTGATTCCGCTGTTGCCGCTGGCGGCGTTTCTCTTGCTCGCGTTGGGCGGGCGGCGCATCGGGGCCGCCGGCCACAGGGTGGCGGCGCCCGCCGTCGGGCTGTCGTTTGCGTTGTCCGTCGGCGCGTTCATCGAGGTGATGCGCCACGGGCCGTTCTCTGTGCCGCTCTATCGGTTCATGCAGTCCGGCGGCCTGGTCATCGATCTCGGTCTGTACGTGGATCAACTCACCGTGCTGATGCTGCCGCTGATCACGGGGGTGAGCGGCGTCGTGCATGTGTATTCGTCCCGGTACATGACCGGCGATCCGCGATACGGCCGGTTCTTTGCCGTGACCGCGTTGTTCACGTTTGCGATGATCATGGTGGTGATGAGCAACAACCTGTTGCTGCTCTACATCATGTGGGAGATCATGGGGTTCTGTTCGTATCTCCTGATCGGGCACTGGGCGGAGCGGCCGTCCGCCGGCCGGGCGGCGACCAGGGCGTTTTTGACGAACGCCGTGGCGGACGTCGGGCTGGGGCTGGGGGTGATTCTGACGTTTGTCACGTTCGGGACGCTGGACATTCAGGAGATTCTGGCGCGGGCCGGGGACATGAGCGGGCAGACCGTGAACCTGCTGGGGTGGGCGGGCGCGGACTGGCCGGTGCGGACGGTGACGCTGATTACGCTGTTGGTGTTCACGGGCGTCGCGGGCAAGTCGGCGCAGATTCCTTTCCACGTGTGGCTGCCGTTTGCGATGGAGGCTCCGACGCCGGTGTCCGCGCTGACCATCACCATGGCGAACGCCGGGCCGTTTCTGCTGGTGCGCGTGAGTCCGCTGGTGGCGGCGGCGCCCGCGGCGATGACGGTGATCGCGGTCATCGGCGGCGTCACCGCGCTGTGTGCCGCCGTGGTGGCCCTCACGCAGACCGATATTAAACGCATCCTGGCCTATTCCACGATCAGCCAACTGGGATTTATGACGCTGGCCTGCGGCGTGGGCGCCTTTGTCGCGGCGATCTTTCACGTGCTGGCGCATGGGTGTTTGCGCGTGTTTTTATTTTTGTCGACGGGGAACGCGCTGCTGGACACGCAGACGCGCGGGCCGGCGGCGGCCATGGTCGACCGCCGGGTCGGCGCCGGCGTGCGCGCGCGCGGCGCGTTGTGTCTGGGTGCGCTGACGCTGGCCTGCCTGCCGCCGCTGGTGATTTTTTCCGGGCCGTATGAACGGTTGTGGACCGTGTCGTCGTCGGCGCCGGCGCGCGTGGTGTTTTGGACGCTGGGGTTGCTCACGGTGTTTGTGACGGCCATGGCGATCTTTCGCGGCGTGGTCGCGTTGTTTCAGGATGACCCGGTCGCCGGCGCCGCCGGCGCCGCCGCGCGCCTGCGGCCGAGGGTGTGGTCGCCGTTTCATGTGCCGGTGGTGACGGCGGGCATCGTGGCGGCGGGCGTTGCGCTGGCGGCGCTGTGGACGTGGTTTGCGAATTTTCTGGCGCCGGCGGCAGGGGTGTCCGGCGCGGGGCTGCCGGTGGTCGCCGCCGATGCGATGTCGTGGTGGACGTCGTCGTGGATCATCCTGCCGCTGGCGGCGGCGGTGGCCGGGTGGGCCGCGGCGTATCTGCTGCACGTCAATCCCGGCCGGTGGTCGCCCGGACAGTCGGCGTGGGGCCGGCGGGTGTACGTGTGGTGTCTGAACAAGGGATACGCGGACGAACTCTACGAGGTCTGCGCGGTGCGGCCGATGTTGCGGTGGGCCGACTGGTTGTGGAAGACGATTGATCTTGGCTGCATCGACCGCGTGGTCACGGGCACGGCGCGGGTGTCCGTCACGTTGAGCCGCTGGCTGTGGCAGGTGATGGACGTCGGCGGCGTGGAGCGCGTCGGGACCGGCATGGGGTCGTACACGGTGGGCGCGGCGCGCCGGCTCCGGCAACACATTGAGATGCGCGGGCGCGGCGCGCCGGTCGAGCGCGGTGGGTTCGAGGCCGGGGCCGTGGAGTATCCGGTGTGGAACGCGAAGCCGCGCATGTTGCAATACCATGTGCTCGTGATGATCTTCTGGTTGATTCTTGCCATCGGCCTGTTCTACTGGTTTGCGCCCTGATGATGCCGGTGCCCTCTGTCGCGCCGCGTGAATGATGAACGCCGTCTTTACAGACCATCTGCTCTCCTGGATGATCGCCGTGCCGTTTCTGGGGATGGCGGCGCTGGCCGTCGGGCGCGATGAGGCGTGGCTGCGCTGGACGGCGCTGGCGGCGACGCTGGCGGACATGGCGCTGGCGCTCGTGCTCTGGGTTCGGTTCGATCCCGCCGCGACGGGGATGCAGTTTGTGGAACGCGCGCCGTGGATGCCCACCTTCAACATCGACTACGCCGTGGGCGTGGACGGCATCAGCATCCTGTTGATTCTGCTGACGACGCTGTTGTGCCCCCTGTGCGTGCTGTGTTCCTGGCGTTCCATCACCACGCGGGTCAAGGCGTTTCTGATGCTGATTCTGTTTGTCGAGGGGGCCATGCTGGTGGTCTTCAGCGCGCTGGACCTGTTTCTCTTTTTCATGCTGTGGGAACTGACGATGATTCCCATGTATTTCATGATCGTCCTGTGGGGCGGTCCGCAACGGCTGGCGGCCGGTCTGAAATTTGTGTTGTACAGTCTGGCGGGGAGTTTGTTGCTGTTGGTCGGGATTCTGGGGTTGTATCTGGAGGGCGGGCGGACGTTCGACATGCTGGCGTTGGCCGGGAACACCTATTCGCCGGAGGCGCAGTTCTGGATTTTTCTGGCGTTCTTTCTGGCGTTCGCCGTGAAACTGCCGATGCTGCCGTTTCACACCTGGCTCCCCGACGCGCATTCCGAAGCGCCGACCGCCGGCAGCGTGCTGCTGGCCGGCGTACTGTTGAAGATGGGGGGCTACGGGTTGTTGCGATTTTGCCTGCCGATGTTCCCCGACGTTTCGGCGGCGTTTGCGCCGTTCGTAATCTGGTGGTCCGTGGTCGCCATTGTGTATGGCGGCTATCTGGCGCTGGCGCAGAGCGATCTCAAAAAACTGGTGGCCTATTCGTCCATTTCGCACATGGGCTTTGTGACGCTGGGCATTTTTGTCTTCAACAGTCAGGGCATTCAGGGCGCGATTTTGCAAATGTTCAATCATGGCATCGCCACGAGCGCCATGTTTTTTGCGGTCGGGCAACTCTACGACCGCGCGCATAGCCGGGCCATCGACGACTACGGCGGCTTGCACCGCACCATGCCGCGGTTTGCCGCGCTGCTGTGTTTGTTTGCCACGGCCTCGTTCGGGTTGCCGGGCACGTGTAACTTTACCGGCGAGTTTCTGGTGCTCGTGGGGACGTCATCGTACAGTTTTGTGGCCGTGCTGCTGGCCATGGGCGGCATTGTGCTGGCCGCCGCGTACATGCTCTGGATGTTGCAGCGCGTGGCCATGGGCCGGCCCAGGACGCACGTCGCGTCGCTGTTGCGTGACGTCGGGCCGAGGGAAATGGCCACCGTCGTGCCGCTGGCCGTGCTCATCCTCTGGGTGGGATTGTATCCGGGACCGTGGATGGCCATGATGGACACGAGCGTCACGCATCTTCTGCAACACATGGGCGGGGAGGCGCTTGCGGTGTCGCCACCGTTGCCCGTGCCGTGAATCCCGCGGGGGTGTTTCCGTCAATCCGGCCCTGTCCGCCCCTTGACTTGTGCGCCATCCGACCTTATGTATTCTTCTATGAGCGCGTCTCGTCCCTTAACCCATGATGAAAAGCGCGCCGCCGAGGCGGCGTTCCAGGGCCGGGCCTTCGATGCCGCGTGGTCGAAGTCGGCGCGGGCCGTGTATCAGGGCATTCTCAAAGCCACAGGCCGCGACGCGCCGGATGCCGTTGATTCCGGTGCGACGGAGCGGGACTCCGCCGGGGCGTTGGAAGGCGGCGTCGCCGGGGTGCCCGACACCGTGCGCCGGGCGGCGTCGTCCGATGTCAAAGGAGAAAACGGGGAAGCCGGCGCGTCGATCCGTCACCTGATGTCGCGCCAGGAAGCCATCGAGGCCGGGGTGCTGGTGGATGTGACGCCGGAGGCCGAACAGGTCGGGTTCGGGCTGGCGGTGGCGATGACCAAAGGGTTGTGGGAACAGAGTATCCTCCGGTCACTGGCCGCGGACCCGCAGGAACGCGATCTCCGTATCCGCGACATGCTCCTGGCCGTTCGTCTGCGTCTCGCCAGTCTGGACGCGCCGATGCCGTGGATTGAAGTGCCGGTCCTGTTTCCATCAACACCGGGCGAAGAGCCGCCCGACGTGTTCTCGGTGTATGCGTTGTTTCACAAAGACCCGGTCGCGGCCGGCTGTCTCACGCTCATCCATCCACGGGAAATGTCTTCGATGCGCCCGTTCTCCCATTCCGAAACGGACGAAGACCCGTCCGCCGGCGACTTCTTGTAACAGGGGTCGTCCCCCGCCACACATGTATCGCGTTGCGTGATTTCCAAAGCCTCGGCATGTGGTGTATAGTGGTGTGGGCAGGCAATGTCCCACCGGCACGGAAACAATGGCAACCAGAAAAACCACACGCTCGCCGGCGACGAGGAAGCAGGCCGAACGCGGGATGATGCCACAAACGCATGGCAAACTAAAGCCAAAACCGGAAATGATTGCCTTCGCGACATTTCAGTTTGACCCCGAAGCGGCAAAAGACATTGACGAGACCAACTGGCCCGGCGTCAAGATGCTAAAAATGCAGATGAACGCCGATATGCAGACTGACGACCTGAAGAAAAAACGCGCAAGCGATGAGAGTTTTTGATTGATCGGGCAACCGGAAGTGGAATCGCGAAAAATCTCCACCGGTGACGACGCGGGCAAATGGGATGTGGAAGTCAAAGGCTTTGATTATTTCGACACAAAAACCGGAAAATTAGAAAGCGGCGGTGCAAGCAAAATCGCCGTGTGGCTACTGGACACAGACTACGAAGGCCGGAGTCTATACCCAAGCCTGGTATTTTATCTCATGGCCGACAACAAAAGCGGGCTGGTCCGCCTGATAAAAAGTTTAGCGGCGGAGGTGGACGAGGGATTGATTGAGGCGTATCGTGGGGTGGTGTCGCTGGCGTTTGATTTGGGAGATAACTGGCGGGTGGCGGTGAAGATTGTGGATGACGGGGATGTGGAGAGTTTGCGTGTGGTGGGAGTGGGATGATGGGCGGGGGAAGAGTGTCTGATTTTTCGGTTTATAGGGTTGTAAAATGAATATAGACGGTCGTGCTATTTCAAAACTTCCAAAACCATCAAAAAGGCAATTAGGGCAACTGTCCGAACTCGAATTCTGCAAAGTCCATTATTTTAATCTTATCAGAGATTCCGAAAACGCAACGATACTAACGGAAATCAAAGATGACCCGAGAGTAAAGGCGTTGGGCACGCACTATATTCTTTCTGGAAGCCACTATTCTATATTCAGAGCCGAACATTTAGGCATGTGGTTCTTGTGGGCATGTCATCAATACGGTGTTGAGAATGCGAAGCACAGCTTAAATAAGTTTTTGGATTCGGAAACAATTTCTGTAATGGCCACAACTTGGGTGATGGGAATTCAAGTGGACCAAACCATTGAATTAGGGAACGGTGTTCGCATTGTTCCTATCGAAAAAATGCCCAAATCAATAGATAGGGAGCATTTTCTTGTGAGTTCGAGGCAAATCGGCGGAAATGATATTCCTGCACCAATGGCGGCGGTCACGCATGTCTGCCAATCAAAAAAAATAATGGACCGCCGAGCATTTTATGATGATCGAAACAGAAGACAATGCAATGACCCTATTACAAAATCGCAAATGCTTATTGAAAAGGTTATAACTTTACTCAATGTTATTAGTGGTGTCTCCTGTGCCTCTTATCTGCGCACAGGATATATGGACCCTGAAATGCCAATGGGGCCGTTCTGTGGTTCAGGTGGCAATAGAATACTGCATGATGTTTTGGGATACAATGTGTCAACATTGGCCCCTAATATTTCTGACCAACTCAATGAACTTATAGAACAATATAACGACTTGCCTGACAAAATCAGAAAACGCATAACCATTTCTTTGTCATACTTGTCTCAAGCAAAGAGGCGCAGTAACACGAATGAAAAAATCATTGATCTGTGTATAGCCTTGGAAATGCTCATGCTTGACGACAATTCACGTAATGATCAACTTTCTCTGACATTTCGCCTGCGAGGGAGTTGGCTTATTGGTGGTGATTATCAGCAACGCGAAAATACATATAATCAACTAAAGGGTCTCTATGACAATAGAAGCCAAGTCGTGCACAGCGGCGATTTAGGCCCAATATCTGATGTGTGTATTGATGCATACATCGCTCTGGCAGAAAAAATTGTTTGTAAGAGAATGGAAACGCCCAATATGATTGACTGGAAGGAATTGATACTTGGAGGGAAGTTAAGCAAGATCACAGGTTCTGAACAATGCTGACGAGCGATTTTTACGAACTCCTGAATCATGGCGAAGGCGCAAAGTTGGAATTCAAGCGCGACGATATCCGCCCCGAAGCTCTGGCAAAGGAAATCGTATCGTTTGTCAATATGAACGGCGGACGCATTTTGTTGGGGGTGGATGATGACCGCACAATAAGCGGGACAAGCCGTAAAAATCTGCAAGCGTGGGTGATGGATGGTGTGGTCGGCAGGTTTGTTCACCCGCATATACTTCCTGACTACGAAGAAATCATGGTAGATGACAAAAAAGTTGTGGTGCTGACCGTTCCGATGGGAACGGCAAAGCCCTATTGCGTTCGCCATGATAATCGTGAAGATGTCTATGTTCGTTATGGCGATACGTGTCAGTTGGCATCGCGCGAGCAACAGGCGCGGCTGTTTGAGTCCGGTGGACTGGTATCGGCGGAGAAATTTCCGATACACGGATCGCATGTGGACGAGTTGGATGACCGCCGTTACCGGGGATATTTTGTTGACATTCTTGGCGAAAAGAAAGTATCGGATTGGTGCAAATTGTTGATGAACAGAAATTTTTTGGTCGGCGAGGAAGGCTCCCTGTATTGCAGTTATTTTTCCTATCTGTTGTTTGCCAAAGACCCGCACCGCAGGCTTCCTCAAGCGGGTATCCGCCTGTTGGTGTATCCCGGCACTGACGTGGATTACAATGCCAATCTTGACGAAGTTTTGAACATTCCTTTCGTTGGCATACAAGACAGGGGAAAAGATTTTATTGAGCGGTCTTTGCCCAGCCATGTCCTTGCTTATTTACAACCTCATATCAGCAAAGAAAAGTTGGAAGGCATGCAACGAAAGCGCCATTGGGATTATCCGGTTGAGGCTATCCGTGAGTTGCTCGTCAACGCGTTTGCGCACCGTGACTGGACAAAACAGAACGATGTTCACCTGACGGTTTTCAGCGACCGGTTGGAAGTCAATAGTCCGGGTGCGCTTCCGAACGGAATGACCGTTGAAAAAATTAAAGCAGGTCAGCAAACTCCCAGAAACACAAACATTGTACGAATTCTGCGCGACTATAAATTTCTGGATGACCGGGGGATGGGTATTCGTCATACGGTTATCCCGGAAACATTGAAACATACCGGCAGAGAGCCGGACTTTGATGCTACCGAAGATTATTTCAAAGTCACCATCTGGAAAAGGAAATGATTGAATTGTCCGTATGAGCGCATTGCCGGAGATGTCCAAACCCAAGTCCCTCATCATCACTACCCCCTACTGCAAGTCCTCCCGGCATTGGAAGTTTTTTGAAGAAAGTGCCACACCTAATCTTGTGGAAGGCCACCGTGAGGCTGGTTACATGGTGGCCGACCCGAAGGTAAAGCCATATCAGGACAAGGGGATTTTTGTTGAGTTGGCGCTTGCCAATAAAATCTATCAGCGACAACATGGGCAGGCAGGTCATGCATCGCGTTATGTGCAAGGAAGTTGCGGTGGACATACAGGAGTTTCGGTGGTGTGTGAATGATGGGAATGAATGACCAGAACATGGTACCTTGACCAAGTCATCGGTATAAACAAGTCGAGGGGAGACGCAACGTGGACAACGTGAAACGGAGGCGGGGAATGATAACGCGATTTGTGGCTGCTGGTGTCCTGTGTGTTCTGCTGGGTGCTGGATGCGCGTCGGTAAAACTGGCGTATTATCATCCCACGGATCCCGATTGGCCATCGGCGCAAACCAAGGCCGACGAGGGCAAATGTCGGCGGGATGCGTGGGTGTTTATTCGCTATAGACTCGACGGTAGCTCGGATCGTTTGCGAGACGAATACGTCATGAAATGCATGTACATCAAGGGCTACGTTTTTGAGTTTTTAAGGGAGGGGGAACTCTCAGCCCCGGAAAGATGGAAGAAGAAACAACAATTGATTAACAACAGGAAAAAGGAACAATCGATTGAATGACAACGCCCCCGATGCTGGAGGCGTGTCATTGTCGTTTTAATTCCTGTCTGTGAGGGCCGGCGCAATGCAAAGCCCCGCAAAAGGAGCAGATAGCGTATGGACACCTCTAGCTGAAACCGCATTCGCACGTTAACAAAAAACGCAGTTTAGTTTTTCGAGGTCGATTCCTCGGTGACGCCGATGTATCAACAATACGGTTTTATCGATATGTACACGTACCCTGCCGTGGCCAGATGCAATAAAAAAACGTTGACAAGTGTGCCCCCGAAAAAGCATGGAGCGGCGGGAAGTTTGGAAAAGGTTTTCCGTACCTACACAAGTCAACCCGCCGAACTCCCGTACCGCCATCATTGTCGACGTTGACGTGTCGGCGACGTTCTGGGATGTTATGACCCGTAAGGCCATCACATGCGAGAATTTTGTCGTGTACAACGTGACAAAAACCCCGTGCATTTGGACACGAACTCTCGATAAAGCCGTGGAATTCATTGTCGCGCATTAATCAGTGAGCACATTCTAAGGGTGAGCGGGGTGGACGTGCACTACAACGGGCACACATGCCGCAATCCGCGGGGCGGAATTTTTTTTGCGCAGCACACAGTGGGTATGATATCGGCACGACCCTTTTATTCTCTACGAAAATGGGTTAAAACCGTGAACAGACATGGCGGTTTCAGACAATGGTCATGGGACGTATCCAGCACACCGAGTGACATTAAGAATATTCTCGCGCGTCATGCGGAGATGCGGGCCGCGTGAGCGTCGGGGCCTGCCGATGCCGTATTCGCTGAAATTTCTGATCAATGCCGTCCTCGGCGCCATGGCGGTGGCCGGAGGGTTGTGGCTGCTGGCCGGCGGGCTTTCCGTTGTCGTGATGGCGGCGGCGGTGGTCGGGCTGACGGTGGTGTTTGCGAAAATGTGTTCCGGTGCGGCGCATGTGTGGATGTGGGCCACCGTGTTGTTGGGCCTTGAAAGTCTGGCGTGGCCGGTGCCGCTGGTGATCGAACTCCGGTCGCTGGGCGCGGAACCGCCGCTGGATGCCATGCGCGAAGTTTTTACCGCCGTGCTGTTTGGGGGGCTGTCGGGGATTTTCTGGCTCACTTTTGCGTATGGTTTGTATCGTCGAATTCATCCCGACCGTGTTGCGGCTCCCCTGACGCCGAATCAGGCCAAAGCCAAACGCCGGAAACAATCCTGACCGCCGGCGGTGTGACCCGGTGACGGGTGAGCGGGTGTCGTCAGGCGCGGCGCACGTCACAAGTTCGTCGTTTGTCAGACGTCCGAAGGATCGACGTTGACGCTGAATCGTACGCGCCGGGCGACGGGGGTGTGCGTCATCCGCTCCAGCGTCCGCCGCACGAGTGTTCTCCCGACGACTCCGTCTTTGAATTTCACCAGCAGATGATAACGGGGCAGCCCTCGCGGCGCGGGGCCATGCGAGGCCAGAGGGCCAAGGATGGCCTCGTGGGGCGGCAGGCCGGTTTCGCCGCGCGCGATCATCCCTTCCAATTCCGTGACAAGGAGACGCCGCCACGCGGCGGCGGCGCCTTCGGCGTCTTTGCCGGTGACGTGCGCTTGAATGAGGTGGCCAAACGGCGGATAGCCCATGTGTTCGCGGAAGATCAGTTCCTGATCGTAAAAAATCCCGGGCCGTTGTTGACCGACGGCCTGCATCACGGGATGATCGGGCAGGCGCGTTTGCATCACCGCGCGGCCCGGCAGTTCCGGCGTGAGCAGCCCCATGGCTTGTTGCAAATGATGAAACACCCGTTCGGCGGATCGAAAGTCGGGAATGTGCAATCCCGCGTCCGCGTAGGGGATGCCGAGATATCTCACGGGTTCAATCCGGGCATGAAAGAGCATTTGCGTCCCGACGAGAATTTGCGTTTCCCCGCGGGAAAATTGTTCTCCGGCGCGGCGCGCGGCGGCTTCGTTTCGGATCGTGTGGCCGTCGTACCGTCCGACGGCGGCATGGGGGTAGAGACGGCGCAGGTCCGCTTCGAGGCGTTCGGTGCCGAAGCCGAACGGTTCCAACCGCGTGCCGGAACACGATGGACACACGGCGGGCAACGGCTCATGCCGGCCGCAGTAGGGACACCGTAACCGGGATTGCCGGAGTCCGAACGACACCTGACATCTCGAACACTGCGGCGACGTCCCGCAATCCCGGCAGGTCAGGGACGAGGCAAAGCCTTTGCGATTGTGGTAGACGACGGCGCCGCCGTGCGCGAGAGCCTGTTCCAGGCCCGCCAGAAAAGCGTCGGAGAAAATCGTGCCGAACGCGGTTTCCTGAAGATTGACCAACTGAATGGCCGGGGCGTTCCGGTTCGCCGGCGCCGCGGCGGCTCCGTCGCGGTCTTCCGCAAAATGCGCGACGGTCTCCAGCGTGGGATGAGGGGAATGCAGCACGAGAACGGCATGGTCCAGCGAGGCCCGTTTTCGCGCGACCTCCCGCGCATGGTAATGCGGGCCGGCTTCTTCTTTATAGGAGATGTCGTCTTCGTGATCCACCCACACGCATCCCAACGCGCGGAGCGGAAGGAACAGCGCCGACCGGGTACCCACGACCACGGCGTAACATCCTTGTTTGACGGCCTGCCACTGTTGCCCGCGCCGGGCGTCCGACAGGCCGCCGTGAAACTCTCCGACCGGGCCGACCACGGCGTGACGGAGTTGTGCGGCCAGATCGACCGCCAGGGTGATATTCGGCGTAATCACCAGCGTCGTGCGCCGGCGGGCCATGGTTTCCCGGATGACGTCGACCAGCAACGTCGCGCGATCGCGCGGCAACTCGCCGGTCAGCAGTTCATCGAATTGTCCGTCCCGCAGATGGCGGCAGAAACGCGCCCACCACGGCGGCCGCGCGGCGTGGTCGTCGGCGCCGTGAAGCGGGGCCGGCGGCGTGGTGGAGGGGGGCCACGGCGGGAGGGGATTGGGCGGCGCGGGCCGTTCGGTCCAGTCCTGCTGTTCCCGAATCCAGTGTTGCCGGTGGAGTCTTCGGATTACCGAGGCCGGGGTGTTCAGGCGTTGCTCGATGGTGGACGGCGCCAGCCCGTTGCGTCGCGCGTCCAGGGCCGTCAGCATGACGTGCGCGGCGGTGCCCGTCCGCATGGTTTTTAACTGTTGTTGTCCCCGTGGGGTGATGAGCCAGCGCGTGGCGGCGCGAAAAGGGAGTTGCGGCGGCTGGATCAACGCCAGGCATGTGCCGGCCGGCGCCAGATAATAGCCGGCCATCCATTGCGCCAAGTCGACGAGACGGGGGTCGGGGGCCCATGGCGGGGACGCGGCGAGGCGGGCGTGCAGTTCACGAATGCGGCCGGGCGGAACCCCGGCTTGCTTCGCGTCATCGGCAAGGGAGACAATCAACCCCGGCTTGCTTCGCGGCCCGAACGGCGCCAGTACCCAATGTCCCACCGTGGGCGGGACTTGCCATGATGCGGGAATGCGGTAGGTGAATGTGCGGGACGCGCCGGGGGGAAACGCGACGTCGGCGTAGCGGGGGCGCATGACGGCTATTGTGCCAAATGCACCGTGACCTCACAACGCAGCGACGGCGGTGGCGGGCGGTGTGGTGGCCGGGTTGTCGACCCGGGTGGACAGAAGCCTTGCAAGGTCTGTACCATGGTGCCGCACTGCGGGAAGGAGAAACGTTCATGTCACGTTCCAGATCCGGAATAAAGTCTGTCATTCGAGAGAGTGTCAGGACGACGATCCACGACACGCTGGCATCCGTCATCAGGAAACTCACCGAGGAAGAATGGCGGGCGGCCCTGAAAGCAAAAAATTTTCGTGACTCGCTGATGGCGATGATTCAATCCGAATTGCAACTTGCCGTCAAAGACCTGTCGAAAAACGGACGGCGCCCGCGATGAGTCAAGTGCGCCGGCAGCGCGGTGACGCGCACCCTTCCGCGAAAACCTCGCCCCCGCGCATTCACACGCAGATCCATCGGCGGAACAAGGCCGGGGCGGTCGCTCCCCTGACGGATGAATGGGACCGGACGCGCCCGTCGCCGCCCCAAACCTTGAAACGCCCCCCGCGGGAGATGCGGAAATCGTAACGCGCCGGGACGCCGCCCCGCTCTTGCCATGACCGTTGCGGGGCGTGTCCTGTCCGGCTACAATTAACGCCTTGGGTTTGTGACTCGTGGCCGGCGGCGCGGAACGGACGCGCCTTGCGGGCGCGACAGACGGAAGAGGTGCGCAGATGAAATCCGCGGCGGTCGAAGCGGTTCCCATCACCGAGTACGCGTCGGTCCCAGCCGAAGAACTGTTTGAACGGACGGTGGCGGCCAAGAAGGCGCTGGGCGGCCGGGCGTTGATTCTGGGGCATAACTATCAGCGGGACGACGTCATCGTGCATGCCGATCTCCGGGGGGACTCGTTGTTGCTGTCCCGGCTGGCCGCGGACCGGTCGCAATACCCGTATGTCGTGTTTTGCGGCGTGCACTTTATGGCGGAGACGGCGGATATTGTGAGCCGCTCCGGGCAAACCGTGATTTTGCCGGACCTGGCCGCCGGGTGTTCCATGGCGGATATGGCGGCCATCGAGCAGGTGGATCAATGCTGGGAAGAACTGGGGCGCGTCCTGCGCGTGGAAGAAGAGGTCATGCCGGCGGTGTATGTGAACTCGGCGGCGATCCTCAAAGCCTTTTGCGGAGAACACGGGGGGATTACCTGCACCTCGTCCAACGCGCGGGCCGTCATGGAATGGTGCTGGGCCGGACGGGAAAAAATTCTGTTCTTTCCCGACGAACATCTTGGGCGCAACGTGGCCAACAGCATGGGGATTCCGCGGGAACGGATGATCGTGTGGGACCCGTTTCTGCCCTACGGGGGGAATACCAAAGAGGCGATTCGGAACGCCACGCTGATTTTATGGAAGGGCCATTGCAGCGTTCATCAGATGTTTCAGCCCGCGCACGTCGAGTACTTTCGAAACACCTATCCGGGCATTCAGGTCGCCGTGCATCCCGAATGTCACGAAGACGTGGTCAATCAGGCCGACGTCGTGGGGTCCACCGAATGTCTGATTCGTACGGTGAAGCAGGCGCCGGCGGGGACCCTGTGGGCCGTGGGGACGGAGTTGAATCTGGTCAACCGTCTGAAACAGGAAGAAACGGACAAGCGGGTGTTTTTTCTGTCCTCCACGGTCTGCCGCTGCGCGACCATGTTTCGCATCGACGCCGCGCATCTGTGCTGGAGTCTGGAGAACCTTGCGCGCGGCTGCGTGGTGAACCGGATTTCCGTGCCGGACGACGACAAGGCCCTGGCCAGGGTCGCGCTTGACCGCATGATGGCGGTCTCCTGACCGGCGCGGCGGTGTCCCGTCCCGCAACCCATCCCTCCCGTGTTCCGTCGAGCGGCCCTCCGTCGAGCGGCCCGATTGGCCGATGCACCGATGGATTATAAATCAACGCTCAACCTGCCCCGCACGGTCTTCCCCATGAAGGGGAATCTGCCGGCACGCGAGCCGGCGTTGGTCTCCCGGTGGACGGAGCAGCGGCTCTACCAGCGCATTCAGGAAGTTCGCGCGGGGAACCCGTTGTTCGTGCTGCACGACGGGCCGCCCTACGCCAACGGCCACATTCACATCGGCCACGCGCTGAACAAAATTCTCAAGGACATCATCGTCAAGTCCCGCACGATGGAAGGTTTGCGGGCGCCCTACGTGCCCGGATGGGATTGCCACGGCCTGCCCATCGAACATCAGGTCACGAAGCAACTCGGCGGGAAGGCGCGCGACGTGAGCGTCATGGAATTGCGGCGGCTGTGCCGTGAATATGCCGACCGGTTTTACCACATCCAGCGAGAAGAGTTTCAACGACTGGGCGTGCTGGGGGATTGGGACCATCCCTACCTCACGATGGAGAAAGATTACGAAGCGACCATCATCCGGGAGTTCGGAAAGTTTGTGGAGCGGGGCGGGGTGTATAACGGACTGAAGCCGGTGTTGTGGTGCACGCAGGATCGAACCGCCCTGGCCGAAGCCGAGGTCGAATACGCGGACCACACTTCGCCGGCGGTTTATGTGAAGTTTCCCTTCACGGCGGACGCGCGGGCACAACTTGGCCGGATGATTCCCGACGACGTGGAGCGTGTCTCCATCGTCATTTGGACGACCACGCCGTGGACGCTGCCGGCCAATCAGGCGGTGGCCCTGCACCGGGACATCGACTATGTTTTCCTGCGCGTGGACAACGAAGCGCTTGTGGTGGCGAAGGAACTGGCGGACACGGCGGCGCGCGCCTGCGGGTTGTCGAACGTGTCCGTCCTGGGCACTCGAAAAGGCGGAGACGGGCTGGAAGGGTTGCGTTGTCACCGTCCGCTCACCGACGGACTGTCGCCGGTGCTGCTGGCGGATTTTGTGACGCTGGAACAGGGGACGGGCTGCGTGCATATCGCGCCGGGTCATGGGATGGATGATTATCTGCTGGCGTTGCGCTATCACGCGCGCGCGTCGGAAGACGTGCCGCCCGACACGCTGCAAGTGGCGGCGCCGGTGGATGATCGCGGATGCTTTACCGACGACGTGCCAGAAGAGTTTGCCGGTCAGCACGTCTTCAAGGCCAACCCGGAAATTGTGAAAGCGTTGCAACAACGCGGTCTACTGGCCGGTCATGACACGCTGAACCATTCTTATCCGCATTGCTGGCGGTGCAAGAAGCCCGTGATTTTCCGGGCCACGCGGCAATGGTTTGTATCCATGGAGACAGGCGGGCTACGTGAACGCGCGCTCACGGAAATCGACCGCGTGCGATGGATTCCCGAACGTGGGCGCGAGCGCATCCACGGCATGGTGGCGAATCGACCCGACTGGTGCGTGTCCCGTCAGCGCGTGTGGGGCACGCCGATTCCGGGATTTCTCTGCGGGCAATGTCAGACCCCGTGGGTGGACGCCGGCGTCATCGGTCACGTCGCCGACCTGGTGAGTGAACATGGCGCGGACGTGTGGTTCGAGAAGTCGGCGCGTGAACTCATGCCGCCGGGGACAACTTGTCCGACGTGCGGGGCGGCAGAGTGGCACAAAGAACGTGACATTCTGGACGTCTGGTTTGAGTCCGGCGTGAGTCATGCCGCCGTGGTGAAACAACACGGCGACGACTGGTGGCCGGCGAGTTTGTATCTGGAAGGCTCGGACCAGCATCGCGGGTGGTTTCACAGCGCGCTCCTGTCGTCCGTGACCACGGACGGGCGTGCGCCCTACCGGGCCGTGCTGACTCACGGATTCGTGGTGGATGGTCACGGCAAAAAAATGTCCAAGTCGGCGGGCAACGTAGTGTCGCCCCAGGATGTGATCGCACAATACGGCGCAGACATTCTTCGCCTGTGGGTGGCGTCCCAGGATTATCAGGACGACCTTCGAATTTCCCCGCACATTCTCACGCAACTGGCCGAAGTGTACCGGAAAATTCGGAATACCTGCCGGTATATCCTTGGTAACATCGATGACTTCGATCCCGGCGATCCGGCTCATCAGATCGATATTGAAGACCTGCCGGAACTGGATCGCTGGGCGCTGCTGCGATTCAACCACGTCATTCGCCGCGTGCGGAACGGGTACGAGACGTTTGATTTTCGGCAGATCATGCACGAGTTGGATTACTTTTGTTCCGTGGACATGAGCGCCGTCTATCTGGATATTCTGAAAGACCGGCTCTACACCTTCCCCAAAGATTCGCCCGCGCGACGCGGCTCGCAGATGGTGTTGTTCCGCATCGTCACGGGTCTGGCGCAGCTCATGGCGCCCATTTTAAGTTTTACGGCGGAAGAGGTGTGGGACGTCCTGCCGTCGGGAGGAGACACGGCGGCATCGGCGCGTGAGTCGGTGCATCTTTCGACCTTTCCGGAACCCGTGGCTCTGGACAATCAGGATGCGTTGGAGGCGCGTTGGAAAGAGTTATTAAAAATTCGGGCTGTTGTGTTGGGGAATCTTGAACGAGAACGACAAGGTAAAACCATCGGTTCTTCTCTGGAAGCCAAATTGACTATCTCTGTTAAGAGTCAAGATTTGTTTGACCTCCTTCACTCTTACCAAAATGACCTGTCGGCTCTTTTTATCGTGTCAGATGTGAAACTTGTTTTTGAAAAGGCTATGAAAGAAACCCCGAAGGGAATGAAGTCTGCGCTCACGATTGATGAATTTTTGGAGGATATACATCATCACTCTGATCTTACAATCACGGTCGAAAAGGCCGAAGGAAAAAAATGCGAGCGATGCTGGAACTACCGCCCCGCCGTCGGCGCCGACGCCCGGCATCCCGCCTTGTGCGATCGCTGTCTGGAGGCCGTGGCATGAGCGAGACCTGGCGTCGATCCGGCGTACTGTTCGGCGTGGCGTTGATCATCGTGGTTCTGGATCAGGTCACGAAGCGGCTGGTGGTGCAGACCATGCACTTGCATGATTCGATTCCCGTGATTCCCGGATTGTTCAACCTGACGTATATTCGAAATCCCGGCGCGGCGTTTGGCCTCTTTGCCTCGACCCACAGCGCGTTCCGGTTCATGTTTTTTGTCGGGGCGTCTATCGTGGCCCTGGGCGTGCTGTGGACGATGTTTTACCGCATGAAGCCGGACGACCGGTGGGGCCAACTGACCATCGCCGGGATTGTCGGCGGCGCCGTCGGAAATTTGATTGACCGGTTGCGCTATGGCGAAGTCGTGGACTTCCTCGACGTGCACATGGGCGGCTGGCACTGGCCGGCGTTCAATGTGGCGGACAGCGCCATCAGCGTCGGCGTCGTGTCCCTGCTGATTCTTTTTGCGTTGGAGAAAAAGCCGGACGGGGCATCGTCAACGTCCGCGCCCCGCGACCCCGTGCCCTGATGCGCCCTTGCCCGCCGGCGCGCTGCGGCATTGCTCGATATGCTCCGACAACATCGCCGCCACTTTCCCAAGATCAAACGGCCATGCGTAGGTCAGCGTCACATTCGGGTGGCGCGCGCGCAGGTCGGCCATGTCTTCGGGAATTTCATATTCGGAATGCGACCCGCCGGGCGTGAACATGGTGGAGACGACGGTGATGTCGTTCGCGCCGTCCGCGATTTGTTGTTCCACCGCTTCGCCCAGCGTGGGCGCGCAAAACTCGTTGTAGGCCGTGGAGAAATGCGCGTCCCGCAACAGCGGTCGAAGGCGCGCGGCCAGCCGTTCAAGGCCGGCCTGATACGGGTCGGTGTCCGGCGTGCGCGGCCAGTGCCGGATTTGCCGGTCGATGTCGCATTCCTCCTGTGACTTCGGCGTCTTCGCGGCCCGCCGCTGCCCTTCCAGTTTTTTCAGTTTCGTCACCAACTCCGCCGGACAGCCCCTGGGAATCCCGCCGTGCCCGACAAGGACGATGCCCCTGATTGATTCAGTCATGGTGTTGTCTCCTTCTTCCGTCCTTCCGCCGCCCTCCTCCGTCGTGCCTTCCTCTCCGTCATTCCCGCTTTCTCCCCTCCGTCATTCCCGACGTTTTCAATCGGGAATCCATCCTTCTGTTCTCCCTTCCCTTGGTTAGGACAAGGCAACAGAAAGATGGATTCCCGACTAAGGATGTCGGGAATGACGGAGGGGGGCAAATACTTCCCGCAAAAGCATGTCACCCTCTCCGTCGTTCCCGCTTTCTCTTTCCGTCATTCCCGACTTCATCCTCCGTCATTCCCGACCCCCGATTGAAAACGTCGGGGGCAGGCTGTTAGTAATCGGGAATCCATCTTTCTGTTGCATCGTCTTTTCCTCATCCCGCCTCTTGGTACCCTGCAGATGGATTCCGCGTACGACCGTTTTCCGGCCAATGGACATCGGTGGCGCGGAATGCCTGTCCCCGACATTATTAATCGGGGGACGGAGGGGGAGATGCCTGTTCCTCACGGCACTGCCGTCGGTGATAGCCGAACACGCGTTCGAGAAAATGGTCACGGGTGCTTCGGTCCCGCAGTCGTTCTTCATCTTCAACGGGCATCAACGGGAATGCCTGTTGGAACGCCTCGGCAAACAGGCCCCGCCCGTGTCCGAGAAGGTTGCTGTCGCGGGTGAACACGGGTACGTCACGGATGCCGCAACTGGGTGAACGGGATTTGAACACGCAGCCGGACAGATTCAACGTCCGCAAATCCCGCAATCGTTGCACGGTGTACCGCCGCATCCGGTCGGTCATGTCCCGGCGTGACGGCACGGTGAGCAGGCGCGGGGCGGCGGCGTCGTCCGCCAGGTGCATGGCGTCGCGCGGGACGCCGAAGTTGGCTTCGACTTCGGGGCACAGCGGCACCCATTCCACGCGCGACCCCAGTGCGTCCGTCAACTCCGCGTCGAGTTTGTGACCGCCGTCGTGCCGCACGGGTGCGCCCAACAGGCAGTGGCTGATGCCCACGCGCACGGGACTCGGCGCGGGGCGCGTCATAGGTGTCGGCCGGAGTGCGGCGCGGCGGGGTTGTCGGGATGCAGCAGGCTGTCTTCGCCGACGCGAATGATCTCCACCGTGTCGGTCGCGGCGGGGGTTTTGATCAGCAGGGTGACGGGCGCGCCGACGTCGCCACGGATCATGGCGATGACTTCACGGTACGTTTTGCCGGTGATCGATTGGCCGTCGACGGCCAGAATCTCCTGTCCGTGCGTCAGCCCGGCTTTGACGGCCGGCCCCTTGGGATGCGTGGCCCGGATGAACAGACCGGCGGGGTCCCCGATGCGTTTGGCGGTCAGATGCAGAGCGATGCCGATGATGCCCGGCGGCGGGGCCATGGGGTCCGCGCCGTGCGGCGCGCCCGGCGGCGTCTCGTTTCGCGCGGGGATCGACGCGCCGGCCAGCACGGCGTCGGGCGGCGGCTGCCCGTGGACAATGTTCGCCGGCGTGGCCCACGTCGCGGTGTTCAGCAACGTCGAAAGACACACACTGACAGCGGCGAGAATCAACAACCTGATACGCAAGGTCTGCATCGGCAAGCGTGACATCATGCGCGCGTCCTTTCGCGGGTGGTGAGAACACGCCACGCGCGGCCTTGTCCGGCGGGGCGCGGCGCGGGTGTCGTCAGGCCAACGGGCCGGCGTCGTCAGACCGCGGGCCGGCGTCGTCAGGCCGGCGGAAGAGACTGTGCCATATCGCATCCCGCACATCTTACCATACTCGACACACGGCCCCGCCGGCCCCGTCGGGACATCGGCGCGACGAACGAGCGGCGGCGGAGCGGCACGAAGAAACGATCTATCCGCGTGGTTCCGTCTCATCGGCGGGAGGCCTCTGCGCCGGGTCCCAGCCCCGGATGCGGTCAATCAGGGGCCGGGCTTCCGGGCTGGTGGATTGGGTGGGTTCGCTGGGGTCGTGCTCCCACGTGAGGTGCGTGTAGCCGTGCTCCGTCAGCGTGGCGCGGATGACGGTGACGACGGCGTCGAGGGTCACCGCGTCGCCCTGGCGCAGATCGAGCACGCGCCGGGCCTTGTCCGTGGGAGCGGGTGTGTCGTTGAGCAAGGCCCAGCACCGGTCAAACACCGTGTCGCGCACGTCTTCCGGCACGTTCAACGTCGGGATGTTCGAGGTGCACAACGCCGCCACCATCAGCGCGAACTGGAGGTCGGGGAGTTCCGGGTGATTGACGTCAAGTGTTTGCATGGGCGTCCTGTATCTTAATGAGATTCCGCCGCCGTCGGCAATGCCGGGCTTTCCGACGCCGGCGCGCCGCTTATGCCGGGTGCCCGCCGGCGCATTGCCCGCAATGCAGGTGTTGACGCAGGTGCCGTTCGCGGCCTTCTTTGGTGACGACCCAGGGACGCTCGCTCCAGGGCGGGTCGTGCCGCACATGCCGGGCATGACCGCAGGCAAGGTCCGCGACCCAGTCGCCGTGTTCATCCTGATGAAATCCGACAATGCGCTGTTCCATGGCGGTCAGGCCGTTCGACACATGGCCCGTTCAGCATACGCTTCTCCCGATGACGGGTTCAAACAGACATGCGGTCGGAACCGGCGGGGCCGTGGTCTCCCGCGGGCATTTGTGATACAACATGCACGGGGCGGGGCGGTCGGACGCGGGAGGGGGCACGGGGCACACATGGCGCAGAAAGTCTTAATCGTCGACGATGAACCGGCCATCGTGGATTTGGTGCGGCATCATCTGGAAAAGGAAGGGTTGCAGTGTCTCGAAGCGTCCGAAGGCGACACGGCCCTGCGCCTCGCCCGGGCCGAACACCCCGATGTGCTGGTGCTGGACCTGATGCTGCCCGGCGTCGACGGCCTGGAAATTTGCCGGCTGCTTCGCCGTGACACGGGCACGGCGAAGATCGCGATCATCATGCTGACGGCCAGGGCGGAGGAAGTGGACCGGGTGGTGGGGTTGGAGATGGGGGCGGATGATTACGTCGTCAAGCCGTTCAGCCCGCGGGAGTTGGTGGCGCGCGTCAAGGCCGTGTTGCGCCGCGGACGGGACGAGCCGGCGGAGGCCGTGCGGCGGGCGGGCGGAATCGAAATTGACGAGGCCAAATATCAGGTGCGCGCGGCGGGCCGGGTCGTGAAACTGACGGCGAAGGAATTTGATCTG
The DNA here is from genome assembly GCA_020027205.1 of Nitrospirales bacterium. Lineage (GTDB taxonomy): Bacteria > Nitrospirota > Nitrospiria > Nitrospirales > UBA8639 > Bin75. Next base: position 10,246 of record JAHRAQ010000029.1, on the reverse strand, counting down.
CTTCGCGAGTTGATGCGGGCGAACGGGCGGGTGCTGAAACGGGAGCGGATGCTGGAAATGATCTGGGGGTACGCCAACGCGGAGGACATTGAATCGAGAACGGTGGACGTGCATATCCGGCGTCTTCGGGAAAAACTCGGCGACGAAAGCCGCCGCATCGTGACGGTCACGGGCGTGGGGTATCGCTTCGAGGCCGACGGGTAAGGAGGACGGGTGGGGACGCCGCCGCTGACGGGCCGGTTGGGAGTTCGGTTCGGATTGTCGTTGAGCGTGGTGACGCTGGCGGGGCTGGCGGTCATGGGGTGGCTGGTCCCGGCGGCCGGCGCGGCGCGCTGGGCGGGGGGCGCGGCGTTGTGTCTGGCGGTCGTGGCCTGCGGGCTGTGGCTGGGACACCGCCTGTTGACGCCGGTGCGTGACATTCAACGCGACGCGGAACGGCTGTTGCGGGGATGGAGCGGGGGCGGCGCGGCGTCCGACGATGACGAATTCGGCGCGTTGAAAAAGGCGGTCGCCTATCTCGAATCGCATCCCCGTGACCAACTGCAGGCCCTGGACACCGAACGCGCCACCCTCGTCGCCATTCTCGACAGTCTGACCGAAGGCGTGATCGCCCTGGACGAACACACCCGCATTGTTCGTCTGAATCCCGCCGCCCGCGCCATGCTGGATTATCCTCTCGATCCGGCGGAAGGGCGCGCGTTGCTGGAGGTGGTACGGGACCGGGGCCTGACCGAACTGGTGGAATGGTGCCGCGCGCCGGACGCCTCGGAGCCGCGCACGCGGGACATTGAGCGTCACGCGCCCTCGCGGAAAACACTCGAGGTGCACGCCCTGCCCGCGCCCTTTTCCGCGCGGACCCGGGGGACGGTTCTGGTGTTGCGCGACGTCACCGACCTGCGGCGTCTGGAAACCGTCCGCGCCGAGTTTGTGGCCAACGTGTCCCATGAGTTGCGCACTCCGCTGACGGCCATCAAGGGCTATCTGGAAACCCTGCTGGACGAAGCCTCGCCGGCGTCGGACACGCACCGGCGGTTTCTGACGGTGGCCAACAGTCACGTGGAACGCATGGGGCGGTTGATCGATGATCTTCGGCATCTGTCCGACATCGAAACGGGCAAAGTGGTGCTGGACCCCGTGCCCATTCCCGTCGGCGACGTGGTGAGCGACGTCGCGGCCATGTTTGAGAAGGACGCCGCCCGCAAGAACGTGGCGCTGCTGAACCGGGTTCCCGCCCGGTGCCTTGTGCGGGCCGACCGTGACCGGCTCGCGCAAATCCTGGTTAATCTGGTGGACAACGCGGTGAAATACACGCCGGCCGGGGGCGCCGTCACGTTGCAGGCGGCGCCGGAGGACGACGGCCGCGTGCGCATCACGGTTCGGGACACGGGACTCGGCATCCCGCGCACGGACGTGCCCCGCGTGACGGAACGATTGTACCGGGTGGACAAAGCCCGTTCGCGCTCACGTGAGGGCGACGGCGAGGCCGGCGGCACCGGCCTGGGTCTTGCCATTGTGAAACATCTGGTGCAGTTGCACGGCGGGACGCTTCAGATTGACAGTGAATATGGCAAAGGGACGACCATCGGATTTCTGCTTCCCGCCGCGTAACGCGCGCTCCGTGTTCCGCTCCCCACCCCACGCATCCCGCCCGTCGATGTAACAATTTCGTAACCTGTTTTTGACGCCGGATTCACATGCCGCGTCTATAATGGCGACCGGTGGGGGAAGCCTTGAACGTCGTCAAACGCATGAACGAGATGAACGGCATGGAACGAAACGCGCGCGCGCGCGGCTCAACGCGGCTCAACGTGGTGGTCGGTCTGGTGCGATGCCTGGGCGTGGCGGTGCTGCTCGGCGTGAGCGGCGTTGCCCAGAGTTGGGCGGCCGCCGACGCCATGACGGACCCGGAGTGGAACGCCTATGCCAGGGTCAGCGGGGTGTCCGGGAATCTGAACAGCATCGGGTCGGACACCCTCAACAATCTGATGACGCTCTGGGCCGAAGGGTTCCGCAGGGAATATCCGAACGTGAAAATCCAGATTGAAGGCAAAGGCTCCGGCACCGCGCCGCCGGCGTTGATCGAAGGCACCGCGCAACTGGGGCCGATGTCCCGCGCGATGAAAGCGAAGGAAACGGACAGGTTCGAGGAGCGGTTCGGGTATCCGCCCACCCGTGTGCCGGTGGCGGTGGACGCGCTGGCGGTGTACGTCAACAAGGATAATCCGCTCCGGTGTCTCGGCATGGAACAGGTGGATGCCGTGTTTTCCAAAACGAGGCGGCGCGGGTACGCCGACGCCATTCGCGCGTGGGGGCAACTGGGTTTGGACGGGCACTGGCGGACCATGCGCGTCAGTTTGTACGGCCGCAACTCCGCGTCGGGGACGTACGGGTTTTTCAAGAAAACGGCGTTGAAGACGGGGGACTATAAAGATGAGGTCAAGGAACAACCCGGGTCGGCGTCGGTGGTGCAGGGCGTGACGGAAGACCGGGGCGGGATTGGATACAGCGGGATTGGCTATCGAACGTCGGGGGTGCGCATGGTGGCGTTGTCGGCGGAACAGGGGGGCGCCTGTTATGACCCGACGTTTGCCGACGCCTTGTCGGGGAAATATCCCCTGGCCCGGTTTCTCTATGTGTACGTGAATAAAATGCCGGGCAAGACGCTCCCGTTGTTGGTCGAAGAGTTTCTGAAATACATCTACAGCGACACGGGGCAGCGCGCGGTCATCAAGGACGGATATTTCCCCTTGCCGCAGCGCGTCATCCGTCGGGCGTTGGCGGAGATGCCGTAGGATGCGTGGCGCCTCCGGAGCGGCGCGCCGCTGGATGAATCATGGGGCCACGGGGGTGATTACCGTCGGCGGCTGGGCCACCATCGTCAGCGTCCTGGGTATTTTTGTGTACCTGCTGATGGAAACGGCGCCCTTGTTCGAGGCGGCGTCCTGGAGCAAGGCGGCGTCGGTGGACGTTGACGCGGGTGAGCGGGACGGTGTCCATCCGCGGCACGTCGGCGTGGGAATCGATGACTCGATGACCGTCGGGCACGTCCTCCGCCGGGGGGACGTGGCCTTTTATGCCCTGCCATCCGGTGACCGGATTCGTCCCGATGCCGTCCCGGTGTTTGCGCCGGGGCGCATCACCGCCGTGGCGCGCTCGCCGGCGGGCGCGCATCGTTACGGATTGGGGACGGTTGATGGGCGCGTGATTCCCCTGCGCGTGCGGTATCGGGTCACGTTCGGGGAGAACGGCAGAAACGTGACGCCGGTGGTCACCGCCGGCGAGCCGGTGGCCGCCGTTCCCGCCGCCGGTGCCTCGGTGTCTACCGCCGGCGCCGCCGTTCCCACCGCCGGTGCCTCGGTGTCTGCCGCCGGTGCCGCCGTTCCCGCCGTCGGTGCCGCGATGTCTGCCGCCGGTGCCGCCGTGCCCGCCGCCGGTGCCGTTGCCCGGCTGGCGTTTCTGGACGGTGACGACGGAACAACCGTCGCCGCGTTGACGGCATCCGGTCGCCTGTTTCTCACGAAGGTCGAGGAAACCGAATCGTTGTTGACGGGCGAACGCGCGCGGGACGTCCGCCGGGTCGAGATCACCGGCGCGCGCGTCGGGACGCTCTCGGCGCTGTTGCTGGACGGCGCGGGAGACACCCTGGTCGGCGGCACGGCGGACGGCCGCTTGCTGCATTGGGATATTCGGGAGGCGCAACGTCCTCGCTTGATGGGGACCTACGACGCCGGGGCGCCGGTGACCGCGCTGGCGTACCTCATCGGCGACCGGTCGCTGGTGGTGGGCGCGCGCGACGGGACCGTCGCCGTCTGGTTGTCCATGACGGATCCCGGCGCCGGCGGCGATCCGCGTCTGCAAAAAGTTCGTGACTTTGCGCCGCACACCGGAGCCGTCACCGCCGTGTCGCCGTCGCTGCGGGATAAAGGCTTTCTCACGGCCGATGCCGCCGGCGGCGTGGCCGTGCATTATTCCACGTCGCATCGAACGCTCTTCACAATTCCGGGCGACGGCGCTCCCGTGCTGGCCGCGATGCTGGCGCCGAAGACCGACGGGGCCGTGGTGTTTCGCGACGACGGGCGGCTGGCCGTGTTCGACGTGGAGAATGATCATCCCGAAGTGACGCTCTCGTCCCTGTTCATGCCCGTGTTGTATGAGGGGTACGACGTGCCGAAGGCGATGTGGCAATCCACCGGCGGGTCCGACGCCTTTGAGCCGAAATTCGGCTTGTGGCCGCTGATGTTCGGCACGCTGAAAGGCACGATGTACGCGATGCTGCTGGCCGCGCCCATCGCGGTGCTCGGCGCGATCTATACCGCGATGTTCATGCGCCCCGCCGTGCGCGCCGTGATCAAACCGGTCGTGGAAACCATGGCGGCGTTCCCGACGGTGATCCTGGGTTTCCTGGCTGGCTTGTGGCTGGCGCCCCTGCTGGAAACAATCTTCCCGGCCGTGGTCGCGGTGTTTCTGGTGTTGCCGCCGGTGGTCGTGTCGGCCTGCGTCGGCTGGCACTATCTTCCATCGCGTTTCAATCTCCCGTCGGGCACGGTGACGGAACTGGTGGCGTGCATGGTGGTGCTGGGCGGCACCGTCTGGGTCTGCGTGCAGGGCAATCAACAAATTGAAGCGTGGCTGTTTGATTCGAACTACCGGCAATGGATGCTCTCGACCTTTGGTCTGGAATACGATCAACGCAACGCGCTGGTCATTGCCTTTGCCATGGGGATGGCCGTCATCCCCGTCATCTTCAGCATCTCCGAGGATGCCTTGAGCAACGTGCCGCGTCATTTGATCGCCGGCTCGCTGGCGCTCGGCGCGACCCCGTGGCAGACGCTGACCAAACTCGTCATGGTCTCGGCCAGCCCCGGCGTGTTCTCCGCGCTGATGATCGGGTTGGGGCGGGTCGTCGGGGAAACCATGATCGTGCTGATGGCCACGGGCAACACCCCGCTGCTGGAGATGAATCTGTTGAACGGCTTCCGCACGCTCTCGGCGAATATCGCCGTGGAAATGCCCGAAGCCCCGCAGGGCGGGACGCTGTACCGCCTGTTGTTTCTGGCCGGTCTCATGTTGTTTGTGTTCACGTTTCTGGTGAACACGGTCGCGGACGTGGTGCGGCAGCGGCTTCGGGTGAGATACGGTCAGTTCTAAGGAGTGCCATGCCCGGCAGGATTCGAAAATTCTTCGCCTCGGGGACGCTGTTTGTGTGGTTCTGCGGCACGGCCGTGGCCGCCTCGTTGCTCATGGTCGGCGGCGTGCTGGCGCTGATCATGATCAACGGGCTGGGATTTTTCTGGCCCCATGCGTTGCTGGAACTGCATCTCACGGACGGCACGCGCGTGCTGGGCGAACTCAAAAATGAGGAAGTCATCCCCCATTCCGCGACGCCGGCGGCGCCCGAAGGCCGGACGCGGGTGCGGATGAAAATCGGGAATCGCGATCTGTACGGCCTGGATTTCCGGTGGATCGACCGCGCGCGCATCGCGTCGGTGTCGACGCCGCCGGCCGTGGTCGCGGTGGAACGCCGGGAGTGGGGAAATTTTTACGGCCGGATTCGCCGGGTCGAGCGCGGCGGCCGCGTCGCGGCTTCGGGAAACGACGAAGGCTGGCGGGCGTTGCAGCCGCTGATTGCGCGCGTCAACGCCCTGCATGACGACGCGGCCCGTCTGCAACGGGACGTCATCGGCGGCATCAATTACGATCTCGAAGACGCGCGGCTGGCGATTCGAAAACTGGAACTGGCCGGTCGCGGCGGCGGCCGTGAGGCGGCCGCGTTGCAGGCGTCCCGGCAACAACTGGAACGCCGGTATCAGGAACAGGTCGACGCGTTGCGGGCGTTGAGCGACCAACTCGATGACGACGCCGTGGTCCTGGCCGACGCCGACGGCCGCGAGTTGCGCCTGCCGGTCGGGCAGATTGTGCGGGCGCGCCGTCCCAACGCGATGAACGTCTGGGACAAACTGCTCGCCTATGCCGTCAATTTCCATGCCGTGTTGAGCGAAGAGCCGAGGGAAGCCAACACCGAAGGCGGCATTTTCCCGGCGCTCTTCGGCACGGTGATGATGGTGTTGCTGATGAGCGTGGCCGTGGCGCCGTTCGGGGTGCTGGCCGCGTTCTACCTGCGGGAGTACGCGCGGCAGGGGCCGGTCGTGCGCATGGTGCGCGTGGCGGTGAACAATCTGGCGGGCGTGCCGTCCATTGTGTTTGGCGTGTTCGGGTTGGGATTTTTTGTCTACACGGTCGGCGGGACCATCGACGAGTTGTTGTACGCCGAGGCCCTGCCGGCGCCGACGTTCGGCACGGGCGGAATCCTGTGGGCGTCGCTGACGCTGGCGCTGATGACGGTGCCCGTCGTGATCGTGGCGACGGAAGAAGGGCTGGCGGCCGTGCCGCGTGAATACCGCGAAGGCGCGCTGGCGCTGGGCGCGACGAAACTGGAAAGCATGATTCGCGTGATCCTGCCCTGCGCGCTGCCGGGCGTGTTGACCGGGCTGATTCTGGCGGTGGCGCGCGCGACCGGCGAGGTGGCGCCGCTGATGCTGACCGGCGTCGTCAAACTGGCGCCGGCGCTGCCGGTGGACGGGCATTTTCCGTTTCTGCATCTCGAACGCAAATTCATGCATCTGGGTTTTCATATCTTCGACATGGGGTTTCAGTCGCCCAACGTGGAGGCCGCCAAACCCATGGTGTACGTCACCGCGTTGATTCTGATCGTGGTGGTGATTGCGCTGAACTTGAGCGCCATCGCGCTTCGGAATCACATGCGGAAACGGTTTCGCCCGTCGGCGGTGTGATGCCGCGCGCCCGTCGTCACGCGGCCCGGTGCGCTTCTGACGCCCATGATTGACATTCTGCCCCAACCGCCGCACACTGCGTCGCACCGGGCGCCGAGGATCGACACCGCCATGGCTTCTTCCGAACGTCTTCCGCGCGAGAGCGCCGATCCCAAAATCACAGTCGAGGCCGCGGACTTTTTTTACGGCGACAAGCAGGTGCTGTTCAACGTCAATCTGGCCATCCCGGAACACCGGGTCACGGCGCTGATCGGGCCGTCCGGGTGCGGCAAGTCCACCCTGTTGAGGTGCTTCAACCGGCTGAACGACCTGATTGAAGGCGCGCGTCTGGCGGGCACGATTCGCTTGGACCGCCGGGACATTTATGAGGCGTCGGTGGACGTGACGGATCTCCGCACCACGGTCGGCATGGTCTTTCAGAAAGTCAATCCGTTTCCCAAATCCATTTACCAGAACCTGGTGTACGGGCCGCAGGTGCACGGCATCCGGCGCCGCGCCGCGCTGGAGGAGATTGTGGAACAGAGTTTGCGGGGCGCGGGGCTGTGGGAGGAAGTCAAGGACCGCCTGCATCACAACGCGTTCGGGTTGTCGGGGGGGCAGCAGCAGCGGCTGTGCATTGCGCGCGCGCTGGCCGTCAACCCCGACGTGCTCCTGATGGATGAACCCTGTTCGTCGCTGGACCCCGTGTCGACGGCGAAGATTGAAGAGTTGCTGCGTTCCCTGCGGGAGCAACTGACCGTGGTGATTGTGACGCACAATATGCAGCAGGCCGCGCGCATTTCCGACGTCACGGGATTTTTTTTGATGGGCGAACTCATCGAATTCGACGAGACCAAGCGGATGTTCACCAACCCGTCCGACCGGCGCACGGAAGATTACGTGACGGGGCGGTTTGGATGACGGGCCGGATGATTCGAACTTCTTGAGGCCGCGATGGAACGGTACTTTGAAGAGGCGTTCGCCAAAGTCAACACCACCATTCTCACGATGGGGTCGCTGGTCGAAGACCAGATGCAGAATGCCATGAAAGCGCTTGTCGAGCGCGACGAGGCGCTGGCCCGCCGGGTGATCGAGAACGACCGGCGCGTGAACGTGCTGGATCTGGAAATTGACGAGATGGCGATTGAATGTCTGGCGCGATACCAGCCCGCCGCCAGGGATCTGCGGTTTCTGACCACCGCGATGAAAATTTCGTCGGAACTCGAGCGGATGAGCGACCTGGCGGAAAATATCTGCGAGCGCGCGATTGAACTCAACGCGGAGCCGCAACTGAAGCCCTACATCGATATTCCGTACATGGCCGAGCGCGCGGGGATCATGGTGCGGGAGTCGCTGGATGCGTTCGTGAAAGCCGACGCGGCGCTGGCGCGGAAAGTCATCGACGACGATGACGTCGTGGACAATTTGACGGAGCAACTCTTCCGGGAGTTGTTGTCCTTCATGATCGAAAATCCCAGGACCATCACCCGGGCCATTCGTCTGTCCTTTATTTCCAAGTACATTGAAAGGGTTGCCGATCATGCCACGAATATCGCGGAGTTGGTCGTGTATCTGGCCGAAGGCAAAATCATCCGCCATACGATTCCTCCTCACGCGCCGTGATCGTGTGAAAGCGGGCGTTGCCGGCGGGAGGCGGGGAGGCGGTGGGTGCAGACCAGGACGTTAGAACGCCTGCTGGCCCTTGCCGTGCGCGCCGCGCAAACGCCGGCGGAGGGCATCCTCATCCATGGTGCGGGGCGCGGCCCGGCCGTGGAACACAAAGCCGACGGATCGCCGGTGACCGTGGCGGACCGCGAAGCGGAAACCGCGATTCGCGCCGCGTTGCGGAGCGACGCGATGGCGGCGGAGTTTGACATCCTGGGAGAAGAATTGGGCCGGCGGGAATCCGGGACGCGCTATCGCTGGCTGATCGATCCCATCGACGGCACCCGCTCCTTCGTGAACCGGATTCCGTTGTTCGGCACGATCGTCGCGCTGGAAGACCGGGAAGCGCACACCGCGCTCATCGGGGTCATCCATTTGCCCGTGCTGAACGTGACGTGCAGCGCGGCCCGCGGTCTGGGATGCCGCCGCAACGGCGCGCCCGTGTCGGTGTCCGGTGACGCGGACCTGGCGACGAGTCTGATCGCGGCGGGCGACGTGGCCCAGTTCGTCAGCGCCGGGTGCGAAGCGATGTTGCCGCGACTGCTGGGCCTGTGCCGGTATGTGCGGGGCTATACCGATTGCTTTGGTCACGCGCTGGTGGTCGGCGGCGCGGTCGGCGCCATGATTGATCCCGCGCTGAATCCCTGGGACGCCGCGGCCACCGAGGTGCTGGTGGAAGAAGCCGGCGGCGCGTTCGTCACGCGCCCGTCCCGCGCCGCCGGCAAACACGACATCGTGTTTGGCGCGCCGAAGTTGGTCGAACAACTGGTGACGGCGCTGGATTTTTAACGGGGAGAACCGGCCGCGCCGGAGCGGGCGTCGGGCAGGGCGGGTCTAGAATGTGTGCGCGGGAAGGAGTGACGACAACGATGAAAGGAGTGACCGGAGCGGGATGCGGGATGATGTTGCTGGCCGCTTGCGCCGCGCCGGGCGTGCCGACCATGACGATTTATGAGGACGGGAACCGCATGGTACGTCTTCAGACCGTGCCGGGCGGGCATGACGGAAATCCGTTTTCGCATCCGGCGTCTCTCGCGGAAGAGGACGTGGCCAATGTGTTGCGTGGGCTGTTCGTCGAGACACGGACGCCCCCGTTCTCGCGGCTGTTGCCCGGCGGCGGGGCGGCTCGACGACCGGCCTTCAGCCCGAAAGAAACCGCATTTTTTGCGCCGTTGTTCGTGAAAGGACTTGGAGAAGCGACGCCGAACGAAATGATCACGTTTTATGAAACCGCGCGGATTTCCGACAGGCATGAAGTGACGACCTCCGGCGGGATGTTTCTTCAGGGGAACGTGATGCACATTGTCTTGAGCAATCATGCGGTCAAGACCGAGATCTGGCAGGACAATGAACAGTACCGGGCGCCCGTCAGTACCCGGCCGCTTGACCCGATTGATCCGGAACCCGGCCGCCTGGTGTTTGTCCCCGAAGAATACATGGCGCCGACGCGGGAAGGATTTTTCGAGACCCTCACGGGAGGGAAGCCTCTGCGCGTCGGGGTGCGGTTCCGGGACGTGCCGTCGCGTTGAGCGCGCGGCGCGATGGACGGCTGCCACACCCGGCCTCTGCCTTCTGTCATTCCCGACCCCCGATTGAAAACGTCGGGGGCAGGCGTTGGTAGTCTGGAATCCCTCCCCCCTCCGTCATTCCCGACGTTTTCATTCGGGAATCCATCTTTCCGTTTGGGAACTACTGATTTGACTTCGCACCAATCACGACGGGGCGTGTGTGGCACGCCCCTGACACGCGCCGACGTAAGTGCGGCGCATGTAGCAACGGCGTCTGGGACAGGCGCATCTGCGCGTGGAGGC
>JAHRAQ010000025.1 GCA_020027205.1 Nitrospirales bacterium | reverse complement strand
TGCGTTGTCGGTGGTCGGCGGCGTGCTGTCCGGCGGCGTGACCGAGGACGCGGCGCTGACCACCGCCACCGCCACCGGCGTCGCCACCGCCACCGACGCGAATGTCGGCGACCCGCAGGACACCTTCACCTCAGTGCCCACCGCCGCCGCCGCCGACGACGGCACCGGCAGTTACACGCTGACCGCCGGCGGGGTTTGGTCTTACACGCTGGACAACGGTAACGCCGCCGTCAATGCGCTCGCCGCCGGCGCGACCCTGACCGACACCTTCACCCTCACCGCCGCCGACGGCGCAAGCGGCATCGTCACCGTCACCATCACCGGCGCGAATGATGCGCCGACCGCGGCGATCGCCAGCGCGACGCAAGGCGGCGCGACGGTCGCCGACGGTGACGCCGTCGCCAGCGCACTCGCGCTGCGGCTTGACGGCGACGGCGACGACCCCGACACCGGCGCGCGGCTGACCTATCGCTGGACGACCACGCCGTCGTCCAGCGGCACTTTCGTCAATGCCGCCGCCGCCGACACCGAGTGGATGCCGCCGGCGTTGGTCGCCGGCGACGCGCCGCTGGCGGTGACGCTGACCCTGACCGTCGGCGACGGCGCGCTCACCGACACCGCCACGATTATGTTCACGGTGACGCCGCCGACGCTCGGCTTGCGCCCCGACGACCCGGCCGGCGAGCAGCGCACCGACGAGGTGCGCATGGCGATTTGCCTCGCCGCCAACGCCGGCGGCGACTGCGCCGGGGTCACCGACGACCAGATGCTGGCGATGAACTTGGCGGCGGTGACCATGCTGACCGTGCCGCCGGCGATGTCGTTCACCGCCTTGCAAGACGGCGACTTGGACAACCTGCCGATGCTGACGATGTTGGAAGTCGCCGGCAACGGTTTGGACGAGGTGGGCGAGGGCGCGTTTGATATGGTGCCGCTGCTGACCGGCTTGAACCTCGCCGACAACGCCTTGACGGAGTTGCCGCCGACGGTGTTTGACGAACTCGGCGAGTTGGAAGAATTAGACTTGTCCGGCAACGACTTATCGGCGTTACCTAATGAAGTGTTTGACCAAGCCGGCGACGGCGGCACGCCCGACGACCCGAACGACGACACGCTGGCGACGCTGGATTTGTCCGGCAACGTCAACCTGAACCTCGCGCCCGGCGTGTTCGACGCCGTCACCGACACGCTGACGGCGTTGGACTTGACCGGCACGCCGCACGCCACGCCGCCGGTGCTGTCGGTGACGCCGCCGACCACCGCCCCCGCCGGCCGCCCGGCCGAGTTCACGGTCACGGTCGGCGGCGGCATGTTGCTGACCGATGTGGAGGTGGCGTACACCTACACCGTCACGCCACCGGCGACGACGGCATCGACCGGCGGCGGACTGGCGCGCGGCGTCGACATCGACACGCGCACCTCGCACAATCAGGGCGGCGACACGGTGACCATCGACGCCGGTGAGGACACCGCCACCTTCGGCGTCGCCACCGAGGCGGAGGATGAGGTGGTCAGCGTCACGCTGACGGCGGTGACGCCGTTGATGCGCGACGGCGCCACCCCCATCACCGCGCCCGGCGTGTTGCCCGCCCTGACGCCGTCGCACAGCACGACGCCGGTGGAAGTCACCACCACCGCCACCGGCAGCAACCTCGACGGCGTCAGCCGCGTCATTCTTCCCGAAGTCGCGCGCGCCATGGCGGATGAAGTGGTGGGCGCGATTACGCAACGGCTGGACGCCACGATGACCGGCGCCGCCCCGACCACGCAACTCACGCTCGGCGGCTACCGCACCCTGGCCGACGGACTGGTGAGCGGCGCCAGGTCGCTGGCTTCGGAGGGCGGCCTGAATCTGGACGTCTATTCCATGCTGGGCAACAGCAACTTTCTGTTGCCGCTCCACACCGAGCCGGGCGGCTGGGTGGACCGCCTGACGCTCTGGGGCAACGGCGGCTATCGCAATCTCTCCGGCAGGTCCGGCGCCATCGACTGGAACGGCGACCTGGTCAGCGCGCGTATGGGCGCGGATCTGGCGCTGTCGCCCAGTCTGACCGCCGGGCTGGCCGCGGCCTGGACGGACGGCACGTTTGACTACACCGATGCCGCCGCGGGCGGCGAGTACCGCACCACGCTGACCAGCGTCCATCCCTACGTTGGGTGGAACGGCTTGAACGGCCGGCTGCGGCTGTGGAGCACGGTGGGCTACGGCTGGGGCGAGGTGGACGTCGCCGATGCCGGTGAGCGCGTCACCAGCGATGCCTCGATGTTCACCGTGGCCGTGGGCGGCAGCGGACAACTGTTGAACCGAATCAACCTGCTGACGCCCACCGGCGCGACGACGTTGCGCGTCAAGGCGGAGGCGTTGACGACGTCGATGGACGTGGACGGCGCCGGCGCGCGGCTGTCGGCGTTGGAGGTCGAAGCCCGCCGCCTGCGCGTGACGCTGGAAGGCCGGCATGACGAACCGCTGGCCGGCGGCGCGCGATTCTCGCCCACCGTCGGCCTGGGCCTGCGCAACGACGGCGGTGACGGACGCACCGGCACCGGCATGGAACTCAACGGCGGCCTGCGCTATGAACGCCCCGACGTGGGCCTGACGCTCGCCGGGCAGGGCCGCACGCTGCTGATTCACGGCGGCGAGTATGAAGACTGGGGCGTGAGCGGGCTGGTGCAACTTGGGTCGGCCTATCGCAATCGCGGTCTGTCGTTCACCTTCGAACCCACCTACGGCACCGGCTCCAGCCGGGGCAACCTGACCGGGGTGTGGGAGCAGCGGCAGGACACGACTGCCGGCGGCGCGGCAGGCTGGGACGCGGTGGTGCAAAGCGTCATGGCGATGACGTTGTCTTACGGAATGCCGATGACGGACGGCCGCAGTCTGCTCACCCCCTACGGCGGGATGACGATGAGCGAGGCCACCACGTACCGCCTCGGCAGCCGTTTGAATCTGGGGCAGGCGATGACGATGAGCGTGGAGGGGACACGGCAAGAAACCCGCGCCGCCGCCACGCCGCCTGACCATGGGGTGCAGGTGCAGTTGGATTTGAATTGGTAGGGGGTGATGGGGGTCCGGCGTCGCCTCTCCGTCATTCCCGCGAAGGCGGGAATCCATCCGTAAGAGGTCATTGGCGGGACGTAACTAAAAGACGATGCAACTGAAGGATGGACCTTCGGAGCATTTGCCGTTGGCAAATACTTCCCGACTAAAGATGTCGGGAATGACGGAAGGGGTAAAGGTCGTCATGCCTTTGCCGCCCCGTCTTTGCCGCCGCGCCGTCTATCATTCTGGATTTTCCCCGCCGGCCTCCCCGCTTTCTATCATTTTGGATTTCCTTCGCTGGCCTCCCCGTTTTTTCTTTCCGTCATTCCGCCCGCTTCCTCCTTCCGTCATTCCCGACGTTAGTTGTCGGGAATCCATCCTTCTGTTTCCCCGTCCTTTAGTTGTGTTCTGCCATTGACGCCTTACGGATGGATTCCGCGTGCCGACGTGCCTCCTGCCAATGGCCTCGTCGACGCGGAATGACGGCAGGAAAAGGAAGGATGGATTCCCGATTAAAGATGTCGGGAATGACGGAGGGGGCAAAGATGTCGTGAATGACGGCGGGGCATGACTGACGGAGGGGGCATGAATGACGACGGGGGTGGCGGCGGCGGCGGGGGTTTCGGCGGAGAATCACCTTGATTTTTTACGGGCAATCCTGCTACATCAGGCGGCGGTTCTTCCGCACACCGGACATTGAGCGTTCTCCGCTCATATCATGTGCCGAGGTAGCTCAGTTGGCAGAGCACAGCCCTGAAAAGGCTGGTGTCGGCAGTTCGATTCTGCCCCTCGGCACCACATTTCGTTGAATTCGTCATCCCGCGCATTGTGCGGCGGGGGGCGGGAAGGCCACTCCGTCATTCCCGTTTCTCCCCCTCCGTCATTCCCGACGTTTGTTGTCGGGAATCCATCCTTTAGTTTCCCCGTCCTGCCATTGACCTCCTTCGGATGGATTCCGCGCCCCCACGGTTCTCCGACCAATGGACATCGTCGACGCGGAATGACGGAAATCAGGATGGACCTTCGGAGCATTTGCCGTTGGCAAATACTTCCCGACTAAAGATGTCGGGAATGACGGAGGAGGACAAACGAGGGGAAATCACGCCTGCCAATGGAAACTTCAAGTCAATCTCAAGTGGGCTTGATGCGGGGGTGAAGCGAACTTCAAGTTGCGAGCCGGCGCGTGTCTGGCCTGCCGGGCGTGCGACTCTACCCTGCTCTGTCCGCCACGGCTTGGGCCATGGAGCGGAACAGGAGCAGGCCGTCTTGATTGCCGAACACGGATTCTGCGCATCGTTCGGGGTGCGGCATCAGCCCCAGGACGTTGCCTGCGGCGTTGCGGATGCCGGCGATGTTCTCGACGGAGCCGTTGGGATTGGCGGCGTCGTCTGCGACCCCGTCGGGCCGGCAGTATCGAAAGACGATCTGGGCGTTGGCCCGCAGGGTGGCGAGGGTGACCGGGTCGGCGTAATAATTGCCCTCGGCATGGGCGATGGGCAGGCGGAGGACTTGTCCCGGTTTGCAGGCGCGGGTGAACGGGGTCGCGGCGTTGTCCACTGTGACCGCGACGTCCGCGCACACAAAGGACAATCCGCGATTGGGCCGCATGGCGCCGGGCAGGAGGCCCGCTTCAAGCAGAATCTGAAATCCGTTGCAGATGCCGAGCACCAGCCCGCCCGCGCGCGCGAACTCCCCGACGGCCTTCATAATCGGCGACAGCCGGGCCATGGCGCCGGCGCGGAGGTAATCCCCGTAGGAAAAGCCGCCGGGGAGCACCACGGCGTCCACTCCGCCCAGGGCGGTGTCGCCGTGCCAGATGAGGCGCGCGCGGTGCCCCGGCAGCGACGACAGGACGTGCGCGCAATCGCGGTCGCAGTTGGATCCGGGAAAGACCGGCACGCCCCAGTTCATGACGGCGCGGCGGGGTGGGACGGGTGGCGTTCCAGTTCGTAACGGTAGGATTCGATCACCGGGTTGGCGAGCAGTTGTTCGCACATGGCTTTCAGGTGCGCGTCCGCCCGCGCGGGGTCATCTTCCTGCAATTCAATTTCCAGAAACTTTCCCACGCGGACGTCGCGGACGGCGGAGAACCCCAGGGTGTCCAGCGATTGCCGGATGGCCCGGCCCTGGGGGTCCAGAATGCCCGGTTTCAGGGTGACGTGAATGGTGGCTTTGATCATCCGCGTTTTGTTCCCGGTGGCCGTCCGCGCCGCCGGGCGGCTTGCGCACCGCGCCGCCCGTGCCGCCGAGCGGGCGGGCCGAAGACGCGGGCGTAGATTTGTGTGATGTGGCGGCAGTACCAACTCGGATCGAAGCAGGCCCGGATTTCGCGCGGCGTCAGCGCGGCGGCGATGACGGGGTCGCGCGCAATGCGTTCCTGAAACGAACCGCGTGTTTTCCATGCCCGCATGGCGTGACGCTGGACCGTTTCGTACGCGGTCTTGCGCGCCATGCCCCGGTGCACCAACTCCAGAAGGAGGCGTTGGGAATACACCAGCCCGCCCGTCAGATCCAGATTCTCCAGCATCCGTTTCGGGTACACCACCAGACCGTCGAGGATGGCGGTCAGCCGCGTGATCATGTAGTCCGCCAGGATCGTGCTGTCGGGAAGAATGATGCGCTCGACCGAGGAATGACTGATGTCGCGTTCGTGCCACAGGGCGACGTTTTCCAGCGCGGCCAGACTGTGGCCTCGAATGACCCGCGCCAGGCCGCAGAGATTTTCCGATCCCACCGGATTGCGTTTGTGCGGCATGGCCGAGGAGCCTTTTTGTCCGGCGCTGAACGGTTCTTCGACTTCCAGGACTTCGGTGCGCTGGAGGTGGCGAATTTCCGTGGCGACTTTTTCGATGCCGGCGGCGAGCAGGGCCAGCGCGCCGACGAACGCGGCATGGCGGTCCCGCTGCACCACCTGATTCGACACCGGCGCCGGCCGCAGGCCCAACGTCGCGCAGGCGGCGCGTTCGATGCGCGGCGGACAATGCGCGAACGTGCCCATGGCGCCGGAAAATTTTCCCACGGCAATCTCGTCTCCCGCGGCGAGCAGGCGCGCGCGGTGCCGCGTGAACTCCGCGTACCACAAAGCCCATTTCAATCCGAACGTCATCGGCTCCCCGTGAATGCCGTGCGAGCGCCCCGTCATGACGGTGTGTTTGTGCTCGAAGGCGCGCGCGCGCAGCACCGTCAGGAGGGCGTCGAGATCGTCCAGAAGAATGGCCGTCGCCTCGGTGAGTTGAACGGCCAGCCCGGTATCCAGCACGTCGGAGGAGGTCAGCCCCGTGTGCACATGGCGGGCCGGCGCCCCCGCCCGCTCGGCCACGAACTCCAGAAACGCGATCACGTCATGTTTCGTGACCCGTTCAATGTCCGCGATGCGTTTGGGATTGATGACGACGGTGCGTTGAATCTTCCGCGCCGTGCCTTTCGGCGCCAGCCCCGCGGATTCCATCGCCGCGCAGGCGGCCAGTTCGACGCGCAGCCATGTCTCGTATTTTCGCTGCTGTGTCCAGACCGCCCCCATGCGGGGCAAGGTGTATCGTTCAATCATCCAACTGTCGCTCCGTCATGCCCGCGTCCCCTTCTTTCCGTCATTCCCGACGTTGGTTGTCGGGAATCCATCTTTCTGTTTCCTCGTCCTAACCAAAGGAAAGACAACCGAAGGATGGATTCCCGACTAAAGATGTCGGGAATGACGGAGGGGGGCATTCCCGCCTCCCCTCTTTCCGTCATTCCCGACGTTGGTAATCGGGAATCCATCCTGCTGTTGCATTGTCCTTTTCTCCGCCCTGCCATTGACATCTTACGGATGGATTCCGCGTGCCCACGGTTCCCCTGCCATTGGACGTCGGAGACGCGGAATGACGGAAATCAGGATGGATTCCCGACTAAAGATGTCGGGAATGACAGAAGGAGGAATGCCAGCCCCCTTCCGTCATTCCCGACGTTGGTTGTCGGGAATCCATCTTTCTTTTTCCTTCTTCCTTCCTTCCTTCTTCCGTCCTTCCTCCGTCCGTCGTCGCAGGGGTTATCCGGTGAACTCAAGACGTTTGCCTTCGAGTCGTGCGTCGTGCCGGATGAATTGGTCCAGGACTCCGTTCACAAATTTCCGGGTCTCGTCGTCCGCGAAACTTTTGGCCAGTTGCAGGGCTTCGTTCACCGTCACTTTCGCGGGCACGTCGGGGACCCACAGGAGTTCATACACGGCCTGCCGGAGAATGTTGCGGTCGACCGTCGGCATCCGGGCAATCGTCCAGTTTGTGGCATAGGACGCAATGAGGGCGTCCAGTTCGTCGTGATGAGCCTGAACCCCGTCGACCAGTTGCGCCGCGAACTCCCGGACGGACGGCGTCGCGTTTCGTTGCGCCCAGAACGGTTCCAGCCAGCCTTCCGTGGACCCGTGAAAATCCCATTGAAACAGAATCTGCAACGTCAGTTCGCGGGCGTTGTGCCGCGTGGAATCCCGCCGGGGCGCGGTGGCGGAGTCGTCGGAGTGTTCCCGTGCGGTCATGGTCGTCATCGTGGGTGCGGTCGCATCGAACGCGCCGCCTGCGCGGCGCTGGGACGCGCGGCGTCAGTGTTGCCGGAAGCCGGTCGGATGCCGGTCGCTCTCATGCAGCGTCTTCATCAGCGTCGCCATTTCGATGGCCGCGCGCGCGGCTTCCTCGCCCCTGTTGACGCCGCTGACGCCGCCCGCTCTGGCCAGCGCCTGTTCTTTGGTGTCGGTCGTCAGCACGCCGAAGATGACGGGGATGCCCGTGTCCCGCGAGGCGTTGGCAATGCCCCGGCTGACTTCCGCGCCGATGAAATCAAAATGCGCGGTGTGTCCACGGATGAGCGCGCCCAGACAAATGACCGCGTCAAACTGCCCGGACTTGGCCAGGTGTCTCGCCACCAGCGGGATTTCGAACGCGCCGGGCACACGCACGAGTTGGACGTCTTCTTCGCGCGCGCCGTGATGCGCCAGCGTGTCCCGCGCGCCGGTTTCCAGACGGCTGGTCACGGCCTCGTTGAACTTGCTGACGACGATGCCGAACCGCAAGTCCCGGGCGTTCAGATGGCCTTCGGCGGGCGTCACGGCGCGGCCGGGTGGTGACGGGTTGCGGAAGGTGTACGGGGCGAACGGTCAGACATTGTTCAACAGGTGCCCGAGTTTGGATTTTTTTGTTCGCAGATACCGGACGTTGCTTTGCCGGGGGGCGACTTCCAGCGGCACGCGCTCGGTGACGGTGAGACCGTAGCCTTCGACGCCGACGATTTTGCGCGGGTTGTTCGTCATCAGCCGGATTTTTTTCAATCCCAGGTTCACCAGAATCTGCGCGCCGATGCCGTAATCCCGCAAGTCGGGTTTGAATCCCAGTTGCAGGTTGGCTTCCACGGTGTCGCTGCCCTTGTCTTGAAGGTGATAGGCTTTAATTTTGTTCAGCAGCCCGATGCCCCTCCCCTCCTGATTCAAATACAACAGCACGCCCCGGCCTTCCTTTTCGATCATTTCCATGGCGCGTTGGAGTTGGTCCCGGCAGTCGCAGCGCAGGGACCCGAAGACGTCCGACGTGAGGCATCCCGAATGCACGCGCACGAGGGTCGGCGAGGCGTCGATGCGGCCCTTGACCAGCGCGATGTGCGTGCCGCTGTCCAGATCGTTTTCGAACACGCGAACGTCGAACGTGCCGAACGCCGTCGGCAGGCGCGCGCTCACGGATGTTTTGACAAACGTTTCGCGGCCCAGCCGGTGGCGAATGAGATCTTTGATGGTGATGAGTTTCAGCCGGTGTTTCCGCGAAAACTTGACCAGGTCCGGCACCCGCGCCATCGTGCCGTCGTCGTTCATGATTTCACAAATCACGCCGGCCGGAAACCTGCCGGCCATGCGGGCGAGGTCGACGGAGCCTTCGGTCTGCCCGGCCCGCTTGAGCACGCCGCCGTCCTGCGCCCGCAACGGGAAGACGTGGCCCGGTCTGGTGAAGTCGGACGGCTTGCAGGATGGGTCGACGGCCATGCGGATGGTGGTGGCCCGGTCGGCGGCGGAAATGCCCGTGGTGATGTCGCGCGAAGCGTCGATGGACACCGTGAAGGCGGTGCCGAACGGCGCGGTGTTGTCCGGCGTCTGCGGATGCAGATGCAGTTGGTTCGCCCGGTCGGCGGTGAGCGTGAGGCAGATGAGGCCGCGGGCGTGGCGGGCCATGAAGTTGACGGCGGCGGGGGTGACCGCCTCGGCGGCCATCACCAGGTCGCCTTCGTTTTCACGGTCTTCGTCGTCGACCAGGATGACGAATTTCCCGGCACGAATGTCGGCCAGCGCCTTCTCAATGGGATGAAACGTTGTCATCGGTGATCGACTCCCCGCTCCGCGCAACCGCCCCGCGCCGCCCTCTTTTTCCGTCATTCCCGACGTTTTCAATCGGGAAGTATGTGCCAACGGCAAATGCTCCGAAGGTCCATCCTGCTGTTGCACGATTCTTCCCCCGCCCCGTCACGGGACAAAGGTGAGTTGCGCGTCCTGGGGCACCCAGAAATCATGCACCGGGTACCGCTCCCTGTCCTTGTCTTCCAACATTCTGAATCGGTCGGCGGTGACGGTGAAGGTGTCCGGTTTTTTGGCCTGGACCTTGCGGAGATTCCCGTTGTCACGCTCCGTGTCGTGCAGACCGCCCCAGAACGCCATCCGGTCGCGATTGTCAAGCAGGCACTCCACGTACCGGCCCTTCGGGGTCTTGACGGGTTTTTTGATGTAGACCACCGTGAAGGTTCGACATTCCTGGACTTTGACGGACATTCCGCGCCTCCCGCGTGCCGGCAGAATAAGCGGGCAATGCGAACCGTGTCAATGGTGTCCGGCGTCGGGCATGGCCCCCGGCGCGCTGTTCGCGCGCCACGCCGCGACGCCGGCCAGCAGCGCGAACAACAGAAATCCGCTCGCGAACGTTCCCGTCACGTCCCTGAACAGGCCGAACCCGAACGGCAGCACAAACCCGCCCAGACCGCCGGCGGCGCCGATGAGTCCCGACGCCGTCCCCATCGAGTCCAGATAGCGCATCGAGGCGGTCTGAAACACCACCCCGTTGCCAAAGCCCAGCAGGCACAGGGCGGCCACGGCGGCCGGCGCCGCCCAGAACACCGGCGGCAGGCAGGCCAGGAACAGGCACAGCCCCCCGGCGCCCAGCAGCCCGCCGCATAACAGGCGTGACCCGTCGCCCCGGTCGGCCGCATAGCCGCCCGCCGGTCTCGCCAGACTGCCGGCGGCCGCGCACAGCGCCGTCACGGCCCCGGCCGTCATCACGTCAAGACCGTATTGATCGTGAAACCATATCGGCAGAAAACTGGAGAATCCCACAAACCCGCCGAACGTGACCGCATAAAAGCCGCACAGCCGCCTCATGTCACGCTCGCGGCAGAGTATGCGGAATGACGGGCCGCCTCCGCCGGCCGCCGGCGCGCGATCCCGGACGACCATGGCAAAGACCGCGGCCGTCAGGACGACGGGAACCAGCATCAGTCCAAACACGCCATGCCACCCGACCTGCTCGGCGAGACGCGGCGC
This sequence comes from Nitrospirales bacterium, assembly GCA_020027205.1. GTDB lineage: Bacteria > Nitrospirota > Nitrospiria > Nitrospirales > UBA8639 > Bin75. The sequence goes on along the minus strand of JAHRAQ010000025.1, from coordinate 198,244 downwards.
CAGCCAGACGGCCAGGATGCCGCCGCTGTTGCCGGTGGCGGCGATTCCCATGGCCAGCCCCTGGTGCCGGGGCGGATAGGCCCGGCTCGCAATCGGCAGCGCAATGGCGAAACTGGCGCCGGCCGACCCCAGGAGCAGACCGACCCCGACCATGCGGGCGTAACTGTGTCCGAACAACCATCCGCACAACAGGGCGGCCCCGGCGGCCCCCAGAATGCCGAGGCCGACCCGTTTGGCCCCGAACCGGTCCGCGCACGGCCCGACCACCGGGCGCAGCAACGCCCCGCTCAAAAGCGGGACGGCGACCAGGAATCCTTTCTGCGTGGCGCTCAAGGCAAAGTCCTGCGCAATGACCACGCCCAGCGCGCCGATCAGAAGCCAGACGACAAAACTGACTTCGAAATGCAGCCATGCGCCGAAGAGCGAAGGCCGGTGACCGCTTGTGAGGGCGTGGAGTTTCATGGAGAACGAAGATGAAACAGCGCAATGCCGTGGCGGCTCGCCGGCGACTCCGCGCCGACAATCGCGCAGGACTGTAGAATATCACCCCACGCCGCCGCAATGGCCCGCGGGTGGCGCGGTAATGACGGAAATCAGGATGGATTCCCGACAAAAGACGTCGGGAATGACGGAGGGGAGGCAAATGCCGTCTTGCTCTTCCTCTTGCCTTTCCCTCCTGCTCTTCTCCTTCCTTTTTCCCTTCCTCTTCCGTCATTCCCGACATTAGTAATCGGGAATCCATCCTTCTGTTTCACATCCTGCCATTGGACATCAGTGGCATGGAATGACGGAAATGTTTTTGTGATTCCCCTGTCCAGGGTTTATAATTTCATTTCGGCCGCCGCCGGCGGCGTTGCCGGGACGAGACGATGCCGATGGAACACCTGACTTCTTTGCACCAGCAGGACGACGAGCGCCTCGAAAACGAGGATGGGCCTGACGTGGACGATGCCGTTGAGCCTGGGGCGTACGTCTCCGGCTCCGCCGACCGGACGGCCCTTGTGCCGAGCACCGCGCTGGACCGGTATCTTGCCGAGGTGCGGCGCTATCCGTTTTTGTCCAAAGAGGAAGAACTGCGGCTGTTTCACGAATACCGGGTTAAAGGGAATCAGGACGCGGCGGTCAAGTTGATTCTGGCCAATCTCCGGGTGGCGGTGGCCATTGCCTCGGAATATGCCCATACCGGCGCCGACCGGATGGACCTGATTCAGGAGGGCAACGTCGGGTTCATGCAGGCCATTAAAAAATTCGACGTGTCCCGCAACGTGCGTTTTTACGCCTACGCGGCCTGGTGGGTACGGGCGTATATTCTGCGGTATCTGCTCAATTCCCATCGCCTGGTGAAAATCGGCACGACGCAGGAACAACGCAAACTGTTCTACAATCTGAAAAAAGAAAAGGCCAGACTGGAGCGGCTGGGGTTCGTGCCCGACGCCAAAATGATCGCCGACCGGCTTCAGGTGCGGGAACGGGACGTGCTGGAAATGGACCAGCGATTGAACGGCTGGGAACTCTCGCTGGATCAGCCCATCAGCCGGGACGGGAACGGCGAGACGTTTCTGGACATGCTCCCCTCCCAGGCGTCCGGCATTGACGAGGTGCTGGCCAAGGCCGAGTTGCGGACCCTGTTTCGGAAAAAACTGGGGGAGTTTTCGCAAACCCTGCCGGAGCGGGATGAAGATATTCTTCGGAACCGCCTGCTGTCGGAAACGCCGCTGACCCTGGAGGAGATTGGCCGCAAGTATTCGATTACCAAAGAACGATCCCGGCAGATTGAAGCGAAAATTATCAAGAAATTACGGGAGTTTATGAAAGCCGAGTTGCGGGATTTCGAAGAACTTCGGGGGTAGGCCCTGGCCGGGCGGCATCGGTCGGCACACCGTCTCCGCCCCCGGTTTTCACATTTTTTCGCCCTTCCGCCTTGACTTGGCGGAAAAACGCCTTACCTTCCGGGCAAGCGAGTCATGGACAGCCTCACATCCGGGGCGTTCGCGCGATCCGCATGGTCAACCCTGTAACACGCATTGTCGAACCTTCACGCAGGCAGCAAAGGAGGCATTGGTCACATGAGCGCACAAACCAAGGACAAAGGAACGGGCAAGGGGGAATCCGCCAGAGGATTTCTGCCCCTTGGCGACCGGATTTTCGTGACGTACACGGAAGAACTCGAGCGGACGGCGGGGGGCATTTACGTCCCCGATTCCGCGCGGGAAAAACCGCAGCGCGGCAAGGTGGAAGGCGTCGGGAAAGACGTCGACACCCTGAAAGTCGGCGACCAGGTGCTGTTTGACAAATATTCCGGCACCAAAATCAAAATCGGCAACGACGACTGCCTGATTCTGAAAGAAGAGGACATTCTGGGCGTATTTGTTGATTCCTGACGCGCGGCCCCACGGGGAACGCCGGCGGGACGTTGAGAGACACGCAAGCGACACTTCACATTTGAGGGAGGCACGTTATGGCAAAGCAACTGTTGTATAGTGACCAGGCCAGGGCCGCGATTCTCCAGGGAGTGAACCAACTGGCGAACGCCGTGAAGGCCACGCTGGGCCCCAAGGGCCGGAACGCGATTCTGGACAAGAAATTCGGCGCCCCCACGATCACCAAGGACGGCGTCACCGTGGCGAAGGAAATCGAACTGAAGGACCCCTATCAGAACATGGGCGCGCAACTGGTGCGGGAAGTGGCCAGCAAAACCAGCGACGTGGCCGGCGACGGGACCACGACGGCCACCGTGCTGGCCCAGGCCATTTACCGCGAAGGCGTGAAGCACTTGAGCGCCGGCGCGAATCCCATGGAGTTGAAACGCGGGATTGACAAGGCCGTGGAGACGGCCACGCAGACGCTGAAGGAGTTGAGCAAACCCTGTCAATCCAAAAAGGAAATCGGGCAAATCGGCGCGATTTCCGCCAACAACGATCCCACCATCGGCGACCTGATCGCCGAAGCCATGGACAAGGTCGGGAAGGACGGCGTGATCACCGTCGAGGAAGCCAAGTCCATGAGCACCTCGCTGGACGTGGTGGAAGGGATGCAGTTTGACCGGGGGTACATCTCCCCGTATTTCGTCACCAATGCGGAACGGATGGAAGCCGGCCTCGAAGACGCCTTTCTCCTCATCCATGAAAAGAAAATCAGCGCGATGAAAGACCTGCTGCCCATTCTGGAGCAGGTGGCCAAAATGGGCAAGCCGCTGGTCATTATCGCCGAAGACGTGGAAGGCGAAGCGCTGGCGACCCTGGTGGTCAACAAGTTGCGCGGCACCCTGAACATCGCGGCCGTCAAGGCTCCGGGGTTCGGCGACCGGCGGAAGGCCATGCTGGAAGACATCGCCATTCTCACCGGCGGGCAGGTCATTTCCGAAGAAGTCGGCGTGAAACTGGAAAACGTGAAACTGACGGACCTGGGCCGCGCCAAGCGGGTGACGATTGACAAAGACAACACCACGGTCGTGGAAGGCGCCGGAGACCCCAAGCAGATCGAGGGCCGGGTGAAGCAGATCAAGGCGCAAATCGAGGAAACCACGTCGGAGTACGACCGGGAAAAACTACAGGAGCGGCTGGCGAAAATCGTGGGCGGCGTGGCCGTCATCAACGTCGGCGCGGCGACCGAAACCGAAATGAAGGAAAAGAAAGCCCGCGTGGAAGACGCGCTGCACGCGACGAAAGCCGCGGTGGAAGAAGGGATTGTCCCCGGCGGCGGCGTGGCGTTGCTGCGCACCGTGCCGTCCCTGGAAAAACTGACTCTGGAAGGCGACCAGCAATTCGGCGTCAACATTGTCCGGCGGGCCTGCGAGGAGCCGATCCGGCTGATCGCGGAAAACGCCGGCGTTGAAGGCTCCATCGTGGTGGACAAGGTGCGCAAGGGCAAGGCCAGCCACGGATACAACGCCGCTGCTGACGACTACGTCGACATGGTGGAGGCGGGGGTGATCGATCCGACCAAGGTCACGCGGTGCGCGTTGCAGAATGCGTCAAGCGTCGCGGGACTGATGCTGACCACCGAGGTGACCGTGACCGATTTGCCCGAGGAGAAAAAGGAAGGCGGCATGGGCGGCGGCCATGACCACATGGGCGGCATGGGCGGAATGGGCGGCATGATGTAATCTCCGCGCCCCCGACCGCGCGTTCGTTTGACAGTGAAGGCCCGGAGGGCGTTGTCCTCCGGGCCTTCCTGTTTGCAGGTTCATGACGCGCCACCCCCTCTCCGTCATTCCCGACATTAGTAATCGGGAATCCATCCTTCAGTTTCCTCGTCCTGCCATTAACATCTTACGGATGGATTCCGCGCACCCACGGCTCTCCTGCCGTTGGACGCCGTCGACGCGGAATGACGGAAATCAGGATGGATTCCCGACAAAAGACGTCGGGAATGACGGAGAGGGGCCGGCGGCGCGTTGTATTTTTCGTCACGTTTGCCTACAATCCCGGAAGCGAGGGAATCCACATCCAACTGCGAGGCACCGCCAATGACCGCCGACTCAAACACCAAAGCCATGCGTCCGCGCGACATTCCGGCGCGATTCTCGGAATGTCTGAAAGCGGGCGATCTGGAAGGCATCGTGTCGCTGTTCCACCCGGACTGCGTGCTGTGCTTTCCGCCGGGCCAGCCGCCCCAAAAAGGACGCGACGCGATCCGCGAAATGTTCAAGCCGCTGGTGGCGGCGCGCCCGACGTTCACCGTGACCGTCACCGGCGAAATCATCAACGGCGACACGGCCATCACGCAAGCCGACCACCGGCTGGAAACGCCCGACGGCAAGGTGGTGGAGGGCAAATCCACGGAAGTTGCCAGGCGTCTGGACGACGGCTCGTGGGTGTATTACATCGATTGCCCCGTCGGCCCGCCGCCGCCGCAGTAGGCACCGGCGATGTGGCGTCCGCAACCGGCGCGGCGATATGTCCCCGTTGTCCCCGCCCGCGTGTCGTCACGTCCCCGCCCTCCCCGTGTACGCCGTGTCCGCCACCGACCGGATTAAACACGCCGCCCTGCGTCTTGGGTTTCACGCGGTGGGCATCGCCCGTGTGTCGCCGGGGGCATCCGCCGGTGACGTCTCTCCGGGGGATCGTTCCCTTGACGACCGCCTGGCCCGCCTGGGGCGGTGGCTGGCACAGGGGTATCACGGTACCATGGAATGGATGGCCCGCCACCCCCGCCGCCGCGCCGATCCCGCCGAGGTGTTGACGAACTGCCGTTCCGTGATTGCCGTCGGCATGAATTACTGGACCGACGTGGCGCCGGATGAGCGGCGGGGCCGCGGACGCATCGCCCGGTATGCCCGGGGCCGGGATTACCATCGCGTGTTCGGGAACAAACTCAAACGCCTGGAACGGGAAATCAGGAACTGTGTGCCGGACTGTCACACGCGCCGTTACGCGGACACCGGCCCGGTGATGGAAAAGTTCTGGGCGCAGCGGGCCGGGCTGGGGTGGATCGGCAAACATTCCAATCTCGTCTCCCCCGCGTTCGGCTCGTGGCTTCTTCTTGGGGAAATTTTAACGACGGCGGAGTTGGAGGCCGACGAACCGGGCGCCGATCTGTGCGGGACCTGCACCCTCTGTATCCGGGCCTGCCCGACCGGGGCCATTGTTGAACCCTACGTCGTTGACGCCAGGCAGTGCATCGCCTATCTCACCATCGAGTATCGCGGCGACAGACAGGGGATTGCGCGGGATCTTCAGGCGCAAACGGGCAACCGCGTCTTCGGCTGCGATGATTGTCTGGATGCCTGCCCCTATAACGCCGAGGCTCCGGTCACCGACGAAGCAGCGTTTTATCCCCGTGGCCCGGCGCGGAATCCCGACCTGTCGCGCCTGGCGAGTTTGAGCGAACGGGAATTTGCCCGTTGCTTCGAAGGCTCTCCCGTGCGCCGCGCGAAATTTTCCGGCTTTCAACGCAACGTCGCCATTGCCCTGGCGAATGAAACACCTTCCCGGCCACCGGCGCGCGCGCCCGGAGCCGGGCGCGGGGGAACGGACAGGTGGCGCGCATGACCCATGACGAAGCCCGTTCACACCTGAATTATCTCCTGACCCTGCATCTGCGCCGCGAAGAGGCCTTCGGCCCGTTGGCCATGACGTTTCTCCGCGAGAATGATCTGGCTCAACTGGGGCTGTCCGCGGAGGAGCAGTTCACGCTGACCGTTGCCGTCGCCGGGTCGATTGCCGCGGAGCCGAAGCGATACTCGCTCAAACTGGATTTGCTGCGGAAGGCCCGCCAACTGCTGCCGCACACGCGGTTCCCCGACCCGGAATTGGCGAGGGACCTGGACCGGGACATTCAGAAAACCGACGCCGAGTTGGGCATTTATGCCGACGCGATGAAATCCGACCGCCGCGCGACCGCCGACCGCCGTACATTTTTCGTCGAGACCGATCTCCCCGAATATTTTCTGGACCTGGCGCAACGGCACGCCGCCGCGTATTACCAGAACAAATACAAGTTGCCCAGGGAAGCCCGCATCGCCCAGAACTTCGGCGGCGCGCCGGGGAAATTTGACCCCGACGGTACGGCCCTGCACAAAGAGTTTCCCGGCGCCTGCGCCCCGTTCATGGCCGTTCGTACCAGCGGGTTTCATATGATGCTGCCGTTTGATCTGAAAATCAGCCGGCGCCCCGATGAGCCGCTTGACGCCGGAGTCAGAATTTTTTACGCCAAAATGGGGTTCTCCTATCCGCTTCGGTATGAAATGGGCAAACTCTGCGGGTACCACGACGGACAGGTTCATGACATTGCGCTGGATGATCCGCATCTCCTGTTTGTGTCCGTCTCCGGCGTGAAAGACCCCGCGTTTCTCGACCGGTTCGCGCCCCCCGGCGACGCGCCCCCGGACATGGCTTACCCGCTCGCCGTGCTGGAACATACCGGCAGTCTGGGGCCGTTCATTCAGGTGAGTTGCAATTTCAAAATCTGGTTTGACGCCGCCACGGTGTCCGTTCTGATACAGGGCGCTCCGGACCTGGCCGAATACGGGCTTCAGGGCGGCGCCGGGCTGATGACCCGCTCCTACGCCTCGGAGAAACTCCCGGCGTATGCGGCGGCCCAGGCACAACCCTGGCAGGAGGGGTTGAGTTTTAATTTTGTCAATTTGCATCTGACGTTGAATCCGGGTACGGACACCGGCCTCATTCCACACAGCACTCCCATCTTTACGGTGTTCCCCGTGTTGAACAAATCGTGCTATGCGTTTGCGCCGGCCCCCGTTCAGAATGACCATGGGGACTCGTAACAGATTGAAAAACAGGCGATTTTTTCACAAACGGCCCGAAGGCGCGCATCTCGTGGCGAACCAGGTTGACTTGAAAGGCGAAAAGCCCTGTGTTAGGATATCCGCTCCGATGGATGGCGACGGCCCCGGACGAAGTTTCCGTCATCAACGCAAGGATCCCCAACCACTCTCCTTCCCTGTGCTCTTCCACCGTTTCCCCATGCACAGCCTCCACGGATGAAGGACATGGCTTGTCCCGATGGTGTCGCCCGTTCCGCCGGGGAACGCGCGTCCGTTCTGATCTGACCCCATGGAATTTGCCGCCATTCTGATCTGTTTGCTCCTGTCCGGGTTCTTTTCCGGCGCGGAGATTGCGTTTTTCTCCGTCACGGAAAGCCGGTTGCAAACCATGGTGGAGGAAGGCCAACGGGCCGCCCGCCGGGCGTTGCATCTCCGGCGCAATCCCCAGCGGCTTCTTGCGACGATTTTAATCGGGAACAACGTGGTCAATCTGACGGCCGCGGCTTTGGTCTCCATCGCGGCCTTTCGCGTCTTCGGCTCCGAAGGCGTGGCGGCGGCCACGGGGCTGCTGACGATGGTGGTGCTGCTGTTCGGGGAAATTGTCCCGAAAACCCTGTGCGCCAGACATGCGGCCTCGGCCGTCCGGTTGTTCGCGCATCCCATTCACTGGGTGGAGCGGCTCTTCTCCCCGTTGTTGTTCCTTCTGGAACCGCTGATTCTGAAACTGACCGGGGGCCGGGGGTTGACCGTGCCGTTTGTGACGGAAGAGGAGTTGATGATCATGCTTGAGGCCGGCGGCAAAGCCGGGGTCCTTGAGACCGAAGAAGTCAAAATGATCAAAAAGGTGTTCGGGTTCACCGACCTGACGGCCGAAGACGTGATGACCCCGCGAATCTCCATGATGAGTCTGGACGGCAATCTCTCCCTGGGCGACGCCAGAGAGCAGTTGTTCAAATCCAAATATTCCAGGATTCCCGTCCATGACGGCAATCTCGATAACGTGACGGGGATTCTGTATCGCTCTCATGCCTTGCGGGAACTGGCACAGGGAAATCAGGAGAGCACGCTGACGTCGCTGGCCCCCCCGCCCCTGTTCGTTCCGGGCACCAAACCGGCGGATGCCCTGCTGAAACAGTTTCAGCAGCAGAAACGGCATATCGCCATGGTCGTGAACGAATTCGGCGAGGTGATGGGACTGGTCACCACGGAGGATCTGCTGGAAGAAGTGGTGGGCGAGATTCTGGACGAGACCGACAGTCCCGAAGACCCCATCACGCGCATCGGGAAAAATAAAATCGTGGTCAACGGACGCACGGAAGTCCGAAAAATCAACGAATTTCTCACCGTCGAATTGGATGAAGAAGACCAGAACACCATCAGCGGTCTGATTCAGCAGAGACTCGGACACATTCCGTCGGCGGGGGAAGACCTGCGCGTGGACGGCTGCATGTTGACGGTGCGCGAGGCCGATGAAAAATCCATCAAACGCGTCGAAATCCACAAACTGGAGGAGTTGCAGCCCCGGCATGCGGAGCCGCCGACCGCGGTGTCTTCCGAATAACACCCTCGGAGGTGTTTATCCGGCGCCGGCGTTTTCGATGAGTTCAATCAGTTGAGTTTCGTCGAGAATCGAAACACCCAGTTGCCTGGCCTTGTCCAGTTTGCCCCCCGGCTCTTTCCCCGCCACGACGTAATGCGTTTGTTTGCCGACGGCGGCGGCCACCTTCCCTCCCAAATCCTGAATCCTCTGGCTGGCTTCCCGTCTGCTCCAGCGATCCAGCGAGCCGGTGAGCACGAACGTCTTTCCGCGCAGGGGCAACTCGCGCGCCGGCGCCGTCGTGTCGCGCGGCACGTTCTGAACCTCGACGCCCAGGGCCTTCATGGCGTTCAGCACGCTTACGTTGCGGGGTTCGGCAAAAAAGCACACCACGCTCCGCGCAATTTCAGGCCCGACGTCGTGAATCTCCAGCAACCGTTCCTCCGTGGCGGTCATCAACGTCTCCAGCGATCCAAACTGATCGGCCAGAAGGCGGGCCACGTGCGCGCCCACCTGATGAATGCCGAGGCCGAACAGAAACCGTTCCAGGGACGGCCGCTTGCCGTGCTCGATGGCGGCAAGGAGTTGCGCGGCCGATTTCTCGGCGAATCGCTCCAGGGGCAACAGATGTTCCTCGCGCAACCGGTAGATGCCGGATAAATCCGTCACGAGTTTTGCGTCGACAAGTTGTTCGACGGTTTTTTCACCCAGGCCCTCGATGTTGAGCGCGCCCTTGGACGCAAAATGCTCGATCCTTCCCTTGAGTTGCGCCACGCACACGGTCTGTCCCGTGCAGTAATGCAGGGGGCCTTCCGTGACCACCGCCGACCGGCACATCGGGCAACACGTCGGCGGCGCGAACGGCGCGCGTCGACGTTCACCGGCGACGGGCACCCGCTCGACAATGTCGGGAATCACGTCGCCGGCCCGCTCGACGATGACCGTGTCGCCGACACGCACGTCTTTGCGCGCCACCTCTTCCATGTTGTGCAGCGAGGCCTTTTCGATGCTGACGCCGCCCACGTTCACCTTGGCCAGTTTCGCCACCGGCGTCAGCGCGCCGGTGCGCCCGACGGACACTTCGATGTCCACGACCTGCGTGCGGGCGCTGCGCGACGCGAACTTCAGCGCCACGGCCCATCGGGGGCTTCGAGATTTTTCGCCGAGTCGCCGCTGGTCGGCATGGGCGTTGATCTTCACCACGATGCCGTCCATTTCAAACGGCAGGCGCTCTCGTTGCCGCAGCATGTGTTGGTGAAAAGCCGCGACTTCTTCGATGTCCCGGCAAGTCCGGCGCTGGGCGGGAATGGGCAGCCCCCATGCGCCCAGTAGTGTGACGGCGGCCTCATGCGTCGCGGGCGGCGGGTCGGAGGACAGCATCAGTTCATAGCAGGTCAGCGCCAGCGGACGCGATGCGGTGATGCGGGAATCGAGTTGCCGGAGCGAACCGGAGGCGGCGTTGCGGGGATTGGCGAACGTCTTGTCTCCGTTGTCGGTCAATCTGCGGTTGATCTCCTGAAAATCGGGAAGGCGCATATAGACCTCCCCTCGCACCATCACATGGCCGGGTACGGGGCCGGCTTTGGCCAAGCGGGGCGGAAGATCTCGAATGGTTCGAAGATTCCCGGTGACGTCTTCCCCTGTGATGCCATCGCCCCGCGTCGCGCCACGGACAAACACACCGTCGTCATACACGAGTTCAACGGACAGACCGTCGTATTTCGGTTCCACGGCGTATTCGATATGGTCGGCGGCCAGGTCTTTTTTGACGCGCTTGTCGAAGGCGCGGACTTCATCCAGCGTCACGGCCGAATCCAGACTCAACAACGGCCGCTCATGGGTCACCTTGGAAAATGGCTCAAGCGGGGCGCCCCCCACCCGCCGGGTCGGCGAATCCGGCGTCACCAGGGCCGGATACCGGGCCTCCATGTCCAGAAGGGTTCTGAACAACGCATCGTATTCCGAATCCGAAACTTCCGGCTGGCCCAGAACGTGATAGAGATGGTTGTGGTGACGAATCTGCTCGCGCAACTTGGCGATGCGCGTTTGCGCGGCGCGAGGGGGTGATGATTCAGGCGATCCCATGTCGGCACACAGGGCTTTCGGCGTGAGGGGGGGCGCAAAACATGACGTTGCCGCGGCGGAGAGAAAACGCTAACATAGGCGTTCCGAGGGGTCAATGCGAGTCGCGGGATTCGCGGGGTTTCGAAAACCTTTGCGCCGATGCTTGACATTGACGGGCCTCTGCCTCTACTATGGCGGGAATAAAACGTGATCGTGCGCATTCCGCGGCATCGTCCTGCGGGACGCCGTTACTCATGAAAGAGAGTCTGGTTATGACCAAACTTCGACACGAACAGAATCCGTGGTTCCTGCATCGGACAACGTGCGGGGCGGCGCCCTGGCTGGCGGGCGCGGTTTTCTGTTCCGCCCTGTTTTCCGGATGTGTGAGCGTGGAAAAATATGAGGCGGAAAAGGCCCGCGCCCTGAACTTTCAACGCCTGTTGGCGCAGGAAGAAAATCGGGCGGACGAGTTGAATTCCCAGTTGCAGGAAACGCAAGTCAAAATGGAGTCGCTGGCGTCGAAAAAAGACGAACTGGCCATGAAGGTTGATGCGCTGCAGGAACAACGCCGCCATGGGAAAACGGGCGCGTCCTCAAGCGTCGCCGGGGGCGCCGCCGAATCCGGCGAGATGTCGTTTTCCGAATCCTCGCTCTCGGAACTTGGGTTGCCCGATCTTTCCTTTGAGGAATCGGCGTTTCAGGATTTCGATGGGGAACGCCTCGATGAGCCAGTGTATCACACGGTGGTGTCCGGCGAAACCTTGTACCGCCTTTCCCGCAACTATGGCGTGACGATTGCCCAGTTGAAAAAATGGAACAACCTGACCGGCAATATCATTGTTGTCGGTCAACGCCTGGTCGTCAGTACGCCATGACGGCGGCGCGGATGCGACCCGTGGCGTTTCCTCTTCCTTGTGCGCGTTGACCCTTGCGGCATCTGGGCCGGTGATTTCATTTTACGCCGGTGACCGTAGCGCGGGTTTTCAATCCACAACGTTCAACGTTTTTTCCGGATGGACGGTTCTTCGGTGCGTGAAGGCGGGGAGCCTTTCTCGGTGGACTGTTCAAACCGGTGTCCGTTCACGGTCACGTTCCACGCCCAGGATGATCCGTTCCCGCCCGACCGCATTTCGACTTCAATACGGTGACCGCGTTCCACGACAACGGGACGGTCAATGGGGAAAAACGCCAGTCCCCAGTGAGAGGCGCGTTCCCGCGGGCCGTTCGAGATGCGAAGCGCCGGGGTCAGCGCGGCGTCAAACCAGCCGGCCAGACCGTGAAGTTGCCCCCGGCGCGTGACGCGGAAGGAGCAATCGGCGTCGATCTCCGTGTGCGCGACGTCGGTAAATCGCACGTCTTCCGCCCGGGCGGGGTCCCCCAGAAACGTGCCCTCGTGCAACTTCAACGGATGCACGTTGTTCACGGTCAGCGCGCGCACGGGCGAAAAGTCGAATCCCTGACAACGATTCACCCAGAAATCAACGACGTGTTCGTAGAATTTCGGCAGTTCAACGGGAACCAGAAACAACGCCAGGCTGTGAGGAATGAGCGTCCCGCCCTGTGCGAGAAAACGATCACGCGCGTCGGTGAGCGAGCCGATGATGCCTTCTTCAAAACCAAACGTGCCCATCGTTTCCGTCACGATCACGTCGGCGCGTTCGGGCAGTTCCACCTTGAACGAATGGTCGTGATAAAACGTGATGCGATGCTGAAACTCGTGACGGGCCGCCACCAGCCTGGCCATTTCGATGACCGCTTCGCTCTCAATGGCATGCACATGGCGCGCGCCCGCGCGGCAGGCCAGGAACGAGAGCATGCCCGACCCGCACCCCACGTCGACCACCACGTCGCCCGGCTTGACGGCCTGGGCAATGGCCTGGCGGTAGGCGCCGGTTCGCGTCTCGTCAATCAGCATTGACAGATGGTAATTGATAAAATCGGTGTACTTCGTCATGCGGCGCCCCGGCCCGGCGGTCAACGTTGACCCGGCAATCAACGTTGGCTTGGCGGCCCACGGTAGCATAGCAGGAAAAATGCGGGCAATCAGGATTAACACGTGATCGCCGACGGACAACACGGTTGGCGCCGTGCCTTCCGATCTTTCCGGCATCCGCGCGTCGTCACCATGGTGTTTCTCGGTTTTTCGGCCGGCATCCCGCTTCTGCTGGTGTTCTCCTCGCTGTCCCTGTGGCTGCGCGAAGCCGGAGTCGAGCGGGCGGCCGTTACCTTTTTCAGTTGGGCCGGACTGGGCTATTCCTTCAAATTCGTCTGGGCACCGCTGGTTGATCAACTGCCCGTCCCCGTCCTGACGCGCATGTTCGGCCGGCGGCGCGGGTGGATGCTGCTTGCGCAAGGGGCCGTCATGGCCGCCATTTTCGCCATGGGCCTCGTTGATCCCGCCGGCGGCGGGGCCAGTCTCACGTTGATGGCTTTCGCCGCCACGCTGCTCGGATTTGCCTCCGCGACGCAGGATATTGTGATTGACGCTTACCGCATCGAGTCGGCGGACGCGCCGCTGCAAGCCATGATGTCCACCGCCTATATCGCGGGCTACCGTGTCGGGATGCTGGTCTCTGGCGCCGGCGTTCTGGTGCTTGCCGATGCGTTGGGATCGACGCAAGGCGTCTACCGGTATCAGGCGTGGCAGGGGGCCTATGGCATGACGGCGCTGGCGATGCTGGTCGGCGTGGCGGTCACGCTCGTGATTGCGGAACCGGGGCGCGCGGAACCGGCCAGAGACTCTCGCCCGACCAGGGAGTACGCGGGAGTGCTCGTCATGTTTGCCGCATCCGTCACCGGCTTGGTCATGACCATGTACGCGCTGGCGGATTTGGCGGACGCCGCCGCCTCGGCCGTCGCGGGGATGGCGGGACTCGAACCGCTCGGCGGGTTTCTGGTTGAAGCGGCGCGCCTGGGCGCGGGGGTCTTCGCGGCATGGCTGATCGCCATGCTTGTCATGCGGGCCGGCATCGTCAGCCGGGACATGATGCGGGATACTTATCTCGATCCGGTCAGGGATTTTTTCAGGCGTTATGGAATCAGGACCGCGTTGCTGCTGGCGGCTCTGGTCGGCGTGTATCGAATCTCCGACATCGTACTGGGCGTGATCGCCAACGTCTTTTATCAGGACATGGGTTTTACCAAACCGGAGATCGCCGGCGCGGTCAAGACGTTCGGGCTGTTGATGACCATTGCGGGAGGCGTGCTGGGCGGCGTGCTGTCCGTGCGATACGGCGTCATGCGCATCCTGTTTCTGGGCGCCCTGCTGTCGGCGGCGTCCAATCTGTTGTTCGTCGCATTGGCCTCCATGGGACGCGACCTGGGGATGCTCTATCTGGTGATTGCGGCGGACAACCTGTCGGCCGGGCTGGCCGGGGCCGCGTTTGTGGCGTTTCTCTCCGGCCTCACGAACGTGCGGTTCACCGCGATGCAATATGCCGTGTTGAGTTCCCTCATGATCCTGTTTCCCAAGATGCTCGGCGGCTACTCCGGCACCATCGTGGACAGCCTGGGCTATGCCCCGTTTTTCGTGATGACGGCCCTGCTCGGCCTTCCCGTGCTGTTCCTCGTCCGCCGCGCCGGCGGCTGCGTGGACATCGAACGTTAGTGTTCTTCGCGCACGGGATTCGACAACGCGCCAATTCGTTCGATGTCAACGCTGACCCGGTCGCCGTCTTTGAGGAACACCGGCGGGCGTCGTGTAAAGCCGACTCCCTGCGGCGTGCCCGTCAGAATGACCGTCCCCGGCACAAGCGTGGTGCCTTCGCTGAGAAAACTGATCAGGGCCGGCACGTCAAAAATCATGTCGGCGGTGGTCCCGTCCTGCATCGTTGTGCCGTTGAGCCTGGTGTGAATTCGAAGATTCATGGGGTCGGGGATTTCGTCCCGTGTCACAAGGCACGGGCCGAGCGGACAGAAGGTGTCAAAAGATTTCCCCCGGCACCATTGCCGTCCGCCGCCCTCTTTCTGCCATCGGCGGGCGCTGACGTCATTGGCAACGGTGTATCCCAGAACGTGATCGAGGGCATGACGCGGCTCGATATTTTTTCCGGTCTTTCCGATCACGACCGCCAGTTCGCATTCATAATCAACCTGTCCCGGAGCCACCCTGGGAATGATGATGGGATCCTCCGGGTTGTTGAGCGCCGTCACGGCCTTGAAAAACAACACCGGATATTCGGGGATGGCCGCGCCGGTCTCGTCGGCATGGCGCCGATAGTTAAGCCCGATGCCGAAAATCATCGCGGGAACAATCGGGGCGAGCAACGTCGCAATCTCGACGACCCGGTCGGTCACTTCATACCGGTCGAAGATGTCGCCGTCGATGAGGCGGGCCGAAGTCGCCGTCGTCCACTGACCATGGCGGTTCACGCCGGCCCGGTCCTGAAATCTGACAATTCTCATGCCCGACGCACTGTAAGTATCCCCGGCCACGGCATCAAGTGTTGCGGAAGTGTTCCGCCGGACAACGGCGGCGGCCGGAATCATGTTCAGCCGCCACGGCTCTCTTCGATCAATCCGTGAAGGTTCATTGACTTGTCCGGAAAGCCCATGCTACCGTTCCGAGCATGAAAACGCCTTGTTATTCAACAGGTTTTGATGAATTTTGCCGGTTGGCCAGGTTGGGAAATCTGGTGCCGGTGTACCGTGAAATTCTGGCGGACGTGGAGACGCCGGTCAGCGCGTTTTCCAAAATCAACGCCGGCGACACGGCATTCCTGTTTGAAAGCATCGAGGGCGGCGAGAACTGGGCGCGATATTCGTTTCTGGGAAGTCATGCCGAGCAGGTGTTGTGGGAGGACGGCGGCCGACTCCATATGAAAAAGGGCCGGAAAACGGAAACATGTCCGTTGGACGATAATCCCCTGGAGCATATCCGAACCATGATGGACGAGTTTCAACCGGTGCGGGTGGACGGGCTTCCCCGATTTGCCGGCGGCGCCGTGGGCTACCTTGGATATGACATCGTTCGTTTTTTTGAACCGATTCCCGCGCGTCGCAAGGAGGCCGCCCGACTGCCCCTGTTCGCTTTTTTTGTCACGGACACGTTTCTCATCTTTGATAACGTCAGGCATACGATCAAAGTGGTGGCCAATGCCCGCGTGGCGTCCTCCGCAAAATCGGAACTCAAATCGGCGTACACGGGTGCGACGGCCCGTATCGAGCGCATGATCGACAAGTTAAAAAAACCCCTGCGTCACCGGGCGTCTTCCGCGCGTCGGCGGCCCCGGCGCTTCACCTGCAATATGACACGGGCCGATTTTGAAAAAATGGTGCTGCGGGCCAAAGACTATATTCAGGCCGGCGATATTGTGCAGGCGGTGGTGTCGCAACGGTGGCGGACCAGAATTCGCGCGTCGCCCCTGGAAATCTATCGCGCGCTGCGGGTGATTAATCCGTCGCCGTATATGTTTTATCTTCGGGTGGCCGGCGTTGAACTGGTCGGCTCCTCGCCGGAAGTTCTGGTTCGGTGTGAAGAGAATCACGTCGTGGTTCGGCCCATCGCGGGCACCCGGCCGCGCGGCGCCACGGCGGAGCAGGATCAGGCGTTGGCCGGTGAACTGCTGGCCGATGAAAAAGAACGCGCCGAACACGTGATGCTGGTTGATCTGGGGAGAAACGACGTCGGGCGCGTGGCGCAAACGGGCACGGTGTCGCTGAACCCGTTTATGACCATCGAACGATACTCGCACGTCATGCACATGGTGTCGCAGGTGACGGGCACGCTGCGTCCAGGGCACAACGCGTATGACACGATGAAAGCCTGCTTCCCCGCCGGCACGGTCTCGGGCGCGCCGAAAATTCGGGCCATGCAGATCATCGAAGAACTCGAGCCCGCGCGGCGGGGGCCGTATGCCGGCGCGGTGGGTTACTTCAGTTTTTCCGGCAACATGGATACCTGCATCAACATTCGAACGGTGGTCATTAAAGGCCGTGACGCGTTCATTCAAACCGGCGCCGGCATTGTCGCGGATTCCGACCCGGCCAGGGAATATGAGGAAACCCGCAGCAAGGCCCGCGCCATGATGCGGAGCATTGACATGGCGGAGCGGGGGTTGGATTAACCGGCCGCGGGCCGGGAAACCCCGGTGTCTCGAACGCGAACAGGGCACTTCCGTGCCGCTCCGTTTGCAACGCCGCCTCCGATGGGTGGGATATGCTGCTTGTCATCGATAACTACGACTCGTTCACCTATAACCTGGTGCAATATCTGGGAGAACTGGGCGCCGATATTCAGGTGTATCGCAACGATGCCGTCACGGTTGAAGAGATTGAACGGTGCGGGCCGGAGCGGATTGTGATTTCTCCCGGTCCGTGCACTCCCAACGAAGCCGGTATTTCCGTGGAGGTCGTTCGACGGTTCGCGGGGCGCGTTCCGCTTCTGGGTGTCTGCCTCGGACATCAGTCGCTGGCGGCGGCGTTTGACGGAGAGATTGTCCGCGCCGGGCGTTTGATGCACGGCAAGGTGTCATGGGTTCGGCACGACGGCCGCCGGTTGTTTGACGGGCTGCCCAATCCGTTTGAAGCCACGCGGTATCATTCGCTGATCGTCAACCGCGACACGTTGCCGCGCGATTTCGAAATTTCCGCCGAGACGGACGAGGGGGAAATCATGGGCCTCCGGCATGTGCCGACCGGCGCGGAAGGCGTGCAGTTTCATCCCGAATCGATTCTCACAAAATCCGGCATGGCGTTGTTGCGTAATTTTCTCACAGCCGGTTCCGGGACAATCCCCCTCTCCCCGGCACGGGAAGCGCGGAGAACGAACGAGGCGCCGATATGATCAAGGCCGCGCTCGAAAAACTGGCCGACAACGTGAGTCTCACGGACAAGGAAGCCCATGCGGTCATGCTTGAGATTATGCGGGGCGACGCCTCCGATGCGCAGATCGCCGCCTATCTCATGGGCCTTCGCGTGAAGGGTGAGACGGTCGAAGAAATAACGGGTTCCGTAAAAGCCATGCATGAAATGGCCATCAGGATTTACGTGGGGGATTCCCATGTCGTGGATACCTGCGGCACCGGCGGCGACCGCTCCAACACGTTTAATATTTCCACGGCCGCCGCCTTCGTCATCGCCGGCGGGGGCATGACCGTCGCCAAACACGGGAATCGATCCGTGTCCTCCCGTTCCGGAAGCGCCGACGTGCTGACTGCCATGGGCGTGAACATCGATCTTCCGCCGGAACGAGTTGAGGCCTGCGTCAATGAAATCGGGATCGGTTTTTTATTCGCCCCGCTCTACCACGCCGCCATGAAGCGCTGTGCCGCGCCTCGCGCGGCCATGGGCATACGAACATTGATGAATATCATGGGGCCGTTGTCCAACCCCGCCGGCGCGAGCATACGGATTCTTGGCGTCGCGGACCGCGGTTTGACGGAGACACTGGCACAGGTCCTCATGCGCATGGGCGCCCAACATGCTTTTGTTCTGCATGGCGGAGACGGGCTGGATGAAATTACGTTGACCGATTGCACCTATGTTTCCGAGAGCAGAGCCGGACGGGTCTCCAACTACCGGGTGGCCCCCGAAGATTTTGCATTGGCCCGGGTGCGCCCGCAGGAGTTGCGGGGCGGAACCCCGCAGGACAATGCGTCAATTCTTCTCGATGTGTTGAAAGGGCATCGAAGCGCCAGGCGCGACGTGGTGCTTGTGAACGCCGCCCCGGCGTTTGTCGCCTGCGGAAAAGCCGGCAGCCTGAAAGAAGGATATGAGCAGGCCGCCGCCGCCCTGGACAGCGGCGCGGCGTACGAGAAATTCACAAAACTGGCCGCGGTTTCCAATCGGAGCGCCGCATGATTCTTGATCGAATCCTGGAACACAAGACCGCGGAGTTGCGTCGAAAGAAAACCCGCGGCTACATGGCCGGCCTGAAAGGAAAAATCGCCGACCGTCCATGCCCGCTGGAGTTTGCCAAGGCCGTGAAGGAAGCCTGCGGCCCGGAGGCCCCGGCCCTGATTGCCGAAGTGAAAAAGGCCTCCCCCAGCCGGGGATTAATGCGCCCGGAGTTTCGGGATCATTTTGACCCGGTCGGGATTGCCCGTCTGTATAAGGAGCATGGCGCGGCGGCGGTTTCCGTGTTGACGGATCGCGATTTTTTTCAGGGACAGTTGGACGACCTTGCTCGCGTCAAGGATCACGTGGGACTCCCGGCGTTGAACAAAGAGTTTATGCTTGACGAAGTGCAGTTTTATGAAGCGCGCGCGTACGGGGCGGATGCGGTCCTGCTCATTGTGGCCGCGCTGGACCGGATCCAACTCGAAGATTTTTACGCGGTTGCCGGGGGGTTGGCGCTGGACGTCCTGTTTGAAACCCATCACGAGAGGGACGTGGATGTTGTCCTGGAACGGGTTCCCGACGCCGAACTGATCGGCATCAATAACCGGGATCTGCAAACCTTCTCCGCCGATTTGTCGGTCACCGACAGGCTTGCACGGCGGATTCCCTCCGGCAAAATCATTGTGAGCGAAAGTGGAATCCGTGAACGGAACGACGTCCTGCGGATTCTGGACGCCGGCGCCGGCGCCATGCTGGTCGGCGAATCGTTGATTCGGGCGAATGACATCGGCGCGAAAATTCTGGACTTGCGGGGAGTGACCCGGTCAACGCGCGAAACCCGGCAGGCCGCGGTTCCGCGCCGGAAATAACGCGCGGCATGGCTGCCATGACAATGCCCAAAATCAAAATCTGCGGAATCACAAATCCGATTGACGCTCTGCAGGCGGTTGACGCCGGCGCCGACGCGCTTGGCTTTGTCTTTTATAAACACAGTCCGCGCAACGTGAGTCCCCGCGTTGTCAAATCCATCGTGGCAGACCTGCCGCCGTTTGTGTTGCCCGTTGGGGTGTTTGTCAATGAAACATCCGGGAACGTGCAACGGATCATGCGTGAGTGCGGGTTGGCGTTGGCCCAGATTCACGGCGACGAATCGGCCGCGTATTGCGAATCGCTCGGGCGTCCGGTCATCCGGGGAATCAGTCTTCGTGACCGCACAACTCTGGTCGCCATGGCGGAATACAAGGGCCGGGCCAGGGTTCGGGGCTTTGTCCTGGATGCCGTGTCGGATGCCGCCTATGGAGGGACGGGAAACGTCGCCGACTGGACTTTGGCCGCCGAAGCAGCGCGGTCTTTTTTGTGTTTGCTGGCCGGAGGACTCACGCCCGGAAACGTACGTGAAGCCGTTCAACGCGTTCGGCCGTATGGCGTGGACGTGAGCAGCGGCGTTGAAGCGGAGCCGGGAAAAAAAGATCCGGTCAAGGTGAGCGCCTTTATCCGCGCGATGCGGTTGCATTCATGACATCCGTTCCCGACAAGCGAGGCCGTTTCGGCAAGTATGGGGGACAATATGTTCCCGAAACCCTCATGCCGGCCATACGCGAACTGGAAACCGCGTATGCCGCTCTTCGACGGGACCGGCGTTTTCAGAAGGAATATCGGGAATGCTTGCAACGATACGTGGGGCGTCCCACGCCTCTTTATTTTGCCAAACGACTTACCAAAACTCTTGGCGGTCCCAAGATCTACCTGAAGCGGGAAGACCTGTGTCACACCGGCGCGCACAAAATCAACAATGCCGTCGGCCAGGCGTTGCTGGCCCGGCGCATGAACAAACGCCGGGTCATCGCGGAAACCGGCGCCGGGCAACACGGCGTCGCGGTGGCGACCGTGGCATCCGTCTTTGGCCTGGAAGCGGAAATTTACATGGGCGTGGAAGACATGGAGCGACAGGCGCTGAACGTCTTTCGGATGCGATTGCTCGGAGCGAAAGTCACCGGGGTAAACGCGGGCAGCCGGACCCTTAAAGACGCCATCAGCGAAGCGATGCGCGACTGGACCACCAATGTGCGCACCACGCATTACATGCTCGGCTCCGTGTTGGGCGCGCACCCCTACCCGATGATCATTCGTGATTTTCAATCGGTGATCGGACGCGAGGCCCGGCGGCAAATTCTGGCGGTGGAAAAGCAACTCCCCCATTGTCTTGTCGCCTGCGTGGGAGGCGGAAGCAACAGCCTGGGGTTGTTTTATCCGTTTATCAAAGACCGGCAGATTCAGATGGTGGGCGTCGAAGCCGGAGGGTTGGGATTGACCGCCGGGAAACATGCCGCCCGGTTTTCCGGCGGCGCACCGGGCGTGCTGCAGGGCACGATGACTTATGTGTTGCAGGATCGGCATGGGCAAATCCGCGGCACACATTCGGTGTCCGCCGGGCTTGATTATCCCGCAGTAGGCCCGGAACATGCCATGCACCACGACTCCGGGCGCATTCAGTACACCTCGGCGACGGATGAGGAAGCGCTGCGGGCCTTTGATTTGCTGGCGCGGGAAGAAGGGATTATCCCCGCCCTGGAAAGCGCGCATGCCGTTGCGGAAGTCGTCAAACGCGCACCCGGGATGAAGAAAAACCACATCCTGATTCTCAATCTGTCCGGACGAGGCGACAAAGACGTCGGTCAGATTGCCGGGATGCGGGGCGCCGCCTCCTAGGGTATGTCCATGATGTCCAATCGCATTGCCGCCACGTTCAGCCGGCTCCGTCAACGGAATGAAAAGGCTCTGATTCCATATCTCATGGCCGGAGACCCTTCGTTGGCTGATACGGAAACATTGATTCCTGTTTTGGAGCGGGCCGGCGCCGATCTGATTGAAATCGGGGTTCCGTTTTCCGATCCCATTGCCGACGGTCCCGTGATTCAACGGGCGGCGGAAAGGGCTTTGCGGGCGGGCGCCTCGCTGCGCGCTGTTTTAAGGATGGTCAAATCATTGCGAGTTAAAACACAAGTGCCTTTGATACTCATGGCCTATTACAACACCGTCATGGCCATGGGAGAACGACGGTTTTGCCGTGAGGCGGCCGCGGTTGGGGTGGATGGGATTATTATTCCCGACATGCCTCCCGAAGAAGCCGGTGTCTTGCAGACGGCATCGGCCGCACGAGGCCCCTGCCTGATTTTTCTCCTGGCGCCGACAAGTACGCCCGCGCGACAAAACAACGTGATCAAACACACCCAGGGCTTTGTTTATTACGTGTCCATGACCGGGATCACCGGAGCGGCGCTGCGAGACGTGGGCGCCGTTCAACGCCGGGTCCGGGCGCTGCGACAAAAAACACGGAAGCCCGTGGCCGTGGGGTTCGGCATCGCCACGCCGGATGAGGCTCGACGCATCGCGTCCTTCGCCGATGGTGTTATCGTCGGCAGCGCCCTTGTCCGAACGATAGAAGCACACAAGCACGCCCCTGATTTCGTTAAGGCCGTCGGCCGCTTCACGGCCGGCCTGAAAGCGGCTCTCGTGTTCAACGATGCGCGATAACTCCGCTTCGCCATAGCGTTCCGCGCGTCACGAGTCCGCAGGGAGAACACGATGGTAAGCCTCCATGACGTGAGCGCGGTCATTGCCGAAATGGCGCCGGTCTGCGTCGGCGGATTGATCCGGAACATTCGGCAACTCACGCCTGATACGATCACGATCGCTCTTCGCCGGCCGCAACGGTCGGTTGCGATCCTCATCTCGGCGCATCCCCGATATGGCCGGTTGCATATCCTGCGCAAACCCATATCGGGCCTTCCGACTCCCCCGCCGTTTTGTCAATATATGCGCGCCCATCTTCTGGGCGCGACAATGCGTCGCATGGTTCAAATGCCGCATGACCGCATTGTCTGGCTGGAACTGAAACACCATGACAACACATTCTTTTTGGTGGCGGCTCTCACCGGGCGTTCGGCCAATCTTTTTATACTGGATTCCCAGGGCGCGATTTTGCGGTCTCTGAAACCGGAAAAATACGGCGGCCGGAGTGCGGGACGGGTCTTTGAGCCGCCTCCCGTTCCGTCAGGCAACACAACGCCGGAATCCGTGCGGACAGATTCTTCGCGTTTTCACGCTGAAGATGAAGGCAGCTTTCCAGTGTCTCGACGGATTGAGACGGCCTGCCTTGAGGCCGAACAGCATGAGAATCGCGCGGCTGAACGTCGTCAACACGCGTCTCGTTTACGGAACAACGTCAGGAAACTTCAGCGACGAATCGAAAGACTCGCCGGCGATCTTGACAGAGTCCTTCCCTACCGTGAATATCAACGATACGGCGAATTGCTGAAAAACCATCTCTCCGCTCTCTCTCCAAAACAGGATTGCATTAAGGTTATTGATTATTTCGATGACACATTGCCGGTGATTGTTCTGCCGTTGGACCGTCAAAAAAACGGCCCGGAGAACCTCGCGGACTATTTCAAAAAGTATCGAAAATTTGTCGGCGCGCAAACCAATCTGGCGCCTCGTCTTGAAGAGGCAAAAAAGACATTGGCCGAACTCCAACTTGCATTACGCGAAGCGGAACATGGCAGGATGCCGCCGTCAGCCGTGAGCAAGGCCGGCGCGCACGCGCGCATTTCGCCGAACGCACCGCAACGGCCGGCGTCGAAAACCGCCTCGGCCTGCCGTTCTTTCCGATCTCATGACGGGTATGCCATTCTGGTTGGAAAAAATGCGCGCGGCAACGATGTTCTGACCTTCACGATGTCCAAACCCGACGATCTCTGGCTGCATGCCAACGGCGTTTCCGGATCTCATGTCATCGTCAGGTTGCCGAAAAAACGGCAAACTCCGCCTGAAACCCTGCAAGACGCCGCCGCGCTGGCAGTGCTTTACAGCAATTTACGAAAAAGTGGAAAAGGCGAAATCATTTATGCGCTGAAAAAGTACGTCAAGAAACCCAAAGGGGCACGGCCGGGGTCGGCCACGGTGACTCGCGGAAAAACCATGTGGGTTTCCGTGGATCAGGCACGCCTGGAACGACTCAAGGAATCCGACCGTACCCCATCGTGATTCCACGCAATGTTTTCACGGCAGACAGCGGTCATGAAGAAAGGAACGCATTATGGACGACGGACTCACGGAAGAAGTCAAGGAACACCGAAAGACGCAGTACGCCATTCATCCCCTGCTCTTGAACCGATGGTCTCCCCGTTCCATGACCGGCGAGTCCATGTCGGATGCCGAACTCATGCCGCTCTTTGAAGCCGCTCGCTGGGCGCCGTCGTCCAACAATGCGCAACTGTGGCGTTTTGTGTACGCCAGGCGGCAGTCAAAGTTCTGGGAAGCGTTTCTTGATCTGCTTGTCGAAGGCAACAAAGTCTGGGCGCAACATGCCGCCGCGCTGGTCGTCATCACTTCCGGCATGTTCTTTGAACAGGGCGATCAACCGGCCGACACGCATGCCTTCGACGCCGGGGCGGCATGGGAAAATTTCGCGTTGGAGGGAGCGCGCAGAGGATTTGTCGTGCACGGCATGCAGGGATTCGATTATGACAAGGCGAGAAGGACGCTTGGTGTTCCCGAGCGGTATGCGGTTCTTGCCATGGCCGCCGTCGGCAAGCGGGCGTCCGGGGAATCCCTGCCAGCCCATCTTCTCAAGCGGGAATTTCCGAGCGGCCGGCGTCCCCTGAATGAAATCGTTCTGGAAGGGCGTTTCGGATAGCGCCTCCATCCAACCTTTCAGCCTTTAAATGTTTCCGCGATTTGATCCGGCGCGAATATGCCCCGCTCCGTAATAATCCCGGTGATATACTCGGCAGGAGTCACATCAAAAGCCGGATTAAGAACATGGACGCCTTTGGGGGCAATCCATGTTCCTCCATGCAGCGTGGTGACCTCATGGATTGGGCGTTCCTCAATGGCAATCGATGAGCCTGACGAGGTCATGATGTCGATGGTTGACGAAGGCGCCGCCACATAAAAAGGGATGCCATGCGCTTTGGCAAGCACCGCGACCGAATACGTGCCGATTTTATTGGCCACGTCTCCGTTGGCGGCAATCCGGTCCGCGCCCACCATGCAGAGATCAATCCTGCCCTGCCGCATGACGGCTCCGGCCATGTTGTCCGTGATAAGGGTGACGGGAATGCCGTCTTCCAGCAATTCCCATGCCGTCAGTCTGGCGCCCTGCAGAACGGGCCGGGTTTCATCGACAAAGACATGAATGTTTTTTCCCTGTTCCCGTGCGGCCCGGCAGACTCCCAGGGCCGTGCCGTATCCGGCCGTTGCCAGGGCGCCCGCGTTGCAATGCGTTAAAATATGCTGCCCGTCCTTCACAATGCCAGCCCCGTGGCGACCCATGGCTTTGCACATCGCAATATCTTCCCGTTGAATGGCCAACGCTTCTTCCACCAGTTGGGATTGCATCTCGCGCACCGTTCGGTCACGGTTTTTCCACAAAACGTTTTTCATGCGTTCAATCGCCCAAAAAAGATTGACCGCCGTGGGGCGCGTGGCGGCCAATTGATCACAGACGCACAGAACGTTTTTCGTCAATGCCAGGACGTCGGTTTCCGTCGCCGAACAAGCCCCCAGCGCCACGCCCATCGCCGCCGTGACGCCGATGGCCGGCGCGCCCCGCACTTTTAACTCACGAATGGCGGAGACCACCGCCGCCACGTCTTTGCATTCAAAAATTGTTGTGCGGCCGGGCAACTGTGTCTGGTCAAGGAGGCGAATCACGCCCTCTTTCCATTCAACGGTGGGGATCATGCCGGAATGACCATGGGCGCGCCGTCAAAACTCCCCTTCGTCGTCCGGAGAATCGGCGGGTTGAGACGCCGGCTGCGCGGCGGCGCCTTCGTTGGAAAACATTTTCGCCGGCAGGGCGATCGTATTTTTCAAAACATTAAACGCCAATGTGCCGAAGCGCGTTACCCCCATGGCAAAGGATTCCATGGGCATCGGCGTCACGCGGGGCGCGTGGAGCGGCCCTTTGATTTTAAACATGGCCGAAAGGACTCCCTGTTTGCCGTCATCCATCAACAACTTGAACAACGGAATTTTCCGAAGAAGATCAAAATAAGAGCCAAACGGGCTGATGGCCGCCACCACGTCCAAATCATCACGCAGAAAATCGAACTGCCCCGCGGCGGTCATTTTTAAAACCGGGCCGTCTATGACAATATCCTCGGAAGTCATAAGGCCGTCGGCGATGGTCAGCGTTCCTGTTTGCTTGTCAAAAGGATACCCTTCCTTCTGGAGTTCAATTTGCCCCTGCAACATGCTCGGAAGATTCATGATGGCCAATATTTTCGGGACCACCGTGCCCCGTTTGATGCGTCCGTCGACAATGGAAAGCGTCAGATTGCCGTTGAGAGTCGGGAGAATGCCGCCCGCGTCCCTTCCATGCCCCGCAAGTACGCCTTTGGCGGATACCATGCCCGTTATCAATCGTTCGTCCAGAGTCTTTGCATCGAGAAAAGTTTGCTCCAGAGCCAGCAGGGAAATTCCGCGCACATCAAACCAAGTTTTCATCGTGGCCGGTTGTTGCAGAGGCAGATGGATCAACATCCTGCCCTGCATTGTGCCCTGTGCCGTCTGTCCCCGAATGTCTTCAACGCCGATGATGCCGTCCTGGATTCGGAGCCGGCCCGTCAAAGTCTGAAAAGACAGGGCTTTGTATCTGGCATGATCGAGTTGCAGATTTCCGGACACGGTGGCCGTCCGGGCAATGGTTGCCAAAGATCTCCGCAGGGAAGACCGCTCTCCCCCGGGAATCAGACGAGCCAGATCAAATTGAGACGACATCAATGTTCCGGTTATGCTTGGACGGCTGTCCCATTGCTGAACGGCGCCCGTTATTCGTACCTGGCTTTCTCCCATCCTCCATTGCAGATGTTTCAGATCCGCGGCATGACCGTTCAGTCTGGCCCGAATAAATACGTGGGAAATCGGCGGCGCCAGCCCGTCGATATTAACCGTGCCTTTTGTGAGCGCCACCCATCCCGATTTTTTCCACAACCGCCAATTCCGCTCCGTTCCCTGCAACGCCAGGGACACCTCCAGTTTTCCATCGGATATCGCCCCGTTAAATAATTGAAGCCCGGGCGGCAGTGCGGCAAAGAGAATGGGATCGGTTGTGAAGGAGATGTTGATGGCCGGCTTTGGACCATAACGAAGGCGTCCCTGTCCCGCCAGACCGACAGAGGGAAATCGCAGGGAAAGATGCTTGAAAGACAATCGGCGATTCCCGCCGGGCAGAACGTGAAAATCAAGTTCTCCCTCGAGGGGCGAGGCTTTGTTGATGATCCCCGGCACGGCAATGCCCAATCCCTGCAAATCAACGGCGCCTCGAATGACAGGGGCTTCCGGTTTTCCATCGACCACAACCACGTATCGGGCGGAGCCTGAAAACATCGCCTGATCTCCGGGGGGATGGGGAAACAACGTGGCGAGATCGCGGCCATGCATGTGTCCCTGAATTCTGACCTCGTCAATGGAAGCCGGCCCGGCAAAGTTCATCGTCCCTTCGATGTGAAAATCGCTTTTTCCGTAGAGGCCCCTGACGTTCTTAAGGCGAAGATGGTGCGGCGAAAAATCGAGAAGCCCGCTTATGTGGGTAACCGGCCCCGGCAGTCCGGGGAGTCGCATCACCGCCTCTTCCGGCCGATATTCCGCATTGTGAAAGACAATGCTTTCGGGATGTTGAAGGAGGACGTCGAATTGTATTGTCACGGATCCGTGCCCCGGTTGATCGTGAAGCGGCGGCGCCAGGTATTGTTCGGTATCCCAATGAACGAACTTCTGCACGACACCGAGCAATTGCGTCGGCGAAGCGGTCCCCGTCAGCGTGGACGTCAGCCGGCCGCCTTCCCCGTCCCAGACAATGGTGCCCGTTCCTCCGGTGACGGGAATGTCATTGTAGGCGCCGCGTACATCAGACAGTTGAATCCGGTCTGACTGAACACGGATGATCCCTTCGACGTGTTCGGCTTTGCCCCACTTGGGTCCGAAGGCCGCCGTCCCGTCCGACAGGTGAAACTCTCCGCCCAGGGAATAGCCCAACCCCTCGCGGGCAGAGCCTGAAAACGTCGCCGACACCGCCCGGATTTTTCCGCGAAAATCATGGCGGCGAATCATCCGGTACAATTTGGAGGAAAGCCCGTCGCGCGGAAGCCATTGCGGCAAATGCTGAATGGCCAGAGGCGTGCTCGTCCATTTGCCGGATAACGTTGGAGGATCGGGAAGGAACAAACCCGCTACGTTCGCTTCCACGTTCAGGTCAATAACGTCCGTCAACACCACAAGATCGGAGACCGCCAGATCATATCCCTGCACACCTGGCGCAAAACGAACGTGCCCCTGGGCGCTGATTTTTCCCTGGAGTCCCATTGGAACTTCCTCAAATTTGAACAGGTCGGCGATGTGCGAGAGCATGTGCCGGTCAAGTTCCGTGCGAGCGTACAGTGCAAGTTGCGGGGTCAGGTCCTGCCGTTTCGTTGGTTGAAAATTCAGAAACCCGCCGATATGTTCGACCGTGCCGTAGGACGACACCATGGCCCCCGTTTCTTCATCGGCAAGTCGTGCGGAAAGAAATATCTCGGTCGGCCCCGTCAGCGCCAATCGCTCCACCCGCAGTTCGACCGTGTCGGCGTGGATGCGCAAAGGGGCGTCGCGACGGAACGTGTCTTCAATATCTAACGAGCCATTGATCAGTTTCAGTGAAGACCCCGCAAGAAACGCCCCCAACGTCCCGGATGACCCATCCTGAAGGAGGTCCTGATAGTTCCATCGACCATTCCTGTCCCGCCCAAGATCAAAGCGGGCATTTTCAACAATCAAAACCTGTGACGCCGGCGCATCCCCTTCGGTCAAGACCGCCCCCGTTCGCAAGCGAATTTCCGAGGCTCGAAACATCGGCTTGTTCCAGCCCGGGACGTTGATGCTGACATCTATGAGCCGCAACTCCGGGCGAGGGAAGAGTTCCATGCGAATGTCCCGAATGGTGATCTGTTCTCCCAGGGACCCGGCGATGATATGTTGAGCCGCTTTGTGCAAAACGTCTCTCTGAAACGTGACAACGTAGGCCACGCCCAGGAAGGACACAATCACGATGAGACACAGGACAAGAATCAGGCGTTTTCGCTTGCCGGTCATGCGCGGTCTCCCGGCTGAACGCAGTGACGACATGACGGGATGGAAGCCGGACGTGCGATGATGCTCGCGCACGTCCGGAAAACCGCCAGCGTCCCGCCCATTCCACATTTTCCTGTCCGTTCAGATATGCGTTGGTTCATGACATTCATTTCGCACGTCCGTGCCGCCGCCGGCTTGCCGTGCGCTTGACAGGCAAACGATTCTATTGTTAAAGTCATTGTTTATTGTAGCCGATGTTCTTTTGCCATGCCAGCATTAGTTTCCGTTCCATCCGGGCATGTTCCGGGCCGACGGCTCCATCCATCGGCATCCCCCGATCTTCTCCTGCCGCAATCTCTGGTGAAAGCGATACTGCAATTATACGACTATCCCCACCCGTTTAAATCCAACACCGTCATCAAGGGGTATGATAAAGTCCATGCGTTGCGAACGGCAAAAATGTGCGCGGCCGTGTTCCGATACCTCGCCCACGAACCGTCGAGACTCCGACACTTTCACGTTGCCTGCCTGTTACATGATTTGGGCCGGGCCGGGCTTGATCGTTCTCTCTTTGGACGAATATGGTCATGGGCGCGCAAACACGACGTGCCGACCAGGCCCGCCGAGTGGCGGTTGCGACATCCTCATTCAAAGTACGGCAATGAAGACAAAGCCTTTGTGAAGATCTATCGTCAACAGTTGACCGACGAAGGGCTGAACCTGAACCGGTGGGCTTGCGAGCAAATTGAAATGCGGCTGGGTTTTGCCCGTCGCCATCGCCGTCAACTCAAACGAGCGAAGCCGACGTTGGAACGTCTGGGCATTTGCTGGTTGCCATGGATGGAGCGCGTCACGTTATACTACTATTATCCCGAAAAACTGGCGAGGTCTCCGGGATGGGTCAGGGAACTGGGAGAAATTCTTGTCGCATGTGAGCAACTGGAAGCCCACAGCAACCGGCGGCGGGGCAATGACTATTATGCGCGCGCACGGGAAAGTTTTGTGGCGGCGTTCGACTATCTTGACGAATTGCAACGGCAGGACCGGTTGAACGTTCGCGTGGTAACGGCCGTTCGACGATTAACGGCCTCCGGGGTTTTTGATTCTCTTCTCGAGGCGGCTCGCGGGGGAACGTTGTCGTCCGGTGAACGGCGGTTTTTGCGGTCACTCTAGCGGAACAATCCGATGCCGGTTTTCACGCACAATTTTTCAGTGAACATGAAAGGCCGTTCGCATATCGAGAATATTTCCGATACCGTCCGGCAATGCCTTTCCCATGCCCGCCTGCAAACCGGGATTGTGACGATATTCGTGAAACACACCACCGCGTCGGTGTTGATTATCGAGGATGAACCGGGATTGCGGGCCGACACCAAAACACTCTGGGATCAACTTGTACCCGCCGATTCGGCGTGGCGGCACAATCGTGTCAATCCCGGCGAAGATAACGGACACAGTCATTTACGGGGGCAAATTCAAGGTCAATCTCTCACAATTCCCTTTGCCGGGATGCAACTACTTCTGGGCACCTGGCAAGCCATAGTCCTTCTTGATTTTGATACGCGGGCGCGGTCGAGGGAGATCGTTGTACACATTATGGGTGAATAACGCATCCGCGTTGCAGAACGACGAGAAGATGCAAAGCCGCGACGAAGTTATGTCTCAAATGGCGGAATGCCCCGCCGTCGGCGCGGGAACGAGTATCACCCGGTCATTTGTGCAGTCAATGGTGACCGTGTCTCCATCCGTCACGTCGCCGCGAACCAGCAGTTTCGACAACGGCGTTTCCACGTCCTGCTGGATCAACCGTTTTAATGGCCGGGCGCCATAGGCGGGATTGTATCCTCGTTTTCCCAAATTCAACAGGGCCTCGCGGGTCACTTCCAGTTGAATTCTGCGATCACTCAATCGGGCCCTGACCCGGGCCAGTTGAATATCCACGATGCGACCCAGTTCGTCCGAACGCAACGGGCGGAACACGACGGTTTCATCAATCCGATTTAAAAATTCCGGACGGAAATGACGCTTGACTTCATCGGAGACAAGTGTTTGCAGGGCTTCATGGGTCTGTCCCCGTTGCCGGGCATCCAGAATCTCCCGGCTGCCGATGTTCGACGTCATGATCAACACGGCATTTTTGAAATCAACGGTTCGGCCCCGCGCATCGGTCAATCGACCGTCATCCAGGACCTGCAGTAAAATATTGAACACGTCATGATGCGCTTTTTCGATTTCGTCCAGCAGAATCACGCAAAAAGGCCGCCGCCGAACCGCCTCGGTTAATTGTCCGCCTTCTTCATATCCGATATAACCGGGGGGAGCGCCGATCAATCGGGACACCGCGTGTTTCTCCATATATTCCGACATGTCAAGCCGCACAAGATTGGCTTCGTCGTCAAAGAGTGTTTGCGCCAGGGCTCGCGCCAATTCTGTTTTTCCCACTCCGGTCGGGCCGAGAAATAAAAATGAGCCGATCGGCCGGTTGGGGTCTTTGATGCCCGACCGCGCCCGCAGCACGGCGTCGGCCACCGCCCGCACGCCTTCTTCCTGGCCCACGACGCGCGCGTGCAGCGCATCTCCCAGACGCAGGAGTTTTTCCGTTTCTTCCCGGAGAAGCCGGCTGACGGGAATGCCCGTCCATCGGCTGATGACGTCCGCAATATCTTCTTCATCGACCTCTTCTTTGAGGAGACGCGTTTTCCCTTTTTTCCGATCAAGTTGTTCTTCTTCGTCGTGAAGTTCGCGCTCCAGCCGTGGCAGCGTGCCGTATCGCAACTCCGCGACGCGGTTAAGGTCGTATTCGCGTTCGGCTTTTTCAATATGAGGCTTGAGATCCTCAATGCGTTGCCGGATTTGCTGCAAACGCCCGACGGCGGATTTCTCCGATTCCCATTGTGTTTTCAGGTCGGCCAGCGTTCGACGTTTGCTTTCAAGATCCCCTTCCAGCATCTCCAGCCTGGCCTTGCTGCCCGCGTCGTCTTCTTTTTTGAGCGCTTCACGTTCGATTTCCATCTGCATGACTTTCCGCGACACTTCGTCCAGTTCGACGGGAACACTTTCAATTTCCGTACGCAACCGGGCCGCCGATTCATCAACCAGGTCAATGGCTTTGTCTGGAAGATATCGGTCGCCGATGTACCGATGAGACAACCGCGCCGCCGCCACCAGGGCGGCGTCTTTAATCCGAACCCCATGGTGCACTTCATAGCGTTCCCGCAGCCCCCGAAGAATGGAAATCGTATCATCCACGGACGGTTGCTCCACAAACACGGGTTGAAAACGACGCTCAAGCGCGGCGTCCTTTTCAATGTGCGTGCGGTATTCATCCAGCGTGGTCGCCCCGACAAGATGCAATTCACCTCTTGCGAGCATGGGCTTGAGCAGATTGGCCGCGTCCATGGCGCCCTCCGCCGCCCCTGCGCCGACGACGGTGTGCAGTTCATCGATAAAGAGCAGAATGTGACCGTGGGATGACTGGATTTCTTTCAACACAGCCTTCAGTCGTTCTTCAAACTCTCCTCGAAATTTGGCTCCCGCCACCAATGCTCCCAGGTCCAGGACCACCACGCGTTTCTGTTTTAACCCCTCCGGAACGTCACCTTTCACAATCCGCTGGGCCAAACCTTCCACGATGGCCGTCTTCCCGACTCCCGGTTCGCCGATAAGCACGGGGTTGTTTTTGGTCCGTCGCGACAGAATCTGAATCGTCCGTCGAATTTCTTCGTCTCGACCGATGACCGGGTCCAACTTTCCCTGTCCCGCCAGCATGGTGAGATCCCTGCCGTATTTTTCCAACGCCTGATAGGTGCCTTCGGGATCCTGGCTGGAGACTCGTTGATTCCCGCGAATTTTTTGCAACCCGGCCAACAGTTTCTCCCGTGTCGCCCCGATGGTGTTCAAGACGCCGCCCTGTGCCGCCATGGCCAGCAACAGATGTTCGACGCTGACGTATTCATCCTTCAGTGACCGTTTTTCTTCCTCCGCAAGGTCAAGAAGCGCCGCCATGCGCCGGGTCAAATACATTTGCCCGGGAGATGCTCCGGGGCCTTTGACGCGGGGAACGTTTGCCAGTTGCCGTTCCGCTTCGGCTTTAACGGCGGGAATGGAGAGGCCGGTCTGTTCCAGAATCGGACCGGCCGATCCATTGGATTGTTCCAGCAGGGCCATGAGTACATGGTCGACGTCTATGCCCTGATGATGCCTGTTCATGGCCAGGGTGGAAGCCGATTGCAGCGC
Organism: Nitrospirales bacterium; assembly: GCA_020027205.1. Classification (GTDB taxonomy): domain Bacteria; phylum Nitrospirota; class Nitrospiria; order Nitrospirales; family UBA8639; genus Bin75. The sequence goes on along the minus strand of JAHRAQ010000025.1, from coordinate 165,287 downwards.
CTCTTGGACGCGCAATGTCATGCGGTTCATATCCATCGTCGCCGACTCCGTTCCGTGCAGACTCGTTCCATGATCGTTTCTCCAGTCAGAGATAACCACTGCTGCGAGAAAATCAAGGAAAAGGAGTTTAAAGACCGTCAATGCCAGGAAAGGCGTTTTCAGGCAATGCGGCGGTCCGGTTATGTCCCGTGCCGCTGTTCTCTTGGGCGTGTGACCCGGCGATGCTGGAAGTCATCTGTGAAACGGGGCGAGTGTGGCGGACGCAGGCAGGGCGGAGGGGCCATGTCCCGTTGCGGCGGGCTTTGCCTGTGGCGCACATCAAAGCCGTGGCAACGGGAACGCCGTCTGATGCGGAGCAATCCGGGGCCTTACAGCCCCGGCGCTTTAGATATTATAATACAGGGAGAATTCATGCGGATGGGGCCGAATCCTGATCTGGTCCACTTCATTGTCCCGTTTATAGGCGATCCAGGATTCCACCAGATCCTTGCTGAAGACATCGCCTTGCAACAGGAATTGATGATCCCGTTCCAAATGGTCCAACGCCTCATCCAGGTCCGACGGAAGCGTTGGAATTTTTTTCGTTTCTTTCGACGTCAACTCATAGAGGTTTTTATCCACGGCGTCACCGGGATCGATTTTTCTGTGAATGCCGTCAAGGCCGGCCATCAACAACGCGCTGAATGCCAGATACATATTGGCGGACGGATCGGGAAATCTCACTTCAATCCGCTTGGCGTTCGGGTTGGGAGAATACATGGGAATTCGAATCCCCGCGGAGCGATTCCTGCTGGAATAGGCCAGTAGCACCGGCGCCTCAAAACCCGGCGTCAGCCGTTTGTATGAATTGGTTGTGGGATTGGTCAGGGCCGCCAGGGCCGGACCATGTTTCAGAATGCCGCCGATGTAATGCAAACAGGTTTTGGAAACGCCGGCGTATTCCTTGCCGGCAAACATCGGCTTCCCGTCTTTCCAGATGCTTTGATGAGTGTGCATCCCCGTGCCGTTGTCCTGAAACAGGGGTTTCGGCATAAACGTCGCGGTTTTGTTATGCCGGCGCGCCACGTTTTTGACGATGTATTTGTACAGCATCATTTTGTCGGCCATCTTCACGAGGCTGTCAAAGCGAAGGTCAATTTCCGCCTGCCCGCCGGTCGCCACTTCATGATGATGCTTTTCAACCCGAATCCCCGCTTTTTCCATTTCCCGTACCATTTCGGAACGGAGATTCTGTTGCGCGTCCGCGGGAGGCACGGGAAAATACCCTTCCTTGTGCCGGGGCCGCGAACCCAGATTGTGCCCCTCCTGTCCCGAATTCCAAATCCCCTCCTCCGAATCAAGAAAATAGTAACCGGACTGCGCGTTCTGATCGTAACTGGCATGATCAAACGTAAAAAACTCCGCTTCAGGCCCCCAATAGGAGACGTCTCCTATCCTGGTCTGTCGAAGATACCGCTCCGCCCGTTGCGCCACGCCGCGCGGGTCGCGTTCGTACACGGCGCGAGTAATCGGATCTTTAACGTCGCAAATCAGACTGATGGTGGGAATGGCGGTGAACGGATCCAGGATGGCGGTGTCCGGGTCGGGAAACACCAGCATATCGCTGTTTTGGATCGCCTTCCAGCCGCGAATGGACGAGCCGTCAAACCCCGCGCCGTCTTTGAAGACGTCAAGGGTCAGTTCGGATGTGGGGATCGAAAAGTGCTGCCACGCTCCGACCAGGTCCACAAATTTCATGTCCACCATTTCCGCCCTGGTTTTTTTCGCAAAATCCAACACTTCACGCGGAGTCATGCCATACCTCCTTGTTCACGCGGAATCCTTGCGGGCGCCACAGATGATTTCATGCGTTGCGTTCAGGAATACGCCCGTTCGTTATGCTGACTCAAATCAAGCCCGACGCTTTCCTCTTCCGGCGTCACCCGAAGACCCACCACCACATCGACGATTTTCAAGATAATATACGTTCCCACCATCACAAACACAATGGACGCCACGCCAAGCACCAGTTGAATCCACAACTGGCCGGGATTGCCGAACAGAAGCCCCGTTTGCCCGCCGACCGACGCCAGTAATCCGGTCGCGACGATGCCGGTGAACCCGCCCACGCCGTGAATGCCCACCACATCGAGCGAGTCATCGTAGCCCAGTTTCGTTTTCCAAACAACGGCTCCATAACACAGCGCCCCGGCGAGCAATCCCAACAGCAGGGCCGACAGAGGCCCAAGAAATCCGGCTCCCGGAGTAATCGTGGCCAAACCGGCGATGACGCCGCTTGCCAATCCGAGCACGGTGGGCTTGCCGCTTCGCATCCATTCCGCGACCATCCAGCCGATCCCGCCGGCACAGGCCGCAATATGCGTGGCGACGAACGCCGACGCGGCTCCCCCATTGGCGCCCAGGGCGCTCCCGGCGTTGAATCCAAACCAGCCGAACCACAACAGCCCCGTTCCCAGCACCGTCATGGGAAGATTGTGCGGCGGCATGGGCTCGACCCCGTGGCCTTTCCGTTGTCCAAGCACCATCGCACAGACCAGCGCTCCAAATCCGGAACTGATATGCACGACCGCGCCGCCGGCAAAGTCCAGCGCGCCCATCTCGCCAAGCCATCCCCCGCCCCACACCCAATGAGCAAGCGGCGAATAGATACAGACCGACCACAGGACGGCAAACAGGAGCAACGCCGTGAACTTCATCCGCTCCGCAAAACTTCCCGTGATCAAAGCCACGGTGATGGCGGCGAACATCAACTGAAACACCATAAAAACCAAATGGGGAATGCCTGTGCCGGGGTAGACCTCTTCCCCGACACCCATCAGCCCCAGAAATTCGAGACCGCCGATCAGGCCGCCCACGTCGGTTCCAAAGGCCAGGGAATAGCCCACCAGCACCCACACGAGACTGATGAGACACAGGATGCTGCCGGTATGCATAATCGTCCCGAGCACGTTTTTACTGCGCACCAGCCCCCCGTAAAACAACGCCAGCCCCGGCAGGACCATGCACAACACGAACGCGGACGAGACCAGGATCCACGCCGTGTCTCCCGTATCAATCGCCCCGGGGAGTCCGTCTTGCGCCCATCCGTCCGCGACGCCACAGAACACACTTGCGACAACAACCGCCGACCATGCGAAGAAACAAAGTATCTGTTTCACGGTGCCACCTCTGCTTGAAAGGGTTGGAAATCCGTTTGTCCAGCCAGTTGAACGGAGACGTCGGGAACAACGCCGCTTAGAGCGCGCCGTCTCCTATTTCTCCGGTGCGAATCCGAAGCGCGGTCTTCAACTCCGAAACGAAAATTTTTCCGTCACCGATACTGCCGCTTCGCGCGGCCCGCACGATGGTTTCAATGACACGCTGTTCCATGTCATCGGGAATGACGAGTTCGATCTTGACTTTCGGCACAAAATCAATCTGATACTCCGCGCCCCGGTACGTTTCCTTGTGGCCTTTCTGCCGGCCGAAACCTTTGACTTCCGTGACCGTCATCCCCTGAATGCCCAGTTCCACCAGGGCTTCTTTGACTTCATCCAACTTGAACGGCTTGATCATGGTTTGCACAAGTTTCATGGGCCGATCCCCCTTTGCAATGTTGATCCCTTCGCCTCCCCTGCCCCGCTAAAAGAGATAGATCGCTTCCACGGCCAGGGTCGACTGATTGTTGCCGAACGACGATCCATCCTGAAACGAATGCCGGTTGGATTTATCGTACCGGTACTCCAGCCGTGTAATCATGTCCGCCACCGGCTTGTATTGCAGCGTCCACGTCGTTTCCCAGAGATTTTGCGCGCCATCGCCGTCATATTGATCTGTCCAACCAACGGCACATTGCAACGCATTTCCGACTGACGAATCCCCGCCTTCTCCGCCGCAGGCAAAAAAACCGGACCCGTCACGAAAATACTCCGTGCGAACCCGCAGACCCCACTGGTCGGTGAAGTCATACATGACATATCCGGCGATGCCACCCCATTGGGCATTGCCGATGGTGGGTGCGGTTGACGTATCCATATCCCCCGGAGACAGCACCGCATTGGCCTGATTGCCATAGTACCCTTCCACCACCAATTCCAGAACATCGGTGGCTTGCCAGTCGAGAATGCCGCCGACTTGTACTCTGTCGGTATTCTCATGCCTGAATGGGACATCCGAGTCCGCGGGATTTGGAATGCTGCCATTCCTCCCGCCCTCCGGCCCCCAGAACCCGAACAGGGACAGCCCCACGTTGTCCATGGGCGCGTATGACAGCAGCGCCTCCACCGACTTGCTGTTGTTGTCGTCCGCCTGTAGTCCCGTAAAGGAATTAATGGCGCTGACGGCAAACGAAACCTGATCGTTAAAATCATATGACGCCCGCAGTCCCGTCACCGTGAACGGCTCTCCCATGCCGAACAAGAACGAGCGGGAAAAATTCGGGTTGTAAGGGCTTTCAATCACCTCATACCCGATCAACGTGTTCATCCGCCCGCCCTGAAACGTGACGCCATTGCCGATCGGCGCAATGTACTGAAAATACGTTTCTTGAAAATCAAACTCGTCGCTGCCGGAATTGCCGCCCGTGAACTTGGCGTCTTCGCCCACGTTCAGTTTCACGCGGAATCCCGCCCGGTCGGCGACGTCACCGCCGGCCTTGGCGACTCTCTCCAGCACAATCTGTGCCAGATTCGGCCGGAAGGAGTTGGCGTCACCGTCGAAACTCCGAAGGTTGTTCACGCCATCCGAGGGATTATTGAAGTTTTGTGTGTACGAGGCATCCACGTAGCCGTACAGCGAGATGTTCTCCAGTTTCTTCGCCAGCGATTGCTCCTGGGCCAGAACAATGCCGCCGACACCGGTGAACGGCGCGCTCCACAGCAGCGCCGCGCCGACAACACACATGGCCATTCGTACTGAAATCGTTCGTGCTGAAATCCATTGCATCATGTAATCCGTCCTCCTCTTGTCAACTTGTCAAAAAAAAAGCCCTCCGGCTCGTTCGCCAAGCCGGGGGACTTCATCGTCCGCCATGATGATCTCGAGACGACGCTGTCTCGAATGTTTCCCCCTTATAGCATCGGGGCCGGGGCCTTGTCAAGCCTTATTGTGCAAGACGCCAAAACGCCGCAGGACCGGGTGTTTGACCCCTTGATGGAGAGAATCAGGGGGAAGAGACCGTGGGGAGAAGGCGGCCCCACGCAATGCGTTGCCAGAGACGTTCGTGCCCCCAGTACAGAACGATTTTGGCAAGGGCGTCCATCATGCCGACAAGCGCCGCCGCCGTCCATTCGCCGGAATACAAAAAAACAACAATGATGGTCACAAGCGTCGCCAGGACCCTCCAACTCACGCCTTTGACCACACTCCGAAAATGGGTATCCATGAGCCACTCCTTGTCGAGTCATGCCGGGGGCGTCGACGATGCGTTGTCCGGGAAGATGGGAAGGTGGTGGAGGGCAGGGGACTTGAACCCCCGACCCCAACGTTGCGAACGTTGTGCTCTCCCAACTGAGCTAGCCCCCCACACGCGGCGCATTCTATCAAATGCGCGCCTGTCACGCAATCAGGCGCCCTCCCCGTCGATGCGGACGGTTCGTCCCGTGACGCGCAATCGCCCCTCCGCGAATAGCCGGATCGCCTGCGGCAGCAGTTGGTGTTCTTCGTTGAGAATGCGCTCGGACAGGGTCTCGGCGGTATCGCCTTCATGCACCGGCACGGCCTGTTGCAGGATGATAGGCCCTTCATCCACGCCTTCCGTGACGAAATGCACGGTGCAACCGGAGATCTTTGCCCCATGATCCAACGCCTGCTGCTGGGCGTCCAATCCGGGAAAACTCGGCAGCAGGGACGGATGAATGTTCATCATGCGCGAGGCATACGCCTCAATGAGCGCCGATGAGACGATGCGCATATAGCCCGCCAGAATCACCAACTCGACCCGGTGCTCGTTCAACACCCGCAGGAGTTTCCGGTCATAGGCCCGGCGAGGGTCCGTCGAAGACGTCACGGACTTCGGATCCAGAAAGACGGTCTTCAGGCCATGACGTCCGGCGTATTCCATGGCGGGAACGTTGTGTTTATTGCCGACGACCACGGCGATCCTGGCCGGCACGGTTCCGGCCTCGATCCCCTCCGCAATGGCCCGAAGATTGGAGCCTCTCCCCGAAACCAGCACACCAAGTTGGGTCACGCGCATGGCTTTCTCATCTCGGGCGGCAACCCACGCGACAGCGTCATCGGTCACCCCGCCCTTCCCGGATCAGCGGTCCGTCCGCGGAGGCTTCCCGGATTTCGAATCAGGCGCCACGTTCAGGAGTTTGATTTTGCGATGCAAATGACTGCGCTCCACTTTCAGGTCTTCGGCGGTCTTTGCCACGTTCCAGTCATTCTCCCGCAACCGGGTCGCAATATACTCCCGCTCAAACGCCAGCCGGGCCGCGCGCAGGGAGTCCGTCCGCTCCATCGGGCCGACGCGGGCTGCCTCCCCAGCGGGCATGAACGGCATGACGTCGTCGACGCCGAGAGTGTCGTGAGGGGCCATGATCATAATGCGCTCGGTTTGGTTGCGAAGTTCACGAACGTTGCCCGGCCAGTCATGCCGCACCAGCACGTCCAGTGCGTCCGGCACGATTTCTTTGGGCCTCACCCCCTGCTCTTCCGCGTGCAGTTTTAAAAAATGCCGCGTCAGGGTCGGGATATCTTCACGTCTGGCACGGAGCGGCGGCACGTCGATCGGCAGGACGTTGACGCGGTAGAACAGATCCTCGCGAAAATGCCCTTCGTGAATGGCCCGGCGAAGGTCTTTGTTGGATGCCGCGATCACGCGGACATTGACCTTGATCGATTTTCCGCCGCCGACTCTGGAAAATCGCTGCTCTTCCAGCACGCGCAGGATTTTGGCCTGGGTGGCGATGCTCATGTCGCCGATTTCGTCGAGAAACAACGTGCCGCCGTCCGCCAAATCAAACTTCCCGCGTTTTTGAGACACGGCTCCGGTGAACGCGCCGCGTTCATGTCCGAACAGTTCCGATTCAATCAGGGTGTCGGGAATAGCCGCGCAATTAATTTCCACAAAGGGATGGCCTCGGCGGGAACTTTGTTGATGAATGGCTCTGGCCACCAACTCCTTTCCCGTCCCGTTTTCCCCGGAAATCAGCACGCGGCTGTGGACCGCCGCCGCCGCCGCAATTTGCTGCCGGAGTTTCTCCATGACGGACGATGACCCGACCAGCGTTGAATGGCGGGTAATCTTCACGCGAAGGTTAAGGTTTTCCTCCTCCAGGCGGCTGTGGTGCACGGCATTGCGCACCAGAATGGTGACCCTGTCCATGTCCAGCGGTTTTTCCAGATAATCATAGGCTCCGAGCCTGGTGGCTTTGACCGCGCTTTCGACGGAACCGTGCCCGGACATCATGATGACGCTTATGGAGGGAAATTGCCGTCTCACGCGCTGCAACACTTCCAGACCATCGAGACGGGGCATCCAGATATCGAGGAGCATGACGTCCGGAGCGTTCTCCTGAATGATGTTCAGGGCTTCCGCGCCATCCTGTGCCGTCACAACCTGATACCCTTCGTCGGTCAGAATGCCGCCCAGTGTTTTCAGAATCTCTGGTTCATCGTCAACGATGCAGATCGTACCGGACATTCTTTGTCCTCCGGGTTAGGCACGAGGGGCGCGCATGACCGGGGCCACGGATCAGGCAACGGGCAGTTCAATGATAAAGCCGGCCCCGCGAGGATGACGGTTGGCGGCCTGAATGGTTCCCCCGTGATCCGTCACGATTCGATGCACAATCGCCAATCCAAGTCCGGTTCCCGTTTGCTTTCGGGAAAAATACGGCGCAAACAGTTTTTCCTGGTCATCCGGAGGAATGCCTGGCCCTTCGTCGGCCACGGTAATTCGAACCCGCGTGCGGTTCCAATCCATTTCCGTGGCAATCAGGATCCGCCCCTTCTGCTCCATGGCCTGAACGGCATTATCAAACAGATTCACAAAGATTCGCCGTATTTGTTCGCTGTCGATATTGAAAGGCGGAACGGAAGGGTCAAGCGTCGGCACAAACTCAATGTCACGATGCCCTCCCCGATAGAGTTTGATCACGTTCTCGATGATGTCGTGCAATGATTCTCTGGTCATATTCGGCACGGGCATCCTCGAAAAGTTGACGAATTCATCCACTATGCGTTTCAGACTCCCGACCTCGTTCACAATCACATTGGTCGATTGATCGAAAATATCCCGAAAGTCGGGGGACTTTTCAAAAAACTTTTTCCGCAACCGCTGGGCCGCGAGTTGGATGGGGGTCAGCGGGTTTTTGATTTCATGCGCGACCCGTTGTGCCACCTCCTGCCACGCCGCGGCTTTCTGGGCTTTGATTAATTCGGTGCGGTCTTCAAACACGAACACGAACCCCAAATCCTGCCCCGCGTCGTTTCGCATTCTGGACAAACTGACCCCCATGGTGAGAGATTTTTCCTGTCGCTCAATCTGCCCTTCAAGCGTGACCGTTTCCCGTCCGTCAATTAAAACACGGTCATAGGCCTTTTCAAACAACGTGAACCGGTGCGTCTTGAAGACGTCCGTCATCATCTTCCCGCGGATGGTGTCGGCCTCCACTCCCAAAATCCGTTCGGCGGAAGGATTGAACGTCGTAATGATGCCATGGGTGTCCACGGACAGCACGCCGGACGCGATGGTATCCACCACCAATTCCGTGTAGGCCCGCCGGCGGTCAATCTCGACGTTGGATTGCCGGAGGGATTGATTGACTTGTTCCAGTTTGACTTTGTTGCTCGACAAATCCGAGGTCATGCGATTAAACGACCCGATCAACGTGCCGATTTCATCCGTGGCCCTGACGGCGATTCTCACGTCGAGATCGCCCTTGGCAACGGCGTCCGTCCCTTCGGCCAATTTCTGAATCGGCACGGTAATCCCCTTCGCGACGTAAAATCCAAACCATGTGGCGCTGAACAACAGCAGCAGGGTGATCACCGCGACAAACAAATAGGCCCCGGCCCTGATGGGATTTTCCATTACCTGCACGTTCCGGAAATCCCTGTATTGTTTGGTGATGTTTTCTATTTTGCCCAGAAACGCTTCGGGCATGTAGGCGTCAACAATCACGACCCCGGCCGCGCCGCCGTTCCGGGCATTGGAATCGATCGGCACGGCGGCGCGAATCAGGCGTCCGGTCGGCGCGGCCTGCACCGACGTCATGTCCGTGCCGGAATCCAGAACCCGCAACGCGAGTTGTCCGACCGGCAGATTCAACGCCCGAACGGGAACGTCCGGGGACAGCGTCTGGGCGAGCGGTTCCAGTTTGGACGAGAAGATTTCCACGCCGGCCACGTTGAATTCCGCGCGCCGCCGGGCCATGGCCGTCAGCAATAATTCACGATGCTCCGGACGCAACAGATCTTCGCGGTAAATTTCCCGGCTGATGGCCCGCGCGCTTTCGGCGGCCAGGGCCGTGTGTTCCTCATGATACCGCGTGGCCAGCGTTTCCGCGTCGCCAAGCACCTCCTCAATCTGACTGCTGAACCAGACTTTCATCACTTCATTGATGACGCCGCTGGCCACAAACGCCAGCAGCACGGTCGGGATCAGGGAAAACCCGATGAAGGCGGCAATCAATTTGGTTCGAAACCCCGACCCCAACAGCCGGTGGCGACGCTCAAAATAGGCTTTGATCAGATTGCGGGACAAGAGAAGCGCCAGGACCACCACGCCGACGATGTCCAGATACAGGAGGAACAGGACCAGCGCGTAACTCGGGCTGGGAAGAAGGGAGTCGGACGCCCCGCTCCCCACTCGGCCATACGGCGCGTAATACAAGGTGAGCAGTACGCAGGGAATCAACAGGAGCAGCACAACCCAGACCGGTTTTAAATGCAGATTCCCTTCCCGGAGACCGGCCTCATCGTCTCGAATGAGCCGCTTTCCGGCCTTCGGGGACGAAAACAAACGCGCGGATACTTTTGAAGAAGTCGCCATTACCAAGCCGGAGACAAACTTCCGGGCACGGACACCGCCTCCCCTTGTGTGGGGATGAAGAGAACGGGGGTCAGGAAGTCACCGGCGCCCTGCCGGGTGCGGTGATGCGATGGGACGTCTGCGATTGACATGGGCCAATGGATCATCACAAAAACCATGTGGCCTGCATGTGGGCGCCCGTCAGGAGGACGGAGAAGACCCCGAAGCCAGGCCGACGTATTTCATCTGTAACGTGTACAGCAGATCGCGCATGATGGCGGCCTCGTCTTCGGTCAGATTGCCCTGTGTTTTGTTCTCTAAAATGGCGAGAATATCGATGATTTCTTTCGCCTGCGGCAGATTAACCGTGGGCGAAGGCTGATCGGGCGACAGTTGTTCTCCCATCAACATCAGGGCCGACGTGCCCAGCGAGAAAACAAACGAGGAAAAAGAAAGCGGCTGGCCCGCCTGGGGCGGCCCCGAATCAGGCGAGGGCGGCAGGGTGGCGGATGAAGATGGGGATGGGGATGGGGACACAGCCTCGTCCCGCACAGCCCCGGAAACGGATTCATCCCGCGCCTGGCCGCGTTTGTCTCGGATTACAAATCCCGTTTCTTCGGTGTCAGCCATGGCCGCCAGCCACATTCATTCGCCGCAGGAACGCGGGAAACGCAAAGTATCATAATTCCGGCAGGCCCGCAACATGAGACGTTGCCCAAAAAAGTCCGTTGAAGCGGGCCGGAAAACCGGCTATGGTAGTTGACGTCCGCCCGCGCCCCGGAGCAACCGTTTTCATGTCCCAGACCTTTTCCGATCTTGTCAACCTTGTCGCGCAACTCCGCTCCCCCGGAGGGTGCCCGTGGGACGCAAAGCAAACCCACGACTCCCTGAAACCATTTTTGCTTGAAGAGGCGTATGAAGTTCTTGACGCGCTGGACCGCCGCGACCCCCGGCACTTGCGCGAAGAACTGGGGGATCTCCTGTTGCAGATCCTGCTGCATGCCCGCATTGAAGCCGAGCAGAACGTCTTCGGCATCGACGACGTGATTACCGGGTTGCGGGAAAAACTCGTACGACGACACCCGCATGTCTTTGGAGATGGCGCTCGAAATTCCGCCGTGCGCACGGCCGACCAGGTCGCGGCGCAGTGGGACGCCATCAAACAGGCCGAACGCGCCGCCCGGCACGGCTCCGATTCGGTCCTGGCGGACGTCCCCGCCGCTCTCCCCGCCCTGTTACGGGCGCATCACATGCAACGGCGGGCCTCACGCGCCGGGTTTGACTGGAACACTCCTGAACAGGTGACGGACAAACTTCATGAAGAACTGGAGGAATTGCGAACGGAAACCGTCCGTCTCACGCAAACGCCGGGGGCTTGGCGGGCCGATCAACCGCCGGAGACGGCCGCGGCCATTGAACATGAATTCGGGGATGTGTTATTGACCATGGTCAACATCGCGCGTGTGCTGCGCGTTAATCCCGAAGAAGCCCTGCGAAAGGCCAATGAACGATTTCTAACGCGGTTTCAGTTCATGGAACGACAGGCCGCGCGGGAAGGCCGGCCGCTGTGGGAATTAACGGCCGCGGAGTGGGACGCATTGTGGGAGACGGCAAAACAACAGGAATCCCCGGCCGCCCCGCCCCCGTCTCCGCCTCCCGGTCACCGGCGCCATGAGTGACCCGGTTCCCAACGGATCGAACCGGCGCGTGGGGCTGCATCCGGCACTGGTGATCTTCGGGGTCATCATCGGACTCTGGATTTTTATTCAGGCGATTATTCCGGACTCCAAAAACATCCGCCCCCCGCAGGGACCGGCGGCGCGCTCGGAATCCCCGTCCGCGTCAATCAAAGAAGCCCGGTCGGCGCCGGTGCCTCCTTTCACCGTCACGGCCCACGTTGAATCAATGAAGGCCGTCGGCCTGGTCGTGCCCGCGCAAACCACCGACAGCCAGATCATCGCCCTGCTCCATCATATACGGGATCTGCAAAAGCAACGCTCCCTGTCCATACACCTTCCGGCCACCACGCCGGGGCATGACCTCGGCGACTTTGCCGTGGCCGACGTCTACGTGTTTTCCGACCCGCGATACGCGACCGCCGAAGCAGTCCGTGTGTTGTCCGTCGGCGCGCGTGCGCCGGGCGATTTCTACCAGCGCACCATGCCCTACGAACAAGCCATGGAACAGGTTCGGGGCCATTACGCCGTCGATCTCACCGGACAGGGCCGCCCCGACCATGCCTCGCTGGGTTTTGGAGAAGTCGCCACGGGGCTGTATTCGAAACGGTATCGCCCGCTGTTTTGATCCGGTGGGGCGCCCCGGTGCGGCGATTCGAAAATCTTACAGCCCAACCTTCTCGGCAATGTTCCGGCGAAGGGTGTCGCGTTCCCGGTCCATCCAGGATTCCAGGCGGGGAAAGAGGTGGGACCACGACGCGGTGAAGGGCGCGATCATCACGTCCCGCCGCTCATCAAACAGATGTTCGGCATTGGCGATGTCGAGTTTGCAATCCGCCATCGCCCGCCCCAGAATTTGATTGACGCGGAGTTGCTGGCCCGGCGTCCCCTCGGACGCCAGTTGCATCTTCGCCTTCAGCACATCCAGTTCCTCCCGCAGACCGATCTTCACCCGCACCCCCTGCGGCGTCGCCCACGTCGCGCGCTGGACCGAATAATCAAACGACAACGCCGATTCTCTCGGCTCGCGATACGGCCCCATCACCTTCAGGATCGTGTACGGCTCACCCATCTCCCTCCGTCATTCCCGACATTCTCATTCAGGAATCCATCCCCCCCGCCTCGCCGCCGTCAACGTCCCCTTTGTCGGCGGGATGAATCTGAATCAACGCCGCCTTCCCCGTCCCGTCAACCGGCCCCGTCCATTGCTGAAATCCATCATGCATGGCGATGAGATTCGTCCAGCCCTGCCGGCTTAAAAAATCACAGGCCAGTCGGCTCCGCTCACCCTGCGCGCAATAGACCAGCACGGCGCCGGCGTCCCTGGGCACCTCACCCAGCCCGCGCGTTTCCAAGTCTTCAAGCGGCACATGCCGCGCCCCCGGAACATGGCCCGCCAGAAACTCTTTGCGGCTGCGAACGTCCACGATCACGAGATGGCCGTTTGTCTCCGGCGGCCGTGAGGACACCATCCGCCCCGCCTCTTCCGCGCTGACCTGGCGGTATAACCATCCCGCCCGGACCAGCGCGGGGTCAGGAGCGTTCCCCGCCGCCACCTGTGCAAGGTGTTCGCGCAGAATGGCCAGAGTATCGGACTGCCGGCGAACCGTGTCCAGCATGTTGCTCTGGTCGTAATACTGCCGGCGGGTCCACTGCTCGACTTTGTTCGTCAGGGAACGAACACGCCACCAGGCCAGCGCAAGGCCCCCGGCCAACAGCCCGCCGCCAATTGCCGTCCAGAGCGTCATCGGGTCAGGTGGTTTCAGAGCGCCGGCCGTCCCGCGCGGGACCGAGGGACAACCGCAAGGCGCGGCGCCACGGAACACGGCCCCGCGTCGGAACGGATATGAGGAACATGGTCGGGGCGAGAGGATTTGAACCTCCGACCCCCGCGACCCGAACGCGGTGCGCTACCGGTCTGCGCTACGCCCCGACACCATCCGTTCACGAAGGACGACTATAATCAGGCATGACCGCTCCGGTCAAGGCCGGACCCGCGTGCCCGACGTCTCCCCGCGAAGGCGACTGGACATGAGAAAGACGGCTCCTGTACCATGGTCATCCCGTGGGGCCGCAACGACGTTGTGCATCCGGGACACGGGCTGGGACATCACGCGCCGATGGACGGGCTGAAACACCATATTTTTATCTGCATCAATCAACGTCCCCCGGACGACCCGCGGGGGTGTTGCGCCGCCAACGGCTCGGTTGAACTCCACGCCTGTTTCAAGCGGGAAGTGCGCAGACTCGGACTGAAAGGTCTTGTCCGCGCCAACAAGGCGGGCTGCCTGGATCATTGTAAAGACGGCCCCAGCCTCGTGATTTACCCGGAAGGGGTCTGGTACCGGGTGAGGAACGAAACCGACGTCGTTGAAATCATGGAGCGGCACGTCGTCAAAGGTCAACTGGTCGAACGCCTGCTCATGCCCGGCCACCCACCGCCTCCCCGCACGTCGGAGTCCCGCGCCGTCCCGCGTCCCCGTTGATGCCAACGGTATTCCATGCGCCGCCCCGAACACATGCTCGACATGTTTTCAGCCGGCTTATTTGAAGGAGTCACCCCCATGATGATCACCCGCGACCACCTCGTTCGCCACCCCGACCGCTGCACCCATCAAGCCGTCTGCATCCCCGTCTGCCCCACCGGAGCCTGGCTCTCCACGCCTCCCTACAAGTTTGACGAATCCCGATGCGTGGAAACCTGCCGGCTCTGCCTCGACGCCTGCCCCACGCAGTCGATTTATGCGGTGTTCCGGAAAGGCAGCAAACTCATCGGGCCTCAAGCCAAATAACCGTTCCATCCGTCATTCCCTTGCCCGACGGCCTTTCTTAAATGCCCCCAATACGCCGTGCCCGCGTACCCGCATCCGCCCGTCACAGCCGTCGCCGCCACGATTCGATACACCGCGCCTCGGGATACTTTTAATTCACAGTCGGGATCCAGCACATTGCCGCCCGTCGTCAGCAGGCGCAATGTTTTCAGCGCAATCAGAATCGGCCACATGCAGGCCAGCCGAAGCCGCACCTCACGCCGCGGGATCGCCATGGTGTACACCCAGCCCTGGTCCAGATGCGCCAGCGCAACCCCGACCAGTTCCCGGAACACCGGGCGGAATCGCGGCATCGCGCGCGCGTCCAGCAAATCCGCGCACGTCAACCTCGCCCGCCCCAGCAATTCCGACGGCACATAACACCGCCCCCGCCGCAAATCCCTCGGCAAATCCCTCAACACATTCGTCAACTGCAAACCCTTCCCGAACCTCACCCCCGCCCGCATCGCGGATTCCCGATCCCACGTCCCCCGCAACCCCGGCACCCGCGCCCACATCACATCCGTCCAGAACTCACCGACGCAACCGGCCACCCGATAGGTATAACGATCCAGATCATTCATGGACGACAGCGCAGTCAACCGGTCGGCGGATTCGCCGGGAAAACATTCCAGATCCATTTCCATGCCGCTGATGAGAATGGGCAGGAGACGCCGGATCGCCTCCTGATCTTCGGGATCGAATCTTTCGAACACCAGAACACAGTCTTCAAGGCGTTCCAGCAACGTCCGTTCGCCGGGATGCCGCTGGTGCGGAACGAGAGCGTCCCGGATCGCCGCAATGTCCTCCCGCGCAAATCCTTGCTGAACAAACTGCCGTTTGAATTGCCGCAGAAGCGCCATTCTGGCATGGCCGTCCATGTGCCCCGCATCGGCAATCGTGTCGGCCGCCCGCGCAAACAGATAGGCCACCCCGACCTGCACGGCCACGCGAGAGGGCAACACCGCCAGCGTCAGATAAAACGAACGCGAGACGCGGCGCAACACGTCCCGCAGCGCGGCCCATTCGCCGGCGCGCGCGCCGGATGCGTTACCGAACCTCAAGGCGGCCCTCCATCCCCTTTTCGCGGTGACTGGGAAAAAACAACAACCGTTTGTCGCAATAAAATCCGTACGTTCCCGGCGTCTCCGGCAGAAACCGCACGGTCACGCTTTCTCCGGCGGTGACGTTCACCGTGCGTTGAATGTCCGGGATCGAACTGTCGATGATAAAATTATGCGGGATCAGCCAACTCCGGTTTTCAAGACGAATTTCCACCGGCGCGCCAGTTTGCACGCGAAGATGACCGGGCGTAAACGCATAACTGTTCATGAAGATGACGGCCCGCTGCACGCCGTCCATGTCAGGTTCCAGGACGACGGGCTCGAGTTGTTCGGAGGCCGCCGCCGGGACGATGCCCGCCATGCCGCCGGTCACCAGGACCAGCCACAACACCCGTGCCGGCCACGTTCGACGTTCCATGTTCATCCCTCCTTCACTCTTCGCCGCCGGCGTATTCATGTCCGGGAAACAGTCCGCCGCACGGCATCATAGGGAAGCATTGTCTCACTGACAAATGCCGCCGCCTTGACTTGCAAAAATGGTATCATATATCACGGAACATACGATTCAGGCGGGCGTGGCCCGCGCAGACGTCGTTCATTCAGGCGCGAGTCGTCTTTGCAAAGGAGACACGAATGAAAAACATGAAAGGCATCGGCCTGCTGCTGATCGCCAATATTCTGATCTTTCTCACCCTGTCCGTCACCTTTACCCTGCTCTCGGAGGTCATCCTTCCGGCGTTCGGCATTGATCTCGGCGGATCATTCGTTCACCAAGACCTCCTGTGGGCGTTTGTGATCGGATTCGGCGGGGCGTTTATCGGTTTGGCTTTTTCCAAACAGATGGCCCGCATGATGCTGGATTGCCGGCGGATCACCCGGCCGCAAACCCACGCCGAGGCCGTGGTCCATGAGACGGTCGTGAAAATCGCCGGGCGACTCGGCATCACCGCGCCGGAAGTCTGGGTGTATGATTCCCCGGATCCCAACGCCTTTGCGACGGGGCCGTCAAAAAATAATTCCATGGTGGCCGTCTCGACCGGCCTGCTGCAGCATCTCAACGAGGGCGAGGTGCGGGCGGTGCTCGCGCATGAAATGGGGCACGTCCATAACGGCGACATGTTCACGACGACGGTGCTCGCCGGGTTGATGAACACCTTTGTCTATTTCATCAGCCGCATGGTGTATCGCACGCTCGCGGAACGCAATCACATGCTGGCCATCGGCGCGTATTTTTTTCTGCAAATCGTTCTGTCCATTCTGGCCATGATCCCGATCAGTTGGTGGTCGCGCCGGCGCGAGTTTTTCGCCGACCGGTTTGCGGCCGACACCGTCGGCAAAGAACACATGATCTCGGCCCTGCAATCCATCCATCAATGGGTGACACGATCGCAGTATCACTACCGGACGGAAGACGCCCTGGCCACCATGAAAATTTCCGGCCGGTCGCGGAGTTTCATGCAGGTGTTCTCCACGCATCCGCCGATTGAAGCGCGCGTGGCCGCCTTGCGGAAACTGTAACAGCGTCCGCCCACGGCGGCGAACCGGATTCGTGACCGCATGAGACTAAGCGATGTGCGAATGTGGGCCAGGGTGGCGTTTCGCCGCCGGTTCCGCCCCGGCGGGAAACTGGTGCTGGACGTCGGGTCGGGGCACCGCCCGCACGAGGACGCCACCCATCTGGTCGATCTCCTGCCCGACAACGACGCGGAACGTGGCAGACCGCTCCGGCGTCACGGCCGCCCTCTGATTGCCGCGACGCTGGAAGCGTTGCCGTTCAAAGATCACGCCTTTGATTTTATCTACGCCTGCCACGTGCTTGAACATATGCGAGACCCCGCCGTCGCCTGCCGGGAATTAATGCGCGTCGGCCGTGCCGGGTACATCGAAACGCCAAGCCCGTTTTTTGAACAGGGCTACAACTTTCCCGACGCCGACCGGGGATGGCCCTTTCACCGATGGTTCGTGTTTCTGGACGACCGTCAATCCCTGATCTTCGAACCCAAAAATCCGGAGACCATCGACACATTCTGCGGTTGCCGGTTTTCCCACTTCGTCAAAAACATCTACACCAGCGCGCCCGACCTCAACCGCATCGGTGACGCCCTGCCGCGCCACTGCAACGTCACCGCCCTGCACTGGAGCGGCCGGTTTGATTTTCACGTCCGGGACGCGCCGAACGTCATCCGCCCCGGCTGACGTCTCGCGCCCGCAACAGAGTTGCGACAGCGTATCCCGCACCCAGCCCCAACGCCCCGCCGAAAGCCCACCCCGCCAGCACGTCCGTGGGATAATGCGCGCCGAGATAAATGCGGGACAGGCCAACCAGCGCCGCCAACGCGACGCCGACCCACCGCGTCGAAGGAAACAGCACCCACAGGAACGCCGCCGCCGTTGCCGCGTTCAGCGCATGATTCGACGGCAGGCTGAAGGACGCGCCGCAGGCGGTCAGTTCATGCACGTTCGACAGAATCTGACACGGCCGCGGCCGGGCAATCCAGAATTTTAACTGGGCGCCCGCGAAATCCCCCGCGCCGACCAGCACGCCGAGTACCGACGCGGCCAGCACGCTTTGACGCCAGTTGACCCACAGGCGCCAGACAAACCAGACCGCAATCAGCGCCACCACGTTCCCCGCCGCCGAACACTGCGCCATGAACCAGTCCAGCGCCGGCGACCAGCCGACCCACCCGTTGACGGCGTGGAACAACGCAGTATCCCAATTCACCACCCGGCGATGCCCCCCGCCTTCTCTGACTCATCTGTCATTCCCGACATCCCCAGTCGGGAATCCATACGATTCTGCACGTGCCCGTGCCCCATTTGTCCAATTTTCACCCACCCCACCTTCTCTGCCAGCCGGCAATATGCTACCATCGCCGCCGTCTCGTTCATCACAAAGGAACCCCGTTCATGCTGATTGACAGTCACGTACATTTGGATGACCGGCGATACGATAACGACCGCGAGGACGTCTTGCAACGCGCGGAGGACGCCGGCGTTGAAGCCTGTGTCACCATCGGCTGCGACGTCGCCACCAGCCGGGCCGCCGTGGCGTTGGCCCAGGCCCGCCGGAACGTCTTCGCCACCATCGGGGTTCATCCGCACGAAACCGGACACATCACCGGCGACTGGCATGAGACGTTTCGGGAGTTGGCCCGGCAGCCCAAGGTCGTCGCCTACGGCGAAATCGGGTTGGATTATCACTACGATCATTCGCCGAGGGATGTACAGCGCCGGCGTTTTCGAGAGCAGATTCAACTGGCGCGCGAGTTGCGTCTTCCCATGGTCATTCACACGCGCGAAGCCCCGGACGATACCGTGATGATTTTGCGGGAGGAAAACGCGCAAGACGTCGGCGGCGTCTTTCATTGTTTTTCGGGAGACGCCCGTCTTGCCGGGGAAGCCCTGGACATGGGCTTTTATCTTTCCTTTTCCGGCGTGCTGACGTTCAAAAACGCGGCCATGCTCCGGGAAACCGCCGGCGCCGTTCCCCTCGACCGCATCATGGTCGAAACAGATTGCCCGTATCTGGCGCCCGTGCCCCATCGAGGCGCGCGCAATGAACCCGCCTACGTCCGCCACGTGGCGCACACGCTGGCGGAGATTCACGGCAAGGGCCGGGAATCCTTTGAATCCATCGCGCTCGCGACGGCGCAAAACACCAAACGCGTTTTCGGCATCCCCTGACCGGCGACGCCGTACAATTTCAGAACATGAAGTTCTGTTTGAAATTAAAACACCGGATTCACCGCCGCCGACCGGCATGTTGCCAGTATCGTCTTCCGCCGTGCGCGTCGCGTATCCCGGCCACGCTTGCCCGCGCCGCCGTCATCTTCATCGTCACCGTCACCGCCGGCACCGCCGCCGCCGGCGGCGTCACCGTCAACACGATTCGTCACCACCAACACGACACCCACACCCGCGTCGTGCTGGTCATGACCGGCCAGGCCACCGTCACGACCACCAAGGGCCGTGCCGCCACCACCCTCGCCCTCGCCGACAGCGCGTTGAGTCCGCGCGCGCAACGGCAAAGTCGAAGCGAGAAATTCCCCCGCGCCATCAGCGTCTCCCCGCAACGGGGCCGCACCGTCACCGTGACGCTGGACATGAACGCCCTTCGGAAATACAAACTGCTGACGCTCACCAACCCCGACCGTCTGGTGGTCGACCTGTATTACTTGCCGTCCCCTGCGCCACCGCCACCGCCGCAGTTTCGTGTGGTCATTGATCCCGGACACGGCGGAAAAGACCCCGGGGCCGTCGGGCGGAACGGCACGAAGGAAAAGACCGTGGTGTTGCAGGTGGCCAAAATGCTGCGCGACGTAATTCAGAAACGCCTCAAGGCCAGGGTGTTCCTGACACGGTCACGGGACACGTTTCTCAATCTGAAGAAACGCGTCCGGTTTGCCGAAAAAAACGAGGCGGATCTGTTTATTTCCATTCATGCCAATTCCCATTCCATGCGTTCGATACGGGGCGTGGAGATTTACTATTTCGGCAAAGCCAGCGATCCCCGGTCGCTGGCCGTGGCCGCGCGGGAAAACGGGATGCCGCTCAAGGACGACGACCCGCCCTGGCAATACATCATCGCCGACAAGTTGCATGATCAAAAAATCGAAGCGTCCCGCAATTTTGCATGGACCATCAGGGAAACGCTGATTCCGGCGTTGCGGAAGAACTACGCCGTCAAAGATCACGGGGTCAAAACGGCGCCGTTTCACGTCCTGCGTTCGACATCCATGCCGGGCATTCTGGCCGAAATCGGTTTTATCTCCAATCCTGCGGAAGAAAAACATTTGCGGAATACCACGTTTCAGAAAAAACTGGCGGAGGGCATTTATCAAAGTATCCGGCGATGCACACAGTCATCCGAAGCCCCGTGCCTTCAGGTGACAGAAGCCGGCAACGGGCCATGACCACCGACGGCTCTCCCCGCCGCCACCGTGCATGACCACTTATCAATTAAGGATTGAATACGACGGGACCGCCTATGCCGGATGGCAGCGGCAACCCGGTCGCCCGACGATTCAGGCGGAGATTGAAAACGCGCTTGCCCGCGTCACCCAATGCCCCGTTGCAACCGTGGCGGCCGGCCGCACGGACGCGGGGGTGCATGCCCTGGGGCAAGTCGTCAGTTTTCGCTCGGCGAAATCGATGACGCCGTCTGAATGGACTCGCGCGCTCAACGGCGTACTGCCCGGCGACATCGGCGTTCTTTCCACGGAGGCCGTGGCCGATGCCTTTCACGCGCGGTACGACGCCTGCGCGAAAACCTACGAATATCGAATCCTCAATCAGACGACCCGCCCGGCCCTGGATCGTCTGCGGGTGTGGCACATTGTCAGGCCGCTCGATGTTGACCGCATGGACCGCGCCGCGCGTCACCTGCCGGGACAACGTGATTGCACCTCGTTTCAGGGATCGCCGACCGACACGCGCAATCCCGTCTGCGACATTCAACGGGCGGACTGCGTTCGTGACGGCGATCTGATTCGTTTCACCATCCGGGCCGACCGATTTTTGCAACACATGGTTCGAGCGATACTCGGAACACTGGTGGACATCGGACACCACAAACGAACCCCCGATGACCTGCCCGCCATCCTGCAAGCCCGCGACCGCCGGGCGGCCGGACCAACGGCCCCGCCACAGGGACTCTATCTTGTGCGCGTGGATTACGAACGAGAAAACATATAAACCGGATACCGGAATTTTTTCTTCGACGACGGAAAAAAGACGACGGAAAAACCGGACATTCGGAGCATTCGCCCCGTTCGCAAATGATTCCCGATTAAAAACGCCTGTCCCCGACCTCCGATTGATAACGCCTGTCCCCGACATTTTTAATCGGGGGTCGGGAATGACGGAGAGACTGCCGTGAAGAACGTTGCTCCCGGTCGATGTCCTTTTGTTCAGCAATTCATCCGGAAGAGTGGAATAATAGTTATCGCGAACACGCTTGCGCATATCTGTATGATGAAGCACCTCTCCATTGCCCGGTATTTCAAGAATCGGCGTATAGGCTTCGTGAAATTTTGGCAATTCCATTGCTTCTCCAGTGGCGGTGGATAAATTTTCCCCGGTCAGTGTCAGGATTTCTCCTCCGCGTAAATGCTCATGCAGGTCTCCAAAAACTTCAGGGCGTCCGGCCTGGCGCGCTGAAAAGAATTCCGGCCGATGATGGAACCAAAGCCGCCGCCGTCGCGGATGGCGCGCACTTCATCAAACACCGCCCGGTCTTCCCCCTTTGCCCCGCCGGAAAAAATCACGATCCGTCTTCCGTGAAACGCGCTCTGCACCACGTGACGGATGCGGTCGGCGGGGGCGTCAATCGGAATCTTTTCGGCGGCGTAGACTTTTTTCGCTTCCGCCTGTTCAATATGCGCCGTGGGCACCTTGACCTTAACCACATGCGCCCCAAGTTGGGCCGCAATCTGCGCCCCGTAGCACACCACGTCGATGGCCGTTTCGCCCGCCTTGGTGAGTTGCCCGCCACGGGGATAGGACCAGACGACCACGGCCAGGCCGACCGACTTTGCTTCCAGCGCAATTTCGCGCAACCGTTCATACATCTCCTGGCTGTGCGCCGACCCCGGATAAATCGTGTAGCCGACCGCGCAACATCCCAGGCGAAGCGCGTCCTGCACGCCGCCGGTGACGGCCTGATTCGGCTCATCGCCGCCGTAAAGCGAATCGCTGTTGTTCAGTTTAAGAATCAACGGAACGGCCCCGGCATAGTCCGCGGCGCCGGCTTCCAGGAACCCCAACGGCGCGGCGTAGGCGTTGCAGCCGGCGTCGATGGCCAGTTCAAAATGGTACCTCGGATCATAGCCCGCCGGGTTGGCGGCAAAACTGCGGGCGGGGCCGTGCTCAAATCCCTGATCCACCGGCAAGATGACGAGTTTGCCGGTTCCCGCCAGGCGGCCGCTCATCAGCAGCCGGGCCAGATTCGCCCGGATGCCCGGCGCGTCGCTGTGATACCAGTCAAGGATTTCCCGAACGCGTCCGGTGATGCGGAGACTTTCATTCACCATCGATTCCTCCCGTGTACATGCGGCGCCGACATGCGTTTCAGATTTTCGAGACAACTATGGCCGCGAGCCGCCTCCCGCGTTGTCCAGTTTTTTCCGCAACTCAATCATGTCCCGCTCCATGGCCTCAAACCGCTCCATGATCGGGTCGGGCACATTCGCGTGATCCATGGTTTCTTCGGGCACGCGCATGCCGACCGACTTGATGACGCGGCCCGGAATGCCGATGACCGTGGCATTGGACGGAACCGAGCGCAGGACCACCGAATTGGCGCCGATTTTTACAAAGTCCCCGATCCCGATATTCCCCAGCACTTTGGCGCCGGAGCCGACCACCACGTGGTTGCCCAGCGTGGGATGCCGTTTCCCTTTCTCTTTCCCCGTCCCGCCCAGCGTGACGCCCTGAAACAGCGTGACAAAATCGCCGATTTCGGAGGTTTCTCCGACCACCACGCCCATCCCGTGATCGATGAAAAATCCCCGCCCGATGCGCGCGCCGGGATGAATTTCCACCCCGGTGACCCAGCGGGCCGCCTGGGCAATCAGGCGGGCGAAGAGCCGAAGCCGCATCCTCCACAACCGGTGCGCCAGCCGGTGGGCCAGCAGGGCCTGAAAGCCCGCGCAGGTCAGGAAGACCTCCAGCGTACTTCTGGCCGCGGGGTCCCGGTCGAAGACGGCGCGGAGATCTTCTTGAATCGCGTTTAGCATGGCTGCAACATCCGCGCGTTCATGACGGCGCGCGGTCGTCCAACTTCGGAGCAATCAGGCAGACCGCCTGGGCCGCAATCCCCTCTTCTCTCCCCAGCGCCCCGAGATGATCATGACTTTTGACCTTGACGTTCACGCGCGACGGCTCCACGTGCAACGCGCCGGCCAACCGCGTGCCCATCGCCGCCGTGCAGGCGCTCAGCCGGGGGGCCTGCGCCACAATCACCGTATCCAGATTCACCACGCACAACCCGCGTTCCGCAATTTTGGCCCCGACGTGCTTGAGCATGTCCAGACTGTCCATGCCGGCGCACCGGGGGTCGTCGACGGGATAATGCCGGCCCAAATCCCCTTCCCCCAGAGCGCCCAGCAGCGCGTCACAGACGGCATGGGTCAGCACGTCCGCGTCCGAATGGCCGTCCAATCCGTGGGTATGCGGCACACGCACCCCGCCAAGAATCAGCGGGCGGCCCGCTTTGAGCGGGTGAATGTCGTATCCAATTCCAACGCGCATAGACCACCCCGGCCGCGCCGCCGGCTGCCTTCCGCAACCACGCCGCGCAACGTCGGCAAGATACAGGAAAGACGCAATCGGTGAAAAGAAAAAAATGATTCAGGAGGAAGGGCGCCGCGCTTTGGCGAACCACACCGCTTCGCCCGCCGCCAGGTCTTCCGGGCGGGTGATTTTCACGTTGTCCGCGCTGCCGTTAACGATGGAGACCGCGTGCCCCAGTTGCTCCACCAGAAACGCATCGTCCGTCGCCTCTGCGTCAAGATGCCGGCTTAACCGGTGCGCCTCCCGCAACACGTCAACCTTGAAGGCCTGCGGCGTTTGCGCCAACCAGAGGGGGCGCCGGTCAATCGTGGTCTCGATCATGCCGTCGGGACCGACCCGCTTGACCGTGTCGCGGACAGGCACGGCGACCGTGGCCGCGCCGTGGACGCGCGCGCGTTCCACCACGTCCCGCACCATCGCGTCCGTCACAAAGGGCCGCACGGCGTCGTGGACCAGCACGATGTCGGCGCGGGCGCCGACCGCCTGCAGGCCGTTCCACACGGAATCCCGCCGGCAATCTCCGCCGCCGACCACATGCCTGACTTTTGACAAGGCAAACTGCGGCACGAGTTCGTCCCGACAATACGACACGTCGTCGTTGGGAACGACCATCACGATCGCGTCAACGACCGGACTGGCCTCAAGGACCCGCAGGGCATGCACGAGAAGCGGCGCGTCGCCGAAGCGAAGAAACTGTTTGGGAACGCCGCGCCCCATCCGGGTCCCGCGCCCTCCGGCCGGGACCACCGCAACGACCGCCTCATCCACGCGCGACACTCAAGGTGTCCTGATCGGTCGGCTCTTTGAGACGGGTAAAAATCATCCGGCCGGCGCTGGTCTGCAAGACGCTGGTGACGATCCCGTCAACGTTTTTGCCGATATATCTTTTCGCATGATCCACCACCACCATCGTCCCGTCGTCCAGATACGCCACGCCCTGACCGGCCTCTTTGCCTTCCTTCAACACAAAGACCCTGATCGTTTCGCCGGGCAGGACGACCGGCTTCAGCGCGTTGGACAGTTCATTGATGTTCAACACCTTCACGCCCTGCAGCGCCGCCACCTTGTTCAGGTTCAAATCGTTGGTGAGAATTTTGGCGTTCAGTTTCTTGGCCAGTTCCACCAGTTTGGAATCCACTTCTTTGACGTGCGGAAAATCATCCGCGACGATTTGCACTTCGACATCGTGATTCTTCTGGATATGATTGAGAATGTCGAGCCCCCGCCGCCCCCGTGTTCGGATCAACGAATCGGCCGAATCGGCGATATACTGCAACTCCTGCAGAATAAATTGCGGAATAATGAACCGGCCCTCGATAAATCCGGTGGCGCACAGGTCGGCAATGCGTCCGTCGATGATCACGCTGGTATCCAGCAATTTCAGGATCGGCGGCTCTTCTCCGGCGGCACGCGCCCCGGCCGGAGTTCTGTCGCTCCTGTAGTTTTCTTCGCCGTGCCGGGCGCCCACAATCAGCCCGAGATACGGAAAAATCAGGAACGACGCCAGGATGACAACGTGGGTGAGCATGGACGCCGGCGGGATCAGATGATCGGCCAGGATCATGATCATGCCCGCCAGCACCACGCCGAGTCCCAGGCCGACCCCTCCGCCGATGGTCACCGGGGCCGGGAGATGCCGCAGGGACGTTTCCACGAACACGATCGCGCCGCCGAGCACGGCCCCCAACCCGGCGCCGGCCGCCGCATAAACCTGCCATGCCGCGCCCGCAGATTCTCCCGCAAGATAGCCCGTCGCGAGTCCCGACAATATGCTGATGATGAGAAAAATGTTTCTCAACGTCATGGGCGCCGCCTCGCGGCCGACGGCTTCAGGGTCGCGGCGGCCCCACAATCCGAAATCCGGCCGGCGCGCGCCGCATCCTTCAATGAGCGGGACGCCGCCATCATGGCTTCAGGCAACGCTCGACCCGTTCCACGTCTTCGCAACTGCCGATAATCAACGGGACGCATTGATGGGGCGCGGCGGGCTGAATGGATAAAATCCGTTCATCCCCGGCGCTGCCAAGCCCGCCGGCCTGTTCGACGACGAAACTCAAAGGCGCCGCCTCGTACATCAAACGCAGTTTCCCCGCAGGCTTCTTCACTTCCCCCGGATACAGATAGAGGCCGCCCTTCCAAAGGATTCGATGCACGTCGGCCGCCAGGCACCCGGAATATCTGGCGGCGTACGGAGGGCCGGTCCCGGGATCGTCCGTCTGAAAAGACTCCACGGCGTTTTTCATCCGCTCATCCCATTTGGATCGATTGCCCGTATTGACACTGCACACCTTCCCGCGCGGCGGAATGCGCATCCCCGACCCGGACAGGAAAAACTCCCCGACGGCGGGGTCAAGCGTAAATTGATGCACGCCGTCCCCGCAGGCATAGACCAGGATGGTGCCGGGTCCGTATAACAGGTATCCGCCAATCACCTGTTCCCGCCCCCTCTTCATGAAATTGCCGGAGGCGTCCATGCGGTGAACGGAAAAAATCGAACCCAGCGGCGCGTTGACGTCAACGTTGGATGAACCGTCCAGCGGGTCCAGGAACACGGCATAGGTTCCCGACGCCTGCGCGCGTGTGACGGCCCATGGCGTTTCCATCTCCTCGGAGATGACAACCCGCACCGTGTCGCTTTCTTCCAGCACGTCCACAAACGTCTGATTCGCGCGTTCATCCAGTTTTTGTACCTGTTCGCCGTGAACATTTGTCGTGCCGGCGGCCCCCAGCGTGCCCAACAGCCCCGCCCGGTTCAGGTCCCGGGCAATCAGTTTCCCGCACCGGGCAATGTGGGTCATCAGCACGGACAATTCTCCCGCCTGTCCGGCCTGGAACCGCGGCCGTTCAAGCAGATGGCGAGTGAGAGATATCATGGGAATTCACGGCGTTCCGCGCGTCGGCATGGAGCGCGTATTATAAGCCCTTTGCCGAAAAAGTCGATAAGGATTCCGGCTTCCATGCTTCAAGCCGCGCCCTGACCGACCCGACAATCACGCGGGCTTCCATCATCACGGGAATTCGTTCCTCAGTGTTCGTCAGCCAGAATCTGATGTTGCCTTCATTTAAAAAAATCCCGCGAAACGGCATGACCGCCAGCAGGCGAATCGCTTCGACGGTTCCCCAGGGGCCGGCAATCGTTTCAATGGCCTCCGTCCTGACTTCCACCCGGTAATTTTTCTTGTCATGGTAAATGTTCAGATACACGGAAGCGTCCGGCTCCGGAATGGGCATCGTCCGTAAAAAGTAGATGCACGATAAAAGATCGTGCGTGCCGGGGGCGATGGAATGGACCGACAGGCGGTCGTCTTTCAGCACCGTCACCTGATTGACGGCGTGGTCAAACCGCACGTCGAAGTCTTCGTGGCGGCGGCCCTCCCGGCGATGAAACACCAGATGTCGCGGGAGCATGGTCTCGGCGTCAACAAGAGAGTTCACGTCGTTTTTGACGGGGAAGAACAAGGAAATAAACTCATTGGATCGAATCGTGGTCACCAACCGCCGCAACGCCCGTCCGTCGTCCGAGGTCGCCTCCTCCGCGCCCATCGTCGCCGTCCCGGCCGGAATGCCCCACAGAGAAACGGCATAGCGGTACCGTTCCTCAACCGGAGCGGCGAATGTCGACGGGACACATGCCCATCCGACGAGGAGCGCCGCGAGCAGGCCGCAGGCCGTCACGCCGGAACCCGGCGGTGTTTCTCGAACGGAATTCATGCGCGGATTGTGCACGGCGCCGGTGGCGTTATGACGCCGTCGCCCGGCGGCAAGAGTCCAGTTCCCGTTCCACGAAGGCGCGAATCGCCCGCAGCCGTTCGGACGACGTTGCCTCAAATCGAAGGACCAACGCGGGCTGCGTATTGGACGCGCGAACAAGCCCCCATCCTCCGTCGCACTGCACGCGAACGCCGTCAATCGTGACGACTTCTCGAATCGCCAGCCCCGGCGCCACGGCGTTCGCCCGTCCGGCCAGCGCGCGCATTCGCTGTTGCATGGCCTCCACGACCCGGAATTTCAGGTCGTCGGCGCAGTCAACGCGAATTTCCGGCGTGACCTGCGTCGCCGGCAAATCGGCCAGCCAGGACGAAAGCGGAGTCTCGGTGTTCGACAACAGTTCAATCAGCCGGCACGACGCATACACGGCGTCGTCATAGCCGAAATACCGGTCGGCAAAAAACAGGTGCCCCGACAGTTCACCCGCCAGCGCCGCATGTTCTTCCTTCATCTTTTCCTTCAGCACGGAATGGCCCGTCTTCCACATGATGATGTTGCCCCCGCGCGCCCGAATATCTTCGTACAGCAGTTGCGTGGCCTTGACCTCGGAAATGAACGTGCTGCCGGGCCGTTGCCGCAGAATGTCGCGCGCAAAAATCAGCATCAAACGGTCGCCCCAGAGAATCTGTCCGGCGTCGTCCACCGTGCCGATGCGGTCGGCGTCACCGTCATACGCAATGCCGACGTCGGCCCGGTCGGCGCGCACCGCGCGGATAAGATCCTGAAGATTGTCCTCCACCGTCGGGTCGGGATGATGGTTGGGAAACCGGCCGTCAAGGTCGTTGTACAACGCCGTGACGCGGCAGCCCAGTTGCTCCAGGGCGTCTTTCGCCACCAGACTCGCCGCCCCGTTTCCGCAATCAATCACCACGCGCAAAGTTCCCGCACGGGACGGCATCCCGGAAAACCGTTCCTTGAGATGGCGCAGGTAACTCGGAATCACCTCCGCCTCGGAGACGGCGCCCGCCCCGTGCGCGTAGTCCCGGTCATCGATCATGCGCTTGAGTTCCTGAATGTCCCCGCCGTAGCACGCCGCTTTCCCCACGCACATTTTGAAACCATTGTACTCGGCCGCATTATGGCTCCCGGTCACCATCACTCCCCCATCGACGGGCAGGGCAAACAACGAAAAATACAAGACTGGCGTCGGGCAGACCCCAATGTCCACGACGCCGACGCCCGAGGCCGTGATCCCGGCGACCAGATGATTCCGCAGCGACGGCGACGTCAGTCGTCCATCCCGCCCCACCGCCACCGTCCGACAGCCGCGCCGATGCGCCATCGTGCCGAACGCCCGGCCGATGGATTCGGCCACCGCATCCGTCAAATCCTCCCCCACGACCCCGCGAACGTCGTATTCACGAAAAATACTCATGGCCGGCGTTTCCCGAACGAACGCGCGGGGCCGCCGTCGCGGCCGTAATCATCGTGGTACCGCACGATGTCGTCTTCGCCCACGTAGGCGCCGTGCTGGACTTCGATGATTTCGAGGACGTGCCGGCCCGGATTTTCCAGTCGATGCCTGGCGCGTCGTGGAATATGCGCGTGCCCGCCAGGGCCAATCTCATGGACCTTCTTTCCGCACGTGACCCGCGCCGTCCCCGCAATCACCATCCAATGTTCGCTGCGCCGATGATGCATTTGAAGTGACAGCCGCCGGCCGGGCCGCACGCGAAGGCGTTTGACCTTGTATCCCGCCCCCTCTTCGAGGACGGTATAGGAGCCCCAGGGACGATGCACCGTCACATGCTCCAGACATTCCGGCGCCGCGCGTTTTCGTAAAATCTCCACCAATGCTTTAATATCCTGCGAGCGGGATTTTGGGCACACCAGGGTGGCGTCGGGCGTATCGACTACCACCATATTCGAAAGCCCGATGGTCCCGACCAGCCGTGTGCCGGCGAACAACACCGACTGTTCGCTGTCCACGTCAACGACGTTGCCGGTCACCACGTTTCCCCGTTTGTCCCGTGGGGCAACGCTGTCCAGACTGCTCCACGTCCCGACGTCCGACCAGAAAAAATCGACCGGAATCACCACGGCGCGCGCCGACCGTTCCATCACCGCATGGTCGATGGACACCGAGGCCAGCCGTCGATACTGTTCGACAAGTCGCTCGCTCCGCCGGCCCGCCGCCGGCAGTTTGTCAATGGCCCGCAGTCTTTTCACGAGCGCGGGCTGATGGCGTTCAAGTTCTTCCAGGATGTCGGCGGCGCGCCACACGAACATGCCGCTGTTCCAGACGTATCCCGCCTTCAGGAACCGCCCGGCCTGTTTCAGGCCGGGTTTTTCCACAAACCGCGCCACCGCGTATCCCGAAAACTCGCCCAGGCGGGCCATGCGCGCGCGCCGGTTCGGTTGAATGTAGCCGTACCCGGTGTCGGGAGCGGTGGGGGAAATTCCAAACGTCACCAGGGCGCCCTGCTGCGCCAGCCGGCATCCCAGCGACACGGCGCGCCCGAATTTCTGCTCCCCTTTGATGACATGATCCGACGGCAGGACCAGCATCACGGCGTCGGCATCCCGGTGCAACAACCGCAAGGCGGCCAGCCCAATGGCCGGGGCGGTGTTGCGGCCGTCCGGTTCAATCACCATATCGCCGGCCGGCGCCTTGTGCCGGTCCGACAGTTGCAGCCTGACCGCATCGGCGTGCGCGGCGTTGGTCACCACACACATGCGCGCGGCGGGCACGACGCGCAACGCCCGCCGGATCGTCTGCTGAAGCAGCGTCTCCTTCCCCATGAGATGCAGCAACTGTTTGGGAAACCGCGCCCGGCTGACGGGCCAGAAACGAGTTCCGCTCCCGCCGGCAAGAATGACCGCGTAGAGATGGGATACCTTCACAGGCGTCTCACGTGAACCATGAAGACCCCGCTCCCGCGAACGTCGGCGTCGGCGTCGAGATGGGGCAGAGATTTTCTGACGGCGCGTCGGGTTGGGCCGCGCCGCGTCCGGTGATTGACGACAAGGTCGCCGGCCGCCTCACGGACCCGGCCGACCCGTGTCGGGGCGGACGCCTCGGGCCGCCAGAATCAGGTCGGCCACTTCACGCACCGCCCCCTCGCCGCCACGGGCGGCGCAGACGTAATGCACCGCGTCCCGAACCGGAGCGCGTCCGTTCGCCGGCGACGCCGAAAATCCGACCGCGCGGAGCGCGGGTATGTCGTTCAGATCATCGCCCATATAGGCGATTTCCTCAAGCCCGATGCCGTATTTCGCCGACAACGCGTTCAAGACCGCCAGTTTGTCCGCCACGCCCTGGTGCACTTCCATAATGCCGAGTTTGGCGGCGCGCATGGGCACCAGATGAGTGTCGTCCAGCGTCACCACGGCGGTCACAAGACCGGCCTGTCGCAACAGCGCCACCCCAAGGCCGTCCCACGCATTAAACTTTTTGGCCTGTTCGCCGGAGTTCGAATAATACAGACCTCCGTCCGTCATCACCCCGTCCACGTCGGTGGCAAACAGGCGAAGGCGTTTCAGGATTCCGGTACGCGCTCGTTGTGTTCGGATATTCATCGACACCCCTCCCCGCCGCGGCCATACGCGCCCAGGCGCAATTAGCACACCCGCCGCCGCGCAGGCAAAGCACGCCGCGCGGCGGCGGGCCGAAACATTCCGGCGGCCATTTACAGTCTCCCGGCCATGTTATATGATTTTCGGGTCCGTCGGCCAGTATATTATAAGATGTTCGCGTTCCCCGGCGTTTCGTCATGACCACCATTCTTGACCGGTACATCCTGAAAGAACTCCTGACGCCGTTCTGGATCAGCCTCTCCGTCCTGTGCGTGCTGGTGCTGACGAAAGAGATGCTGCGGTTGGTGGAACTGCTGGTCGGCAAAGGCATGGGGCTGCCGGCCGTCCTGCGCGTCATCGGGCATCTCGCGCCCTCGTTTCTGGTGCTCACGCTTCCGATGGCCTGTCTGATTGCCTCCATCGCCGCGTTCAGCCGCCTGTCGTCCGACAGCGAAATCGTAGCCATGCGGACGGCCGGAATCAGTGTGTTCAGAATCACGGCGCCCGTGCTGGTGTTTTCGTCGTTCGTTTTTCTCGGAACGTGGGGCCTGTCGCACTGGGGACAACCCTGGTCGTCCATCTCCCTGAAAAAACTGGCCATCAGCCTGATTCAGGATCAAGTGCAACTGGCGCTGGAACACGGGACGTTTCAGGAACCCGTGGACGGCATGATGATGTTCGTGCCGGAACCCGGCGCGGGGAAACCGGCCAGAGGGGTGTTTATCTCGGACCGCCGCGACCCGGAGCGCCCGTTGATCATCACCGCCGCCGCGTTCCACATGCTCAACGACCCCAACGACAAACACGTCGGCATCCGGCTGCACGACGGCGTGATTCACCAGGCGCCCCGCGACCTCACGCGCTATCATCATGCCTCGTTCACGACCTATGATCTTAAACTGGATCTGTCCTCGGCGTTTGGCGTCGCCAGACCGGTGCGCCCGGACTACCGTCACATCATAGCCGCCCTGGAGCGGTCCGACTGGCAAGACAGCGGCATGCTTCGCCGTCTCATGGAATACTACAAGGACCTCGCCTTTCCCGTCGCCACGCTCATTCTCGGCGTCCTGGGGGTGCCGGTCGGCATTGTCGCAACGCGATCAGGACATCTCGGCGGCTTTGCGCTGGGCGTCATCATCATGGTGGGGTATTATTTGCTCAACGTCCTGGGGGAGTTCGGGGTCACGACCCGCGTCCTGCATCCGTTCGCCGGCGCCTGGTTCCCCAACGCCTGCCTCGTACTCGTCACGGGGCTGCTGTTTCATCGAGTCAACCGGCGCTGACATGGGCATCCTGTTCCGGTATATCGTACGACGCTATCTCGCCGTGCTGGCGCTGTGCCTGGCCGGATTGACCACCGTGTATCTGGTGGTTGATTTTTTCGAGAAACTTCGAAAATTCCTCCGGCACGACGCGGCATTGTCATCCGTCTTCGCCTATTTTTTCTTTAAAATACCGGAAATCGCCGTGACGGTCACGCCGTTTGCCGTGCTCATGGCCTCCCTTCTGGCCGTCGGGCTGTTGAACAAACACCACGAACTCACCGCGATGCGAAGTTGTGGGGCCGGTCTCTTTCACGTTACGATGCCGTTCGCGGCGGTCGGCGCTCTCACCGCCGTCCTCCTGTTCGGATGCACGGCGGTCATCACGCCTCTGGCCAACGCCAGGGCGGAATACATTAAAATGGTCGACATCCGCCGCAAACCGCCGGCGCTGTCTTTCAGAACGGAAAATCTGTGGCTGCGCCATCAGGCGGATTCGATGATGCACGTTCAGCGCGTGGATCCCGACGGAGCGACTCTGCGCGGCGTGACGCTCTACCGGATGAACGACCGTTTTCATCTGGACACCTTCACCTCGGCGGCCGGCGCGGCGTTTACCGGGGGACAATGGGTGCTGCATCACGTCACGCAACGAACGATGGGGCCGCGGGCCAGGACGCAAATCACGCGGGTTCCCACGATGCCCTTGCGCCTGTCTTTGACGCCCGACGACCTGAAGACGTGGCTCTCGCTCGCGCCCGAACAGATGACATTGGCCCAACTCGGCGCGCACATCAGACATCTGCAAAACGAAGGGCACGGGACCGCAAAGCCGAGGACGGACTACTGGGGGCGCATGGCGCTGGCCTTCGTCCCGTTGGTCATGACCCTCCTCGGTCTGGCCATCGGACTCCGTGACCTTGACGCCCGCGCGCCCGGCCTTGCCAAAAATATCGGGAAGGCGCTGGCCATCGGGTTTGTCTTTTGGGCGGCCCATGTCTTGAGCGTCGGATTGGGGCGGAGCGGGGCGTTGCCTCCCGTCGTGGCGGCGTGGATGACCTGCGCGATGTTTCTTCTGGTGGGCCTCAACCTGTTTCTGAAAGTCCGGTACTAGGCGACCCGGCGCGTCGCCCCATGCCATGAACCATCTCCACGGCCGTTGAACCCGCATGGCACCCACCGTCGTCGTGACCGGTCTCGGAATCGTCAGTTCCATCGGCATCGGCCGTGATGCGTTCTGGAACAGCGCGATCGCGGGCCGCTCCGGTGCCGCCGCATCCGCGTCGCCATCGTCAACGCATTCGGATTTGGCAGCAACAACGGCGTTTTGGTATTTAAACGATTCAAGGGGCGTTAGCGCACACCTCGAACCTCGCCGCCGTCACGGACGGGCGAAAGGAGCAGGGGCATGGCGGCGTTCTCTCCGGTCGGGCAACGCATTCAACAGGCGCTTGCGGCGTCGCTGCGGCGGGATCCGTCGACGATTGCGGCGGGGGATCACCTTCGCGATGATCTGGGGTTGGATTCACTGACGGTCTTTGAGTTGTTATACGATCTGGAAACAACGTTTGACCTTGACATCCCCAACGAAGATCTGCCGGATCTGCAAACGCTGGGCGACGTCATCGCCTACGTGGAATCTCGAGTGACCGCGTCACCCCCTTCCGCCGGGAACGCCGCCACGCGCACACCCGCCGCCAAATCCAACGCGAGGCGGCGATGACCTCGTCACCGGCCGGCTATCCGCTTGCCGAACTGGCCGCCGCCGTCGGCGCGTCCATGCACGGCCCGTCGCAACTCCGCATCGCCGGGGTCAACAGTCTCGAAGACGCCGTCCCCGGCGATCTGGCCTGTCTGACCGGCCCCCGGTCGATGGACGCGGCCCGGCGGTCGCGCGCCTCGGCGTTGCTCGTGTCCGCCCGCCATCCCGCGTTGAACATGACCCAACTGATTTCGACGCAGCCGCATGTTGACTTTATCCGTCTCATCGTTCGGTTTTTTGCCAAACGCCCGCCGCCGCCCGGCCTTGCCGCGACCGTGGCGCGCGGCACGGACACGCGCATCGGGGACGGCGTGTCCATCGGCCCGTTCGTGTCCCTCGGCGACCGCGCGATCATCGGCGACCGCGTCGTCATTCATCCGGGGGTCTGTGTGGGCCGTGACGTGACCATCGGCGACGACACCGTGCTCTATCCCAACGTCAGCGTGCTGGACGAATGCCGGGTCGGCAGCCGCGTCATCATCCACGCCGGCACGGTCATCGGCAGCGACGGCTTCGGGTACATTCAACACGAGGGCCGCCACCATAAAATTCCCCAACGCGGCATTGTGGTCATCGAAGACGACGTGGAACTTGGCGCCAACGTGACCGTTGACCGCGCCACGTTCGGCCGCACCCTCATCGGGCGGGGATCCAAAATCGACAACCAGGTGCAAATCGCCCACAACGTGACGCTGGGAGAACACGGGCTGATCGTGGCCCAGGTCGGCATCGCGGGCAGCACGTCAATCGGGCGCCACGTCATGATGGGCGGCCAGGCCGGCCTGATCGACCACCTCACCATCGGGGATCAGGTGAAAATCGCGGCGGGCGCGGGCATTGAAAAAAACGTGGAGGCCGGCGCCACCGTGTCGGGACGGCCCGCCAAACGGCATTCCACCGCCCTGCGCACGCAGATCCTGGTGAACCGCCTGCCGGAACTGCACCAACAGGTGGCGGAGATGGAAAAACGTCTCGCCGGGATGGAATCCAGAATCCGAACGGCCGAATCTCGCAAAACACAAAAGTAGCGGAGAGAGAAGCCGCTCACCTGCGGCGGGACGCGGGGGCGATGACGGCGTGCCAGGTGAACAGTTTGCCCCAGAAAAATCCCGCCCACGGCAACGCGAAGGCGGCCATATAATCCAGAGACCCGGAACTGAAACTCCAGGCCGACAGGCCGATTAACCCGCCGATGCCCGCCACGTAGGCCAACGGCACCAGCGCCCGCCCCGCATGATCCGGTTTGACCTCCGTGGAAATTTTCTTGAGCCGCTGCGCGCCCCGCACACCGGACGCCCGCATCCGGCTCGCCCAGAATTCCGGAAACGCGCGGAACAGATACCGATGGTACCGCGTCTGCATCCACCCCAGCAGAATGCCGGCCGCAATCAAGATCGAACTTTTGCCGAACGTCCACACGTCATACGTTTCAATCAACAATTGATACGCCAACGCCAGGATGCCGATGACCATGGCCAGCAGCCCCAGCAACCCGGAGGGAAACAGGATATAGGTGCGAATATAATTTTCGGCGAGGTGCGCCTCGTGTTCCTTGTGCTTGCCGGTGATGATTTTGCCCATGCGTCAACCGACCGCTTCCTCTTCCGTGGGCAATACGTTCTCCGCCGGCAGGGAAACGGGGTCCGAGGGAATGCGGTACTCATCGGACAGCCAGCGCCCCAGGTCGGCGCGCTGACACCGTTCCGAACAAAACGGACGAAAGAGATGAGACCGACGGGCCACGGGGCCGTGACAGCCGGGGCACAGACTCATGGCGGGCAGTATACCAAGACCATGCCCGCCGGCGAAACCGTCGGCGGCCCCCTGCCCCGTGTTCGGACACCGGCGGTCCCGGTCACGGATGACGCGGGGTTCTTCGAGGATGCGCGTTGCAAACATCGGCAAAGAAGTGTACAACGTCGATTGGAGGCCGCAGGATCAGGCGTGCGCAAACCCTGCGCGTCCGCCCGTCATTGATGGAGGAGCCGTCGTTCCATGAAAAACGTCCAGATTGTGTTTAACATCCAGGTGCCCGACCAGGTCTCGGAAGAAGAAGTACACAATCGACTGAATCAGGTGATCGGCGCCCTCATGGCCCAGGAATTCGGTGGCAATTCATTCGCGGATCACCCCGGCCTTCCGTCGGACGACCGTCACGGACAAGTCGGTCATGCCTGACCCGCGTACTGTGGCCCGCCGTCAACGCACCGGCGTTCGCCGTCCCGCCGCCTGACCCGCCTTGCCAACGCGCATTCGGGAAAAATGTTGAGGAAATAATTGGAGCGGGTGAGGAGATTCGAACTCCCGACCAACGGCTTGGGAAGCCGTTGCGCTACCACTGCGCCACACCCGCTCACGATGATTGCGGAACCCCGATTCTAGGCGGGGCCTGAAACCGAAGTCAAGGACGACGTGCCGAGGCCGCAGTGGGACGGCCCCCTCCTTCCGTCATTCCCGACATTAGTAGTCGGGAATCCATCCTTCTGTTTCCTTGTCCTAACCAGAGAAAGACATAACTGAAAGATGGATTCCCGACTAAAGATGTCGGGAATGACGGAGGGGAGGCGCCATTCACCTCCTGCAGATAGATTCCGCGTACCGACGGTTCTCCTGCCATTGAATATCGGTCGCGCGACCCTACCAGCGCAACCCGACCTTCAACTTCACCCCATGCGCCATCGGTACACGGACGGCCTCCCGCCGCGTCCCCACCAAGCCGATGGTGAGTTCATCGCCGACGCGCCACCGGCCGCCCAGTCGATACACCCGCGCCTGCCCGTCCGTCAGCGTCAACATTCCATACGGCGTGACCAACGTCTCGTGCCGCCCCAGTACATATCCAAGGCGCACGTCCATTCGTCCGCGAGGAATCGCCGCGCCCGTTGCCGGCACAACGGCATGATTCTGCACCCACAACCGGGAGACTCGACCGGCCGTGTCGCCGACCGTCGGCGCCAGACTGAAGAACATCCCCCGGCCGATGATCCCCGGGTCCAGCGTGACCATGCCACCGATCCCCCAGTTTTCATAACCGCCGTTATGCGCCAGCAACACACGCCCGCGACTTTCCAACGTCAGCCCCCTGCCCGCGTCCGCGTAGCGCAGGCCGCCGCCGACTTCCGCGCCGGTGCCGGTCCGGCCATCGCCGGCGTCGTGCCGGACGCCCGCTTCGATGGCGGGTTCCAGCCGCGCGCCGCCGGCCAGCGTCCGTCTGTGTACGCCATGCAGCGTCATCCGCATCCGCCGCGCTTCCACATTCAACTCGGACGCGCCGCCATCCACGTCCATGGTGACGTGCGAAATCTCGCCTTTCACCCGGAACGTGGTGGTGCGTGACTCCCACACCCGCCCACTGCCGCCGACCCCGGCGGTCCGCATTTCGACATCGCTCGAATACCGGCCCCGCATGGGATCGACAATCTCCGCCTCACCCCAGCCGTAGCCGCCGGTGACCCACAATTCCAGCCGTTCGTCCGGCGCGACCCAGCCCGCGTAGGGATGGACGCCGACAAGGTCCAACGCATAGTCGACGCGCCGGTCACGGCCACGAAGGAGGGCGTCAAATTCGCCCTGATTCCACGACACCGCCAGGCCGGCCAGGGTGTCCCGGCGCAGTCGGGCGTCCACGCCCAGACTGGCGCTGAACAGACCGCCGTCCCAGTCCGCCGCGCCGCCGGCCCCTTCGAGATGCCGGTAGTCGCCCCCACCCCACAGCGTGACCCGGCCCGGCGTGCCGTCGGCCGCGTGTGCCGTCAACGGAAACTTAAAGTCCGAACGTCCAAGAAGATTCTTCAGGCTTGCGGTGCCGCCGGCGACGGCCCGCCCGTGGGCGGCCAGCATCCCGGCCGGCGTTGACCGGCCGGCGACGGTGACGCGCCGCTCCTCTGCCCCGGCGTCGGCCCGGAGTTGCTCCACGCGCCCGGCCACCACGCGCATCCCGTGATCGACAATGGCCCGCGCCGCCTCCGGCAGGATCGCATGATGAATCCCGGCGTTCGCGGCCATGTCGGTGATGGTGACGGTGGCCGTGACCGCCGGGCGGCCGGCGGCGGTGATGACGATGGTCTTGTCGGGTTCGCCGCGCGCGGGACGCATCGTCGACGTCAGGGTCATCTCGGCGCTCCTCTCGCCCGCGGCGATCATCACGCGGTCGGCGGAGGCCCGGTAATCGGCGTCGCGGACGGCGCTGCCGCCAAAGGTCAGGGGCACCACCATGTCACCAGCGGCCCCGGCGGCGGGCCGTGTCACCGTCACCGTGCTGACGCCGCCGGTCCTGTCGATGGCGGCCGGCACGGCGGTCATGCGCGGCGCCGCCAAGGTGGTCGCCGGCTGAACCTCAAACACAAACCGCCCGACGAACACGCCCGTGCTCCGGTGCACTCCGCCGGCAAAATCCGTATCGGCGGCGGCGGTGGTCAACCGGGTAATCGTGCCGCGTGGAGTGGTCGGCGGGCCGTTGAAAGAAAAATCCTCGCCGTCTTCGGTGCCGGCGTCATACACAAACACATCAACGGTGTGATCAACAAACCGGCCCGAGGCATCCCGGAGATTCATGCCGCTCACCCCGACGAACCAGTCATGGCTGGGCGCCACCATCGAGACAAAGGTCGCCAACGGACAGCGCTGACTCGCCCTGAAGTCGATGGTCGCCGTGCCGCCGTCGGTATTCCCGATGCCGCCGCCGACAAACGACGCGGCCGGTCGAACCGCGGCCATTTCCCGTCGCAGGGGGGTCGTCGCCCCGTCTTCCGCCATTCGTTCGATGCCGGTGGTCGCCGTGCCGCCGCGACGCCAGAACGAATGACCGCCGTCGTGCACCCCGCCGACCAATGGGGAAAAATGCGCGTTGCCGGGAAAATTTGTGGGATGACTGGTCGCGATCCAACTGGCGTGGAACGTCAGCCGGTACGGAGTGCTGTCGGACGACTCCCTTGGGCAGGATGACGCCGGCGGCGGGGAAGACGTTCCCGACGACGCGCAGGACACCGCGCCGCAAACTGCCGCGACGCACAAGACCGCCACCGCCGCGCGGGAACCGGAGACGCGCGCCATGCCGCCGGGCCGGTCGCCCGTGATTATATCGTCACCCGCGCCAGGGCGTATTTCCGTTTGCCGATTTGGATTTGATACGACTCGTTCGCCCGCAACGGAATCTTGGCGCCGCCGTCCCGGTGGCACGTCTGATTGATGACCACCGCCCCCTGCGCGATCAGGCGGCGCGCTTCCGCCTTGCTCGGCAGCAGCCCCGTTCGCATGAGCAGTTCCACCAACCCCATGGAAGGCTCCTTCATGTCGGGAAAATCGGCCGCCGTCAACTCGACCGTCGCGTCGGGGTTTTGGGGAAACTCCCGCTTGCGAAACTTCCGGTGAAAGTCGTCCCCGGCGCGCCGCCCGGCGTCCGCCCCGTGATACCGCGCCACCAACATCGACGCCAATGCCAGTTTCGCTTCCATGGGATGCCGCTGTTTGACGGCGCGCAGGTCTTCGTCGGTGAGCAGTTCATAATACCGGTACATCAGATCGTCGCTGACGGACATGACCTTGCCGAACATGTCCGATGGCGCGTCCTCCAGGGCAATGGCGTTGCCGAAACTTTTGCTCATCTTGCGCGCGCCGTCGGTCCCTTCCAGCAGCGGCATCGTGATCACCACCTGGGGCGCCTGCCCCCACGCGCGCTGAAGATCGCGCCCCACGAGCAGATTAAATTTCTGATCGGTGCCGCCGAGTTCAACGTCCGCCTTGAGCGCCACGGAGTCATAACCTTGCACCAGGGGATAGAGAAATTCATGGATGCCGATGGGTTTGTGCGTCCGGTAACGCTCGGAAAAATCATCCCGTTCCAGGAGGCGCGCCAGATTGTAATGCGAGCAGAGTTCAATCACGTCCCCGGCGCGCATGTCGCGCATCCATCGGCTGTTGAATTCAATGCGCGTTTTGTCCGGGTCCAACGATTTGAAAATTTGCCGCTCGTAGGTTTCGGCGTTGGCCGACACCTGCGCCCCGGTCAGCGCCTTGCGCGTTTCGGACACGCCGGTCGGGTCGCCGATCATCCCGGTAAAATCGCCGATTAAAAAAATCACCTCATGCCCCAGGTCCTGAAAGTGACGGAGTTTCTGAATCAGCACCGTGTGACCGAGATGCAGGTCGGGCGCCGTGGGATCAAAACCGGCTTTCACCCGCAGGGGCCGCCCCTCCCGCAACGCGTTCTTCACGCGGTCGACGAGTTCCGGCCGTGAAATAATCTCGACGGCGCCGCGCTCGATCAAGTCAATCTGCCGCTGCAATGCCTGTTCCGTCATCGTCGTTCCCGCCTGCCCCGCCCGCCGGTTTCGAGGAGACCTTAGCCTTTGGAAAAATCGTCCGGTTGACCGACGCGAATGTGCGGCCGTAGTTGTTCAAACCGTTTGGCGCCGATCCCCCGGACTCGTGTCATATCCGCCGTTGACGTGAAGTGCCCATGGTCGCGCCGATACTGCACGATGCGTTCGGCCAGCACCGCGCCGATCCC
Organism: Nitrospirales bacterium; assembly: GCA_020027205.1. Lineage (GTDB taxonomy): Bacteria > Nitrospirota > Nitrospiria > Nitrospirales > UBA8639 > Bin75. Next base: position 124,668 of record JAHRAQ010000025.1, on the reverse strand, counting down.
CGGCAACGCCCGCAGATCCTCCGGCGACCCCCGGTTGATGTCGACGCGAACAACGGAGTCGGCCCGCATGGGCGGCGGCGCCGGCCGGGGGCCGCTCGGAACCACGGGCGCCGCCGGCCACCACCCGGCCACGGTCAGCCACCCCAGGGCGCCGCCAAGCAGCACAAGTTTAATCCCAAAGGATCGACCACGCGAAAGATTGTCGACGAACCGCCGCGTCATCCCGGCGGTTTCCCGGCCGGATGAATCGCCAGGCCATGGACGTCGTCGGCCGCTTCCATCAGACCTTCGGCATGTGTGGGATGCGCGTGAATCATGGCGGCCATCTGCGAGGCCGTCGCGTTCAACTGCATGGCCAGCGCCGCTTCATGCACCAGGTCCGCCGCATGTGCCCCGACCAGATGCGCGCCCAGCACGCGGTCGGTGCGGGGGTCGGCCAGGATTTTCACCAGCCCGACCGTCTCCCCCGCCGCATGGGCCTTTCCCAGTCCGCCGTATCGGAACCGTCCGATGCCGGGCGTGACGCCCCGGTCACGAATCTGCCGCTCGGTCAATCCGACGCGGCCGATTTCCGGCAGCGTAAAAATGCCCGCCGGCACCACGTCGTACCGCATGACGCCCGCGTGGCCGGTCAGATTCTCCGCGGCCACTTTGCCCTGCGCCGACGCGACGTGCGCCAGCATCGGCGCGCCCACCACGTCGCCGATGGCATGGACGCCGGGCACGTTTGTTTGCAAGCGTTCGTCGACGGCGATTTCGCCCGCGCCGCCCAGCGCCACCCCCGTTTCTTCCAGCCCAAGTTCCGCCGTGTTCGGACGACGGCCCACCGAGACCAGCATCGCGTCGCACACCAGGATTTCCCCGCCGGTCAGGTGCGCCCGCATCCCCGCCGCCGTTGTTTCAACGCGCGTCACGGAGGCGCCGACCACACTTCGCACGCGGCGTTTTTTCAGTTCGCGTTCGATCAACGCCGACACGTCGTCGTCTTCCGCCGGCAGCAGGCGGGGCATCATTTCCACAATGGTCACGTTCGATCCCAGACCCGCGTAGAGGGACGCGCATTCGCAGCCTTCCACCCCGCCGCCGATGATCAGCAACCGCCCGGGTACGCGTGGAATGTCCAGGGCCTCCGCGCTCGTCATCACGTCAACGCCGTCCACGGGAAACATCGGCAGCGCCGGCGGCGAGGACCCCGTGGCGATAATAATGCCGTCGGCCTGAATCGTGGTTTCGGACCCGTCGGGGCGGGACACCCGAACGGTCTGGTCGTTCACCAGCCGCCCCCTCCCCTGAACATGCGTGATGCCCCAACTCTTCAGCAGCGCAGCGATGCCTTTGACCAGGCCGGCGACAACGCGATTCTTTCTCGCCACCATCCGCGCGGGGTCATAGACGGGGGGCTGTGACAGGCGCAGGCCGAACTCGTCGGCCTTGCGCAGGGTTTCTCCCAACGCCACGACCGCCAGCAGTGTTTTGCTGGGAATACATCCCCGGTTGAGGCAGGTGCCGCCGAGGGCATGGCTTTCGATCACCGTGACGCCGGCGCCGCGCTGCGCCGCCCGAACCGCAGCGACGTATCCGCCGGGGCCTGCGCCGAGAACGGCGATATGCGGCCGGGATGACATTAACCTTGCGAGGAGAGAAACTCCTCGTACTGCGAAGCGGTCATCAACTCGTCAACGTCGGCGGGATGCGCCAGGGCAATCACCGCGATCCATCCCTTCCCATAGGGGTCCTGATTCAGATATTCGGGATGGTCCTGTAAGGCGTTGTTGACTTCCAGAATCGTTCCGCTCACCGGCGAGTACAAACTGGACGTCGCTTTGGTGGATTCCACCTCGCCGATTTCCTGATCCACGGCGATCTCGGCATCGACCTTCGGCAGGTCCACAAAGACGACGTCGCCCAGGGCGTCCTGGGCAAAATCGCTGATCCCCAGCGTGGCGCGCCGGTCATCGACCCGCACCCACTCATGCTCTTTGTGATATCTCAGATGTTCAGGAACCAACCCGCGCACCCTTCTCCCGCCGAGTTCACCGGATGCCCGCGTTCATAAAGAAGGAGGGGGCGTTTGTCAAGGCATCACGCGCCGGTCGTAGACGCGCCGCGCGCCGTCGGGCAACGGGCATGACCGGCCGGGCGCCCGGTCCGTCCGGCGAGGCACGATGACCCAGAGCGTGCCGGGATTTTCCAGACGCCGAGCCATGCGAGCGACGGGATCGTTCTTCGAATCTTCCGCCGAACACTTCCCGCGCGCGGACGAATCCCGTGATTCAATGCGGGGCGCCGGCGATGCGGGATCCGCCTCCCCGCCCGTCGTCAGAAACACGTCAAACGGGCCGCGCGCCATGGCCGCCCAGTCGTCGGCAAAGTGCGCCAATCCGTACACGGGGTCGACAAGGCTTTCACGCCGCACCTCAAGCCCGAACCGCAAACGGGGCAGACGCAAGCGCAGCGTGTCAACCAGGGTCCGAAGAATCCGCAACCGCTCCCGCGCTTTCCATCCGGCCCATTTCCAGAACACGGCGGGCAACTCCGCATCGGCGGTAGCGGCGGCAGCGGCGGTCGCGGACGGCGGCCCGGCGTCGGTCAACACCCGCACCGGATCAAATCTCACGTCAAAGGCCCGTTGAAACGCCGCAAGGGCCGGCGGGCTGAACCCCTCGTGGATGCCCGGCGGCGCCTCGGCGCGAAACACCAGGCCCGCCAGCGGAAGGTCGCGCAATTGCGAGAACCAGTCAATCAGAAACTCCCGATACCCCCCAAACGCCGGCGAGTAAAAAGAGGAACGCCGCAAGGCGCCCGACGCGGGGTGGTATTCCCAGTCACGCCATTGTTCCGGCGCGCGCCGCTCTTCCGCCGCCTGTCCCACGCACCGAAGGGTAACGCCCAGATACACCGCCATTCCCCGGTCGTGCAGACGCCGAACCGCGTCATCCATCGCGCCTGTCGTACCCATTGTACGAATGGACGACGGCTGTTCACGGCGCGTCCCGTTCCCGTCACGTCCGCACGGGACGTCCAGGAGCACGACGGCGCCGGCGCCGACGCGGGCATCCTCGACGACGAACGCCGGGTCGCCGGACGCATGGAACGAGTCAAGTCGCACCAGAACCCCGTCACCCGCTCCGGCAGGCGGCGGCAGATCTTCAAGTTGCGCGGCGCGTTCCATGGCCGCGTCCCGGTAGAAATTCGGCGGCGGCACGGCGGCCAGCAGGCGAAACTGTTCGGCGGCGGACGGCAGATCGCCCGCCCCCTGGTACGACCGGGCCAGCCACCATCGCGCTTCCGGCGACAGGGAAGAACGGGGATACGCGCGCACAAACCGATGCAGCAGATGGATCGCGTTCGCGTAGTCGGCCCGAACGAATGCCTGCCTCGCGTCGTCCAGCACCCGGCTCTCGATCTGGCGTTGCAACGCCCGCGTTTCCGGGCCTGCGCCGGTCAACCGGGCACACCCGCTCAACAGCAGCATGAGCGAAAGAACGGCGGCGACGGCGCGACAATAGGAGGCGGGACAGGGCATGGGGGCGCCACGCGACCGCCCGGCGGCGGCATCCCCGTCACGGCACGTCCGGGCGGCGGACGGTTCGGCTCCGGGATGGTCACACATACGGCGCCAGGTCCGGGAAAAAATAGGCAATCTCCACGCCGGCCGTTTCACGCGAATCCGATCCGTGCACCGCATTCGCTTCAAGCGACGCCCCGTGCACCGCGCGAATCGTGCCCGGCTCCGCCTTGCGGGGATCCGTCGCTCCCATCAACGTCCTGTTGACGGCGACGGCATTCTCGCCTTCGAGCACGAGCACGACCGAGTGGCCCGACGACATATACGCGGTCAGCGCTTTGAAAAACGGGCGGGCCTGATGGATCGCGTAAAACTCTTCGGCCGTCGCCTGCGACATGCGGAGCATCCTGATCGCGACCGGCGTGAGGCCCGCATCTTCGTAGTGTCGGATAATCGCGCCAATCGCCCGTTTCTGCACGGCGTCGGGTTTGATAATGGCCAGCGTTCGTTCCGTCATCCCGTGTAATCCTTTTCTCGCGTTGCGATGTGATGATGTTATCGAGGCCCGTGCGTGAACGCCGTACGGAACGCGCCCCGCAAAACGTTCCGCCGCCGACGTCTTCACGGGTTGTAACACAAGCACCGCGCGAGGCCAACCCGTCTTCCGGCGTGGCGGAGCGGCGGGCCGGCGGACGGCGAAAAAAATGCTTGCAATGCCGCCGCGGGATGTGCGAGCATCTCACACGGTTGTCGCCAAACTGTCCCGCCCGCGTCATTCATCTTCTCCATGGAGAAAGGAATGATGAACGCACCCCCCATTTCGCCGGCACGCCTGACACGGGAGAGTTGCTCCCGCCGTGGCATTGCGTCCGTCCCGGCGATGGGTCTGACGGCATGTCTGTCACTTCTTCTCCTGACCACGCTGGCGTGGCGGAACGTGCCGCTCACCGACCCGGCTGTCGGAACCGCCGGCGAGGCGTTTGATTGGGCCAGTACCGACCTGACGTGGTGGGACGTCCAACGATTCAAGTATCATGCCGAAACACGGCTGCCGCAGTATCGCCGGCAATTCCAGGAAGCCGCGCGGATTCACGGGGTGCCCTGGACGCTGCTGGCGGCGCAAGCCTATCAGGAATCCCGCTGGGATCGTCATGCCGTCAGCCAGACCGGCGTTCGCGGCATCATGATGCTGACGCGCAACACCGCCTCCTCGCTGGGCATCCAGAACCGGACGGACCCGGGGAAAAGCATTGAAGGCGGAGCACGGTATCTTGCCGGTCTGGAACGGCAGATCTCATCCCGCAGCGGGCATCCCGAACGCATCTGGATTGCCCTTGCGGCGTACAACGTGGGCATGGGGCACGTGAAAGACGCGCAACATCTGGCCCGCCGGATGGGAAAAAATCCCCATTCCTGGGAAGATATCAAAACCGCCCTCCCGCTCGTCTCCCAGAAAAAATATTACAGAACCCTGCGGCACGGATACGCGCGGGGATGGGAACCCGTCCAATACGTCAAACGGATCCGCCTCTACCACGCATTGCTTGAGCAATACCTCCGCCAGATTTAAATTCCGAAGGCCGCTTCGGGACGCCGCCCCGCCGCCTTCCGCGCGGCGTTTTGCGGACGTCCCGCCGGGCGTCGTCCCGCCCGACGCCGGAAGGCGCAAGGTCGACTCGTGAACGCTCCGGCCATGCTGCGAGATCTGAAAACACGGCTGGCCGGGGCCGCCGCCGTCACGGTCGTGACGGGCGCGGGCATTTCCGCGGACAGCGGAATCCCGACGTTTCGCGGCAACGACGGCCTCTGGAACAAGTACCGCCCCGAGGAACTGGCCTCGCCCGAAGCCTTTGCCCGCGACCCCCGCCTCGTGTGGACTTGGTACAACTGGCGCCGCGAACTAATCGCCGCCAAGCAGCCGAACCCGGCCCACCATGCCCTCGTGGAACTGGAACGCCGGGTGAACACGTTTCGAATTATCACCCAGAACGTTGACGGATTTCATTCGCTGGCCGGCTCGCAATCCGTGTCGGAAATTCACGGAAACATCTGGAAGGTTCGTTGCACGCAATGCGGACGGGTGGCCGCGAACCGCGACGTGCCGATCGCCGTCCCGCCGTGTTGCGCCGTCTGCCGGGGCCTGCTCCGCCCGCACATCGTCTGGTTCGGGGAATCGCTGGACCCCGGGGAACTGCGGCAGAGCCATGACGCCCTGCGCGACTGCGAGGTGCTGCTGATTATCGGCACGTCCGGCGTCGTCTACCCGGCGGCGTCGTTCGGGGCCGTGGCCAAAGCGCGGGGCGCCTTCGTGGCCGAACTGAACCGGGACCCGACCCCGCAGTCGGACCTCGTTGACGCGGCCATCCACGGCGCCGCGAAAGATCTCGTCCCCGAACTGCTTGACTAAGCGGTTGTCGCCGCGCGTTTTCTTGACGGGATTGGCGGTGGTTTGTTAACTTCGTGCTCTCGCACGGCCCGCCGTGGCCTCGGAGCGCACCATGCAAATCACCATTAATGGGAAACCCGAAGAGATGCAGGCCGGCACCGTGATGGACGTCCTGAAACACAAAGCCATTGACCCGCGGATGGTGGCCGTTGAACTCAACGCCAGCATCGTTGAACGCGCGCAACTCGACACCACGGCCGTCAAGGACGGCGATCAGGTGGAGTTCCTGTTTTACATGGGTGGCGGAACATGACCGCCGGATGTTTGTCAAACATCACGGAAGGGATCGGCCGGACCCCGCTGGTTCGCCTCCGGCAACTTTCCCCCAAAGGCGGCGCCTCGATTCTTGGAAAAGTGGAATGCGCCAATCCCGGCGGGAGCGTCAAAGACCGGATCTGCCTCAACATGATCGACGAGGCGGAACGGGCCGGCCTGCTCAAGCCGGGGGGCACCATCGTGGAGCCGACCAGCGGGAACACGGGAATCGGCCTCGCCCTGGTGGCCGCCGTGCGCGGGTACAAACTGATTCTCGTAATGCCGGAAAGCATGAGCCTCGAACGGGCCAGCCTGCTGTCATCCTATGGCGCGCAACTGATTCTCACTCCGGCCTGGGAGGGCATGAAGGGCGCCATCAAAGAGGCGCAAAGCATGATCGGGCAACACCCCGAATATTTTATGCCCGACCAGTTTTCCAATCCGGCGAATCCCGCGACGCACAGAAAAACCACCGCGGAGGAAATCTGGAACGCGCTGGACGGGAACCTCGCCGCGTTTGTCGCGGCCGTCGGGACCGGCGGCACCATTACGGGCTGCGGAGAGGTGTTGAAGGAGCGCGCGCCGGCCACCAAAATCGTCGCCGTCGAACCGGCGGGGTCTCCCGTCCTGTCCGGCGGGGAACCGGGTCCGCATAAAATTCAGGGCATCGGGGCGGGCTTTGTGCCCAAGGTGCTGAATCGCGGCGTCATTGATGATATTATTCGCGTCACCGATGATCAGGCGTATCAGACCACGAAAAGTCTGGCGAAGAAAGAGGGGCTGCTCGTGGGCATTTCCGCCGGCGCCAACGTCTTTGCCGCGCAGCAGGTGGCGGAACGCCTGGCGCCGGATCAGAACGTGGTGACGGTGTTGTGCGATACGGGCGAGCGTTACTTGAGCATCGAAAAATATTTCAACATCTGACACGCGCATTCACCGGGGACGCCATGGATTTCTCCGAAGAACAAATCACCCGATACAGCCGGCACATCCTGCTTCCCGAAGTGGGCGGCAAGGGGCAGCAGAAAATTGCCCGCGCCAAAGTGCTAATCATCGGCGCCGGCGGGCTGGGGTCGCCGGCGGGGTTGTATCTGGCCGCGGCCGGCGTCGGGACGCTCGGGTTCATCGATCACGACACGGTGGACCGGTCCAATCTCCAGCGGCAGGTGCTCCACCACACGCCCGATCTCGGACGGGCCAAGGTCACGTCCGCGAAAGAAAAAATCGGCCTGCTGAATCCCGACGTGACGGTCGAAACACATCAGGACCGGCTGCACGCTGGCAACGCGCTTGAGTATATCGCCCCCTACGACGTGGTCATTGACGGGGTGGACACGTTCCCCGCCAAATTTCTCATCAACGACGCCTGTTATCTTGCGAACACGCCGCTCGTCCACGGCGGCATTCTCCGGTTCGAGGGCCGCGTGTTTTCCATTCTGCCCGGTCGCTCGGCGTGCTACCGGTGCGTGTTCACCCAGCCGCCGCCGGCCGGACTCGTGCCCAGTTGTCAGGAGGCGGGCATCATCGGCGTCGTCGCCGGCGTCATCGGCACCATTCAGGCGACCGAAGCGCTCAAACTGATTCTCGGCATCGGCAATCCGCTCACCGACCGCATCCTCGACTTTGACGCGCGCCACACCGCCTTTCGTGAGAGACGGATACGGCGCAACCCGAAATGCCCCCTGTGCGGCGCCCGCCCGACGATCACCGAGTTGGTTGATCACGAACAGGACACCTGCCAACTCCGCCAACCCGGGGCGGTCGGCGTATCCTAGGCGCCGGGAGAGAACCCATGGCGAAGATGACGGCCCTCATATGCCGGGAATGCGGGAAGGAATATCCGACGGAGGCCCTCCACGTCTGCGAATTGTGCTTTGGGCCGCTGGAGGTCAAATACCGGTACGAGGACATCAAGGGCAGAATGTCGAAGGCATCAATTCAGGACGGCCCCATGTCGTTGTGGCGATACAAAGACCTGTTGCCGATCGAAGGGCATCCGGCCGTGGGTCTCCACGCCGGCATGACACCCCTGGTACATGCCAAAAACCTGGGAGCCTTTCTGGGACTTGACGAGTTGTACGTCAAAAACGACTGCGTCAATCATCCGACGCTGTCGTTTAAAGATCGCGTGGTGGCCGTGGCCCTGACCCGCGCCAGAGAACTGGGCTATGAAACCGCCGCCTGCGCGTCCACCGGCAATCTGGCCAATTCCGTCGCGGCCCATGCGGCGCAGGCCGGGATGCAATGTTACGTGTTCATTCCCAGCGACCTCGAAGCCGCGAAAGTCCTGGGCAACCTGATCTTCCGCCCCAAGGTGGTCGAAGTCGAAGGCACCTATGACGACGTGAATCGCCTGTGCAGCGAGATTGCCGGCGAACGGCGGTGGGCCTTTGTCAACGTGAACATCCGCCCCTATTACGCCGAAGGCTCGAAGACCCTGGCCTTTGAAGTGGCGGAGCAACTGGGGTGGCGCGCGCCCGACCAGGTGGTTGTGCCCATGGCCTCGGGGTCGTTGTTGACGAAAATCTGGAAGGGACTGCACGAACTGTGCCTCGTCGGCCTTCTCCGGTCGGTGCGGACGAAGGTCAACGGGGCGCAGGCCGAAGGCTGTTCCCCCATCGCCACGGCCTTCAAAAACGGACGGGATTTTTTCAAGCCGGTCAAGCCGAGCACCATTGCGAAATCGCTGGCCATCGGGAACCCCGCCGACGGCTATTACGCCCTCAAAACCGCCACGGAGAGCGGGGGAAGCATGGAATCGGTCACCGACGATGAAATCAAAGAAGGCATCACGCTGCTGGCCCGGACGGAAGGCATTTTTGCGGAAACCGCGGGCGGCGTCACCGTGGGCGTCCTCCAAAAACTCGTGAAGCGGGGCCTGATTAAAAAACACGACGTGACCGTCGCGTACATCACCGGCAACGGATTAAAAACCCAGGAAGCAGTGGTGGATTCGGTTGGGCGCCCCTTCCGCATTCCGCCGAGCCTCGCCAAGTTTGAACACACCTTCGGACGACAGGGGGCGGCATGATCACGATACGCATTCCCACTCCCCTGCGTTCCATGACCGGGGGCAAAAGCGAAATCGAAGGGAAAGGCGCCAGCATCGGCGAGTTGATCGAACAGATGAACGCCGACCATCCCGGGCTGAAAGACCGCCTCTGCGATGAACAAGGGGAAATCCGCCGGTTCATCAATGTCTATCTGAACGAAGAAGACATTCGTTTTCTGACGGGCAAAGACACGCCCGTCAAGGACGGCGACGAGGTGTCCATCGTGCCCGCCATCGCCGGGGGCGCCCATGACTAAACTGCGGTTTCATATTCGATTTCCCGAAGAAAAAATCCCCGAGCCTGTCGTGTATCACATCGGGCATGACTACCGGGTGGTGACCAGCATCCGCCGCGCCGACGTGCGCGAAACGACCGGCTGGATGGACATTGAACTGTCGGGCGACGTCGAAGAAATCGAACGGGCCATCGACGGATTGCGCCAACAGGGCATCTCCGTCGATCCCATTGAATTAAACGTGGTGGAGTAGCGGCCGATGGAGTTTACCGAATCAGAGTTGGAACGATACAGCCGGCAAATCATCCTGAAGGAAGTCGGGGGCAGGGGCCAGTACGCGCTGAAGCGGGCCAGGGCGCTCGTGGTCGGCGCCGGCGGTCTTGGCTCGCCAATCGCGATGTATCTCGGCGCGGCGGGCGTCGGCACGATCGGATTGATCGACGGCGACGCGGTTGATCTTTCCAATCTGCAACGGCAGGTGCTCCACACAACGCCCCACGTGGGAATGCCCAAGGTGGAATCCGGGCGCCAACTCCTGGAGGCCCTGAATCCCGACGTCCGGGTGACGACGTATCAGGAACCGCTCGACGCCGGGAACATCATGACACTGTTGCCGGACTATGATCTTGTGCTGGACGGGTCCGATAATTTCGGCACCCGGTTTCTGGTGAACGACGCCTGTTTCTTCGCCCGAAAGACCCTGATCTCCGGGAGCATTTTTCGTTTCGAGGGACAACTCGCGACAATCAAGCCCCACGAAGGCCATCCCTGTTATCGGTGTCTGTATCCCGAACCGCCTCCCGCCGGGTTGGTCCCCAACTGTCAGGAAGCGGGGGTGCTGGGCGTCCTGGCGGGCACAATCGGCGTTCTTCAGGCCAACGAAGCCATCAAGGAAATTTTAAAGACGGGAGAGACGCTCGCAAACCATCTCCTGATTTACGACGCCCTGGACATGACATTCCGCAAAGTCCGCCGCCCCAAAGACCCCCGCTGTCCTCTCTGCGGGACCGCCCCGACGATCACCGCGCTGGAAGAACATCACGTCTCCTGCCGTCTCTGACCCGCATGTTCATCATCCCGTCAGACATCTGGGAAGACATGATCGACCACGCCCGCGGCCATGCCCCCCGCGAATGTTGCGGCATGTTGGCCGGCACGGACAACCGCGTGACCCGGCAGTACCGGATTACGAACATCCTGGCGAAGTTAAACGAGGCCGAACTGGCCCGGTTCGACCAGCCAAAACTGTCCGACCTCAAACAACTGGCCCCGGAAGAGCGGGCCGACATCGCCTTTCAGATGGACGCGCGGGAATTGTCCCAGGCCCAAAAAGACATTCGGCAACGCGGCATCGAACTTCAGGCCTTTTACCATTCCCACACCATGAGTCCCGCCCGCCCGTCCGCCACGGACATCACCCTCGCCATGGAATTCGAACACTGCCGCGCCGCGCTCAACCTGCCCCAGCCGCTGCACGTGATTGTGTCGCTCGAAGACCGCGACCATCCCGTCATGCGCGCCTACCGCATCGAGGCGTCCCGCGCCACGGAAGTCCCGGTGCGGCGACAATAGCCGTCCCCGTCACGAATGCAGCGCCACCGCTTTGAAGTGGGCATGGACTTTTTGCCCGACGTTCAGGTTTAGACGCTGACAGGATTTTCTGGTAATTCTGGCCAACAGGGGGCGCCCCGCGTCGAGTGTGACGTCAACGGCATGACCGTTGCCGGGTGTTTGGCCAATCTCAACAACCGTGGCTTCCAGCACGTTCAACGCGCTGCCGGACGCGGGCTGAAGGTCGGTCGTCACACTGACGTCGCACGCCGGAATCTGGATGCGCAGCGAGGCCCCGACGGGAAGATCCTGTTGGGGAATAAAAAGACTTCGTCCGAAAAATTCCACCCGCGTCAATCCAAACTGCGGTTCATGTTCGGCAATCCGCGTGTCAAGCACGGCGCCGACGACGTTTGATTCCGCCAGTTCCGGCAGGTCCGGTCTGGCAAAAATATCCTGGACCGGCCCGGCGGCCGCAATGCTTCCCCGCTTCATCAGAACCACGTGACGGGCCAGTTGCAAAACTTCATTGAGATCGTGGCTCACGTACACCACCGGGATGCCCAGTTCCCGATTCAACCACCCGATGAACGGAAAAATCTCCCGCTTGCGTTCCTGGTCAAGGAAGGCCAGAGGTTCGTCCATCAGCAGCAGTTGCGGACTGGTCAGCAACGCCCGCCCGATTGACACGCGCCGTTGTTCGCCGCCCGACAACCGCTGTGTGCGCCGCTGCAGGAACGGCGCAAGCCCCAGCATCTCGATCACCTGTTCAAAGGCGATGCGTCGATGGGACGGGGGCGTGCGTTTCATCCCATAGGCCAGATTGTCTTCCACGTTGAGATGAGGAAACAGGAGCGGCTCCTGAAACACGACGCCCACGCGCCGTCGTTCGATCGGGACAAAAATCTTCCGCGCGTCATCCTGCCAGACGTCGCCGGCAAACGAAAGAAATCCCGACGCCGCGGGCGGCAACCCGGCAATCCATCGCAGCAGCGTGGTCTTGCCGCTCCCCGACACCCCGCAGAGCGCCGTGGTCCCTTCAAGCGGCAACGCGCATTCGATGTCAAACCGAACACCGGGATAATCACAACGGAACCGGGCGGTGAGTTGCCTCATGCGGCACGAACGGGCAAGCGGCGATTGATTGCATAGACAATCGTGAGAATCAGAAAACTCAAGACCAGAAGCGCGGCCGACAGGACGTGGGCCTGGGTGTATTCGAGAGATTCAACGTGATCATAAATGGCAATGGACAGCACCTTGGTCACGCCGGGGATGTTGCCCCCCACCATGAGCACGACGCCGAATTCCCCAAGGGTATGCGCGAAGCCCAGCACGATCGCGCTCACGTACCCTCGAAGCGCCATGGGCGACGCAACGGTAAAAAACGCATCCAGCCTCGAGGCGCGCAGCGAACGGGCCACTTCCATCGGCTTCGTCCCGACGGCTTCAAAGGCCCCCTGCAAGGGTTGCACCACAAAAGGCAGCGAATACAACGTCGAGGCAATGACCAGCCCTGTAAACGTGAACGAGAGCGCCGAGCCGGTGAATGCCTTCCAGGGGCCGCCGACCGGGCCATGCGGCCCCATCGCCGTCAACAAATAAAATCCGAGTACCGTCGGCGGCAGCACAAGGGGAAGCGCCACCACCGCCTCCACCGGGGTGCGCATCCGCGATTTCGTAAAGGCCAGCCACCACGCCAGCGGAGTGCCGAGCGCCAGCAACACCACCACGGTCACGCCGGCCAGTTGCATGGTCAGCCACAACGGGCCCCAGTCCATTGCAAGCAGCGTCGTCAAACGGCCGCCCTTCGTGTGTTATTCGATCCCATAGCCGACCCGTTCAATGATGGTACGGGATTGTTCCTCTTGCACATAATCCAGCAGCGCCGTTGCGGCTGCGTTGTGCCGCCCGTTGACCAGCAACACCGCCTGTTGGCGCAACGGGGCATGGAGGTGCGCCGGCACGTCCCACCGACTCCCCGTCCCCCTGACGGAAGAATGCAGCGCCTGCGAAAGCGCCACAAAGCCCAGCCGGGCGTTGTGCGAGACAACAAACTGAAACGTTTGTCCGATATTTTCCCCCTGAACAATTCGATCCCGCACATGATTCCACAACCCCAGGGCCTGCAAGGTTTGTTTGGATGCGGCGCCGTAGGGCGCCGTTCCTGGATTGGCCATGGCCAGATGTTCAAAGTGGCCGGACAACGTGGACCGGCCGTCTTCCTTGACGGCGCCGGGCGTCGCGCTCCACAACGTCAGACGTCCCACCGCATAGGTTCTTCGGCTCCCGCACACCGCAAACCCTTCTTCCTCCAGCCGTTTCGGACGCATCGCGTCGGCGGAAAAAAACACGTCGAAGGGAGCGCCATGCCTGATCTGCGCGTATATCGCGCCGCTCGATCCCGAACTGACCACGACGGCATGGCCCGTGTCCCGCTCAAAGTTGGTGACGATCTCACCAAGCGTGGCCGCAAAGTTTGTCGCCACCGCAACGCGCACCTCTTCGGCGGCGGCGGACGGCGGACAGAGGCACAACACAAACACGGACAGACAGCCGGACAGGCCCCCGGCCATGCGCGCGCGTCGCTTCGGCTCTTCCGCCCCCATGCCCACGCCCTCCCGGTGTTCGCCGATGACCCGCCCCCGCAACGCGCCGCCGATGCAACCGCGTATACCATACTATATTTTGTGAAAAATGCCTACGGTCGCAGGCGCGCTCGAGAACACGCGAGGACGTTGTCGCAACGCGCCGCCCGTCTCCGGCCATGAAATGTCCTCAAATCGAACTCGCGCATTCGAGCGGAACAAGCCTTGCTTGCGTCGGCAACCCTGACTGCGTTAGCCTGTTCCACGGATGTTGTGCGCTCCGAGACGGCGGGCCAGGTTTTTGAGGAAGGGAGACAGAGCAGATGCCGGAAAGCGCTTATGTGCTCATCAACGTATTGCCCGGGCAAATTGTCAACGTGAAAAATCTGCTGGCGGAGATCGAAGAAATTAAAACGATTGACGCCTGTTGGGGCAAACCCGATATTTTTGTCAAAGTCGAAGTGCCCGACCAGGAAGCCCTGACGCAATTAATCCTCACCAGAATCCATGCCATCGAGGGCGTCGCCCAGACTGACACCCACCTCGTCTATCCCCTCCAGAAATAACCGCCGCCGGTTCACGGGCCGGCCGTAACGGCGCGCCCCGTCGCGCGAATCCGGGGAATGACGACGCCGCGCCCGCGGCCGGGTGTTCACGAAATGCCCGCCTCGCGTTGCAGCCATCGCACATAAGAAATAATCATCACGACGTCGTCGGGCGTCGCACCGGTCACCTTCGGCATATCGCCAAAGTTCCAGTGGTGGGCGCGAACGCCACGGGCCGCCGCCCGCATGAACGCGGCATCCGCATGATGCGAAGGCTCATAAATGTCATGCACCAGCGGCGGCCCCGCCGTCGTGCCGCCTCCCGTCTTGCCGTGACAACGCGCGCAGAACGCCTCGAACCTCGCTTTGCCTTCCTGATATTCCGCCGGCATCGAGCGGGCCGTGACCGGCGCCGTGGACGTCATCCCGGCCCTGTCGCGCGATGACTCCACGGCGTCCGTGTCTCCCGATTCCTGCGAGCACCCGGCTCCGCACAGCGCGGCGCAGAGCAACACGGCCCTCGCGCAACGTCCGCCGCGCAGGAACAAAGCCGCGTCAATGCCGTTCATCGACTATCTCCATTCGCGCCACGTCGCGGGTTACGAACCCGGCACGCCCGTCGCATAGGCAACCGGGTCCCGCAATCCGGCTTCCCGAAATCCCCGCAGCCGAATCACGCAACTGTCACACTGTCCGCACGCCAGGTCGCCTTCCTGCGGATCGTAACAACTGTGCGTCAACTCAAAGGGCACGCCGAACATCTGCCCCCGGTGAATAATCTGGCTTTTGTTCAACGGGAGCAGCGGGGCCTTGATCTCCACCCGTCCCCCCTCCGCGCCCTTTCTGGTGCCGAGTCGGGCCACGGTTTCAAACGCCTGCAAAAACTCGGGACGACAATCGGGGTAGTTGGAATAATCCAGCACGTTGGCCCCGATGAAAATGCAGGACGCCTCCACGACTTCGGCATAGGCCAGGGCCAGCGACAACAGGATCGTATTTCTCGCCGGGACATACGTCGACGGAATGCCGGTCCGCCGCTCGTGATCCGACCGATGTTTGGCAACGTCTCCGCACCCCGTCAAAGATGAACCACCGAATTCGCGCAAACCCAAGTGAAAAATTTTATGTTCCTCGACCCCAAGCCATGCCGCAACCTGCCGCGCCTTGTCAATTTCAACTCCGTGACGTTGGCCATACGCGACAGTCAGGCAATACAGTTCGTACCCTTCATCCCGCGCGATGGCAGCCGTTACGGTTGAATCAAGTCCCCCGCTGGCCAGCACCACGGCCTTCATTGCATCCGGTCCGATTTTTCCACGAAAGACGCCGGGCCGCAAAGCGGGCGAAAGACATCAACAAAGGCCGGGAAACAAAAACAAGCAAACGGCGTGAAGGCGCCCATGACATATGCGGAGGGCAAGACGCGGCCGGTCAACTGCGCTGTTCGCCGCGTTCAATTTTCTCAAACAACTCTGTTTTTTCCTGACAGGCAAGGCACAGTCTCGTGAACGGCATGACGGCCAGTCGTTTTTCGTTAATCTGCGTGCCGCATTCAACGCAGATGCCATACGTCCCTTCCTGCAAGTTCACCAGCGATTCGTCAATCATCTGGCGTTCCCGGTTCCACTTCTCCTGAAGCGAAATGCCCAGTTCCCGCTCAAGATCCATCAAGGCCTGGTCTCCGGTGTCCATGGCCGACTCAAACTGCCGCTGCTGATCTTCCGTCAACGCCTGCCCAAGTTGATCCTGAATGGCTTTCATCAACTTGTCCCGTCTCTCCAGCATGACGTTTTGCAACTTCACGGATCGCGCGGAAAGCGCCTTCCTGGGCGCGACCGGCGGCGGAACGACCTCTCGAAGAACCGCCTCTCCGGGAGCGGGTTGCGGCGGCGGGGATATTGTCCGAACATTTTTTCCCCCGGCGGCATTGCCGCCGCCCGGACGCGAAACCGGCTTTTCCGTACGACGCCCGGCGGATGACGACGCCGGTCGTTTGGATGAATGCCCGGAGACGGGTTTCGCGGGTTTCTTCATTGACTTTCCTGCCATATCACGTTTCCCTTTCAGCCCACATCTCCCGCAAAGAGCATGAAAAAAGATTCTAGCAACTCACGAATAAGTCATCAAGGAATGAATCTCGCACCCCTCGATCTTCCGCCGTCCTTCCAAAAACAGCAATTCAATCACGAAGGCGCATCCGACAATATCCGCGCCGGCCTGTCGCAACAGTTGCACGGCCGCCGCCGCGGTTCCTCCGGTGGCCAGAAGGTCGTCCGCCACCAGCACGCGTTCTCCTTTCGACACGGCGTCCCGATGCATCGCCAGCGAGTTTGACCCATATTCCAGATCATACCGCACCTCAAACGCCTCGGCGGGCAACTTGTCCGGTTTGCGAATCGGCACAAACCCCGCGCCCAGGTTGAACGCCAACGGACATCCCAGGATAAACCCGCGGGCTTCAATGCCCGCCACCTTGCTGATCCGCTCGTGCCGGTAACGCTCCGTGAGGTCGTGAATAATCCGGCCATACCCCTCGGCGTCTTTCAGCAGCGTCGTGATGTCATAAAACAAAATGCCGGGCTTGGGAAAATCCGGCACCTCCCGAATGAGTGTTTTATAATCCATGGCTTCATCCTTCACGTTGACGTTGTCATCTCACGTCAACCACGAATCTCAAAGGCCGTGTCACGCATCTCCGGGTCCAGCCATTCGACACGCACGTCCTGAACGTGAGCGAGGGACGGCCCCTGTCCGAGAGTCTGAATAAACTCCTCCACAATCTGACGCGCGCCTTCGACTTCAACTTCAACCCGGCCATCCGGCAGATTGCCGGCCCACCCGCTCAACCCGCGCCGGACGGCTTGCGATTGCGCAAACGCGCGAAATCCGACCCCCTGCACCCGTCCCCGAATCATGACGCGCGCCCGCGCGCAGGGCCGCGGTGTCATGCCCGCCTCATTCCGCATCTTCGATGGCGACCGGCCGCCGGTCGAATGTGGACGACCACAAAAAGTCGCTCAACGCATGTGCCGTGTTTTCCGCGTCACGAATGCAATCGGGAATGCCGAGACCTTCATAGGCCGCGCCCGTCAAATACAATCCGGGATGCCGGGCGACACCACGGCGAATCCGCCGCACCCGGTCCCGATGCCCGCGGACATACTGGGGCATCGCCCGGGGCCACCGGTACACTTCCACGTGAAACGGCCGGCCCCGGATCCCCGCCATCATGTCCAACTCCCGGCGGGCGTGATTCGTCAATTCGTCGTCGTCCATCTCCAGCAGATGTTCCCGTCCGCGACCGCCAAGATAACATCGAATCAGCGATTGCCCCGCCGGCGCCCGTCCGGCCCATTTCATGGACGACCACGTGGCGGCGATCAGCCCGCGATTCTCGATGCGCGGCACCACAAAGCCATGGCCCCGAAGTCGGCCTGCGATCTCCGGGTCGGCATACGCCATGGACATGGTGATGGTGGAGGCATAGGGAATCCGGTCGAGCAGCGTCGCGGATTCACGGTCAACGGCCCGCAACAATTCCGCCGACACATAGGCGGGCGTGGCAAGCACCACCGCCTCCGCCTCCAACTCTTCCCCCCCGGCCAGTTCAAGCCGATACGGGCCGCCGTGACGACCGCCCATCGACACCGCCAGCACATTGGCGCCGCAACGAAGCGACACACCGGCCTCCGACAATTTCTCCACCAGCCGCGTGATGAAATCTCCCAACCCGCCCCGCAGACTCGTGAAGAGCGTGCGGGACGCCGAGCCATGCCGGTGAGCGGCCCGCGCCCGCCGCGTGGCCAGCGCGCCTTTCATGAGACCGCCATGCGCGTGCTCCCATTCGAGAAATTGAGGAAACGTCGCCGCCGCGCTTAACTCATTTGCATCACCGGCATAAATCCCGGCGACAAACGGTTCAATCAGACGATGAAACGCCTCCGCGCCGAGACGCCGGCTGAAAAACGCGGCCAGTGTTTCTTCTTCGCCGGTGGCGGGCCGCGCGGGCACCCACCACTCCACCGCCATCCGCGCGATGCCGGCCCAGGACATCACCCCGCTGCGAAACAGAGACCCCAGATGCGTGGGCGCCATGGCAATCAGGCCCTGGGGAAACTCGCGCAACCGCCCTTTGGAATACGTCAACGCCGAACCATTTCCCTGACCGGTATTAATCAACTGCGGCGTCAGTTCCAACTTGTCGCACAATGCAAGCGCCGCGGGTTTGGTCGTGAGGAACGAATCGGGGCCGCCCTCCACGACCAGGCCGTGAATATGATGCGTGACGATTTTCCCGCCGAACGCCGGCTGCCCCTCCAGCACGGTGCAATGCAGCAACTCCCCCAACGCGCCCGCCCGCTCCGCCAACGCAAACGCGGCGGCAAGGCCCGCAATCCCCCCGCCCACGATCACGACTCGTTTGGGAGCGGTCACGTCGCGTCACGCGGCCGAGGCTCAACGATGAGCATGGGCGTGGACAAACTCAATGGCCGCCTCGACATGCTCGATGGGGGTGTGCGGGAGAATCCCGTGCCCCAGATTAAAAATATGCCCGGCCCGGTTCCCGGCTCTGTTCAGAATGTCGGCCACGCGGCGTTCAATTTCCGGCAGTGGCGCGAACAGGGTCACCGGGTCGAGGTTGCCCTGCACGGCGACATCAAAGCCGACCCGTGCCCAGGCTTCGTCAAGTTCAACGTGCCAGTCCAACCCCAGGACGTCACTGCCGGCGCTTCGCATCAGGGGCAGCAGCGTAGACGTCCCCGTGCCGAAATAGATGATCGGCACCCCTTCGGGCTTCAGTCGAGCGACCAGCGAGGCGACGTGCGGCAGGACGTATTCCTGATAGTCGCCCGGCGACAGGCACCCCACCCAACTGTCAAAAATCTGCACGGCCTGCGCGCCCGCCCGGATTTGATTCTGCAAATACGCCGCAACCCCGTCCGACAGTTTTTCCATCAGGACACGCCACTGTTCGGGTTGACCGAACATCAACTGCTTGGTGACGACGTGATTGCGCGAACTCCCTCCCTCAACCGCATAACTGGCCAGCGTAAAGGGCGCGCCGGCGAACCCGATGAGCGGGACACGCCCGTCCAGCATTTTTCGCGCCGCTCCGACGGCATCGGCGGAAAACCGGAAGGCCTCGCCGTCCACGCGACGCAATCGCGCGATGTCGTCACCGCCTCGCACCGGATTGAGAATCACCGGCCCTTTCTGCTCATGGAAGGTCAGGTCCAACCCCATCGGCTCCAACACCAGCAGGATGTCCGCAAAAATAATCGCGGCGTCCAGGGCAAATCTTTCAATGGGCTGCAACGTGACTTCCGCCGCCAGTTCCGGGGTTTTGCAGACGTCAAGAATGCCGTGCTTCGCACGGATTCGCTGATACTCCTTCATGTACCGCCCGGCTTGCCGCATGAACCAGACGGGCGTCCGGTCCACGGGTTCGCGACGACAGGCTTTCAGAAAACGATCATTGGTCATAAGGTCAGGGACTATACGGACGGGAGAAAAGCACTGTCAATACGCTAAGCCAAATTTCAGATTGGAAATGAAGCATCGGCTATCCTTTTGTACTCTTTGTATCGTGGAGTATTTTTCATGTGTGCATGACCATTGCGTTCAGCGTGATGGATAACGCACAACACCTCGAGATTCATCACACTGTTGTTATATTTTCTATGATCCTTGTGGTGACAATCCAAGTATGGTTTCATTTTCGGTTGGCTAAAATCTTTCAGGCAGTCTTTGCATTTCCAACCGGCTTTTTCTTTGGCTCTTTGAGATATCTTTTCCCAATCGCCCGCGTAGATATTTGGAACGGCATCGCAGTCAAGAACGTACCCATTATCGCTAATTGACGGAAAAAGATCATTTGCAAAAATATTACTACTTGGGAAATTGCGTTGCTGACAATCATCTTGCCCGGTTTGTTCTTTCCATGAATTAAGACAAAAGGAACAAACATAGAGTCGCTGATTCTTGTTGGTACTCACCAGATTTTCCGAATCCAAAAAATAATAATAAAACGTTCCATCAAGCCGTTGGGCTTTGTGATATCGATATTGCCTGCCAGACCTCGTCATTTCTTGAAGTTTTTGACAATTTGTAAAATGATATTTGTGAAGTACCTCTATGAGGTGAGCGTCTGAAAAAACTTTCCCGTTCAACGCCGCTTGAGCGTTTGGACGTCGGCTGATCCAGTAAATATCTATATCGCAGATATGCAGAACCACCTTAGCCAGAACCCCATCTTCAATCACATACAAACCATGGTTGCCAAATATCAGGTCCGAGTCTTCCAGCTTTCCAACAAATTCATCATTGCCATCCCCCAACCTCTTCAAAAGTTTTCCTTCGGGACCAACAATGACACCCAGCGATTCAATCCGTTGACGCAATTCTAAAAATTTTGTCAGTGGGGCCATTATTGGCCCCCTGCAAGAAGGTTGGTCTTGACCTTGAAGTCCACACGTCGAGATCGTTCTTTATTTTCATCTTCGTCTCCTGGTTCCGCAGTCCGCCTCCCATCACTGTTTAAAGTTTGCGCAAAAGCCAAACCATTAGCCCGCAAGACCTCGATAAGCCAATCAGCATGTTCTCGGATTTGCCGATTTGTTCTATCAAAGCAATAATCCAAAACTGCATGTGCCCGCTTTTGAGAGAGTTCAGAATTTTTAAGATATCTTATTCGTCTGTTTTTGATCTGTTCCCATTCACTCGATGTGTGCCCTTCAATCCTCAGTTCCGAAACGTCATCAATGAATCGGTCCTGTGTCAGCACACCCACGTAGCGAGGGAAAAAATTGTCAAGAATATTCTTAAATCGTTCTTTTAATTCATCACTGCCAACCACAAACAAAACGTCCGGGGACTTGAATCGAAATGTATTATCTAGCAACAAGTCTGCGTCCCATTTCTCAAGATCGTCCCTAAACTCTTCAAGTAACGCAGCGTGAATTTCTTGTTGAGTCTTTTCCTTTACCTCAAACATGAACACCACGGCTACAAAAAGAAATACCATCATAAGGCCGGTCATTAAGTCAGAAATGTTAATCCACTCTGTATTGTTTCTCATTTGGATGAACTTATCTCTTTTGAGCGATCAAGAAATTCTCTGTAGTTCTCCGCAAACTTTTCGGTCAAAGCCACCAACGAATCTTCGAGTTGTTTCAACGCACCGGGCAATTGCCGTTCGGTCAATTGACTCAGGGTTTGCGACTGCGCACCAACAGTGCGCTGCATCTCTTGTGAGAAGTCACCGAGTTGTCTGGCCATGGCCTTCGATTGTTCCATGAATGTCTGTTGCATTGTTTCTGAGAATTCTTTCAGCCTATCAGTCGTTCCCGTCACGCCAGTTTGAACAGCTTCAAACATACCCTGAGCCTGTCCGCCTAAATCAGCGTAACGCTCTAACAAGGCTGACAACCCATTTGCTTGATTGCTAAAGGTCTCGATGATGTCTTTCAATTGCTCATGGACAGCAATGACCTGTTCATTCCGTTGTCCGATCTGTTCTTGAATCTGCCGTATGACTTCAAGAGCATTGAACAGAGAGGTCAGTTTTTCGTGACTTTCCATCAAAACGTCACGATATCCTTGTTGCCATTGTACCAATTGCAGGCAGGCTTCGTTCAGTTGTTTGAAATTCTCCCCAAATTGTTCCGTCAAGTTACGATTGAAATCTTGAATAACTGCTTCCAGTGCCTTAATGATCTCCTCGGTGGCCCCTCTGGACAAAGCCTCAATGGCTTGTCCAAGGGATTGGTTTGTTTGACTAAATTGCTCGGTGAGCAATGTTATCGTGCCAGAATGGGCATCATGGCTTTCCTGCCGGAACAATTTGATTTGCGTAATCAATGCTTCTGATGATTCACCTTGCATTTCCTGAATCTTGTTGGTTGTTTCTCTTATGTTCTGCAACAAGTCAACTTCCGGCCATTCGCGACGTTGACTTTGTGAAATATTATTGAGCGTTTGACTGATATTTTTCAGCAATTCTGTTTCATCGTCAGTTGCCCCTCCGTGCTTCTGTCTTTCTATGATCGTCAAGCAAACAGCAATACCCATACCCGCTATTGATGTGACAAAGGCAACCTTTAGTCCCTCCAACAATGCAGGAACGCTCGTCTGAATCTTGTTCGGGTCAAAATTCCACAACCCTAGAAAAATACCGATAAAAGTGCCCAGAATCCCAAGGCTAACTATCGTAGATTTGTAATCAAGGAACGTTGACTCTTCAACACTTTTATATTCTTTTCTTGCAAGCCAAACCATTCCGCAAAGAAAAACCGCAATCACAAACCAGCCAATCTCCTGAATTGCCATGTTGTACATTCCTCCTAGGTCATACTGCTACAGAGCCGATGAATCAATCAATTGATCGAAAATGACAGATCATAGAATCCCAATAACGCTAGTCAGAACCATTCGTCCCCGGCGGGTTCGGGCGCCGTCGGAGTCTGAACGGATTGCACGGCACCGGCGTCCAGGATTTTCGCGCTGCGTTCCGTGTAACCCGATGCCTCGGACGGCTCAAGTAGCCGCGCGTCGCCGTCCCGCAGTTCGATCCGGCAGTGTTGACCGTCGCCGGCAAACCATTCAATGTAGGGATGCGGCTCCAGCAACGGATGCGGGTCGAAAGAAATCGAACTGACGACTCCGGTCTGGACACCATCCATGTCCGCCAGACTCGACGCGGCGTTGGGGTCATCAAAAAATTGTGAGTTGGTGAAGGCAAACATCCGGCCGGCAATGTCGGGCTTGAAATCACCGTCGAGAGAAAAGTCGACGGGGCCGACGGCGGCAAACTCCATGGTCCCCACCACGACCCCCGGCGTGCGGTTGTCCAGCCAGCCGGCTTTCACCCACCGGTATCCGCCGAATTTTTCAGCCATGGGCCTGTCCCGCCAACGCGCCGGGGCCGCGCGTCACCGAACCGCCGGCGAGTCGGCCACCATCGGAGCACGGGGGTTGAGATGAGCGCGGGGACGGACAACCGGATTCACGGCTTGCACAACCGGCACTTCACCTGACGCATCCCGCCGGATTCTTCCAGGGCGTCCAGCGCCGTGTCTTTGTCGGGATATTCAAACCAGCCGCCTTCCCAGAAGTCGGAACGCACGGGCACGGACGGCACCTCCAGGCACCGCTCCCTGTGCAGGACGGCCTCATTCAACGATCGTCTGATGTTGACCCAGACCGCCATCACGACCCGGATTCGGCCCCGCTTCGGAAGAACATCCCGCGGCCGTCAGCCCTGAAGAAGTTGCCATTCATCTTTTTCGATGGTGACTCGTTCTCCGGCCTGAATTTTTTTCAGATCGTTGCGATCAAACAATTTCATGTATCGTTCAATGCGGTCGGGATCATCAATGCGTTCTTCCTGCCGCAACCCGCTCGCCAGCCGATACGTTCTCAACAACACCGACATGGTACCTCCCCCCGCTCGTCAGGTTGACACGAAAACCCCTGAAACGCTCCGATTCTAAAGGAGAAAAATTCACGGCGTCAAGGCGCGGCCCCCGTGGACACGGCACGGCATCTTGTGATGGTCAGACGCCATGGCAATCCTGTATAATGGGCTTGGCACGACGGCCAATGTCCGTTCACGACACAGGGAGCGACGCGATCCATGCCCGTGTATGAATATCAATGCGACGCCTGCGAGTATAAGTTTGAACTGCTCCAGTCCATGAACTCGAGGGCGGAAGACACCGCCTGCCCCCAATGCCGGCACACCGGCGTTCATCGCCTCATGTCCGCGTTCGCCTCCCAGGTGAAGGGAGAGCAGAAACCCGGATTCGGCGAGATGAAAGCCAAAGACATGTACAACGAGCGCATGGACAAATTTAAAAAACTTCCGCCGATCATGGGCGCGCGCGCCATGCCCCATGATCCCGGCATGACGCCATCGTCGGATTCCGGCGCCGAGGGAATATAGCGCCCGTTCGACGCACGCCGCCCGCGCGGCCATTCGGTGATTCCCCGCACAATGGACAGAGGCTCGATGCTCCGCGCCGCCGCATGGATGGGTTCAGTTCTGTCGGCCGTTCTCCTGCTGTGGGCGCCCGCGGCCAAGGCCGCCGATGCCGGCGGCGCCGGCGACACGCTCACGGGCACCGCGCTGATCGTCGGCAACGGCCCGGAGCGGTATGCGATAGAGGCCCTGGCCAAACAGTTTGAAACCCTGCATCCCCGGACGTCCATTGATTTCTTCTGGCATCAGAACGCCCGGCCCGTTGAAGAAGTGCGCCACGGCGGCGCCGACATCGCGATTACCGGCCGGGCGGAACCCGACCTCCCTTCGACCACGGTGGCCTGGGACGGCATCGCCGTGGTGGTCAATTTTGCCAATCCGCTTGACGGCATCACGCGGGAGCAACTGGCGAAAGTTTTCACGGGACAATTCACCACTTGGTCGCAAGTCTACGAGGACGGGCCGGAGACCGGCATTGCGCTGGTGCATCGCAGTTGGAACCAGAACCTTCGCCAGCATTTTGACACACTCCTGAACATCACCACGGATCGGGCGGGTGTCCGGACGGGCATCCGGGCGCGCGTCATCGAAAAAGAAACCGACACCTTCAAAGCCGTCAACGGCGACACCTACGCCATCGCCTATGTCTCCATGGGCCCCGCGTTACAAGCGCACAAAGACGGCTACGGCGTCACCCTCCTGTTCATTGACGATATTGAACCCGAATATCAGACCGTCCTCGACGGCACCTACCCCCTGCGCCGCCCGGTGGTCTTTGTGATGAACCGCGACGCCTCGCCGGTGGCCGGGGCCTTTTTGGACTATGTCCTTTCGCCCGCGGGACAACGCGCCGTGAAAGCCGGCGCCAGCGGGTTGTTCCAGGACAAAACCAGTTCGGTCGTCAAATATTACCCCCTCAAGGGGGAGTAATCACGCCCGCCGCCGCCCTCTTGACAATCTCCTCATCGTCCATGATACACAGATGCCGCCTCACGGGTTTCCCCGCGGCGCATCGTCCGAACGCCACGCCGCACACCGGAACGTTCCAACACAATCAGGATGCGCACATGGCCCGACCCCTTTGCAGGATGACTCATGTTTAAAAAAATTCTCGTGGCCAATCGCGGTGAAATCGCCATGCGGGTCATCCGGGCCTGTCGCGAACTCAACATCGCCACGGTGGCCATTTACGCCGAATGCGACGCCACCGCCATTTACGTCAAAAAAGCCAATGAGGCGTATCTCGTGGGGCCGGGGCCGGTGCAGGGATTTCTGGACGCCAGACAACTGGTGCATCTGGCCAAACGAGTCGGCGTGGACGCGATTCATCCGGGCTATGGGTTTCTCGCGGAAAATGCCGAATTCTCCCGGTTGTGCCGCGACGCCGGCATCGCGTTTATCGGCCCCTCTCCCGAATCTCTGGAACTCCTGGGAGACAAAATACAGGCCCGCGCCCTGGCCAAACGCATCGGCGTGCCGGTCATTCCCGGCACGGAACACCGGCTGCAAAACATGGAAGAAGCGCGGCAGTTCGCGCAATCCGTCGGGTATCCGGTTATGATCAAGGCCAGCGCCGGCGGCGGCGGGCGCGGGCTGCGCGTCGTGCGTTCCGACGACGGGCTGCAGGAGGCCATGGAATCCGGCGCGCGGGAAGCGCTGGCCGCGTTCGGCAACGACGACCTGTTCATCGAAAAATATCTTGAACAGGCCCACCATATCGAATTTCAACTGCTCGCCGACAAGGAAGGCTACATCGTGCATCTGGGCGAGCGGGATTGTTCCATTCAACGGCGCCATCAGAAAATTCTCGAAATCGCCCCGTCCCTGGTGGTGAACTTTCACCTGCGGGGGCGCATGGGCGAAGCCGCAATGGCACTCGCCCGCGCCGCCGGGTTCTACAACGCCGGGACAGTGGAGTTTCTGGTGGACAAGGACGGACGGTACTTTTTTCTCGAAATGAATCCGCGCATCCAGGTCGAACACACCGTCACGGAGCAAATCACCACCATTGACATCGTGCAAAATCAAATCCGGATTGCCGCGGGACGCCCGCTCGTCTTTGGGCAGCATGAGGTGAACTTGCAGGGCTACGCGATTCAATGCCGGATTAACGCCGAAGACCCGCAAAACGACTTTCGCCCCTCGTCGGGCAAAATCACGGCGTACCTGTCGCCCGGCGGCATCGGGGTGCGGATTGACGGCGTGGTTTACAAAGACTATACCGTCCCTCCATACTATGACGCGCTGCTGGCCAAGATCACGGTGCAGGGCCGGACGTGGAACGAAACCGTTCGGCGCACCCACCGGTCGTTGGAAGAGTTTGTGCTGCGCGGCGTCAAAACGACCATTCCCTTTATGAAAAAAATCATGGAAGAACCCGATTTTCTCGCGGGAAAATTTGACACGTCGTATCTGGCCACCCATCCCGACCTGGCCGACTACGACACCACCCTGGAATCGGAGGATCTGGTGCTGGCGGTCTCCGCCGCCATCGCGGCCTACGAAGGGCTGTAGCCCTCACGCGCGGCAAGACGGCACGTTCCGCACCACACCATCGTACGGGCATGGCAAAAACGACAAAAAAATCACCGCCGCGAAGCAAGGCCGCGGCCAAGACCAAACCGGCCGCCGCGAAGTTGCCCGCCGGGCGAGACGGCCGCCGCCCCGACGCGCGCCCCGAAACGCCAGACGTGAAAGCCTCGCGCGGCCGGCGGATGCACCTGACGGACGTCACCCTGCGGGACGGGCATCAGTCCCTGCTGGCCACCCGCATGAGAACCGAAGACCTGATCCCCGCCGCGGAACAGTTGGATCGCGTGGGATTCTGGTCACTGGAAGTCTGGGGCGGCGCGACGTTCGACGCCTGTTTGCGATTCCTGAAAGAAGACCCCTGGGAACGGCTCACAGCCTTCCGCCGGGCCGCCCCCAGGACCAAACTGCAAATGCTCCTGCGCGGGCAAAACCTGGTGGGCTACCGGCATTATGCCGACGACGTGCTGGAACGTTTCATCGTCAAATCCGCGGAACACGGCATCGACATCTTCCGCATTTTCGACGCCCTGAACGACATTCGCAATCTGAAGCACGCCATCAAAGTCGTCCGGCAATGCGACAAGCACGTGGAGGCCACGATCTGCTACACCAGCAGCCCGGTGCACAACCTGACGCATTTCGTGGAGCAGGCCAAAAAACTGGAAGACCTCGGCGCCGACACGATCTGCATCAAGGACATGGCCGGCCTCCTGCCGCCGTTTGAGTCGTATCACCTGATCCGGCATCTGAAGACGGCCGTGCGCGTGCCCATCCACCTGCACACCCATTACACGTCGGGCATGGCCTCCATGTCCTCGCTGATGGCGATTCTCGCCGGCCTGGATATTCTGGACACGGCCATGTCGCCCCTCTCCGGCGGCACGTCGCATCCGCCCACGGAAAGTTGCATCGCCGCCCTGCGCAACACCCCGTA
Source organism: Nitrospirales bacterium (assembly GCA_020027205.1). GTDB lineage: Bacteria > Nitrospirota > Nitrospiria > Nitrospirales > UBA8639 > Bin75. Next base: position 97,042 of record JAHRAQ010000025.1, on the reverse strand, counting down.
CGACACCGGCCTGGACTTGGCCCAACTCAAACCCGTGGCGGAACAACTGCGGGCGGCAAGAAAACAGTATCACCAGTTTGAAAGCGATTTTACCGGCGTGGACACAGACGTGCTGCTGTCGCAGGTGCCGGGCGGCATGACGTCCAACCTGGCCGCCCAACTGGCGGAACAAAACGCCATCGAAAAAATGCGCGAGGTCATGGAGGAAATCCCCCGCGTGCGCAAGGACATGGGCTACCCCCCGCTGGTGACGCCCGCAAGTCAAATCGTCGGCGCCCAGGCCACCCTGAACGTCATGACCGGCGAGCGGTACAAGGTCATCACCACCGAGGTCAAAAATTATTTTCTGGGGCTGTACGGCAAACCGCCCGGCCCCGTGCACGCGGCCACGAAACAGAAAGCCGTCGCCGGCGAGCGGCCCATCTCCAACCGCCCGGCGGACAACCTGGACCCTGAATTAAAAGTTGCCAAAAAAGAACTGCGCGGGCAGAACGTCTCCGAAGAAGACGTGTTGTCGTACGCCATGTTTCCCGCCATCGCGCTGGAGTTTATCAATGACCGCGCCAGCGGGAACCTGCAACCCCGCCGGCTCGACCCGCCCCTTGAAAGCGGCCAGGAGGCGCCGCAGGGCCATGACCTGCATCTCGCGCCCGTGGAATTCAACGTCATGCTCCACGGCGAAACGTATCATGTGCGGGTGTCGGGGTCCGGGCAAACCGTCAAGGGGATGAAACCCTACTACATTAAAGTGGACGACAAACTCGAAGAAGTCTACCTGGAACCGTTGGAGGAAGTGCTGGCCAGCGGCCCGGAGGCGCCCGTGTCGACCGGCGCCGTGCAGGGCACCCGCCCCAAACCGGCCGGCCCGGGAGACGTGACCACGCCCATTCCGGGGCGCGTGGTGAAAATCCTCGTTGCGGAAGGAGCCAAGGTTGCCGCCGGCGATCTCGTGCTCGTGGTCGAAGCGATGAAAATGGAAAACCGTGTAGACGCGCCGATGAAAGGCACGGTGAAGGCCATCCACGTCAAAGAGGGCGACCAGGTCAACGCCGACGAAACATTGATTCAGATCGAATAACCCCCGGCAACGTCCGCCGTCCCGCGCGCATCGTACCCAATCGCGCCGACGCCGCCGATGTCACCGTCACCGTCACCGCCGCCACCACCACTAAGGACGCCGCCCCCAACAACCCGCGCGTCGTGACCAGCCGCACCACAACGCCCCCGCCGATTCCCGCGCGCATCGACCTCCTGCGGCGTCACACGGTCCGCACCAGCACGGTGCGCGGGCACCGCATCGCCTTTCTGGACGAAGGTAACGGCCCGCCCGTGATTCTTCTGCACGGCCTCGGTGGCGCGATGTGGCACTGGGAACACCAGCAGGACGAATTGTCCCGCGCGCACCGTGTCCTGACGCCCGACATGCCGGGCGCGGGCCTGTCCGACAAGCCCGACGTAGACTACGCGCCGGCCTTTCTCCTCGACATCCTTCGCGCCTTCATGGACGACCAAGGCATCCGCCGCGCCGCGTTCATCGGCAACTCCCTCGGCGCCGGTCTCGCCATCGGGATGAGCGTGACGCATCCCGACCGGGTCAGCGCGCTCGTGCTGATTTCAGGATTGCCAGCCAACGTGCTCGACAACATGGCCTCGCCCGCGTACAAACACTGCATCCAAACATGGCTGCCGCGCCGGCTGATTACGTGGGGCCTGTGGAGCGTCGGGCGATGGTCCGCGCGCCGCATCCTCAAAGAAATGTTGCACGACCACACCCTCATCACGCCGCTCGTGGCGGAACGCGCCTACCGCGGCAGATTCCGCCACGGCGCCGTGCGCGCCATTTACTCACAAATGGCGCAACTCCCGACATGGGAAACCGACTTCGCCCCCCGACTGGCACACATCACCCACCCCACACTCCTCCTCTGGGGCGCGCACGACAAAGTTTTCCCACCCACCGTAGGCCGCGAATTGCAAGACACCATCCCCGGCAGCACCTTCCAGGAAATCCCCCACGCCGGCCACGCCCCCCAATGGGAACAACCAAACACCGTCAACCCCGCTATCCTGCAATTCCTCGCCCGCCACATGTAAGTACAGGCCATCCCCTCTTCCGTCATTCACGCGAAAGCGGGAATTCATCCCCTTTCGTCATGTCATTCCCATCCTCTCCTTCCGTCATTCCCGACATTAGTAGTCGGAAATCCATCCTTCAGTTTCCTCGTCCTAACCAATGGGAAAGAACAACAGAAAGATGGATTCCCGACTAAAGATGTCGGGAATGACGGACCGGAGGACATTTCCGTTTTTCTCTTTCTGTCATTCCCGACGTTTTTAATCGGGAATCCATCCTTCAGTTATCTTTAGCATTTTCTTCTCGTCTGCCATTGAACATTATCGACGTGAAATGACGGAAAATGACAGACTCGGCATCCACTCCCCTTTCCAACGACACCCGCGCCAGTATAAACTGCGCCCCATGAAATTCACCGACCTCGCCCTGCTGGCCCTCGGCGCAACCGCAGGCGCGTTCGCGCGATACAAAATTACGGAAACCCCGCTCCTGTTCGCGGGCCTGCCGATGAACGTGCTGATCGTCAACGTCGTCGGCGCGTTTATCCTCGGCGTCTTCGTCGTGCTGTTTCACCACTGGCATCTGGATACCCGCCACGCGCTGATGGTGGCCGTGGGGTTTTGCGGATCGCTGACCACCATGTCATCGCTGGCCTTGGAATCCGCCGACCTGCTGACCAACGCGCGCTACCTCACGTGGGCCATCCACATCCTGACCAACGTCGGCCTGTCCATCGCAGCCCTGCTCGGCGGAAAAACCCTCACGCAGGCAATGCTGGGGAATTGACATGTGGGACGCCCTAGCTGGCTGACCTGTCCCCGACGTTTATAATCAGGGGACGGAAAAAGGTGACGCCGTCATGCCCGTGTCCCCTCGCCGCCGTCATGTCCATCCCTCGTTCCGTCATTCCCGACCCCCCGATTGATAACGCCTGTCCCCGACATTTTTAATCGGGGATCGGGGGCAGGCATTTGTAATCGGGAATCCAGTCCCCTCCTTCTGTCATTCCCGACGCTAGTAATCGGGAAGTATTTGCCAAAGGCAAATGCTCCGAAGGTCCATCCTTCTGTTGTTTTTTCCCTTGATTGGGACAAAGAAAAAGAAAGATGGATTCCCGACTAAAGATGTCGGGAATGACGGACCGGGGCATTCCCGCTCTCTCCCCTCCGTCATTCCCGACCCCTCTTTCCGTCATTCCCGACGTTAGTAGTCGGGAATCCATCCTTCTGTTATCCTTCTGTTATCTTTCTGTTATCTTTAGCATATTATTCTCCCCCGCCATTGAACATTGTCGACGCGGAACGACAAAAAGAGACAGACCTGACCTCACGCCCCTTCCAATTTCCACCCGCGTTGAGATAGAATCGCTCACCAATGCGACACAGGAACCTCCATCCCACCATGCGTAGAACCGGAAGAACCATCCTGATTGTTGTGGCACTTCTGTTGCCAACCATCCTATGCGGAAATACCCCGGCACAAACACCGGAACTAGAGACTCTTCGGCAAGCCGCCGAGCGGGGTGATGCAGAAGCCCAATTCAACCTCGGTGTGATGTATGCCAACGGCAGGGGCGTGCCGCAGAACCACCACGAAGCGGTGCAATGGTACCGACGGGCCGCCGAGCAAGGCCTTGCGAAGGCCCAATTCTACCTCGGGGCAGGATATGTCCTCGGCAACGGTGTGCAGCAGGACGACCATGAGGCAGTGCAATGGTTCCGACGAGCCGCCGAACAAGACCATGCGGCGGCCCAACGCATCCTCGGTATGATGTATGCCAACGGCAAGGGCGTGCCGCAGGACGACCGCGAAGCAATGCACTGGTACCGCCGAGCTGCCAAGCAAGGCCTTGCGGAGGCCCAATACAACCTCGGCTTGATGTATGCCAACGGCCAGGGTGTGCCGCAGGATCACCACGAAGCAGTGCACTGGTACCGCCGAGCTGCCAAGCAAGGCCTTGCAAAGGCCCAATACAACCTCGGCGTGATGTATGCCAACGGCGAGGGCGTGCCGCAGGACGACCGTGAAGCAGTGCAATGGTTCCACCGGGCTGCCGAGCAAGGCCTTGCGAAGGCCCAATTCAACCTCGGTGTGATGTATGCCAACGGCAGGGGTGTGCCGCAGGACAACCGCGAGGCGGTGCACTGGTACCGCCGAGCTGCCGAGCAAGGCGATGCGAAGGCCCAAGGCAACCTCGGCTTGATGTATGCCACCGGCGAGGGGGTTATTCAAGATGACCGCGAAGCCTATATCTGGTTTTTGCTGGCAGCGGTGAACGGCGCTAAAGATTCTACGGAATTTCGCGATAGGCTTGCCAAAAGATTATCCCCCTCTAAACGTCTCGCGTCACAGACCGAAGCGAAGCGACGACTACAAGCCATTGACGCCCGTCTCGCGGACAGAGCAAATAAGAAAGACCAATATGCCAAAATTCCCGTTCCCCTAACTCCCGTGGCACCGCCCGCGCCACGACGATCTCCCGCGCAACGCGCGTTTGAACACGGCTGGCGTTCCGTGGTGGTGCTCACCACGTCGAACGCACAAGGTAGTGGCGTGATTATCAGACCCAACGTGGTCGCCACCAATTGTCACGTGGTAGAGGATGGTGCGGATATTGCCGTATACAAAGCCGAGAACCGCCGCGCACGGACCGATGCGCCACATTCCGCGCGTCTCCGCCATGCGAATAAGGAGCGCGACTTGTGTCTGCTGGACGTGTCGGAACTGTGGGGTGTATCCGCGCAACTCCGAGGGGCCAAAAGCCTGTCAATTGGCGAGGCGGTCTATGCCATCGGTGCGCCGCGCGGGTTAGATTATTCGTTGTCGGCCGGCGTGGTATCGCAACTGCGTACTGACGCAAGTGACGCGCCTGTTATCCAAACCGATGCGGCAGTCTCGCCCGGCTCATCGGGCGGCGGGCTGTTCGACGCCTCTGGCAATCTGGTGGGCATCACCACACAAAAAATTTCCGACGGCGAAATCACATTCGCCATCCCCACCGAATGGATTCTGGAAATTCGGTAGCCAACACACCTGCCATAGGAATGTCATGTGTACAGCAAGAGAGAAGTGCTTGAAAGGCCCGGCAATGGCGTCGATCTTAAGATGGATGGGCTGGCTACTTATTGCATTTGCACTAATCTATGTCGCTGTATCAGGTCTATACAATAGTAGCAACGGCCTGTTGCCAGCCGGTATTTTAGTTGCAATAGGCACCCAATTGCTTGTGCAAGCCAAAAACGCAGGCGACACGAATGAAAAACGCTCATTCTTCCATCTTGAATCTTGCGTGTTGGCTTATGAGGAAGCAGCCAAGTTATTGCTGGATGGCAACAACGATCGCGGAAAATGGGTTGAGGCTGGCCGCGCATTAGCACATGCCAAGACACTTGCAACGGGCATTGTGGAAGATTCACATTATCGCGTCCTTGCATTGCATCAACTGAAATATCGTGGCATCTTTCATGATGTTATTTCCGACAAGCCAGCGTCTTTCTTTTACGGGGCACCCAATCCTTCTATCCCAACAGATGATGCGGCAAAACTGTCTACGGCACCAGAGAGACGCGGGGACATATCCATAACCTCGACGCTCAAAGAACTTTATGTTGGGTCAATACGCGCAGTATGGGAATCTGCTCAATGGCCTGCGGATTACCAAGACCCATTAGAACAAAAATTTTCAGATGAGGAACGAGGCAAGGCTTACGTTTTGTTTCCTGGCTTATATGAGTTTCTTGTTCACAAAGATAGTTGGCATTCCGCCGGAGGGAAGCTATACCCAAAGCAAAATACCTAACAATATGGCATCATTTTTTTTGCTCAACCTGTCTCCGTGGGCCTACAAGATTGGCACCCGAATATAGCAACCATCAAGGATTAGTAAAATCCCCCGCCGCCCCCAAATACTCAAAACCCGCCGATGCGGAGCAACGGCTTCTGGCCATTGACTAGGCCCAGCAATGCGCATATTGCAAGTGAGTGCACGGCGGGCTACTTTCAGTCTTTTATCACAAGCATGGATTCCAGACGAAATTTATGGTACAGTTGAAACCTGCGAAAAATCTGAATTCAGCACTTCTCGATATCCAAGTTTGTTTCGACAAAAAGGGAAAGGAGATACACCATGTCCGCCGTAAAAGAAAGAATGGCCGAGCTGATCCAGAATCAACCGGAAGACGCAACCTACGAAGAAATACTTAGGGAACTTGCGTTTGAACAAATGATCGCACACGGGCTGCAAGACTCAAAAGAAGGAAAAACAATCTCAAACGATGAAATGCGGCACAGGATGCGCGCATGGCAGAAATAAGATGGACGGAAGAAGCCGTCAGGTGGCTGCAAGACATTCATGAATACATATCAGAGGACGACCCAATGGCGGCGCAGGGTGTTGTTCAAGGCATATACGAAAAAACCCAAATCCTGAAAAACTTTCCGAAGATTGGCCATGCATACAAAAATGAGGAAAAAGGCGAAGTGAGAATCCTTCTTTATGGGCACTACAGAATCGCGTACATCGTCAAACCCGGTGCGATAGATATCCTGGGCATATTTCATCGTGCGTTGAATGTTGAGAAATACATAAAACCATAAAGGCTTAACACGACATCCTTTTTCACTATCGCATCACGAAACTATGATATTGGCTCCCCATGCATTGATTATCGTTACTCCACCACTCCCACAGCCCCCAAATACGCAAACCCGCCGACGTTCCACATCGGCGAATCTTCTTTCAGTCGGTAATCTCCCCTCTCCGGCGCCACAAACATCGGGGAAGCGTAGACGCCGGCAAATGCCTTGATGGCCTCAGTAGCGACAACGGCCTTGCCGCCCACTAAATAATCCACCCCATTATCATACAACCCATTACGCGCAATGGTCACTTCGGACTGCGCGCCCCATGCAATCCCCACCTTGGCCCCGGTGATGATATTCCCTTCCACTCGCCCGCCGGCGTTGTCCTGAAACGCGACGCCGCCGCCGTTGTTTGCCAGCGTGTTCTGCAACAGCGTCACCTGCGCGTTGTCCGCCGCCAGCACGGCTTCGAACAGATTTCGCGTCACCACGTTCCGCTCCAAGTGCACGGTTGATGTGCCGCCCACGGACACGCCGTGATCGTTGTCGTGAATGGTGTTGTCCGTCAGCGTCGCATCGGAGTCGGCAAACGCGAGGCCGGTCGTTTCGCTACCGCCCACGTCGCAATGTTCGATGCGCACGTCTCGAACCTCTTGCCCGAAGACCTGACCGTTGACGCGCAAATCTTTCAGCACAATTCTTTCCCCATTAAAAATGCCCACGCCCAAGCCGCCGTGTTGTTGAATGGTCAGCCCGCTGATTTCCACGTCGGTGGCGCCGTACGGCCATTTCCCGATGTGCAGCGTCCCCACCCGGTTTAATCCCGCAATCACAACCCGCTCGCGGTCCTCTCCGATAATTTTCAAACGCGCCTTGCTGTGCACGGTCACGTCTTCCACGTAACGCCCCGCGCGGATTAGAATGGTATCCCCGTCCCGCGCGGCGTCAATCGCTTTCTGAATGGATTGAAACTGCGCGGATCCGTCCGCCGCCACGTGCCACGTCGCCGCCGTGACCGGGCGCGCGCCGCACATCGCGCCGAACGCGGCCACGGCAAACATGACCGGCGCACCGTATCCGCGCATCACCCGCGCCACCCGCCCTGCACTCGACGCGGCTCCGTCTGTTGCATCATCCCATCCGCCCATACCACTGGCACATACAGGACGCGCGTTTTTCCGGTCAAGGCGCCGGGCCGCTTGTATTTTTCGCCCCATGCGGCGTTGGGTGGCTCGCGTGTTCAGTCGACGTGCAAGAGCACGCCTTCCTCACCCGCTCACCACCCGCCTTGCCTGGAACGAAAAATCCTGCGCGGGACACTCCGCCGCCGGCATAGAGCAGAAGACCTCCTGACATACCGGCAACCGCCGACCACGCCATCGGGCATCGTTGTCGAACCTCGCGCACATTCTTTATACTGGAACATCGATGCTCCTGGCAGGACTGACAGGTGGACTGGCGTCCGGTAAAACCACGGTGGCCGGGATGTTCCGGGAATGCGGCGCGCTGGTCATTCACGCCGACCAACTGGCCTGCGCCGTGGTGGAACCGGGCAAGGCGGCATGGAAAGACCTTGTGAACACGTTCGGAACACGCATCCTGCGCGCCGACCGTACATTGGATCGAAGCGCGCTGGCCCGGACGGTGTTTCACGATCCCGCGAAACTGGCGGCGTTGAACCGCATTGTCCATCCCCGCGTCGCGCGGGAACAGGCTCGGCGCACGAAGGCGCTGGCGCGGCGGCATCCCGACGCCGTGATCATCTACGACGCGGCGCTTCTGTTTGAAGCCAAGGCGCACCTGCGGATGGACCGGGTCATCGTGGTGACGGCCACGCGGGCCGCACAGGTGGCGCGGGCGCGGCGGCGCGATGGATTAAGCAGAAAGGACGCGCTGGCACGGATGCGCGGACAACTCCCCCTGACCGCCAAACGCCGCATGGCCGATCACCTGCTGAACGGGATGCTGCCCGCGCCGCAACTTCGCGCGCAGGTGCGCGAGTTGTATCGGCAACTATTGCAGGAAGCGGGTCGGCGTCGCCGGCCGCGGGAAAGGACACACCGCGCGCGCCCCGCGCCGCCGTCACGATCATAATTTTTCACAAAGGATGACGACCATGCACAATGTTGTGATTGCGGGGTCCGGCCCCGCCGGACTCACCGCCGCGATTTATACCGCCCGCGCCAATTTTGCCCCCCTGATGTTCGAAGGCGCGCAGGCCGGCGGTCAACTCACCCTGACCACCGACGTGGAAAATTACCCCGGTTTCCCGGACGGCATCATGGGGCCGAAATTAATTCAGGACATGCACGCGCAAGCGGAACGGTTCGGCACCACGTTTCGGGCGGCGGACGTCACTAGGTTCGACCTTCGCGCCAGGCCGTTTCATCTCACCATCGACGACGAAGAAACCATCCAGACCAAAACCCTCATCATCGCCACCGGCGCCACGGCCAACCCGCTGGGCCTCCCGTCCGAAGCCCGGCTCCTGGGGCATGGTGTGTCCACCTGCGCCACCTGCGATGGATTTTTCTTTCGCGGCCAGCCCCTTGTCGTGGTCGGCGGCGGCGACAGCGCGTTGGAAGAAGCCCTGTTCCTCACAAAATTCGCAAGCGGCGTGCGCGTCGTCCATCGACGCGACGAACTCCGGGCGTCAAAAATCATGCAAGACCGCGCGCACAAGAACGAAAAAATCTCGTTTCAATGGAACGCCGTGGTCGAAGAAATCCTGGGCGACGAGACGGTCTCCGGCGTCCGGCTCCGCGACGTGCGCACCGGCAAGACGCAGACGGTTGACTGCAAAGGCGTGTTTGTCGCCATCGGGCACACGCCCAACACCAAACTGTTTCAGGGCCAACTCGATTTGGATGCCAACGGCTACATCCGCACCACGCACGGCACCGCGACCAGCGTCGCCGGCGTGTTCGCGTCCGGCGACGTGCAGGACCCGCATTACCGCCAGGCCATCACTGCCGCGGGGTCCGGGTGCATGGCCGCCATCGACGCCGAGCGGTTTCTGGAGGCCGATGGATAATGCCGCAGGCCCTGGTGCATTATCACGAACTGGCGCTCAAGGGGCGCAACCGCGGAGTGTTTCAACAACGCCTGGTTCAGCATCTTCAACATTCGCTGAAACACACGGACGTCACCGAGGTCAAGGCGCTTCCCGGCCGTCTTCGGATTGCGTTTCGACACGGCGATTCCTGGGAGGCCGTTCGGGATCGTATTCGTCACACTTTCGGCGTGGCGAATTATGCCCTGGCAGACTCACTGCCGATTGACTATGCCTCGCCCAACCTTGCGCCGCTGTGCCGGGCCATCGAAGCCGCGCTGCAACCGGAAACCTTCAGCACCTTTCGCGTCACCGCCAAGCGGGGCGACAAACGTTTTGCCAAAACCTCTCTCGAACTGAACAGGGAAATCGGCGCGCACCTGTGCCGCGCGACCGGCAAGCGCGTCAGTCTCGGCGAGGCCGACCTCACCGTCGCCGTGGAGATTGTGGATCACGCCGCGTACTTTTCGTTGCGCAAACATCCCGGGCCGGGCGGACTCCCCACCGGCAGCGGCGGCCGCGTGCTCTGCCTCATTTCGGGAGGCATCGATTCGCCGGTGGCGGCCTGCCGGATGATGAAGCGGGGCTGCCGGGCGGTCTTCGTGCATTTTCACGGACGCCCCTACCTGTCGCGCGCGTCCGAAGAAAAAGTCCGCGACCTCGTGTCCCGTCTCACCGACTATCAATTAAAATCCCGGCTGTATCTTGTGCCGTTCGGAGCAATTCAACGCACCATTGTCGTGCACGCCCCCGCGCCGATTCGCGTGGTCATGTACCGGCGGATGATGTTGCGCATCGCGGAACACCTGGCCGAACGGGAACGTTGCTGGGGGCTGGTCACCGGCGACAGTCTCGGACAGGTGGCCTCCCAGACCGCGGAGAATCTTCGGAGCGTGAGCGAGGCGGCGCAACTGCCCATCCTGCGCCCGTTGATCGGGATGGACAAAATCGAAATCATCACCGAAGCGCAGCGCATCGGCACGTTTGACACCTCCATCGAACCGGACGAGGACTGCTGCACGCTGTTCATCCCCCCGCATCCGAACACCCGAAGCCGCATCGACGACGTGCGACAGGCCGAGCGTCCGCTGCCCATCGGGGACATGGTCAAGGCGGGCATCGACGCCGCCGAGGTGGCGGAGTTTTCGTTCGGCGCCGGGCCGGCCCGATGAAGACGCCGCCCCGCCCCGCGCGTGGCGTTGACAGACTGTTGCCCCGCCCGCTATAGTCCGCCCCGTTCCCGCCACGACACGCCGTCACGTGACACCAAACATCGCCATGCCGGATTCCACACCGTTTTCAGCCGACCAAATCGGATACAAGGCGGTTCGCTTTTCCAGCAAAGGCGTCTTTGCGACACACAAAGACCACATGGTCGATCCTTACGCCGCCACCAGAATCCCCAAGGAGCACCAAGTCCAAGGGTTTTACTACTGGCCGCAGGACGCCGCCAAATGTCCGTCCATTGTACTGCTGCACGACAAGTGGGGGGTGACGCCGGATGCCGGAGACTTGGCCGTGCGACTGGCCCGCGAGGGTTACGTGGTCATGGTCCCCAATCTGTACGGCCGGCAGGGCGGCATGGTCACCGCCAGCGCGGAAGTCGCGGATGCCCTGGCGGAACAACTTGACGGCGACACGGTCCTGCAGGACATCAACGCCTCGTGCGAATTTCTGAACGCGAACATCACCGAAGACCCGGAGATGGAGGTGACGCTGCGCAACGCTCACGCCGTCGTCGGGCTGGGCCTGGGCGGCACGCTGGCCATCCTCTTTGCCCTCAAACGCAAACGGCTGCGGGCGGCGGTGTCCTTTTACGGCGCATTGCCCGACCCCCTTGACGCCACCGGGACGTTCCACTGCCGACTCCTGTACCACGCGCCGGAAACCGACCACGCGGTGACGGCCGCGGGCCTGAATCGCCTGGAGCAACGTGCGCGGGACACGGGACAGGCCGCGGACGTGCGCCGGTATCCCGGCACCCGCCACGGGTTTTGCGATCCGGTACGGCCCGATGTCTACAACGAATCGGCGGCCCGGCAGGCATGGACGGAGACCATCACGTTCCTCAATCAACACCTGCCCGCAGTCAAAGCCGGACACGAAACGCAACGCTCCTGAATCACGCGCGCCGCCTTGAACGTGAGCGTCACGGGACACACGGCGACACACGCCGGAGAGGGGCGGCGGGCGGCCTGTCCCGTCAGGGATGGGGAAGGCGGGTAAAAAAAGGACGATCCGGCCGGACGGCATCCGACGGGGCGGCGGCGAACCCGCCACGGGTGGGCGCATGGCGCCGACCGATCACGAGGCTCCCGCCCCGCAGCGTGGCGGCTTCCAGTTCCTCGGTCATTTCAATCAGGCGCCCTTTGCCCGCCTCCCTCGTCGGAATCATCTGACGTTCGACATAGCGGACCAGCCCGATGTCTTTCACAAACCACGCCGTCAGCGTGTCATGCCCATACACGTACGTCCCGTCGCGCGACAAGTGCACCAGAAACCGCATGTGCGATTCCAGACGAAGCGCGTTGTCATACGTGCCCGACGGCACGGTCACGGATTCCCGCCCGCGGACGGTCACCGTGGCGTCAACGTCCACGGTCTCCGCCCGGTCGTCACGATCAAGGTCCAACCCCAGCGTGAGATTTTTTCGATTCATCTGACGAAACGAACTGGGCGCCTCCAGGGGAAACCGCACAATCTGATAGGGGATTAACTGTCGTTCCAGACTCGTTCCGGGCGTGGAGCCGTAATAGCGAATGCCCGCGACGTCGCGAAGATAGTAACTGTCCACCGGCTCCTGATTGCCGGGCCTGGTGTCATGAAACACCGTGAGCGGGACGCCGTCGCGTGTGTCCCGCCCCGTCACCGTCGAGACATTGACGAACTCGGCGTCCTTGATCCGATCCACTTTGCCTTCGGTGATCCGGCCGCGATACCGCCATTCATTGCCCGGTTCGTCAGGGAAATACGCGCCGGCGTCATGGATCACGTCCGGCATCTGTCCGAACCCATGACCGCCCCACCCCGCCACGAGACCAACCGCCATCAGCGCCCACCGGCACAACGCCACACCCCAACGCCGCCGCCCCGCCACAACATTTTTGCGATTGCCCGACATCACGCACACACCCCGCGCTCGATGATTTTCACCGTAGCACACGCCCCATGACGCAGCAACGCCGCCGGGCATTCCGCAACCCCTTCCGTCATTTCGCGTCGATGATGTTCACTGACCGGAGAACGGTGAGTGCGCGGAATCCACTCGAAAAGGGTCATTGGTGGCCCCTTCCGTCATTCCCGACATCTGTAGTCGGGAATCCATCTTTCTGTTGTTCTGTCCCTTGGTTAGGACAATGAAACAGAAGGATGGATTCCCGATTAAAAACGTCGGGAATGACGGAGGGGGATGGATTCCCGATTCCGAACACCTGCCCCCGACGTTCTTAATCGGGTGTCGGGAATGACGGAAGGGGGAACATCCGCGCAGGATTTTTCGTTCCAGGCAAGGCGGGTGGCGCAGCGGGTGAGGAAGGCGTGCTCTTGCACGTCGACCGAACATGCAAGCCGCCCAACGCCACATGGGACGAAAAAGACAAGCGGGCGCGTTGCTCTTTGCGGCGCGCCTTGTTACGTTCCCTGCGCGCCATGAACGCCTTGCCCCGCCAGCCCCGCGACCGCGAGCCGTCATCCGCAATCTCTTCCGCCACCGCCCCCGCCATGCTGGTCCTCGGAGGCTCCGGCGTGATCGGGTCCGCGGTCTGCCGGCATTTCGCCCGGCACGGTTGGAACGTGATCGTCCATTACCACACCAATCGCGCCGCCGCCGACGCCGTGTTGCGCGTGATTGAAGAACATGGCCGGCGGGGTGAAGTGTTTCAGGCGGACGTCGGCGACCCGGCATCCGTCCATGCCATGTTTGACCTGATGCAACACGCATGGCCCGGACTCGACGCCTGCGTCTGGGCCGTGGGCCGGGCCGTCAATCGCGTCACCGTACGTCTCACGCCGTCGGAATGGGACGGCATGATGCGCGCCAACCTCACGGGTTTGTTTCTCTGTCTGCAACGAGCCGGCGAGATTTTTTCCAAACAGCGTGGCGGTGCCGTGACCGTGGTCGGGTCATTGACCGGCGAGTTGGGCCGCGCGGGTCACGCCGCCTATGCCGCGTGCAAAGCCGGGGCCGTGGGATTCGTCAAGTCGGCGGCGCGGGAATTCGGAAACGTCAACGTCCGCGTGAACGCGGTCTTCCCCGGCTGGCATCCATCACCCCTCGCGGGCGCCGCGTTTCCCGGGCCGGACGATCTTGACGACCACGTCCTGGGACGCACCCCGTCGCTCGATGACGTCGCCGATGTAATCTACCGCCTGACCACCGCCCGTGACATTTCAGGCCAAATCTACAACGTGGACAACCGGCTGTGGTGACGACGACCGGCGGAACGAACCCGTCCCCCCGCGCCCCCAAGGGTCTGTTCGTCGCCGGCACGGATACGCGCGTGGGCAAAACCGTGGTGACCGCGGCCCTGGCCGTGGCGTTGCGACGCGCCGGCGCCGACGTCGGCGTGATGAAGCCCGTCGAGACCGGCGTTGTGCGGGACGGGGATGGTGACGCCGTGACACCCGCGTCCGACGCGCGGCGCCTGCGGGACCTGTGCGCGCCGGGGGAAGACATGGCGCTGCTGAATCCGTATTGCTTCCCGTCGCCGGTGGCGCCCATCGACGCCGCGCGCCGCGCGCATGGCCGCATCGAGATGCCGGTCATTCTTGACGCCTACCGAACGCTGGCGGCGCGCCATGAGTACATGATCGTGGAAGGCGCGGGCGGCGTCCTCGTGCCCCTGACGCCCACGGAGGACGTGCGCGACTTGATCAAACTGACGGCGCTGCCCTGCCTGGTCGTCGGCCGGGCCGGCCTGGGCGCGGTCAATCACACGCGGCTCACGCTCATGGGTCTTCGTCAGGCAGGTATTCCGATTGCGGGCGTTCTGCTCAATCACACCGCCGCCGCGGGCACCAACGTCGACGCCACCGCCGACACCACCACCGCCGCCGACACCACCGCCGCCGACCGTGACGCGCGACTCCAGACGGAGTCCACTGTCGAGTTAATCCGCGCGTTTGCCGGCGCGCCGGTGTTCGGCCCGCTCCCCTTTCAGCCGGCCATGGCCGCGCATTGGGAAGACGGCGTCAACGAGTTGGCCGGCCATGCGGCGATGCGGGAGGTGGCGGCCATGGCGCGGCGCGCCATTTTAAGTGATGCGGAGCGCCATTAATTAAGTGGTGCGGCGCGCCGGTCACATGGTGCGGAGCACTGATTGACAAAATCGCGCAGGGTTCGCTCGATCACGGACGCGTCGAGCACGGCGGAGGCCACGGCCACGCCGGCGGCGCCGGCGGTGATGATTTCCCGAACGGACGGCGGGGTAATCCCGCCGATGGCAAACACCGGCAACGGCGTGCGGGGGCAAATCTCCCGCAACCCCGCCGGCCCCACGGCCGGCCTCTGCGTGTCTTTGGTCGTCGACGGAAACAACGGGCCATAGCCGAGATAATCCGCGCCGCCCCGTGTCGCCGCGTCCGCGTCTTCGGGACAATGGGTGGAGACGCCGATGATCCGGTCGCGCCCCATGACGCGCCGCGCCAACGCCAGCGGAAGGTCCTCCTGTCCCAGATGCACGCCGTCCGCCCGCGCCGCCAGGGCGACGTCGCACCGGTCATTGACGATGAGCCACGCGCCGCACCGCGAGGCAACGTCACGCAAGGCCGCGGCTCTCTCGAACATGTCGCGCATGGATCCGGTTTTGTTACGATACTGAAACAACCGGACGCCGCATCCCGCGGCCGTTTCCAGCACGCGGCACAAATCAAGCCGCGACGCCCACCGCTCCTCCAACAGCAGATAGACGCCGGACAGGGACGGTCGCGACACGGGGCGCCCTTCGTCAGGGCATCCGGCCGGCCAGCAGCCGGTCCAGAAACCCCGTGGTGACTCCGCCTTTCTGGAAATCGGGATGGTTCAGGATCAGCCGATGCAACGGAATCGTCGTTTTCACCCCCTCGATGACAAACTCGTCAAGGGCGCGTTTGGCACGGGCAATAGTTTCGTCCCGGTCCTGTCCATGCGCGATCAGTTTGGCAATCATGGAATCGTAGTGGGGGTTGACCGTGCCCATGGTTTCCATGGCCGTGTCCACCCGAATCCCCGGCCCGCCGGGAAGATGGAACCGAGACACCACGCCGGGACTCGGCGCAAACGTTTCCGAACATTCGGCGTTAATGCGGCATTCCAGACTGTGGCCGTGGAACCCGATGTCCTGCTGGCGAAATCGCAGCGGCAGCCCGGCCGCCACGCGAATCTGTTCTTTGATGAGATCCGTGCCGGTCACCATTTCGGTGACCGGATGTTCCACCTGGATGCGGGTGTTGACCTCCATGAAATAAAATTTTCGATGCCGGTCAAGCAGGAACTCCACGGTGCCGGCGTTGCGGTATTGCGCGGCCTTGACGACCTTGAGCGCCATTTTCCCCATGTCTTTTCTTAACGAGTCATCCACGGCGGGCGACGGAGATTCTTCGAGCAACTTCTGGTAGCGGCGCTGCACCGAACATTCACGCTCCCCCAGATGCACCGCATGGCCATGGGTATCCGCCAACACCTGGATTTCGATGTGCCGGGGATCCTCGAAATATTTTTCAAGATACACGCCGTCATGGTGAAACGCCGCCCGCGCCTCGACCTGCGCCGCCAGAATGGCCTTGCCCAGATCCTCCTCCCGGCCGACGATCCGCATTCCCCGTCCACCGCCGCCGGCCGACGCTTTCACCATGACGGGATACCCGATGTTCCCGGCGCTCTGCACGGCCTGACTTAAATTGCGAATCTCGCCCTCACTGCCCGGAATCACGGGGATCTTGTGCTGCGCCATGGTTTCCCGCGCCTTGACCTTGTTGCCGAGCAGGGCGATCTGCCCGGAGAGCGGCCCGATGAAGGTCACGCCGATTAATTCGCAGACTTCGGCAAAATGCGCGTTTTCCGCCAGAAACCCGTAGCCGGGATGAATCGCGTCGGCCCCGGTCATTTCCGCCGCGCTCAACACATGGGGAATGTTGCGGTAACTCAACGCGTCGCTGGCCGGGCCGATGCAGACGCCTTCATCCGCCTGGCGCACGTGGAGCGACCGCGCATCGGCGTCGGAATAGACCGCGACCGTTTTCACGCCCATCTCCCGACAGGCGCGAATCACGCGCAGGGCGATTTCCCCGCGATTCGCAACCAGGATTTTTTTGAACACGATGGTTCCCCGTGGAGGACGTCGCGAAGCGGAAACGGCTCACGTCGCCGGAAGCGGCTCGATCAAAAACAACAACTGCCCGTATTCAACCCCCGCCCCGTTCTCGGCCAGGACTTTAACCACGCGGCCGTCGGTCTCGGCTTCGATTTCGTTCATCAGTTTCATGGCTTCGACCACGCACAGGACCTGCCCTTTGCGAACCATGCCGCCTTCGTCAACGTAGAACTCCGCGTCGGGGGACGGCGACCGGTAGAACGTCCCCACCATGGGCGAGGTCACTTTCAGCAACTGCGACGCATCCGCGTCGGCGGATTCGGCCGCCGCGGCCTCCCGCGCGGGCGGCGGGGCGGAGGGAGACACCGGCGGCGCGTCGCGCGATGCGGCGGGGGCGTCCCGCCGGACGCGAATACGCACGTCGTTTCGCTCAACCTCGATTTCGGTTAACTGCCGGTCGGCCAGAATCTCGATCAGGTCCAGGATGTCTTTTCGCTGTTCGCTGTCCATGCCGTCACGATCTGACGCGCTCGACGTATTCCCTGGTGCGCGTATCCACTTTAATCACTTCTCCGATTTCCAGATACAACGGCACTTTCACGGTGGCCCCCGTTTCCACCACGGCCGGCTTGCTGCCCCCGGCGGCGGTGTCGCCGCGCACGCCCGGCGCGGTGTCCACCACTTTTAATTCCATAAACGTCGGCAACGCCATGGCAATGGGGGCGCCTTCGTGAAGCACCATGCCCACCTGTGTTTCTTCCTTGAGCAGATCCGTGTTGCCGCCGAGTTGGGATTTCTCGTAGGTGAATTGCTCATAGGACGCCATGTCCATAAAGGTATAGGCGCCGCCGCTGGCATAGAGAAATTGCAGGGTGCATTCGTCCAGGTCCGGCTCGTCAAATTTTTCACCCGCCCGAAACGTCCTGTCCAGCACCTGTCCGGTTTTGACGTTCTTCAATTTGGTGCGCACAAACGCGCCCCCCTTGCCGGGTTTCACGTGCTGAAACTCCACAATGGCGAACGGCACGTTCTCCAAAGCGATGCGCGTGCCGTTCCGAAACTCCGCCGTCGAAATCATACCCCGCGTCTCCTCCCGCCGGCCACGGGTACGGCCGGCGGCCACGGCAGCGGCGCCGGCGCCCTCAACGCGCCTTACGTCCGCGCCGCCCCGGCCTGTTTCAGATGTTCAAGCGCCGCCCGAACCCCAAGATGGTAACTCAACGCCCCAAACCCGCTGATCTGACCGATGGCCGCGCCGGCCAGATAGGACCGGCGGCGAAACCCTTCGCGTTGATGCGGGTTGGACAAATGCACTTCCACCGTCGGCACCCCGGCGCTCAAGACGGCATCCCGAAGGGCGATGCTGGTATGCGTGTAGGCGGCGGGATTAATCACAATCGCATCGAACCGGTTCCGGGCCTCCTGAATCCACGACACCAGATCGCCTTCGTTGTTGGACTGTCTGGCCTCCAGTGCCGCGCCCTCGGCCCCGGCCATCTCCGTCAGCCGGGCATTGATGTCCTGCAGGGACTCCGTCCCGTAATATTCCCGCTCACGCACCCCCAGCATGTTCAGATTCGGCCCATGCAACACCAGAATTTTTATCATCAGCGAATTTCCGTTGCCACGAACCCACGCATGGCCCCGGCCAAAAGCCGGCGCCCACGCGCAATCACCGGGCCTATTCAACGCATTGACAGGAACGGGGATTCTAACAAGGCGCGGCCATGCGGTCAACGCAGGACACGGCGGACTGCATCCCCGCCCCATGCCGCGGCGGGGTCAGGACGCCGCAGACCGCGCTTTGCGCAACAACGTCCGCCGAAGTTCCACCATCCCCAGCGTGTCCCTGGCGCAATAGGCGTCCAGCGCCCCGGCCATGCGTTGACGTTCAACCCAGTCGGTCTCCGCCAGCATGGTCCGGTAGATCATGGATGCCGTCGCGCCGTCCCGGATTTCCAGGTCGCCGTAATCCAGTGACGGCGCCAGGGCGGGCAGCACGGATTTCAGCGAAAATGATCCCTGAAAATCCGGGTGGTAGTAATGAGATTGCAGCACCGGCAGCAAGTCCCACAGTCGTCGCACGACCCGCAGCAGGTCGTTTCTCAAACGGGGGATGGCGTCGGCCAGCGACTTCAGGATGTGGGCCTCCGAATCGGAATACACGCAGATACTGCCCTCCTCGCCGACGGACTCCAGCACACTCACCGCAATCTCCTCCCGCGGGTCCTGCGGCGACAGGCACAAACGGGCGGTGTGACGCAATGCGCCGTCGGCCGTCTCCGTGTGATTCGACCATTGCATCGGCAGGGGCTGATACGGACGGGTGCCCGCGTACAACGGCACGGCGGACATCACGGTTTCAAAATCCAAGTGATGCACCGGGTAACGAACCGCTTGCAACTTTTCCGCCAGCCGCGGCGAGATCCATTCCACATTGTCCCGCACACGGCGCTGCGCATGGGTCAGCGGCGTCTGCGGAGGAATGGCGTCAATGGTGTCGATTCCCTGTTGCCTCAAGCGACGCGCGACGTTGCCGGCGCCGGGCAAATAATAAATCCATCGCGCCGGCTTGGACGCCGTGCAATGCGCCCAGAACCGGCAGGCGTGGGGGGAATGGCAATGGCTGTCCGGTTCGATCTCCGGCGCCCGCCCCCCGGCCAGGACCGAACGCATCCGCTCCAGGCGCGCGGGAATGCCGGGAAGCCGCTCCCCGACCGCTTCGGTGCAGTCGTCAATCAGGAACAGTTGTACCGGCTCCGGGTCTCCACCGGGATAGGCATAGTGTCGGTTAATGTGCATCAGGAAACTCCCGGCCGGATCAAAACCGGCTCCCCGAAGCACGTAGGTCTGCACCGCCAGATCATCAAGATGCACGGCTCTCACGCGGGCGGACGCCTTCACTTCAATCAGCCGCCAGGACGGCCCGGCCCGTTCAAGCACGTCGACCCGAATCAGAACGCCGTCATATTGCAGCGCCCCTTCAAAAATGGCGGGCACCAGCGGGTCGGCCATCAGGGCGGCGGTTTTTTCCAGCGCGACCGACACGTGACGATGCGTCTCGGCCACCAGCACCCCTCCGGGAAAACGCCGGTGCGCGAGGATGCCGATTTCCTGTCCCATATCGAACATACTCTGCTGCCGGTCATCGGGCGCCGTGGCCAGATGGGGGGCGTGCAATTCCAGATACAACCGCTTCTCGCATTGGAGACCGGAGAGAAATTTGGACTTGGAAATCCGTGGAGGACGGGCAGGTCCGGGGTCTGTCGTCACGACACGGCGCTCCGGCGCAGGTCCCGGACACGAACGCCCCGCATGACCCGCCGCGACAAGGCCATTTTTGCCATGACGGCCATTGCCGCGAGGCCCAATCTTTCGGCGGTGGATAACGTGTGAAAAATCTCAACCATCACTGAATACGGGGCATGGGAATCGCCCGGCCGTGTTTGGCCTTTCCCCGCTTGTGTTTTATCACGGCAGGATTGCATTTTAGCCTTGAAATAAGGGTGATATGACTTTTGTTCATCTAAAAGTTCATGTTTTAAAAATGACGAAATATGCGAGAATCATGCCACGGATTCTGTCCACAAATTTTGTATAAAAATTGTTGACAACCGTGTGAATAATCACCCCTGATTCAGAAGATACAGACCATCGGACAGAATGCCTTTTTTTTGGGCAACCCAATCCCGCATCCCTTGTCGCCCGACGCAACGTTGTCGCCGGTCGCCGGTCGTGCGCGCATCCGCATCGCCATATTGCAGGATGGTCAAAATGCCCGTCGGCGGTGACAGGAATGACAGGGATGATGGTGCTGGAGGCCGGACTTGAACCGGCACGCCTCTTGACGAAGCACGGGATTTTAAGTCCCGGGTGTCTGCCTGTTCCACCACTCCAGCAAACGGGCCAGCATGGGGAACGAACTGTACCACCACCCCGCACGAGTGGCAAGAACCGGCCGTGACGCTAGACGTCCAGCATGGTCTTCTTGTACCAGGTCCAAAATCGATTGATGCCTTCGGACAGGTCAATCCGGGGATGATACCCCAGCAACGCTCGCGCCTTGGAAATATCGGCATGGGTGGAGGCCATATCCGCCTCCGGCATCGGCGCGGCGGCCAGGCGGGCCTTTCGTCCGACACAGTCTTCGAGCACGGTGATAAACTCGGCCAGCGACACGGGAACGCCCCGTCCGAGATTCACCACTTCGTATCCCAGCGGCCGGTCAACCGCCCCGACCACGCCCCGCACAATGTCGTCCACAAACGTCCAGTCCCGGCGCAGTTGCCCGGCGTGATACAGCGGGACCTCGCGATCAAAAAACATATTGTCCAACACTTTCCATGCCATCATATCCGGGCGCCCCCGAGGCCCATAGACCGTGAACAGCCGCAACGCCGTGAACGCCAGCCCATGCAGGTGATGATACACATGGCCCAGCAATTCCCCGGCTTGCTTGCTGGCCGCATAGGGCGCCAGGGGCCGGGCGCAGGGGGCCTGTTCCTGAAAAGGTTGGCACGTCGTCCCGCCGTAGACGGAAGAGGTGGACGCGAACACAAACACGGGCAACGGGGAACGCGGAGCATGGCTCCCATCTCTGCCGACGGCGGCCTCCAGCATGTTCAGCGTTCCCGTGACGTTGACATCGTGATACAGATGGGGCTGCTCAATGGAGAACCGCACGCCGGCCATGGCCGCCAAATGCACAATCGCGTCAAACGCATGGGCGGCAAAGAGGTCCGAGACGGTGCGCCGGTGGCGAATGTCCCCTTCAAGAAACGTCACCGACGCATCCCGGTCATGCCGGCGCAAGGCGTGCCGGACTTCCCGGATATTCGCGCGTTTTCTTTCCGGATCATAATAATCGTTCAGATTGTCCAGGCCCACCACCCGGTCCCCGCGCGCCGCCAACGCCTGAACGACATGGCTGCCGATAAATCCCGCGGCGCCCGTGACCAGAATGGTTTTACTCATCGTCCCCGCCATGCTCAATGCCATGGTGACGCGGCCGGCGCGGAACAACGCCCCGCCGGTTCATCGGATGGGCACCGCCGCGCGCAATTCGGGAGAGAGCCGCGCCGCGCGCAATTCGCGAGCGGGCTACTATATTGAGCCGCCCGCCGTCTCTTGGTATCATGGCGCCGACCCGGCGGAACCCGCATGGAAACGCTCCCCGCGACAGAAGTCACCGAGGTGACCGACGAGACCACCGCCACGGACGCCGGCCGTGATTTTGAGGCCGGGGTCATCGTCTACAATTGTGAATGTCACACCTACCAGCAGGTCATCGAACTGTTCTGCCGGCACATTCCCGGCATGACACCGGCCAGGGCGTTTGAACTGGCGTGGAGCATCGACCACCAGGGAAGCGCGCGTGTCTATCAGGGAACCCGAAAAGCGGCCGACGAGATTGCCGGCAAACTGGCCGCGGGCGGATTGCGGGTTGAGGTTCGTTAGCGTCGGCGAACTCGTCCGGCGACGGACCGTTTTGATTTTGACACGGAGCGGACACGCGCCTTCACCGGTGGCCGGGACTTGCGCCGCGACGTTGCCTTTGTTCGAGCCGCCGCCTTGCCCCGTGGCCCGACCCTCGTTGCCGGCCTGACTTGCGCCCTGACGGTGGCCCGTCCGCGAGACGAACGACCGTCCCTGCGCCTGACTCCGGTGGCCGGTCCGCGCCCGGCGCGTCGGTCATGTTTTACGGCACGCGATTTCGGCCTTGCCTTGCGGGAACTTCGTTTGGACACGCGTGCGGCCACCGGCCGGGACTTGGTCTTCGTCCGGCGCGCGGCCTGCGTTCGCAATGATCGAGAAACACTCGGCGTTTTCGACGTTCTCCCCGACGTTTTCCCCGACCCGCTCGTCGTTCGCCGCCCGGCCGCAGCCGGCCGCCTCGGTGGGACGGCCCCGGCCACCGGAGTCCGCGCGGTGCGAGCGTTGGCGCGCGCGCGTTTGCCATGGCTCCCGGTGGGCGCTGATGGCAGCCTCGAAAAAACGTGCATGCGCCGGGATTTCGACGCACCGGCCGCCGGGAACACCGGTCGAATTTTGAGAGACTGTACACTGTCGCCGCTGAACACCCGCACTTGATACAACTCCATCAGTTTTTTGATGGCCTTCGGCATCCCTTTGCGGGCCTGCGCCAGCAACAAGCGGCGCTGATTCAACTCTTCTTCTTCCGTATGGGACGTCACTCGCCTCTCCATGGCAACCTCTGTTGTTCCTCTCCGGCGCGAGATTTCTCCGGCGCACTCCGCCTTCCGCGAGACTCCCCGCGGGAAGACGCCGCGCGGGGACGCGCGAACGTGCGGGACGGCCGGTTACGACTTCTTGTCAAAGACCGCGGCATCGCACGAAAAATACTTCAACTGTTTCATGGGAATAATCATCACTTCTTTGGGCGTGTCGATTTCCAGAATTTCCATATCATCGCTGATGGTGTGACGCAGGGCGTCGTTGACCAGCAGTTCCTGATTATCGATCAGCACCACTTTGACCCAATACGGCACAGGGAACTCCTTGTGTTTGCGGTGTTCGCGCAACGCCGCGCCGGCTCACCCGCGCCCGGCACGGGACGACGTCACCGCCTCGACGCCACTCGCGCCGCCACCGACGCTGCGGGAGAAGACGACCCGGCGCCGCCCGCCGGTTGTCCCAGCGCCTTGCACCGCACCGTCGCGCTCTCCACGGCGCTGATGACCGTCCCGCGCAGCCCCCCCTTTTCCAGTTGGTGCAACCCGGCCATGGTCGCCCCGCCCGGTGACGCGACCCGGTCCTTCAACACGCCGGGATGCTCCCCGGTGTCCCGCGCCATCCTGGCCGCCCCCAACACGGTTTGCGTCGCCAGCAGTTGGGCATGGGAACGGGACAATCCCATTTTCACCCCGCCGTCGGCCAGGGCTTCGATAAACGCATACACGTACGCGACGCCCCCGCCGCTCAAGCCGGTGACCGCGTCCAAATGCGACTCATCCATCACCACCACGTGCCCGACCGCCTCAAACACCGCCTGCGCCATTCGCATCTGCTCTTCCGTGACCCCGGGGCCGCCGGCCAGGGCCGTCGCGCCCTCCAACACAAGAGACGCCGTGTTCGGCATGGCCCGCACCACGCTGACGCCCGGAGACAGGCCCGCCGCAATCGAGGCAATGGACGTCCCCGCCGCCACGCTGATAACGAGTTGACAGGCACGGGGCGATAATTTCAGCCCGCATAAAACATCATCCATGACTTGAGGTTTAACCGCCAAAAGCACGACGTCGGCGGTGTGGGCGGCCTGTTGATTATCCCGGCCAACCCCGATGCCGAAGGTCTTCTGAAAATGCGCGAGCCGCCGGGAATCCACATCCGTGGCGACAAGATCTCCGGGCTGCGCCGCCCCCCGTTTCAGCAGCCCGGACACAATGGCTTCGGCCATGTTTCCGGCGCCGATGACGGCGATTTTTTTTCCGTTCAGCATGGCGGCGGGAGTATACGTGAACAACGCATCCCTTTCAACGTGGCAATGACCCCGACGCCGCCACGCATCTCCAACAGGACGGGAGACGAGGGAACGGGGGACGGGAGACTGCCGGCGGCGGACTTGCCGTTTTGGGGAGGCCGGAGTATAACGGCACCAAAGACGGTCTCCATGCCGCACCACGGTCACAGGGTGGGCATGGACCGCCCGGCAGTTGCCCCGCCGGCGCCTCAACGGGATGTTGAGAGAAAGGAGGCTCCCCGATGAACGCCCGGCTCTTCATCCTCACCCTGTCCGCGATTATCATTCTCTCGGCGGCCCTTCTGCCGGACAGCGAGGCCCGCCGAACCCATGCGACGCCGGAGCAGAAACAACGACTCCGGCAGGCCCAAAAAGTTTTCGTGGATGCTCTGGCCCTGACCGAAAAAGGCCGCACCGACCCCGCCCGCCTTCGTGAACTCGTCTCCCGGCGACTGCGCGAGGTCGGATTTCTGGTGGTTGAAGACCGCGCGCAACAGCACGACGTCGAGATGAAAGTGAAATGCGAGGAACGCAAAACATGGACCGGCACCACGGCGGAAGGGGGCGACGCCGACCACCTCGACGCCCCCTCGCGTCTCTGGAAAGGACCGGCCTGTGTGCTGACCTATGCCCTTGACGGCCGCAATCTCGGCTGGCGCAAGGAAGTCCGCACCGCCTTCTCCGACGCCATACAGGCCGCGCAATCTGCCGGCGCCGACGCCGGGAATGCCGGCGCCTACGCGCTCGATCACTTACTCGAACGCCTCACGCAATACGATTTTCCCGTTCTTCTGGCGGCGGAATGGGGCCAGCCCGGCCGCCTGATGACGCTGCTGGATCATCCCAAGACTCCCAAAATCCGCAAACTGTTCATCCTCGCCACCTTGAGCGCCATGGAAGCCGAGGCCGCGCTGCCGCAACTGACAAAACTCATGCGGGACAAGGACCTGGGCCGGGAAGCCGTAGAGGCCCTCACCGGCGTCGGGGAAAACTCCATTCCGTTGCTCACCAATTTGTTTCAATCGTCCACCCAGCCCGCAATTCAGGCGGCGGCGGCCAAGGCCCTGGGCGACGTGGCCGGCAGCAGCGGCAACCCCACGGCCATCCCGCCCCTGCTGGCTTATCTGAAACACATCCTGCCGACGTTCAAGACCTCGGCCGACATCAACTTCGCCGTGTTGACCGAAGTCGTCTGGAGCCTCGGCAAACTGCGGGATGAAGAATCCATCGAACCCGTGCGGGAGTTGAATGAAAAAGTCTGGCTCATTAACGATCGTTCCAAAGAAATGGCGGCGTTGCGAGAGGCGGCGAACTGGACCTACAAACAACTCGATCTGGACGGCCACGTGAGTTAGGCCGGCAGGCCCATGGACCACGTTCTTTGCCACCTTGACCCCCATTCCCGCCCGGAGGATACATGAGAAAATTCTTATTCGGCCTGATCGCCGGCGTCTGCCTCATGGCCCCGGCCGTCGACAGTTCGGCCCGCCGCACCCACATCACCGAGGAACAGCGCG
Organism: Nitrospirales bacterium; assembly: GCA_020027205.1. GTDB lineage: Bacteria > Nitrospirota > Nitrospiria > Nitrospirales > UBA8639 > Bin75. The sequence continues at coordinate 71,049 of JAHRAQ010000025.1, read as the reverse complement.
CCCAACTGGCCGCCATCAACACCATCTATCTCAACGTCCTCGCCGTGACCGAGCAGGGCCGCGTTCCTCCGGGCGACCTTCTCGCCACGATCACCACCCGGCTGGAAAACGTGGGCTACGCCGTTGTCACCGACCGGAAGCAGGCCCACGACGTGGAGTTCCGTGTCAAATGCGAAGAACGCAAACGGTGGTCCGGCACAACGCACTCCGGCGGCGACGCCGAATTGGCCGATGCGCCCGCCCGCCTGTGGAAAGGGCCGGCCTGCCTGTTCGGCTACCGCCTCAACGGCCGGGATTTGGGATGGTATAAAGAAACGCGAACCGAGTTCGAGGACGCCTATGCCGCGGCGCGACAGGCCAAGGCCAAAGCGTCGGGAGCCTACGCTCTGGAGCAGTTGAACCGGAAATTACAGACCTTCGATTTTCCGGTCATGATCGCCACGGAATGGCGGCACACCGACCGGTTGGCGCAACTTCTGGAAAACCCGAAGACGGACAAACGCCGCAAACTTCGCATCCTCGCCACCCTCTCGAAGGTGCAGTCAAAAGAGGCGCTGCCGCATCTGGTCAAACTGGCCGGCGATGAAAACGCCGAATATGCCGAAGAGGCGATTCTTGCCCTGGCCGGACTCGGCAGCGCGGCAACCCCCATCCTCACCGATATTTTCACCACCACGAAACAGTCCAACATCCAGGCCGCCGCCGCCAAGGGGCTGGGACTCATCGGCGCGCACACCGGCGACCCCGACATCACCCCCCCACTCCTTGATTACCTCAATGCCAACCTGGAGAAAATGGAGTCATCGTCGGACATTGACTTCCCCGTGCTCACCGAAGTCGTCTGGTCCATCGCCAAACTCCGCAACGAAAAATCCATTCAGCCCATCGAGCAACTCAACATCAAAATCTGGCTCATTCGGGATACCTCGGACGCCATGAAAAAACTGCGCGACGCCGCCAACGTCGCCACTAAAATGGTCGATCTCGATTATCAAATCATGTAATGCCGTCCCATCCCCCCGCGCCCATCCATACCGTTGCGAAGGAGAGCAACCGTGGCAGAAGTGAAAATTGAATCCGGCATCCTCAAGATCGTTGAACTGGACATTCAGGATCCAAAGGTGGTCAAAATTCTGGAGGAATACCCCCCCAACAGATGGTGCGAAATCACGCGCCGTGCCGTCAAAATCGGGCTGGGATATTTACAGGGCGGCGCGCAGGATTGACGTCGCGCCGGAATTATCGGCGACGTTGACGAACGGCATCATCAACGTCCCCTGAACGGCGCCCGGCGCCGCGGGTTGCGCAACCCCTCACGCACATGGCTTCCCCGCGACGCCGCCCCACGCCCGTCATTGAGGCCATGCTGACCCCGCAGGATCACCGACACCTGGAGGAACACGGCATTTCCCTCCGGGAGATTGAACAACACCTGGACATCTTTCGACGCGGCGTGCCCTTTGCGCGACTCGCCAGGCCCTGCGTGCTCGACGACGGCATTCGGCGTCTCCCGCCGGACGTGCCGAACCTGCTCCGGCATTTTGAAAACGCCAGAGCCGCCGGGCGCATCACACGGTTTGTCCCGGCATCCGGCATGGCCACCCGCATGTTTCACGAGTTGCAAGTCTGTCGCCTCACAACGGATTCCACACAGGCGCCGACATCGGCCAGGCGCGTTCTGAAGCAATTCCTCGACAATCTTTCGAAATTCGCCTTTGCCGACGATCTGGCAAACGCGCTGAAGGAACAAGGCCGCCGACTGGACACATTGATCGAGAAGGGACACGACCATCCCATTCTCGATGCACTCATGGATTCACCGGGGCTGAATTATGCCGGGTTGCCCAAGGGCCTGCTCGCTTTTCACAGATATTCCGACTCCACGCGCACGCCGATTGAAGAACATTTGGTCGACGCCGCGGCCTGCGTCGCAGATGACAAAGGCCATGCCCGTCTTCACCTGACGGTGTCTCCCGAACACCGGGACGCCATCCGGCGCCATGTCGAGCGCGCCTGTCGAACACTGGCCCGACGCGCCGTGACATGGGACGCGGATTGCTCCGTGCAACACCCTTCGACGAACACCATCGCCGTTGACATGGACAACCGGCCGTTCCGTGACGCCCGTGGAAACCTGCTGTTTCAACCGTCGGGACACGGGGCGCTGCTCTCGAATCTTCACGAACTCGGCGGCGATCTTGTGTGCATCAAAAACATCGACAACGTGGTTCCCGATCATGTGAAACCCGTCACGCATCATTACCACAAGGCGCTCGGCGGATTGCTCGTCAGCATACAGGACACTCTGTTTGCCTTTCTGACGCAACTCGAATCCGAATCACCATCATCCGCCCTCCTCAAGCGGGTCACGGAATGGGCATGCCACACGCTGGCCATGCCCCTGCCCGACGAATGGAACACCTTCGACAACGCTCACCGGACACGGTGGCTGCGCGCATGGCTGAACCGCCCGCTTCGAGTCTGCGGCATGATCCCCGCGAGCGGAGAACCCGGCGGCGGCCCGTTCTGGGTGGAACGAAACGACGGCACCGGCGCGCTGCAAATCGTGGAAGACGCCCAGGTGGATCACAAGAATCCGCGCCAGCGGGACATCTTCAACTCCTCAACGCATTTTCACCCCGTGGATCTCGCGTGCGGCGTTCGGGATTATAAAGGGCGCCGCTTTAACCTGCATCAATTCGCCGACCCCGGCGCGGGATGGATTTCGAAAAAATCCCATGAAGGGAGAGCGATGAAGATCATGGAACGTCCGGGTCTCTGGAACGGCGCCATGGCCAAATGGCATTCCGTGTTCGTCGAGGTCCCGCGCCACACCTTCAATCCGGTCAAAACCGTTCTGGATTTGCTGCTGCCGACACATCAACCGCCGGAACGCGCGTGAGGCGCGTGAGTTGCGCCACGGGTTCGCCCCCACGCATAATGCGCCCGTTGCCGGCGGCAACGACAATGGCGCTCCCTTCCGAAACCGCCGGACGCTTTTTTGAGAGGATAGATCCATGGCAGAACACATCGAAACCCTGCTGAAAACGTCCGCCCTGTACCACCCCGACGAGCGCACGGTGGCACGGGCGTATATCAAGGACTATGACGCGGCCTATCGGGAATCCATAGCCGATCCCGAACAATTCTGGGACGGCGTGGCCAGGGAACTTGAATGGTTCTCTCCGTGGCACACGGTTCTGGAATGGAAGTATCCATGGGCCAAGTGGTTTCTCGGCGGGACCTGCAACATCACGTACAACTGTCTGGATCGCCACGTGCGGTCGTGGCGAACCAACAAAGTCGCGGTCATCTGGGTGGGAGAGCGGGGCGAAGAACGGATCTTCACCTACGCCGAATTGTACCGCCAGGTCAACCGATGCGCGAACGCCCTCAAGCGTCTTGGGATGAAACAGGGCGATCGCGTCACGATTTATCTTCCCAAAATTCCCGAACAAATCATCGCCATGCTGGCCTGCGCGCGACTCGGCCTGATTCATTCCGTCGTCTATTCGGGCTTCAGCGCGCCCGCGCTGGAATCCCGCATCCGGGACGCCGAGGCCCGCCTCGCCATCACGGCGGACTACGGATACGACCGTGGCACGGCCATTCCCCTGAAACCCGTCGTAGACAAGGCGGCGGCCCGTTGCCCCACCATCGAAAAAATCATTGTGGTTCGACGGGAAAAACCGGGCATTACCCTGGACGCCGGCAGGGAACTCGATTGGGATGCATGGCTCGAAGGGCAATCCGCCGCCTGCGACGCGGTGCCTCTCGACGCCGAGACCCCGCTCTATTTTCTCTATACCTCGGGGACCACGGGCAAACCCAAGGGGGTGGTTCACGTGCATGGCGGATACATGGTCGGGACTTACATCACCGCCAAATACGTCTTCGACTTGAAGGACGAAGACGTCTATTTCTGCGTGGCCGACCCGGGCTGGGTCACGGGTCACAGTTATATCGTGTATGGCCCGCTCCTCAACGGCGCCACCATCCTCACGGCGGAAGGAAAACCCGATTACCCCACCCCGGCCAGATGGTGGGAGTTGATTGAAAAATACGGCGTGTCGATTTTCTACACCACCCCCACCGCCATTCGCCTCCTCATGAAATACGGCGACGACTGGCCGGGCCGTCATGATCTTTCAACCCTGCGCATCCTTGGCTCGGTCGGCGAACCGATCAACCCCGAAGCGTGGGAATGGTTTCATCGGGTCACCGGCGGCGACAAACCGATTATGGATACGTGGTGGCAAACAGAGACCGGCTCGATCCTGGTGACCCCGCTCCCATGCGTCTCGCTGAAACCGGGATCCGCGACCCGGCCATTTCTGGGCATCGAAGCCGACGTCGTGGATAAACAAGGCCGAAGCATCGGGACCGGCGGCGGATTCGCGGTGATCAAAAAACCCTGGCCATCCATGATGCGGACCATCCATAACGATCCCGACCGTTACCTGGGGTACTGGAACAATATCCCCGGCTGCTACACCGCGGGGGACGTCTGCCATAAAGACGCCGACGGGTATTTCTGGTTCATGGGGCGGGCTGACGACGTGGTCAAAGTCGCGGGCAACCGCATCGGCACCGCCGAGGTGGAAAGCGCGCTGGTCAGCCATGAGGCCGTGGTCGAAGCCGCGGTGATCGGGAAACCGCATCGCACGGCCGGGGAGATGATCAAGGCCTTCGTCATCCTGAAACAGGGACACCTCGAAACACCGGAGTTGATCGACGACCTCAAACGGCACGTCCAGACGGAGTTGGGGAAAATCGCGATGCCCAGGGAGATTGAGGTCGTCACGTCGCTTCCCAAAACCCGTTCGGGAAAAATCATGCGCCGCGTGTTGAAAGCCAAGGAACTCGGCCAGGACCCGGGCGACATTTCCACGCTGGAGGAATAAGTTCTCAAAACCGCAAAAGGACAGGCGCCCATGCAATGGAATCCCCTGCCTGCATGTTTGAAACGATTAAAACGGACGGGGCCGGTCTGCCTCGTGAGAGGATTGTGGTTCGATGGTTCCACGGTAAAAAAAGACGAACCCGACGTCTGGGAGTTTATGAACGCCAATATCGCGCGAGGCTGGCATTGTGTTGACGTTGGAGCCAATCGCGGCGAGTATACGTTTTTGATGGCAAAACTTGCGGGAGCGTCGGGCTTTGTTCATGCCTTTGAGTTACATTCGGAGAATGCCAGGACGGCTCGGTACAACACCGCCCGATTTCGCGACCGGAGAAAGGTGGAAAATCTCGCCGTGACGAACGGCAAAAACCCCGTTGCCGAAGTGTTCTCCGGCAGGAGTGACGCCGAGTGGAGCCTTGTCGGATTAACGAACACGACAGGGAAGGCACTCTTCTCTGTCCCCGCAACGTCCCTGGATCAATATTTCAACGGAAATGGGAAACTCGACCTCGTGAAAATAGACGTTGAGGGAGCGGGCGGCGAAGTCCTGGCCGGGATGCGGAGAATTCTGGCGCAGGTTCGTCCTCTTGTGGTGTTTGAAGTACATTCTCAAAAGGAATGGGAAGGCAGAAGATATTTGCTCGAAGCCGGCTACAGCATTTGCACCATGCGGGGCAAAACACTGGACAAGGTCCCGGAGTTCGTCTTTCGCTGCCTTGCCGTTCCCGAAGATAAATCGGGCCGGTATTGTTCGTAACGGCCCGCATTAAAGATCCAAGAACACCTCGCGATACCGGCGCACCGCCGTCTCCCAGGAAAATTTTTCCAGCATGTGAAACCCGTTCGCGATCATGCGCGCGTACCGTGCCTGGTCGGTTTCATAGAGTTCCGCGGCGTCCCGCAACGCCGCCGCCGCCTGCTCGACCATGGATTGAAAGACGGGAATGGAGGAACGCGCGACCACCCGGTCGCAGCGCCGGGGCCAATACCCGCAATTCAGAATTTTCCTCCAATCACGTTCTGTCGCTTTCGCGTTCAACGTTCGTTCATGGTAGAGAAACCCCGTCGGCGGGGCCGACACGGCATGATACCGGCGACTCATTTTTTTAACGAGAGCGGTCAGGGATCTCGAAGAACAGGGAACAATTTGCTGCACCAGTCCGCCTGTCGCGCGCGCCACCACCGGCGTGCCCACCGCATAGTTCTCCGTGGCGCTGCCAAAAGGCTCGTAGAACGAACACATCACCGCGAACGACGCCCCGCCCTGCAGAGCCTCGTACCCACGGGTCATGCGAAAGGGAAACACTTTGACCTCCCCCGCCCGTTCCTCGGCCAGTTTTTTGAGAAACAACAGGCCCTCGACGCCTTCATCACCGGGGATGGGTGCAAAAATATAACGGGCGCGTCCCGCCGGCACGCGCCGAATGGCCGCCGCGGCCACGTCATACCCTTTTTGCCGGGGATCATCCCGGCCGCAAAACAAAAAAACCGGCCCCTCAAAATCCCTGAAATCCAACGACCCCCAGGCATGCGCCGGCGCGTAGGCGTTCAGGTGTTTCACCATCTCCCGGCGGCGCTTGGCTTTTTCCTTGAGCAGCGGACGATAGTCCCCCTGATCCGCGCGGTCTCGAGTTTCTCCGGGAAAATCAATCTCGCGGAACGTGCCGTTATCCACCCCGCAAATCGCGCGCGTGTGAAAAACTTTCTGCAACTGCGGCGCAAAAATTTTTCGCTGAACCGGATCGTGCTTCAACTCATGGGCAAAATGTTGCGACACGGTGCAAACGGGACCATCCAAAAACGCCGCCATTTTCGTCAGGATCGTCCGGCCGGAAATACGTTGGTCCGTCATCACGCGCCAATCCCCGGCTGAAACACGCCGGTCATACGCATTATGCAGCGTGAGCACACACGACACCGACGTCAGACGAGCATCCTGTTTGGCGGTCATCGCCGCACAGGCCGTTTCCCAATCCTGGAGACAGAGCACAAGATTTTTTGTGAATCGCAATGCGGCCAACACATGCGGAACGGCCGCGCAAAAAAACAGGGCGTCGCGAAGGAGTTGGGAAGGGTCGGCCGGATCGACATACGGATTGCACGGGGCCTCGGCGCCGGGCGGGTCGCCGCAATCACACGGCGCGTTAAAAAATGCCGGCGAATCGACGAAATAGGTGCGAAACCCCCGCGCGTCCTCGTGACGCCGGACGGAAACCGCGTGGGTGTCGCCGCCGAAGTTGAGCGAAAAGGCAATCCCGGCCGGATGAATGGATTCCAGAACATCCGGCCGGCATTTCATAATCTCCCGGAAAAACGGCGTGATGGTCACGCAGGGACCGTTCCATTGCCCGGCCATGCGTTTGGGCAACACGCGCATGACGGCCGCCAGTCCGCCGAGCGGGGCAAACTCATTTTCAAATGTCAGGAACACGCCGGTTTTCATACGGCCAACGCGTCGGCGTATGGATCGTGTTCGTTTCAGAACGGGACGGCAGGCAGGTCGTCTCGAGACACAGGAGAGGTCGCGGGAACCCCGGATACAACCCTCATCCCCGCGTGAGACAATGAATCATTCACCGATGAATCGAAAGGCATCCGGGAAAAAGAAAGGAAAGGCCCGGAGAAACTCACCGGACCCTTCCCGTTACGCAAACACATGTCGCGAGTTACTTCTGGAGCAGAAAATGCCCGCGTCGATTTTGCGCCCAGCAGGCCGGATCGGATTCCAGGCAAAACGGCCGCTCTTTTCCGTAACTGACAACGCGAACTCTGGATTCTTGTATTCCCAGGTCCGCCAGATAATTTTTGACGGCCTGTGCCCGGCGCTTCCCCAATTCCATGTTGTAATCCGCGGTGCCGCGTTCGTCACAATGCCCTTCAATCACCATGTCGGCGCCTTGGTGTTCGCCCTTGAGCATTCTGGCGTTTGCCTGCAACGCCAACGCCGCCTCATCGCTAATCGCATATTTGTTATACGCGAAAAAGACATGCGACAAGCCGAAATTCTCCCCGTCCTGTTCCATGCGATCCCTGTCCGTCATCGAACTGGGGTCCATGTTTTGCATGGGCGCCGGCTCGTCCATGATGTCGGAAGGCGCCAACTCCTGGATGCCGCTGTCCTCAAGGGAACTCATCGGGCCGATTTCTTCTTCCGCAAAAATCTCTTCCATGACCATCATGTCCTCGGCCATGGACGGCTCTTCAACCGGTTCGGGCATGACCTCAATGTCCGCGACTTCTTCGGCGGGCATCCCTTCAGTGTCCATGGCTTCGGTATGCTTCGAGGTCTGACATGACGACAACGCCACCACAAAGGCGGCGCCCGCCAGAACACAAACCACGAAATCCCCAACTCTGAACTTTGACATATCACAGTCTCCTTTCATCGCGTTTTTCCCAAGTGAAAGATTCGGCGACGCACCCCAAGGTGGCCCGACGCTGGCCCTAACCAGCCACATGGCCATCCCGGCCAATGCTGTCTGTTTTCCAAAAATGCGGAAAATATGCGGTATTAAAAAAGCGGTTCAAAACAGCCCGACAGACCGCGAAATCATGTCAAATCAGAGGACCGTCTCAACGAATAAACGAATATGTTTTATGATAGACAAAACCGCCAACCTTGTCAACACAAGAATTCATCCCTTCTTTCACGGCATTTCCGGGCTGTCTCCGGCCATATGTTCTCGCGCATTCCCTGCGGGGATTGGATGGCAGACCGCCTTGACGACCGCGTTCGCGCATCGGTATCCTCGCCTCCCCTGCCCCGTGCCGCATTCTGAATCGTACCATGACTGAAAACGTCTTCCCGGTCATGCCAACGTCGTCCGCTTCGGGATGATCATGATTACCGTCCGGCACATTTCGAAACACTACGGCACGCACACGGCCCTTCATGACGTGACCTTTCACGTCAACAAGGGGGAAATTCTGGCTTTCCTTGGTCCAAACGGCGCGGGGAAAACCACGACCATGCGCATCCTGGCCTGTTTTATGCCCCCCAGCGAGGGCATGGCCGACGTCGCGGGGTTCTCGTGTCTGGAGCAGCCCATGGAGGTCAAACGACGCATCGGCTACCTCCCCGAAACCCCTCCGCTCTACCGGGAACTCACCGTGGACGAGTATTTAACATTTGTGGGACGGGTGAAGGGATTGACGCCCCAACGGGTCGAGTCGCGAAAGGCCGGCGTCATGGAGCAGGTTGGACTGGGCCCCGTGCGGCGTCGCGTGATTGGCTGCCTTTCCAGGGGCTACCGTCAGCGTGTCGGGCTTGCCCAGGCCCTGATCCATGACCCGCCAGTGCTGATTCTGGATGAGCCGACCGCGGGGCTTGATCCCCAGCAAATCATCGCCATGCGAACGTTGATCAAAAGTCTCGCCGGATCACGGACCGTCATCTTAAGTACGCACGTGCTCCCCGAAGCCACGGCGGTCTGTGATCGCGTCGTCATTCTTCACCGGGGCCGCATCGCGGCTGAAGATTCACCGGAGCGGTTATCCGCCCGGTTGCGGCAAGCCACGCAGATCAGCCTCACCGTTAAACAGCCGGCGCCCGACTGGCATGAACACCTGAAAACCATCCCCGGTGTGCTCAACGTCGTTCCGGGTTCCGCGCCCAACGCCTGCATCATCGACTGTCACCCGCAACGGGACCTCCGGGAAGACCTCTCCCACTGCGTCGTGAGCCGGGGCTACGGGCTTCTCGAACTTAAACCCCTGTCCCTTTCCCTGGAAGACGTGTTTCTCCACCTCACGCAACAGGATGAACCATCCGGCGCGCCGGCGCCCGACCGGCCCGGTCGAGGTTCACCCGGCCAGCACGAGCGAGTATCGGCATGACGCCGTTTCGCGCCCTGCTCGCCAAGGAACTGCGGTGCCTGTGTGTGTCACCCGTGATCTATGTCGTCGGCGCGATCTTTCTTTTTGTGTTCGGGCTGATCGCCTATCTTCTGGTCGCAAACGCGGGCCGGCAGGCGTTGCATCTGTTGCAAATCCAGAATGCCTATGCCCGGATTAACCTGAACGCGCTGGTCTTCCGCCCGATGTTTTCCGGCATGGAGTTCGTGCTCATGTTTCTCCTCCCCGTCGTCACGATGCGCGTGTTTGCGGAAGAACGGAAATTATTCACGTTTGAACTCCTGCTCACCTCCCCCGTCGGGATCAATGAAATCCTTTCGGCCAAATACATGAGTGTTCTCCTGATCTATCTGGGCCTGCTTTCCCTGACGGGATTCACTCCGCTTCTGCTGTCCCTGTTCGGCGATTTTCACTGGAGCCCCGTTGCCACGGGGTATCTGGCGATGGCGTTACAGGGCGGACTGTTCCTGGCTTGCGGCGTCCTGGCCTCCGCCATGACGGAAAACCAGGTGGTGGCGGCGTTCGTGAGTGGCGGGATGATTCTTGTCATCGGGCTTGTCGGCGAACTGGGGTCGCTGGCGGGCGACACGGTCGCCGGCGATGTCCTGTCCTATCTGTCGTTCCGCGACCATTACGACCGGCTGGTTCGAGGCCTCGTGCGGGCCGGAGACGTGGTCTATTACCTGTCCGGCATCGTGCTGATGCTGTTTATCGCGCACCGCATTGTTGATTCACGACGATGACCGCCGCGCACCTCGTCTCCATCCTGGGCATCGCGGGCGCCAGCCTCGGTCTGGGCGGGATCGTCGTTTCGCACGTCACTCCCGATCGTACCGTCACCGTCATGCTGCTGGAAGGCGCGGGACTGCTCTGCCTCGCCGTGTACTTCGCGGGAAACTGGAAACGGCTCAAGGCGTTTTCCGATTCCCGGTCCACCCGGCTTGGCGTGAACAACGTCCTGGCCATTCTGCTCATGGCGGGCATTGTGGTCCTCGTCAATTTTCTGACCATTCAACACGATGGCCGGTGGGATTTCTCCGAAACGCAACATTTTTCACTGGCTCCGCAAACCCTGCAAGTCCTCGGACATATCGAACAGGACGTGCGCATCACGGTCTTTTCCCATGAAGGCACGGAAAGTTTTCTGGCCTATCGGGATTTGCTGGAGAGTTACACGCATGTCACGTCGAAAATATCCGTCGCCTACGTTGATCCGGAAAAAGAACCGGCGGCGGCTCGTGAATATGGGATTTCCCGGATGAACACGGCCGTCTTCGAAAGCGGCGGACGCACTATTCAGGTCACCGCCCCCACGGAAGCACAACTCACAAGCGCGATCATCCGAGTAACCGGGGAACACTCCAAACGCCTGGTCTTTCTGGAGGGTCATGGCGAACGACGGATCACGGACCGGGAACGGAAAGGCTTCTCAACGGCCCGTGCAAAACTTGAAACTCAAGGATACACGGTCGCGCGAGGTTCGCTCCAACTGAATCCCGGCTTGCTTCAACATGCCGACGTGCTCATCCTTGCCGGTCCTCGCGAATCCCTTGCCGGGGATGAACTCCGGCGGATCACCCGTTTCGTCACCGAAGGGGGGCGACTCCTTGTCCTGCTTGACCCGCGTACCACAACCGGCCTCGACGAATGGTTCGCGCAATGGGGGATCGCACTGGGCCCGGGGATTGTGGTGGACCCCGGAGATCGTATCGCTGGGGGAAGCCCCACGGCCTTGCTCGTTCGCCGATTTACCGATCACAAAATCACACGGGACTTCACCGCCCCCCTGTTGCTGCCCGTCCTGCAGCCGGTGTCATTTGACCCGTCATCCGCTCCGAACGTTGCGTTCACGTCGCTGGCGCAATCGTCGGAACACAGTTGGGCGGAAACAAATTTTGACCAGAATGCGGCTCCTGATTACGAAGAAGGGCGTGACACCAAAGGCCCGTTTGCCCTCGCCGGCGCCGTGACACGGAAGGCAAACCCGTCGGATCCAACCGGCGCGCCTTCGATGGTGGTCATCGGCAATTCCGCGTTCGCCGGCAACGCCTATCTCATGTTTCCGGGCAACACCGATTTTTTCCTGAACGCCGTTGCCTGGCTGGCGGATGAAAGCACGTTGATTGCCGCCGGCCCACGGGCGTCTTCATTCGCGCCGTTTATTCCCAATCCCGCGCAAGATCACATCCTGTTTGCCGTGCAGGTTTTCTCGGTTCCGTTCCTCCTCCTTGTGCTGGGGATCACGGTGTGGCGGCGCCGGCGGCGCCTCTAGTTCAAACGGGTTTTCCATGAAGGCCTTTCGCGCCACGATTGTTCTGGCTGTCATTTTCCTGGCGCTCGGCGCCTACGTGGCAACCATCGAAATGCCCACCATGGAAGCCGAGACGGTTCGACGGGCCGATGCCGAACGCCTGTTGCGTTTTGACCACCGGGATGTAACGCGCCTGGTTTATACCACGCACACCGAACGCATTGTGATGATCCGCGACCGGCGGAATCGCTGGCGGATTATCGAACCGATTGCGGCCAGAGGCGACGCCCGCGAGATCGGCAACGTGTTGCGCGCCCTGGAAATCGGCAGAATCACCAGAGTCATTCAGCGCGACGGGGCATCGCTTCAACAATACGGGCTGCGCGCGCCACGGGTGACCATGGCCGTCACCGTGATGGATAACGTCGAAACACTGGCGCTGGGCAACCCGGGGCCTTTTTCCTCCACCCTGTACGCGCAACGCGGATCGGAAGAAAACATTGTGTTGACGACGCTCTCGGTTGCGGATTTTCGAAAAAAAACCCTGCGCACATTTCGGTTGAAAGACATCATGCTGTTTGATCCCGCCGACGCCGAACGCATACACCTTCGGACGCCGGATCATGCCATGACCCTGCAACGCGGAATGGATTTCCATGGCCCGGCGTCGGCCTGGAATTTCACGTCTCCGATTCAGGCCCCGGCCGACACAACCGCCGTCGGCATTTTGCTCATGACGCTCCGGGAATTAACCGCCACCGGATTTATCGATTCGCGGGCCGACAAACAGGCTCTGCGGGACACGTTTCACGCCCCCTGGCTGACCGTCACGGTGCAAACAGCGCGAAAGCGCCATACCGCAACGTTTTTTCCGCCGGGCGCCGATGATGATGACGCCTACGTGGTCACGTCCGCAAAGGAACCTGTCTATCGCATATCATCGGATACGCTCAAACAATTTCCCCGCGAGGTTTTTCCCCTTCAGGACAAACGTTTGTTCGGCATGGAAGGCAACACCATTGCGCTGCTCACCGTCAACACCGGCGACCGGCAATACACCCTGATCCGGCAACATGGAGACTGGCATCTTGAAGGAAGAGAAACGGCGAACGTCAATCAGCAGAAAGTGTCGTTGTTTGTCAGCCGTCTTGTTGATCTTCCCGCGGAAATTTCCGTCAGTCCGACACACACCAATCTGGATCGCTACGCCCTCGACTCACCCGCCGTTGAAATCATCGGCATCGACAACCGGGGACGCCGGCGCGGCTATCTGGCGTTGGGCGCGCGGGAAAAAGGGTTGGTCCATGCCATGGGAGCCGGCTTGCCCGGCGTCTATCAGGTCCGCTCCATCATCATGACGCAACTCCCCGCCCCCGAATCTCTCACAACGCCCGAGTAAGCGCGGGCGCGTGACACAGACGCCCTCTGCGTTGACACACGATGAATGCCCGTATAGCCTTGGCAGTGCGAATCACGGCAATCCATAGCGCGATGCCCTATGATGTTAACCGACAAGGAGCGTGACATGCCCGTCATCATCAAAACCGTTTCTCTTGTTTGCGCGGGAATCCTCCTGTGTGCCGGGGCGCCTCTGCTCGGCCATGCCGCGCCGCCCGTCGTGCAGGCCGAACTCACGACGGCGCCGCAGGTACCCGCCCCGACCGGTCGTTCAACGCCGGCGCGCGTGGTGGTCAATTTTGAAGCGAAAGAGTTTTCCGGAACGCTCACGGACGAGCAATCCTACAAATTCTGGAGTTTCAACGGAACGGTGCCCGGCCCCATGGTCCGCGTGCGCGTGGGCGACACCGTGGAGTTCCATCTCGCCAATCACCGGGACAGCAAGTACCCGCACAACATCGACATTCACGCGGTCAACGGCCCCGGCGGCGGCGCGGCGGTGAATCTGGTATCGCCCGGACAGGAAGCCGCGTTTGCGTTCAAAACGTTAAACCCCGGTCTCTACATTTACCATTGCGCCTCGCCCATTCCGAACATCCCCGCTCACATTGCCAATGGCATGTACGGATTGTTGCTGGTGGAACCCGACGATGGCATGCCGCCGGCGGACAGGGAATATTATGTTTTGGAAAGCGAGTTTTTTACCACGCCTTCAAAGGAGCCAAACGTTCTGGAACTGTCCATGAAAAAGGGGCTGGATGAACATCCCGACTACGTGGTGTTCAACGGCCGTCAGGGCGCCCTGACCGGCGACGGCGCGCTGACGGCGAGCGTCGGCGAAACCGTACGCGTGTACTTCGGCAACATCGGGCCGAACGCCGCGTCTTCGTTCCATATCATCGGAGAAATTTTCGACACGGTGTATGTGGAAGGCGCGCTGGACGGCATGGTGAATCGAAACGTGCAAACCACCCTGGTCCCTTCGGCGGGAGCCGTGATTGTGGACATGAAGATGGACGTCCCCGGAGATTATCTGTTGGTTGACCACAGTATCTTCCGAGTGGCCAAAGGCGCGGTCGGCTTCCTGTCGGTGACCGGCAAAGACAACCCGGAAATTTTTCGCAGCATCCACACCGTCCGATAATAACGGTGAGGCGCTACGCGCACGGACATGACGCTGACGCCGCGTCACCACACAACCCCACGCAGGATTTTTCGTCGCAGGCAAGGCGGGCGGTGAGTGGGTGAGGAAGGCGTGCTTCCCGCACGTCGACCGAACACGCGAGCCGCCCAACGCCGCATGTGGCGAAAAATACAAGCGGGACGCCTACGAAGGATTGGGGGCCATGAAGACAAGCACCCGCAGTCTGGCCCCGGAGTTGTTGAGAACGGCATGTTCCTCTCCGGCCGGCGCAAGCGTTCCCTGGCCGACGCCCAGGACGTGCTCCTGATCGCCGACCCGAAACATGCCGCAACCCTCCAATACGAGATAGATTTTGTCTTCATCGGCGTGAACATGTCCCTTTTGTCCCTGACCCGCCTCAAAACAGTACACGTCACAAAAAAATCTCGGCGTCGAAAACACATGATGCTTTTTCATTTTTTCATCGGAAAATCCCCTGAAATCCCCCAGATTGACAATGTTCATCCGTCGCCCTCCCCTGTTATGTGACAACACATCCTGTCTCCAAAACCGTGTCGGGATTTTGCCATACAACCTTCAAGCATGATAGCGTGAGACGTCATGTTCAAACGACGTCGCATGATGCGGGACCCACGTATCCCCACGATAAACCGGGTTATGCTTTTGGGCATCGCCTTGTCATTTCCTCTGCCCGCGGCGGGTGTACAGGCCACGGAAACGTTGCCGGGCGAATATCAGGTCTTACACAACGAGCCGTCTCTTCACCGCCCAGGAAAAGTTCTGCTTGTGGAGTTTGCCGATTTTTACTGCCCGCATTGTCATGTATTTGACAAGGCAGTGGCATCAACGCTGAAAAAAGAATTTGGTGATCGCCTGGAAGTGCGCCTCGTCGGGTTTCCCGTAATTCGCGGAACGCTTTCCACGGCTTTTGAAATGTATGAACAGGCCAGGGTCATGGGAAAAGATTCCGCCATGAAAGCGGCGCTGTTTCGAATGATTCATGAGGACAAGATTCGTATTTTTGATAAAAATCTGCGCGCCCTTCTGGCGAAAGACATTGACCTGGACATCGACGCATTTGAGGCCGGGCTGGCAAGCGGCGAACCGTACAAAGCCTTCGAAACAGGAAAGGCATGGGGGGAGCGAATCGGCGTGACGCATACGCCGACCGTGGTGCTCGACGGCAACCTGAAAATTGAAAATCTCACCCTTGAGAATTTTCGCACGGTCATCAACGGCATTCTCAACAACGACAACACCCGATAGACTCACAACAAACCGGGAACGATCCGGCATCGCAACCCCGGCGTTGCTTCACCGGACATTGGAGGGAAGCCCATGGGGAAAAAGAAAACACCGAACATTTCCATTCCGGAAATGGACGTCATGCTTGAAGGCATGAAGGAACTGCTGACCGATGAGTACGGCAACCCTCTGCCCCCCGACCACCCACAGGTCAAAAAATTCCAAAGCCTGGTCGAACGTATAGGCGACAACATGGACTCCCGGCATGAGCACGAAGACGAAGACTCACTGTCCGGCCATGCCTGAACAGAATTCACCTTCATCCCATGCGACCAGCACTTGAGGTTCCTCGACTAATCCGCTATAACTGACAGGGGAATTATAAAACACCAGTGGAGAGGTGGCCGAGTGGCCGAAGGCAACGGTTTGCTAAACCGTCGTAGGCTAATCCCCTACCGCGGGTTCAAATCCCGCCCTCTCCGCCATTTCCGGGTGCCGATGCGCGCCGAACCGTCAGGGTCAAAAATTAAAAATGCGCGCGCAGACCATGACCGCAGTTCCGCGTTCTCTCCTCCCGCCAGTCCGCCCTCACTCACGCGCGAACTTCCAAATACGCTTCTGCTTCTTTTAAAACTTCCTCAACGGTGATCAACTTCATGCAACTTTGCTCTCCCCGTGAGCAACCGGGGTAAAAGCATTCACGACAATCGAGCCCTTTATAGATGGTTGCCACCCTGTTGCCGCGCGGCCCCCAGACCGCCGGGTCGGATGGGCCGAACAGGGCCACCACGGCACACCCAACGGCGGCGGCCATATGCATCGGCCCCGCATCGTTGCCGATAAAGAGACGGCAATGCTTCATCAGCGCCGCCAATTCCAAAAGACTCGTTTGGCCTATCAGAGAAACGACGGGAGAATGCGCGTGACGAAGAATTTCCGTTTCCAGCGGCCGATCATCACGGCTTCCGACCAGAACGGCACGGAACCCTTTTTTATGGAACGCGTCGACCAATGCCGCAAATCGTTCGGCGGGCCACGCCTTAAACCAGTAACGCGCCGCGGGATGTATCATAATCCACGGTTGCCCGCCCAACCCGACAATGTCCAACAGGCGGAGCGCCGCGTGGCGCTCATCCTCCGACACAAAGAGCCGCGGATGATCGGGAACATCGCGGATGCCCATACCCTCCAGAATCTTCGCATGATAATCAACCATGTGCATGGTGCCATACAATCCTTCCACGCAATCCGTATAACACCGGCGACGCCACTGGCGTTTATGGTTAAACCCCAAACGAACAGGAGCACCCGTCACCGCGCTGATGACCGCCGAACGATCCCCGTCCGTCAGATCAATCACGCAGTCATAGCGCCCGGCACGAAGCCGCCGGAGCAATCGGAGTTGAGACCAGAGCCCCCCGCGCGACAACGGAATGACTTCTTTCAGTCTGGTGTCATGCGTCAATACGTCGTCCGTGCCGGCATTGACGAGAAAAGAAATGTCGACATGGGGCATATGTCGCGCCAACAGGGAAATAACCGGCGTCGAAAGAAGCACGTCCCCGATATACCGGAGTTTGATAATCAGGATGTTCTTGAGTGCCACTTTCTGCCGGAAAATATTCAGTAACGCGCGATCACACCACGCTCGCAAGCGCCGGTTATCACGACGTCATTGAGAACGCAGGGGAAGTGTTGTTGCCCGAAAAGGATTGAGAGACTCTGATTGCGACAAGCGTTGTGACAGCATGGCCGCACACCACAATAAGACAGCTCTTCCTTCGACAGATGAAGAAAAATGTCCATTAAAGAACGATGTGGACATCCATCCGATAAGTATGGAAAGGCCCAGCAACCTATACAATGGTTCGGTTTTCTGAAAAAAACAGGAAACGATAAATGCCAATAGCGCAATGAATCCCAGCGCCCCTTGCTCTGCAAGCACAAACAGGTATTGGTTATGCGGATCATCCGTGACGACTCCCTTCCAACCTTCAACGCCTGCAACTTGTTCCGCATACTCTGCCTGAAAACCCTTTAATCCATGGCCGATTACGGGTGATTCTTTGACAATCGACAACGTGTTTTTCCAAAATATAACCCGAAGACCGGCAGAAGTCAGCACGTCGGATTGTTCTGCATTCAGCATATTTTCCCATCCCTCGGCGATTCTCTTGTGTGGCGCGGGAGACAAGTAGAACATGCCGGCGGTTATCGCCAGAAGAAGCAACGTGATAAAAATAGATTTTTTCCCGCCCGCGTAGACACCAAAACAACCAACGAGCACGACCCCCAACAGGTATCCACTCCGGCTCGTTGCGATAATAATACTGTTCGATAGAACAACGAAGCAACACAGCATCAGTATAATTTTCATTTTCAATGAAATGCCCTTGTGGTATGTCACCATACAGGCCGATGCGAAAGCCGCAACAAAAAACGTCATGCCTTGCGTCCCATCATTTCTCAACATGGCTTCTGCCGGCTTATAGACTGTAATGTCGCTCAGCCAGGAAATCCATGACAGCGCCGCCATGACGGCAACGGGAAAAATAAACGCAAGCAGGAATCGGTCTTTCCATAACGAGTTGTCGATAAGCGCGATCGCAATCGGCAACAAAAGAATCTTCCTGCAACTTTGGACAGCGCGCAACTTGACCTCCCAGTCCGCGTTGCTCCAAAAACTGGAGGCCATGATAATGAAATACAAACCGAAGCCAAATATGACCATCGGTTGCGGCAGGCTGGCAACAAACCGTTTTCGCAATTCAGGCGTAACAATAAACAACAGATAAAGTACAATTTCCAACAACCCTGTCAGGGTTGGAGATAGCACGTTCACAAAAGGCAGAGCCAATAGCACGCAGGATGCCCATACAATACATCTGTTTTCCGTTGTGTTCATTATGAGTTCGTAGACGAATTTTTGAAACGGCTGTGAATCCATCGCTTGATGGACTGATTTTTAAATTTACGCCAGCGATAACGCAATCGAATGTAAGAAAGGCTCTGGCCAAAACGGGCTCCGTCAAGAGTGGTTTTGAATTTTCCAGTGCAACTTCCCTGTTGGACGATTGCCCGCCGGGACCAGAAATGCGGGGCCCCGATTTCTTCATCGATTGTGCGCATCAAACTGTCGGCAGGCCAACGCACCGTATTATGACGCAACCACTCCAAGCGTCTGCGAGCAATGGCGTTGTCAATAATAAAACCCTCGGCTGTTGTCATTCGGCGAGGAATGAGCGTCGATGGATATTCCAAAAAATTTTTCGGCAGTTTGGTGTCGGCGCCTCCCAGAAATATTAAATATCCCGGCGACAAAGCATCCGTGGCGTTTGTAATGTCAAGCATCGACTCTTCAAAATCATCACTCAATATGGCATCGTCTTCGAAAACAAGCGCCCGATTCAGATCTTCCGCCACCATTTTTTTCCAGACGGCGACATGCTTTAGCACCAGAGACTTCTGGGACATTTCCAAGATGCCAGGAGAGAAAAACAACAAATCCTCGTCCCGTAAATCAGGAACGTCAAAATCAAAAATAAACTCGAAACTGATATTGCGTTTGCCCAGTTCTTTATTAATGTGGTCGATTCTATCGGAAAACGACTTCACGCTCAGCACGAAAACTTTGTCGATACCTCGCAAAGCGCTCATAGGGGTGATATTCCCCGCCTATCCATGAAACCCATGCGTCAAAATTTCTTTATAAAATCGGAGATTAAGCCACCGATTGCGCCGGCGTCGCAACGGCATCGCAACACCTATCCGTGCTTTCATGACTCCGGGATGTGTGCCTTTGTAATCTTTGAGAATGTCATATAGCACCGTTCCATGATTCCCCACGCGCAAAGGCGCGTTCTCCCCGTAATGCTTGATTGTGTCAGACGTCGGATGTGCGGAAGCGACACGGGCCTGTAATGCAATATCCCACTCGGGCAGGCTCCCGCCGTCATGCCGACTAATCTGGTATTGCAACTTCTTGTTCAAAGCAACGGCGGATCTGGCATAACCGTAATGAAACACCCGTGCTTCAATGAGCCGTCCATGACAACCCTTCTTGCTCTTGATCATTTCGTCCGTGCCTTCCGGACAAAAATCACACCCATCGGTCGCCGAACGCACGCCGCAATGATTGCGGACAATTCGCGTGGCTTTTCGATACATCCAGGGGTCGATGCTCCAATAGTCTCCTTTGAAATGCACCATCTTCAACACCAGCCCCAATATGTCCCGATGAGGCAGATACCGCTCCATTGCGTTCCGAATCTCCGGATAATCGTCTTCATGCAGCACCTCGTCGGCCTGAACCAGTATGGCCCAATCGCCGGTGCAATGCGACAGGGCAATGTCCTGTTGCATGCCAAAAATTTTGCCGTCCGTGCGCAGCATGTCATCCCATTCGGTTTCAATGATTTTTATTTTCGGCGTTTCGATTGACCGAACGAGTTCCAGCGTCCCGTCATCGCATTTCCCGACGTTCACGACAAACTCATCCACAATCGGCAGCACCGATGTAATGGCTTCCACGATCGGGAAATCAAATCGAACGGCATTCCGAATAATGGTGAATCCGCTGACTTTCACGATGACATCCCTTCACGCAGACGCGGAAAATGACACCCCGTACAGGGACGCCACACTCACGAAATCGGCAAGCCACAGTCTCCGGTTCTTCGACACGCGCCTATCCTGCCCACCGTTATACGCGGGTACACACGTCAGGCAACACGGGACGCAAGCAGGCGGTGATACAATTCCTCATTCTTCACCACGGCGCTGCGTTTATTAAAAGCGTTGACAACCAGCATGCGTCCTCGTTGCGCCATGCTCTTAGCCCGGTCATGGTTTTCCAGCATGGCTATAATCTGTTCAGCCAAAGACGCGGCATCTCCGGGCGGCACCAGCCGGCCCGTTTCCCCGTGGCGCACAATATCGGGAATGCTTCCAACGTTCGTGGCCACCACCGGAATCTCCATGGCTAACGCTTCGGGAATAGTTTGCGTCAACGTTTCGCAAAACAGCGAGGTCACCACAAAGACATCCAGCGCCGCCAGCGCGCCGGGACCATCCGCATGGTATCCCACCATCGCCACGTTTTTTCCCAGGCCCAACTTCGTGATCTTCTGGAAAATCCGTTCTCGTTCCGGCCCCTCGCCGATGATGACAAAACGACAGCACGGCATTTGTCGAAGAACAAGAGCCGCCGCATCGACAAAATATTCCAAGCCCTTATAGCCTCGCAAAAAACACATCGTGCCGACCAGTAATTCATCCCTGCCGACGCCAATCTCGTCCCGAAATTTCGCACCGCCAACCGTGGGAGAAAATTGCGCCAGGTCCGCCCCCGGAGGGATCGCCACGACTTTGGTTTCAGCAAAGCCATGCGCATCAACAAGATTCTTCCGTGCAATCTCCCCGCCGGTTGTGACGATGGCATCCGCCAGGGAATGGTACAGGATATGGTTAATGCGGCTTTTGGAGATCGGCGTTGTTTTATGCCGTGTCAGGACCATGCGGGGTCGCCGCGAAGAACACCGGGCGGCCAATCCGCCGATCCAACTGTCACGCGACCCATTGGTATGCACGATGTCAATGCGGTGCCTGGACAGGAGCGACGCCATCTTCGGAATGGCCCAAGGATACGCCGGCTTGCCCATCACAAGCAGGTGATGAGGAATGCGGTGTTCACGAGCCATGCGCGCCAGCGGACTGTGAGGCCGCACGACCAGCCGGACGTCATGCCCTCTGTTTCGCAATCCCTCCGTCAACGCCAACGTGGCAAGTTCCTGCCCGCCGAGCGACATTGACGATTCGGTTTGAAAAATCCGGAGCGGCCTCATCCGCCCCTCGTCGTTTCCCAGAACTTGGCGTATTTCACAAACGTATAATACGCATACAACCCGGACAGAATCAGCCCCGGCTTCCCGTCCAGGAATCCTCTCCGCATGACGTACATTTTCAGAAACGCAAACAGGGGATGCGAAAACAGTTGGTGAACGCGAAACATTCGTCCCCGCCTGTTCATTTCCCGCGCCATCAGCGTCGAATAGCGATCCATTTTCATAAGACAATGATCAATGTCACGAAAAGGATACTGATCAACGTGCGAGCGCAAATAGCCGGCCCGGCCATCCAGTTCATAGGTTTCATGCACCGGGTCCCGCGTGTACCGCATGTAGACTTTGTGAAAAAACTGCGGTTGCCGGTAATCGGGATACCACCCGCACCGCCTGATCCGCCGCCCTAAAAAATAATTCCGGCGAGGCACAAAAAAAGCCCGCGCCTCCGGCCCGCGTTCGAGTTGCAGTCGAATTTCGTCGCGCAGTTCTTCCGTCGCCCGCTCATCGGTATCCAGACTGAAAATCCAGTCATGCGTCGCATGGGCCACGGCGTCATTGCGAAGTGTTCCAAATCCGGAAAATTCATGCTGAAAGACCTTGTCGGTATATTCACGACTAATCGCCGCCGTGGCATCCGTGCTGTGCGAATCCACGACAACCACTTCATCGGCCCATTTCACGCTCTCGAGACAGGCGCGCATGTTCGGCTCGTCGTTATACGCAATGATCACCGCTGAAATTTTCGGCGCCATGGAACTCGCCATCGCGCCGTGGCGCGATCCTCTTTCCCGCACGCGCGCGTTCGGCTTCAGACGCCTGCCAGCATCTGTTCCGCCCGCTCCACCACTTCTTCAACCGCAATGGAATCCAGACATTCCAGATAATACGCATTGTGACATTGACGCGACCCGCAAGGGCGGCATGAGGCGGTGGAACTCACCATCACCGCGTGGCCGGCTCCATAGGGGCCGGTGGCATTGGGATTCGTGGGTCCGAAACAGGCCAGCACGGGCACCCGACAGGCGGCGGCCACGTGAACCGGCCCGGAATCGTTGGCGATCAACAGGCGCACTCTATCAAAGACAAGACCCAGTTGGCGAATCCGTGTTTTGCCGACCAGATCGACCAACGCGGGGCCGAGCGATTCGGCAAAAGGCCGGACGATAGAGCGGTCGTCCGGCGATCCGAGCAGCACGATTTTAACATTCTGTCGTTTCGCCAACTCCGCCGCGGCCTCGACAAACCGTCCCACCGGCCAGCGTTTCATGGCCTGCCTTGAAGTCGGCGCCACGGCAATGAGCCGGTCGTTCCGCGCCACCCCGGCGTCTTCGAACAACCGGTCGACCGCGGATCGATCGTGCTCCAACTTCGGCAGCACAAACCGAGGAGCGTCGGTGGGCGCGCCAAACCACGCGGCCACGGCAAGGTTGCGGTCAACCGCATGCATGTCCAGCAACCGCCAGGGAGCGTTGCCGTCATCCGGCAACCGAACCCGATGCGTGTACAGCCATGGACTGCCTTCCCGCCCTCCGGCAAACCCCACTCGAACCGGCGCCCCCGACAACCGGGCGATCATCCCGGAGCGAAACAGTCCCTGCAAATCCACCACGCAATCAAAGGCGCGCGCGCGCACCGTGCCGATGATCGATCGCCACGAGCGAATGCCAAAATCCACGGGGAGCACTTCGTGCAGTTCGGGATGCCCGTCCAACAGTTCGGCCCATTCCGACTTGACCAGCCAGGACATCCTGGTGTCCGGCAACACCCTTCGCAACGCGCCGACAACCGGCAGGGCATGGATAATATCACCGGCGGAGCCGGGCTTGATCAGCAGAAGATTGTGAGGTCGGAGCATCGCCATGCATTTCAACAGCCCGCCGACGGCGCCTTTTCCCGTGGCGGCCCCGGACGCAACGACCGCGCCCGATCCCGGAGAATCCATGATACGGCATCGAAAAAACAGGGCGCAACAAAATCGGCCATGTCCCGCGTCGCGTGACGGCCGGCCGGCGCGTCATCGGCGCGCGGTCCGGTCGTCACCAAAATCCCTTTGGCCCCCACGCCACGCGCCAACTCGATATCGCAGAGTTGATCGCCGACCACGTAACTGCCGGCCGCGTCAATGGCATGACGCGCCGCGGCCTGTTCAATCATGCCGGGGCGCGGCTTCCGGCACCGGCACCCGTCATCGGGATGATGCGGGCAGAACAGCACGTCGTCCAGCCACGCCCCCGCGCGCGCAAGGTCGGACGTCAACGCCGCATGAACAGCCTCCAGATCCTTGAGCGAAAAATATCCGCGCGCGATGCCGGATTGATTGGTGACCAGCACAACTTTCAGCCCCGCCTGATTTAATCGGGCCACGGACTCCGCCACCCGGGGAAACAATGCCAACGCCTCGGGAGACGAACGATACGCGACGTCGGGATGCAACGTCCCGTCACGATCCACAAACACCGCCGCGCACGTTGCGGCGTCGGCCGACGGATGTTTCGAGTTCACAATCAACCGCCCGTCGGCCCCGTCAGCGCGTGACGCGCCCGGCCAGCGCCCCCTGCGCGGCCCGCACCACCTGATCCGCCGAGACGGACGTCATGCAACGATGATCGATGGGACATTCGCGAAGTTGGCACGGGGAACACTCCACGGGGCTTCGAACCACCGAGGCCGCCCCGTGGAACGGCGCCGTGGCCGCCGGGTCCGTCGGCCCGAACACCGCGACCACCGGCACGCCCAGCGCATGCGCCATATGCATCGGCCCCGTGTCGTTGGTCACAAACAGGCAACATCGTTTCAACACGGCCTTGAGCGCCCGCAAGGACGTTTTCCCAGACAGCACCACGGCATTCGACAACATGCGCCGCGCGACGGCCTCGCCCAACGCCTCTTCTCCCGGCCCGCCGACAATGAGACAGCGCACGGGATTCGGCGATCGTTGCCGGACGTCCACCATCAACCGGTCGGCCGTCGAGGCAAACCGTTCTGGCGGCCAGCGCTTCGCCCCGCCGTACACGGATCCCGGATTCAGGCCGATGAGCACGTCCGCGGCCCGGATCCCATGTTCCTGCAGCAACCGGTTCGCCATGGCCTCTTCCTCCGGCGACACCCGCAGCACGGGCGCCGGAGCGGACGTCTCCCCCACCAGAGGAAGCAGCATATTCATGTAATACTGAACCTGGTGCAACGCCCGGTTGGAACGCGGACGTTCGACGGGATGCGTCAGCAACCACCGCCGGCCATCCGTGGCATAGCCATACCGCATCTCAATCCCGGCAAGCACCGCCAGCCACGCCGCCCGAAAGGCATTCTGAAACAACAGAGCCAGGTCATAGCGCTCCCGTCGCAGACTCCGCGCCAGCCGGAGCAGCCCCCGCCATCCCGCATGAGCGCCGCGATGATCATCGATCACCACGCGATGCACGCCGGGACGACCGGCAAACAACTCGCCGACCCCGGCTCGCGCCAACACGGAGATTTCCGAATTCGGAAAAGCGCGGCCCACGGCATCCAGCGCCGGCAGGCACATCACGGCGTCCCCCATCCAGTTCGGGACGCGCACCAGAATCTTCCCAATGCCGTCCGGTCGGATAGTCACGGCTCCGCCCACCATGCGTCTCGCCTCCCTCCGTCTCGCCCTCTTCCGTCACGCCCTTCTCCCGATGACGAACGCCGGGGGCAGGCGTTAGGAGTCGGGAACCCAGTTCCCCAGTCCGTCATTCCCGACGTTAGTAGTCGGGAATCCATCCTTCTGTTTCTTTCTTCTGTTTCCCTTCCTGTCCGTGATACGAAAAAAAAACAACTGAAAGATGGATTCCCGACTAAAGATGTCGGGAATGACGGAAGGAGGAAGCATCGGTTGCGCCCCCTCCGTCATTCCCGTCCCCCAATTGATAACGCCTGCCCCGTTACAGACTCGACAACGCATCGTCCAGCCGCCGCTGTCCCTCCACAAACTCCACCGCAATCGACACCGCAAAAACGGGCACGGCCGGCGACCAGCGTGACCGCACTTTCACCAGATCCTTTTCCGTCGTCAGCGCCACGTCGGGATGACTCTGCTCCACGCGCCGGGCAATCTCCCCAAGTCTCGACGGGGTATATGCCACATGATCACGGAAGACACATTCGTCAACCACATGCACGCCGAGTTTGTCCGCCATTCGTCGAAACTGATTCGGGTTGCCGACGCCGCTGAAAATCAACGCGCGCTTCCCCCGGATCGCGGAAAGTGGCGGCGCGGCGTCATCCGATATTCCCTTCAACGCGCGCGGCGCAAACCGCGTGACCACGGGATCGAACCCGCGCCCCATAGCCGCCGCCAGCATGTCCGCGACACGGGGCACGGTGGCGGCATCCTCCATGCGGGTCAGCATGATGATCGAAGCCCGTCCGGCTTCCCCCAACGATTCCCGCAACCGGCCCGCGGGAAACACCGCCCGCAGACCATCCACGTCGGCGCTGTCAATCAACAAGACATTCACATCGCGCTTAAGGCTCACATGCTGGAACCCGTCATCCAGCACAAAACAATCAACGGGCGTCCGCCGCAACACCCACCGCCCCAGTTGATAGCGGTTGGCGCCGACCGCCACGACCGCCCCCGGGCAGCGGCGCGCCATCAGATACGGTTCGTCGCCCGCCTCATCGGGGCCGGCCAGAATGGAGACCCCGTCGGACACCAGCACGAAAGGGCGTCGACCCGTTCGCCGGTATCCCCGGCTAAGAATGGCGACTTTTTTTCCCCGTTCCGCAAGCCTGTCGGCCACCCACATGACCATGGGCGTTTTGCCCGTGCCGCCCACCGTCAGGTTGCCCACGCTGACGACCGGACACGGCAACCGGCGCCGTGGGAGCCACCCGCGTTCGTACAACCACGTCCGGCAACACGTCAGACCGTGATACGGAACGGCAATCAGCAACTTCCATACATGAGTCATGGGACGGCGCATGTCCGGCACGGCGCTCCCGGCGGCGCCCAATCTCCACGGAGAACCGGGCACATCAGAATCCGCGCAACCCGACAAGTTCCTCGATCAGATGCATGTTGTGTTCAACCACCCCCCGATGGTCATCGATGATGTTCCTCGCGCATTGTCCGACCCGCGACGCCCAGGCCCGGTCCCGCAGGCCCTTCAGCAACGCGTCGGTTAATTCCCGAACGTTTCGAACCCGAATGCCGCCGCCGGTTTCCACAAACAACTCCGCAATGTCCTGGCAATGATCGGTGTGCGGGCCGAAACAGACCGGCGTGCCCCAGGCCGCCGGCTCCAGAAGATTATGCCCGCCGATGGGCGCCAGCGTCCCGCCGACAAACGCCATCGCCGCCGCGCCGTAAATCCGTGCCAGGTCGCCGCGGGTATCAAGCAGAATGACGCGAGGCCCTCCGGCGCCGGGCCGGCCACCGTCCCGGCGCATCCGGCTCCATCGCGTCACCGGAAACCCGGCATCCCGCACGGCGCGTTCCATCTCGTCGCTTCGCTCGATATGTCGAGGCGCCAGCAGCAGCACGGCCCCCGCCGCCTCCCGCGTCACCGCGCGATAACTTTTCAGCAGCATGACCTCTTCGGAAGGATGGGTGCTGCCCGCGACAATCAGCCGTTCGTTCTCCAGCAGTCCCAGCGCCGACCGGTCAACGCCATCCGCGGCCGTCGCATCCCCGGCGGGCAAATCAAACTTCATGTTCCCCGTCGTGCGCATCCGGTCGGCGGCGGCCCCCAACTCGACAAACCTGCGCTCGTCACGACGGGATTGCAGCAGCCCCAGCGACACCATGGCCAGGACGCGCCGCATAAAAGGCCGAATCCGTTTGTATCCCGAAAAGGAACGGGAGGACAATCGGCCGTTCACGATCACCGACGGAATGCCGCGCCGACGAATCTCGCGCAGGATATTCGGCCACAACTCGGTTTCGACAACGACAAACCCCATCGGATTCAGGGACTCGACAAACCGGCGCGCCATCCACGGATAATCCAGCGGCAAAAAACAATGCGTCGCCATGCCCGCCAGATGCCGCTCCACGGCTTCCCGTCCGGTGTCCGTGACGGTGGACACCACAAGTTTGACACCGGGATGCCGGCGATGCAGGGCGGCGGCCAACGGCACAATGGCGGACACTTCCCCCAGGGACACGGCATGAATCCACAGCACCCGCTCATCCGAGGACCCGCGACGAGGCACGACCCATCCCAACCGTTGCCGCAGTCCCGACCGGCATCGGCGTTTGATCAACAGCACGACAAGCACAACGGGGAAGCCGAGAAACAGGAGGGCGTTGTAGAGAGCATACCACATCGCGGTCGCCGGATCTTCGCGGTGCGTCGGGAGGCCCATCACCTTCACGCGGTCAACACGAAACGCCTCGGCATGAGACGGTGAACGCGCGGCGGCGGCAAAGGCCACAGCCGCCGTCTTTCGGTCAGTCCGGCCGGCACGCCATCGCCTCGGCCTCGGACGCCATGGTTTTGAGAGTGGTCTCAAGTTCACGCCGCGCGCGTTCCATGGCCTCCGTGCCGGCGTCCCGGTCAACCCACATCGGAGCGGCCCAGAGAAACACCCCGCGCGAAAACGGATACGGAATCACAAACCCGTCCCAACTGGACAATGTTTTTTTTTTGAACAGGCAAACGCCAGCGGAACAATCGGCATCCCCGTGGCTTTGGCCAGGGCCGTCACGCCCGGCTGCGCGACGTGCCTGGGGCCTTTCGGGCCGTCGGGCGTGACGACAAGATCCATGCCCCGCCGCCCCGCGCGAATGAGTTGACGCAACGCCCCCGCCCCTCCCCGCGTCGTCGATCCGCGGATCGCGCCGAACCCGAATCGCGCCACGACGCGAGACACCAACTCCCCGTCGCGATGCCGGCTGATCAGGATGCTCAAGTCACGGCCGCGGTAGGCCAGCGGCATCATCAACTGCTGCCCGTGCCAGAACGCGATAATCACATGGCGGCCCTGCCGGTACAGCCGGTCCACGTGCTCGCCTCCGCGCACGCGCCACGACATGGAACGCCCCAGCGCTCGAATCGCCCCGGCCCCGACAACCGGAACCAGAGCCTCACGCAGCCGGCGCATCATGGCGACAGACTACGATGCCCCGTACCGCCGCGCGGCGGATTCGGCCGGCGCGTCATCACGCCATTGCATGTCATGCAGCCGCTTGTAGGGGCCGTTCCGGCGAAGCAATTCATGATGGACTCCCGTTTCCACAATGCGCCCCGCGTCCATCACCACGATGCGGTCGGCGCGCTGCACCGTGGACAGGCGATGGGCAATGACAAACGTCGTTCGGTTTTTCGTCAGTTCGGCCAGGGCCTGTTGAATATGCCGTTCGGACTCGGTGTCCAGTTCGGACGTGGCCTCATCCAGAATCAACAGCGGCGGATTGCGCAGGATCGCGCGCGCAATGGCCAGCCGCTGACGCTGCCCTCCGGACAGTTTGACGCCGTTTTCGCCGATTGGCGTCTCGAGTTTGCCGGGCAATTTTTCGATGAACTCCCAGGCATGTCCCGCCCATGCCGCCCGGATGATGTCTTCCTCGCCGGCCTCCGGTCGTCCGTAGGCGATGTTGCCCCGGACGGTGTCCTCAAACAGCACGGTCTCCTGGGACACAATGGCAATCTGCGCGCGCAGAGAGGCCAGCGTGACGTCCCTGACGTCCCGCCCCCCGATGAGCAGTTGCCCTTCGGCCGGATCATAAAATCGCGGAATCAAACTGCCCAGGGTGGACTTTCCGCTTCCGCTTTTGCCGACCAGCGCGATCACTTCTCCAAAGTTGACGGTGAGATTCACGCGGTCAAGCGCCGGCGTGTCTTTGTCGTCATAGTAAAAACTCACGTTCCGAAACTCAAGGGAACGCCAGACTCCGGGCAACGCCCCCCGGCCCCGGTCATGGACAAACTCATGCTCCCTGTCCATCATGTGAAAGACCCGGGCGGCGGCGGCCAGGGCCTGCTGCACCGAGGCGTTGGCCCCCACGATGCGTTTCACCGGAGCATACGCCATCAACACCGCCGTCAGAAAGGAAAAAAACTCTCCGGGCGTCAACCGGTCGTCAATCACCAGCACGCCTCCGTACCAGATAATCAGGACAATCCCGCCGACCCCGATGACTTCCAGCAGCGGCGACGCGAAGGCCGTGAGTTGGGACGACTTGATATAGGCCCGCATGAACGACGTATTGCTCCTGCCGAAACGCTCCTGTTCAAGACGCTCACCCCCGTAGGCTTTGACGATGCGAATGCCGGCAAAGGCCTCTTTCAACGCGGACGCCATGTCGCCCATGGACTCCTGCCCCCTGGTGGCCAGCGTTCGCAGCCGCAGGCCGATTTTGGTGATCGCGTACACGGAAAACGGCATGACGACGACGAGCACCGTCGCCAGACGCCAATTCTGATAAAACGCCACGCCCACCATCACCACAAAGGTCAAGCCCTGCTGCAGCAAATTCTTCAGCACGCTGGGAATGGCCGACGCCATTTCGTTCACGTCATTCATAATTCTCGCCACCAGCCGGCCGCTCGTATGGTGGTGATGAAACGCCAGCGACTGCCGGAGGAACTGCCCGAACAACTGCTCGCGAATCATGGCCACCGTTCGATGCCCCACGTAACTCATCAAATAGGATTGCCCGTACGCGAACCCCCCTTTCAGAGCCGCCACCCCCAGAATCACAAACGGCAGGATCATGAGAAGCGTCCGATTCTTCTCGATAAAAATCCCGTCCAGCACCGGCTGCACCAGCCAGGCATACAGCCCCGACAAGCCCGCCACGCCCACCGCGCACACGCAGGCCACCGCCACCCGAACCCGGTGCTCGCGGAAGCAGGACACAATTCTCAAAAACACCGTCACGCCCGACATTCGGCCCCTCCGTCATTCCCGACGTTTTCATTCGGGAATCCATCCCCTTCCCTCTCCGTCATTCCCGACGTTCGCAATCGGGAATCCATCCTTCGGTGCCTCGACTCAAAAACACCGTCACGCCCGACATTCAGCCACCACCTCTTCCGCCGCCCGGCGTGACGCCCCCGGCGTACCCAGTTGCGCGCGAACACGCCCAAACGCCTCCCGCATCTCGTCCGCCCGCGCGCGGCTTCCGAGCACCCGCAGAGCCTCGTCGCTCAATCGCTCCGCCGTGGCGTCCGATTGCAGCAGTTCCGGTACCACCCCGCGCCCGGCCACCAGATTCACCAACCCGACGTGTTCCACCGTCAGGAACATTCTGGCCAACCAATACGTCGGCCACGACACCCGGTAGGCCAGCGCCATCGGCGTCCCGATGATCGCCGCCTGCAAGGTGGCGGTCCCCGAGGCCACCAACAAAAAATCGGCCGCCGCCATGACCTCATTCGGCCGGTTCGGAATCACGGTCACGGGCAACGGCGCGCGACGAAGGTCGTCGCGCAACCAGGCATCGGGCACCGTCGGCGCCTGCGCGATCACGCAATGCAGGCCGGGCACCGAGGCCCCGACGCGCCCCGCCGCCGCCAGCATCACCGGCAGGAGCGACCGAATTTCCGCGCGACGGCTCCCCGGCAACACGCCGAGCACCACGCCGTCGGGAAGCCCCAGGCGCGTTCGCGCAGACGCCCGCTCGCATCCCGCCGCCGGATCATCAAGCAGCGGATGTCCCACAAAACGGCAGGGCACGCCGGCGGCCCGGTACAGAGGTTCCTCAAACGGCAAAATCACAATCATCCGGCGAACCACGCGCTTAATCGCATGGATCCGCCGCCGGCCCCACGCCCAGATTTGCGGAGCGATGTAATAGATCACCCGATGACCGACACGATGCGCGGATTTCGCCAATCGAAGATTCATGGACGGATTGTCGACAAAGACCACCGCGTCCAGAGTTTCCCGCCTGAAACACCGTTTAAGGGCCGCCATATTCGACAGGCCCTTCCACATCGTCACCGGCCCCGGCACCCCGACGGCGTCCACACGGTGCAGCCCCCGCACCAGTTCGACCCCCGCGGCGCGCATATGCCGCCCGCCGGCTCCCACCAGCCTCACGTCCGGTCGAATCTCGCGCAACGCCCTGGCCAGATTCGCGCCATGGAGATCCCCCGACGCCTCGCCGGCCACAATCATGATGGACAGACCAGCCATGACGCACACGCGCGGCTACGGCACGACGGCGGACAACCCGGCCGGCGAACGAGTCGCGTTGCGGATGGCGTGACCAATCGCATCGACGACTTCCAGGGCGGCCAGACCTTCGTCGCCGGACACGCCGCCGGCGGCGCCCGTGTGCACGGCGTCCGCAAACGTTGCCAGTTCCCGTTTCAACGGCTCCGCGTCCCCGCCTTCAATCACGTCCTCCACCACGGCATCGGGGGATGCCTGTCCCGTGTGACGGAACGCCACGCCGCGGCGGGCGTGAAAATCCACGGACAGATACAGGGCGTCCTGCACGAGACGCATCTTGCGCAACCGGCCCGTCGACACCCGGCTCGCCGTCAAATTGACCAGACAGCCACCGGCAAACTCCACGCGGGCATGGGCAAAATCAATCCGGGCAGACCGCACCGGCGCGCCCACCGCCTCCACCTTCGTCACCGCTCCCAACCCGAACGACAACACCAGATCCACGTCATGAATCATCAAATCCAACGTCACGTCGACGTCGGTGCCCCGCTCCTGAAACGGCGCCAGGCGGTGACATTCGATAAACCTCGGATTCCGAATCATCGACCGCACCCGGTC
Source organism: Nitrospirales bacterium (assembly GCA_020027205.1). Lineage (GTDB taxonomy): Bacteria > Nitrospirota > Nitrospiria > Nitrospirales > UBA8639 > Bin75. The sequence continues at coordinate 38,704 of JAHRAQ010000025.1, read as the reverse complement.
GGTGACGGGATTAAACCGCTCCACGTGCCCCACCTGCAAAACCAGCCCGCGCTCTCCGGCCTGCCGAACCATCGCCCGTCCTTCCTCCGGCACGGCGGCCAGGGGTTTTTCCACCAGCACATGCACGCCCGCCGCCAGACAGTCCCGCACCACGTCATGATGCGCCGCCGTGGGCACGGCGACGCTGACCGCGGCCACCTTGTCCAACAAATCCCGGTACCGCGAAAACGCGGGCACACCGAAACGGCCGCTCACGTCCGCCAGCCGGGCCTCGTCGCAGTCCGCCACGCCGGCCAGGCGCGTCCCCGGCAATTCGGCAAACACGCGGGCATGGTGTTGTCCGAGATGTCCGACCCCAATCACGCCGACCGGCAATGCCGTCGCCATCATCCCCCTTCGTGACGGGACTCCGCGTCCGGCGCGTCCGGCGGAACGCCGAGAATCACGATGCCGGCCCGCCGCGCCCGTTCCAGCATCTCCTCCCGGTCAAGCATGATCGTCTTGCCCGCCTCGACGGCGAGGACGGCGGCCTTCACCTCATCCATCACCGTCACCGTGCCCGGCCCAATCGCGGGCAAATCAAACCGCAAATCCTGCTGCGGTTTGCATCGCTTGACCACCACCGCCCCCCGCCGCGCCAGCCGCCCGCCGCGCCGGATGGCCTCATCCGTCCCTTCCACCGCCTCCACGGCGACAATCACGCGATCCTTCACCACCACGCATTGCCCCACGTCCATCCGGCCGATGTCCCGCGCCGCGCGCCAGCCGCAGGCGACGTCCTCCCGCGCCTTCTCCGACGGCTGCCGCCGCGTCAACACCCCCTCCGGCACCAGAATGTTCGACAGCCCAAACGTGGACTCCCGAATCGTGATCCCTTCCTCCTGAAGGCCGTCGGCCAGCGCCCGGAGAATATGATCGTCCTTCCACGACTTCAGTTTGGCGAACAACGCCATCGCCAGGAAATCCGGGCGCACCCCGGAAAACAGGTGCGTTTTTTTCATCCCGCCCAGCATCACCGCCTGCCGAACGCCGTCGCCCTTCAACGCCCGGACGACTTTGCCAAACTGCCCCACGCGCACCCAGTGCATCCGGTCCACCACCTGTTCCAGTTCGGAACAGGTCTCACCCTCATGCGCCACCGCCGACACCCGCCATCCGAGTTTTCTGGCGTTCTCCGCAAAAATGACGGGAAACCGACCGTTCCCGGCGATGAGACCAATCCAGCCACCGGCAACCGGAGGAGAGGGCGCCGAAGACACATCGTCACGCATCACCGCCGCCACCGCCCCGTCATTCCCCACATCCCCCTCTTTCCGTCATTCCCGACCCCCGATTAAAAATGCCTGTCCCCGACATTTTTAATCGGGGATCGGGGGCAGGCATTAGTAATCGGGAATCCATCTTAAAAATCATCCCCATCATCCCGCCCCCCATGCACGGAGCGGCACGTTCCGCGCGTCGACGTCTCCAGAAACGTGAGCAGGACCAGGACGTCCCGGCTGTCCTGAAATTGGTGACGCGCCACCTTGATGGCGTCGGCCATGCGCTGCTTTGACCGGAAGAGCACCTGGTAGGCCTGCCGCAACACCCGGATCCGCTGCATCGAAAACCCCTCCCGGCGAAGGCCGATGGCGTTCAACCCGTACAGACGGGCGCGGTTGCCGACGGCGCGCATGAACGGCGGCACGTCCCGCGACACGGCCGAACAGCCGCCGATCATGGCATACTCGCCAATGCGCACGTATTGATGTACGCCGACCAGCCCGCCGATCACGGCGCCATGCCCCACGGAGACGTGGCCGGCAAGAGTCGCCGCGTTGGCCATAATCACCTTGTCGCCCACGCGACAGTCATGCGCCACGTGCGAATACGCCATCAGAAAGTTCCGGTGGCCGATGGTCGTGACGCCCTCGTCAAACGCCGTCCCCCGGTTAATCGTGACGTACTCCCGCACAATGTTGTCGTCGCCGATGCGCACCCGCGTCGGTTCATCGTGATATTGCAGATGCTGGGGCGGCGAGCCGATGGACACATAGGGGAAGATGGCGCAGCGCTCCCCGATTTCCGTGACGCCCTCGATACACACATGCGCGCGCAACTCGGTGTCCCGGCCAAGCGTGACGTGTTCGCCCACCACGCAAAACGGCCCCACCCGCACGCCCTCGCCGAGCGTCGCCCCGGGATGCACACATGCCGACGGATGAATCACCGCGTCACTCATTCGACAACCCCCGCCCCGTCATTCCCGACATTCGTAATCGGGAATCCACCCCCCACTCCGTCATTCCCGACATCCCATTCGGGAACCCATCCTTTTCTTTCCCGTCATTCCCGACGTTCTCATTCGGGAAGTATTTGCCAAAGGCAAATGCTCCGAAGGTCCATCCTAATCCCCGTCCCCCTCCCGCGACACCATCGCCGTCGATTCGGCCTCGCAGACCAGACGGTCGCCGACAAAGGCCTTTCCCCGCATCTTCCAGAACGGCGGCCGGCATTTGCTCACTTCGACTTCCAGGCGCAACTGATCCCCCGGCAGTACCGGCTTCCGAAACTTCGCCTTCTCGATGCCCGTCAGATACACCACCGGCGACGGGCCGGCGTTCGACGACCGAATCGCCAGCACGCCGCCCAACTGGGCCAGGGCTTCCACGATGAGGACACCGGGGAAAATCGGCCGGCCGGGGAAATGGCCCTGGAAGCACGGCTCATTGATCGTGACGTTTTTCACCCCGACCGCCCGGCGCCCGGGATCAAACTCCACCACACAATCCACCATCAGAAACGGATACCGATGCGGCAGAATGGCCTGCAGGCCGATGGTATCGATGACGGGATCTGGATCAGACATGCGCTCGCTCCTCCCATCCTCCACGTATCGAAAGACACCCTTTGCTCGCGTGACCGCACGGCGTCACATGATCTCCACCATGCCCGCCGCCCCTATTGCGCGAACATCCGATCCAGATCTTCCAGCACCTCCGCCGAAAGATCCAGGCCGGCGTCGGCATACCGGGTCGACGTGTTCTGCCCTTTTTCCACGACCAGAATCACGCCGTCCCGTTGGGCGATGCGCTGCACCACGCCGTCGACGTGGGCGCGAAACTCGCCCAGCAGGTCGCCCCGTTTGGTCTGCACCTCCCGGTTCATGTCCTCGGCTTTTTGCTGATACCCCGCCATCCGCTGACGCAACTGCTCTTCTTTCTGCTGTCTGGCCGACGGACTCAAGACGCCGCCGAGGCGCACGAGTTCCCCTTCCAGACTCCGAAGTTCTTCCTGCTCAAGCGCCAGCAGTTCCTGTCGATTCTTCATGAACTGGTTGAGGTTTTCCGTGACCTGCTGTCCCATCTTCGACTCGCTCAACAGCCATTGCATATCCACCACCGCGACGGACACCGACCCGGACAACGCGGCCCGCCGGTTCGCGCCGTCTTCCAATGATGCCGTTTCGCACCCGGCCCCGCCAAGCAGGGCCAAACAGACAGACGCCATCGCCAGACCCCGCCACCACCCCGCCGTCATGCCCTCCTCTCCGTCATTCCCCTCTCCGTCATTCTCCTCTCCGTCATTCTCCGTCATTCCCTCTTTCCGTCATTCTTTCTTTCTGTCATTCCCGACATCTTTAGTCGGGAATCCATCCTTCTGTTTCCATCCTTCTGTTCCCATCCTTCTGTTCCCATCCTTCTGTTCCCCCTTCCCTCGCCGTCATTCCGGCGAAAGCCGGAATCCAGTCCATCAAAAAACGTTTCCAACCGAAAACTCAAACACCGTGGCCTGTTCCTGGGGCTGCCTGTCCAGATTAAGCCCCAGCGCCGCCCGCAACGGGCCGAACGGAGAAATCCACCGGACTTCCAATCCGGTGGCGGAGCGCAAATCCAGGTCCAGATCTTCGTCCTGCGCAAAGCCTTTCCCGTAATCAAAAAAGAGGACACCGTTTAACTTCGCGCCGGGCAGCACCGGAAAAATCAACTCGGAATTAAAAATCAACTGTTTCGTCGCGCCTTCCAGCGTGCCGGACGGGGTGACCGGCCCCGCCAGTCCAAAACGAAACCCGCGCACCGTGTTGATCCCGCCGACAAAAAACAGTTCCGACAGCGGCAGGGCGTCGCCCGCGTACCCCTGCCCCACTCCCAAACGCCCGCGAAACGCGTTCCGCAAATCCCAGAAGGGCCACGGGACGTATTTCAGTCCGTCAAGATCGAACCGGTAAAAATTATTCGTCCCTCCCAGAAAGTCGGTCCCGAAACCGGCGCGCACGCCCGACCGCGACCCGCTGCGGGGATCCTGGAAATAATCGCGGGTGTCGCGAAACACACTCGTGCGAAATCCCGTCGTGCTTTGCGTTCCCACCTGATCACGAATCGACGGCGCCGCGTCGGTGGACGGACTGTTGATGTTCACCGTCTCCCCGACCAGCGTCAAACTCCCGCTGATATAATCGGAAAAGGCCCGTCCAAACTGGAGCGTGGCGCCCTGCCGTTCTTCCTGATACGTCAAAAAATTGGTTTCCGTGCTGAACCCGTTGACCTGAAACGACGTGGGGCTGTCAAACAACGCCGGATTTCGAAACGTGACGACCCCGATGGTTCGACGCGCGCCGACTTGTCCCCGCACGCGCACCAGATACCCCAGGCCGAACAGGTTGCCCTCCGAGATATTGGCAATCGCGGTGAACTGATCCAGCGTGCTGAACCCGCCGCCGATGCTGAACTGCCCCGTGGGTTTTTCCTTGACGGTCACTTCAAGATCGACCTTGTCCTCTTCGACTTGCGTGGGAAGGATCTCGACGGTTTCAAAAAAATTCAGATTATTGAGCCGGCGAAAACTGCGCTCCACGGCCACCGAATCGATGACCTCCTGTTCGTTCACCCGCAACTCCCGTCGAATGACGTTGTCGCGCGTCTTGTCATTCCCGGTAATGTGAATTTCCCTCACGCGAATGAGCGAGCCTTCGTCCACGGTGAACGTCACGTCGGTCGTGAGCGTGTCACTGTCCGGGGCCAGCGCCGGGGCGACTTCCGCAAACGAATACCCTTTGGCCCCGTACAGGTCCGTCACGCGGGCAATCTCGTCCCGCACCATCGTCCGTTGAAACACGTCATCGGCGGCGAGAAACGAAGACCGCGCAAGTTCCTCGTCGTCAAACACCGTATTGCCCTCGTAGCGCACCTCCCGCACCGTATAGGGGTGGCCTTCGATGATCCGAAACGTCAGCGTCACGGATTCTTTGTCGTCATGCAGGTCAAGCACGGGCGGGGCGACCTGGATATCGAGATACCCCCTGTTCGAATAAAATTCCTTGATGCGCTCCACGTCGTTGGTGAGTTCTTCTCTGCGCAAAATGCCGGCGTCCGTGAAGAGGGAAAAAAACCGGCTCCATTCCCGGTTGGCCATGATATCCAGCAGGTCATCCCTGTCGAACAGGGTCAGCCCGACGAAACGAATGGAGTCGATCCTGGCGCGCGTCCCCTCCCGAATAAAAAACGTCACGCGATTGCGGCTCTCGCCCAGCGCCTTGACAATGGGGATGATTTTTACTTTGTGATAGCCGTCCTGTTCGTATTTTTCCCGGATCTGTTCCGCGCTGACCTTGATCGCCTGCTGGTCCAGAAACGCCTGGTTTTCAAGCGTGATCGCCTCCTGCAAGGCATCATCCGACAACTTGTCGTTCCCGTCAAAGGCAATCTCCACCACAAACGGTTTTTCCCTGACCACAAACACCACGTTCACGCCCGCCGGAGTCGTGTCGGTTTCCACGCGCACGTTTTCAAAAAATCCCATGTCGTAAATCAGGCGAATCTGTTCGCGCACGGCTTCTTTCGTCAAACGGTCTCCCACCTTCAGCGTCACGTTGCCGAGGATCGCCGTGGATTCAATGCGTTCGTTTCCCTGCACGGCCAGGCTGTCCACCACCTCGTCCCGCGTCTGGGCCGCGCCGGACAACGGCACACCCATCACCGCGATCATGCACCACGCCGTCACCGCGATGTTCACGGAAAAGGTACGCAACGCATGGAACCGCATCGTGCCGGGACGCCGCCCTGTATCACCGTTCATGTCATCACTCACGGCTGTGTGCGCAACGATTGTCATACGACAGACAGGAGACACGCGCGGAACCACGCGGACATCGCCTGAAACCGCTCGCGACACGCCTGACAGACGCCGGTCGACGGGTCGGCTTCAGACAATCAACAGATTGAGCAGGAGGGCCGGACAGTCGACAACATTATAAATGGCGGCGCGAGACTTGTAAAGTTTGGCCGCCTTGTCTCATCTTCGGCTTCCCGCCTCCGTTCGTCATTCCACGCCCCTGTTCGTCGTTCCCGCCGCATGTTCGCGGGAACGGAAATCCGTGAACCGCCGCGTCATTCCCCCGTCCTTGTCGGACGTCGCATGGAGCATCCCGCCTTGACATTCATTTTTTTGTTCCCCTACTATCCGTTGCCCGATGGGAACGGGCCTCGGGGTTCCCGCCGTCGCCGCCCGCCGGGACCAACACAGCGCGATGCGGCGCGCCCTCCCCGGCCCCGCGCCCCACCCCCCGATTTCTTCCGCGCATTCCCTGCCGGCTTCGGGGATCATGCGACGCAAAGGATTGACCACGGCTTCATGAACGAGGACTCCCAGCCGATTCCGCAGGACGGCGACTTTCCCGACCGGTTGCCGTTGGTCCCCGTCCGGGACATCGTCGTGTTTCCCCACATGGTGCTGCCTCTGTTTGTCGGACGCGCCATGTCCATTCGAGCCATCGAGACGGCGCTCGCCGGAAACCGCATGGTCATGCTGGCCACGCAGAAAGCCCACGACACGGAATCCCCGAAACCGGAGGATATCTTTAAAACCGGCACGGTCGGCATCATCAGGCGCATGCTGAAGTTGCCGGATGAACGGGTCAAAATTCTGGTGCAGGGGCTGGCCAGAGCCGCCATCGTCAACTATGCGAAGACCGGCCCGTTTTACACCGTGCGTTTTCACACGGCGCCGGCGCCCGCCGAACAGCCCCCGTCCCTCGAAACCGAAGCCGTGATGCGCGCGGCCAAGGAACGGGTGGACCGCATCGCCGGCCTGGGGAAAGTCTTCATGCCGGACGTCATGGTGGTCATCGAAAATGTCGAGGATCCCGGGCGCCTGGCGGACGTGATTGTGGCGAACCTCGGCGTCAAAGTGGAACTGGCCCAGGCCATTCTGGACACCAACGACCCGATGACGCGGCTGAAGCGCGCGAGCGAGATGCTCTCAAAAGAAATCGACGTGCTGTCCATGCAGCAGAAAATCCACGCCGACGCCAAAGATGAAATTGACAAAACGCAACGCGAGTATTTCCTGCGCGAACAGGCGAAGGCGATCCAAAAAGAACTGGGGGAACTGGATGACCGCGCCGAAGAAGTGGCGGAATTTCGAAAACGCATTGACGAATCCAACATGCCGGACAAGGTGGTGAAGGAGGCGGACAAGCAACTGAAGCGGCTGGAAAAAATGCACCCGGACACCGCCGAGGCGGCCACCGTGCGCACCTACATGGAATGGATGGTCGAAATTCCTTGGAGCAAAGCCTCCACGGACAATCTGGACATTCAGGCCGCCCACGCGGTGCTCAACGACGACCACTACGATCTGGAAAAAGTCAAAGAGCGCATCCTCGAATATCTGGCCGTGCGAAAACTGAAAGCCAGACTCAAAGGGCCGATTCTGTGCTTCGTCGGCCCGCCCGGCGTGGGCAAGACCTCGCTGGGAAAATCCATTGCGCGCGCGCTGGGCCGGGAATGTGTGCGCATGAGTTTGGGCGGCGTGCGGGACGAAGCCGAAATCAGGGGGCACCGCCGAACCTACGTCGGCGCCCTGCCCGGCCGCATCATCCAGGGCATGAAACAGGCGGGCACCAACAACCCCGTGTTCATGCTGGACGAAGTGGATAAAATCGGCATGGATTTTCGAGGCGACCCCTCGGCCGCCCTGCTGGAAGTCCTGGACCCCGAGCAAAACCACGCGTTCACGGATCATTATCTGGGCGTCCCGTTCGACTTGAGCAACGTGATGTTCATCACCACGTCGAATCTCATCGATCCCATCCTGCCCGCCCTCCGGGACCGCATGGAGGTTATTGAAATCCCCGGCTACACCGAAGAAGAAAAACTGGGGATTGCCCGGCGGTATTTAATCCCGCGCCAACTGGAGGAACACGGAATCTCCGACAAACATTTTCGAATAACCGATGCCGCCATTCAGCGCGTCATCACCCATTACACGCGCGAAGCCGGCGTCCGCAATCTGGAACGGGAACTCGCCAACGCCATGCGAAAAGTGGCCCGGCGTGTGGCCGAGGGCAAACCCCGGCTGCGCGTCCTCACGCCCGACTCGCTCCAGACCTGGCTGGGGGTGCCGAAACATCTGCCGGAAATCGAAAAAGAAAAAGACCAGGTCGGGCTGGCCACCGGGCTGGCCTGGACGGAAACGGGCGGCGAGACGCTGCACGTCGAGGCCACCAAAATGAAGGGCAAAGGCACCCTGACGTTAACCGGCCATCTGGGCGACGTCATGAAAGAATCCGCCCAGGCCGCGTTGAGTTACGTCCGCACCCAGGCCGAGACGCTCGGCATCACCCAGCACGACTTTGCCGAAACCGACGTCCACGTCCACGTTCCCGCGGGCGCCATTCCCAAGGACGGCCCCTCGGCGGGGATTACCATGGCCACGGCCATCGCCTCGGGGCTGGCCGACATTCCCGTCCGCCACAATCTGGCCATGACGGGAGAAATCACGCTGCGCGGCCGCGTCCTGCCCATCGGCGGATTAAAAGAAAAATTGCTGGCGTCCAAACGGGCCGCCATCCCCACGGTCATTCTCCCCAAACACAATGAAAAAGATCTGGAGGAACTCCCGAAACATCTGTTGAAAGACCTGAAAATTATTTTTGCGGAAACGGTGGACCAGGTCTTCACCGCCGCGCTCCATTTGCCGCCCCGCCTGCGCGCCGCGCTGAAAACGCCGCCGCCCGCGCAGACCAAAACGGGGCTGCCGCATCGCAAAAAACGGGTGACGGCGCCCGCCAAAAAGGCCCGCCGGCACGCCGCGGCCCCGACCATGCGTCATGCCCCATGAACGCGGCCCCCGGCGACACCCTCGACACGGTCGGAGAGTTCGGCCTGATCCGGCAACTGCGACGGCAATGGCCGGCGTCGTCCCCGCTGGTGCGGCACGGCATCGGCGACGATGCCGCCGTGCTGACTCCCCCGCCGGGCCACCAACTTCTTGTCAGCGCCGACGCCTTCATCGAAGGCGTCCATTTTGACCGCGCGTATGAGACCCTGCGCGACGTCGGCTTTCGGGCGGGCGCGGCCAACGTGAGCGACATTGCGGCCATGGGCGGGCGGCCGCTGTGCCTGCTGGTCTCCATGGCCGTCCCCGCCCGTGTGCCGGCGCGGCAGATTCGAGAACTCTACCGCGGCATCCGGGACGCCTGCGGCGCCGACGCGGTTGATCTGGTCGGCGGCGACACCTCATCGTCTCCGGGACGCATCTTCCTCGCTCTGACCATCCTCGGTGCGATTCCGGCAAACCGCGCGCTGACCAGAAGCGGCGCGAAGGCGGGCGACCGGCTGTATGTGACCGGCACACTGGGCGACGCGCGCGCCGGGCGTCACATCCTGCGCGCCCGCGCCCGGCGCCGTCACCCATCCGGGCTGTCCGCCGGCGAGACGTTTTTAACCCGTCGCCATCTGCGGCCCACCCCAAGGCTCGGCATCGGGCAGGCCCTGGCCGCGCGGGGCGTGGCCCATGCCGCCATTGATCTCTCCGACGGACTGTCCGGCGACGCGGGGCATCTGTGCGACAGCAGTCAGGTGGGCATCGAGATCCGTGGCAACGCCCTGCCTCTCTCCCCGCACCTGCGCGCCTTTGCCCGCCGCCGGCGTCTGGACCCGGTCGAATTCGCGTTGACGGGCGGCGACGATTACGAGTTGCTGTTCACCGCCGCCGCCGCGCACCACGACACCGTGCTGACCCTTGCCCGTCGCGCCGGAGTGCCGGTGGCCTGGATCGGCGACGTCACCCCGAAACGCGCCGGCCGGCGGCTGCTCCTGCCGCAGGGCCGCGCCGGCGCTCTCGTGCCGAACGGTTATCGCCACTTTGCCGCGCGCCGCACCGCCCGCCGATGACGTCGTGGTGATCTCCCGCAAAACCATGCGCTCGAAAATCCGGGAAGCGCTGGCGCTCCGCCACACGCCCCACCAAACGGCCCTGGCCTTTTCCCTCGGCGTCTTTATCGCGTTCTCGCCGACCTACGGACTGCATTGCGCCAGCGCGGTTTTCACGGCCTGGCTGTTTCGTTTAAATTTTCCCGCCCTGCTGGCGGGGTCGCTGATGAACAATCCCTGGACGGTCGTCCCCATTCTTGCCGCGACCATGTGGACCGGCTTTGCGCTGGTCGGCATGCCGGAGGTTCCGCATGTTCCATGGGAGCATTTTTCACTGCTCGGGTTTTACGAATGGATCATGCCCTTCCTGCTTCCCTTTATCCTGGGGTCCCTCACCCTCGGCGTTCTCGGCGCCCTCCTGGCCTACCCCGTCGGCCTCCTTCTGGCGATTCGATATGCCGGGCAACATCCCGACCCCGGCAACGCCGCGTAACGACACCGAACAACGCCGCCCGCCGACTATGCTACACTCCGCGCGAACTTTTCCGCTCCGGTAATCCACCATGTCCACCCCCGCGTCTCATGGCGTTTCGCTCATCGCCGACCCCGTGCACCACTACATTCACTTCACCGTGCCCGATCCCTTTACCGACCCGGACGAAATCACGGAAAAGGCGCTGATTGATTCTCCCTGGGTTCAACGTCTCCGGTACATCTATCAACTGCAAAGCGCGCGGTGGGTGTATCCCTCGGCGGAACACAGCCGGTTCCAGCACGTCCTGGGGGCCATGCACCTGGCCGGACAATATGCCCGGCACGTCTATCCCTCCCTCGCCCAGACCGTGCGGGACGTGCCGACGCTCCCCTGCATCGAGAGCCTGCTCCGCGTCACCGCGCTGCTGCATGACGTGGGGCACGGCCCCTTCTGTCATTTTTTTGACTGGCATTTTCTTCAACGGCACAACCTGTCCCACGAACGCCTCGGGCAGGCCATCATTCGCCGCGATTTCGGGCGCCTGATTCAACGCCTCCGGCGCAGCCCCTCCGGCACGTTTGCCCCGGGCGAAACGATCAACCCCGATCACGTCGCCTCGCTGATTGTCAAAGACCCCGGCACGCCGGGCCGGCGGTATCCCCGGTGGCTTCGACTCCTCCAACCGCTCATCGGCGGGCTGTTCACGGCGGATAATTTCGATTACGTGCTGCGGGACTCCTACATGTGCGGCGTGGCGGTCGGCCCGGTGGATATTCCCCGGCTGATGCATTACACGATGATGACGCCGAAGGGGCCGGCCCTGCACAAAAACGGCCTGCCGGCCCTGCAGATGTTTCTCAACGCGAGACTCTATCTTTATTCCAACGTCTACTATCACCGCACCTCGCGGGCGATTGACCTGCACCTGCTGGAAATTTTCCGCGACACCATGGAATGGATTTTCCCCCACAACCCGCTGCACCACCTGGATAGATACCGGCGGCTGACGGACTGGTCGCTCCTGGAAACGGTGCGGGGCTGGGCCTCCTCGTCCAATCGACACAAACGGCGAATCGGCGGCGAATGGGCGCGCGTGCTCGGGCGCCACGTCAAATGGAAAACGGCGTACAGCAAAGCCCTGGCGATTCTCGACACCACGCCGCGACGGTCCGCCATGACCCCCGCCGCGCTGGAAACACGCATCCGCCGTGCGCTGCCCCGCCGCCTGCAACGCCTGACGTTTCGCGTGGACATGGCCAGCAAAGACACGCGCCCGCTCAACGTGCTCAACATGGGGCGGTTTCAATTTTATCTCTATGACCCGGCGACGCGATCCGTCGAAAAAGAAACACTGCGGGAACTGTTCGAATGTCTGCCGTCGCGGATTGTGCAACTCCGAGTTTTCGCCGAAGATCATCACGCCGACGCGGCGCTGGCCAGGGCCACGGAACGGGCGCTGCGCGACACCCGGTGACACCACGGCGGCCCGCCGACGCGGGCGGCTCACCGACCGCGACACAGGGCGGCTCACCCGGCAACTCACCGTCCACGCCGCGCCGCTGGCATGGCGGCGTCCCCTCCTTCCGTCATTCCGCGTCGACGACGTCCAGCGGCAGGAAAACCGTCCGCACGCGGAATCCATCCGTAAGATGTCAATGGCAGGATGGAAACAGAAGGACAATGCAACTGAAAGATGGATTCCCGATTACTAACGTCGGGAATGACAGAATGAAAGGGAATGACGGAAGGAAGAGGAAGAGGAAGAGCAAGACGGCATTTGTCTCCCTCCGTCATTCCCGACGTCTTTAGTCGGGAATCCATCCTGATTTCCGTCATTCCGCGTCACCGACGTCCAACGGCAGGAGAACCATCCGCACGCGGAATCCATCTGCAAGATATCAATGGCAGGATGGAGTCCGTGCATTGACCGAACACCCGGTGCGTCCAACGCCGCATGGGGCGAACACTCCAGGCGGATTACCGGGGCGCCCACGGCAAACCCGGTTCGCCCTCCAGCAGCGGCTCCAGAATGCTCCGCAGAATCCGCGTGCCCGCGCCGACCGTCGACCCCACGCCGCGCAGCGTGAGAACAAAATTGACCTGATTGCGCTCGGGAAGATCGCCGCCCGCGCCCAGGCGAATATAATACAGGCCGAGCGACCAGCACCGGCACGGGTTTTGATACAGGCCCACCACGTTCCATTCGGGCGTCTTCCCCGTGGCCACGTCATGATACACCTTCGTGCCCGCGGTCCATCCCCGCGAGAGACGGACGGCCCCGCCGCCGGTGAAGAAATGAATCTCCGAGTTGGCCTCCAGCACTTCGTTGAAGGACAGCGGATTCCAGATGTCGCCCCGGCGGGGCACGTCTCTGGCGAGGGTGCGGCGATACCCCACGTCCAGATACGCCCGCCGGTGAGATTGCGCGACAAGCCCCGCGTTCAACTGCGTGAAGTCGCCGTCGCCCGGGGCATAGAACCCGTCAACGCGCAGGCCGGCCCGGCTCAACGCGGCCGGCAGGGACGCCGTGGGCACGCGCAAGGCCGCTTTGGTCCAGACGTCGGACAACGTGTTCGCCCGGCCCGGTGCGTCGCCAAGATGATAACTCTGCGCCACCTCGACATCCGCGACGGTCGTGGACTCAGTGCCGCGCCGCTCATCCCGCAGTCCTGTGCGCAGGGAATACGTCACCAGATGTTTCTTCGGCAAATGATCCACGGCGTCCACCTGCGGCAGGTCCGCCTGCCGGGAAGGCGGCACGTATTCATAGAACAGACGCGGCGTCATCGTGTGGCGCAGCCGGCGCCCCCGGCCCGCAGAAAATCCGCGTGACAGGTTCGTGACGGCCTCAAGGCCGAGCCAGAACGTGCCGCGACCGCGCCCCGCGCCCGGCGCCTCGTCCTGCGCGTCGTTGTTCATGGATGACGGGACGACGCTCCGGGAATAGACGACTTCCCGCACCATGACGCGCGGGCGAAGCCCCAGCATGTGTCCGAGATGCAGCCCGCGAATCGATACCGACGGCAGAATGTCGAACCGGCTGACATCGAACCCCTTCTCCCGAACAAAATGCACAAAGGCCGAATCCAAGCCCACGTCCAGCATGACCGTGTCTCCCGCCGGAATGACGCGGCGATACCGGTGTCCGAATTCGGGCAGCCGTTGAAACGTCTCCCGCCCCCCGGCGTCCAGCGGCTGTAAATACTGGGCCGTGAAATACGCCCGCCCGCCCGCCAGCGGCCGCGTGACGCGCAGCAAAGATTCCTGACTCGGCAACGCCCGAAACGCCCCGGAGGAACTCAAATCCCGCAAAAACCTCCGGTCCGTCGCGTAATTAACCGTCGCCCGCACCAGCAGATCATCGCGCAGGCGTTGCACGTGACTGCCGGTCACCTGCGCGCGAGATTTTTCCTCGTCGGCGTCATGAAACACGTTGAGCAGCCACCGCCCCCGCGACCGCCGGTCCAGGATGTATCTCCAGCCGACGTCGCCGCCCTGCCCACGGTTGGACAACACCTGCGGCGCCACGGTCAGATCCTGACTGGGCGACGCGGCCCAGTACCATCCCTGCCGGTACTGAAAACCAAACACGTCGTCGAACCCGATGGTCGGGATCAGCAACCCGGTTTGTCTCTCGCCCGCCGCCGGATATCTCAACGCGGGCAACGGCACAATCGGGCGGCCGCGGATGTTCAGCCAGACCTTGTCGGCAAAAATGCCGCCGCCCTGCTCGACGTCCAGATCATGAAATGAAAAACTCCAGTCGGGAACCTGCCCGTCGTCCGCGTCGCAATTCGTCACCATGCCGTCCTTCGCGCGGTAATGGGTTTCGGAAAACCGTTGAAACAGGCGGCCGCGAATCCAGGTATTGGTGGATTTCAACCAGACCCTGCCGTTCGTGATGGTCCCGGATTCCGTGTTCGTGTCGATGGTGATCGACTCCGCCCGCACGTCGCGCGCGCGATCGGTCAACCTCACGCGCCCGGCGGCCGTCAGGATGCCGGAGCGTTTCCGCAGCGTGGCACGGTCCGCGGTCAGCCGCACGTCGCCGTGGCGCACCGTCACCGCGTTCATGGCCCTGAAGATGTCGGTGGCCCGGTCAAACTCGATGCGTTCGCAGGTGAGTCGAAGCGGGGGGGTCGTCTGTGATCCCGACACCTCAACCGTGGCCGGCGTCGACGCCGGGGCGTCGCCCGCCACGGCGGCGGCCGGCCCGGCCAGCAAAATACCGGCCAGCAGCCCCGTGACCGCCCCGCGAGGACGGCGCACCGGCCGACTACCCGATGACAGGTTCATAACGCCGGCCCGCCAGCAGACTTTTCACGCATCCGACAAGAAACAACGACCCCGTCACGCAGACCAGATCACCTTCGCCTCCCAGCGTCACGGCCAGATCCATGGCCGCCTGCGGAGCGTCGCATTCATACACGGGAACGTCCGTGGCCGGCAGCGCCCGTTTCAGGACGTCCACGGGGGCCGACCGGGGAGAGTCGATCCGCGTCACAATCACCGCGTGCGCCATGGGGACCAGAACGCGCAAAAACGCGGCGTGATTTTTGTCCCGCATCATCCCGACAACCAGAATGAACCGGCGCCGGCCCTCGGCGGCCATGGTCTGCCGCACACAGATTTTTAAACATTCCGCCGCTGCCGGATTATGCGCGCCGTCGCAGAGCATCGGCGGATGAGTACCCAGCCGCTCAAACCGCCCCGGCCAGGCCACGCACTCCAACCCTTGTCGAATGGCCGACGCGGCAATCGCCATCCGGGGCATCACGGCGGATTCGAGAACGGCCAGGGCGCACCCCGCGTTCACCATCTGATGCCGCCCCTCAAGCGCGCATCGAAGATTCTGGTAATTCCCGCTCGTCCCAAGAAAATCGAACGTGCCGTACGCCCGTTCAACAATCGCAAACTCATGGCCGAAGGTTCGCATCGGCGCCTGCAGGGATTGCGCGCGTTCCCGAAAGACACTCTCCAGAGAGGGATCGACCGGCCCAATGACCGCCGGGACGCGCGGTTTCATAATGCCTGCCTTCTCAAAAGCAATGGCCGGAAGGGACGACCCCAGATATTGTTCGTGGTCAAACGCCACGTTCGTGATCACCGTGCCGATGGAACGACACACGTTCGTCGCGTCGAACCGCCCCCCCATCCCCGTTTCGATCACGGCGAGATCAACCCGCTCGTCGGCAAAGTACCGAAAGGCCATGACGGTCGCCGCTTCAAAAAACGTCGGCGAGTCGTCGTCGCGGGACGGAAGGGCGCAGAGGCGGTCGAACAGATCCGCCGCCCGGTCTTCGGGAATGTCGGCCCCCTGAACCTGAATGCGTTCACAAAAGTCCAGCAGGTGCGGCGAGGTGTACAACCCGACCCGCGCGCCGGCGGCCCGCAGGATGGACGCCAGCATGGCGGCCACGGAGCCTTTGCCGTTGGTGCCGGCCACGTGCAGCGCCGGCACGCGCCGGTGGGGGTCCCCCCATGCCGACAGCAACGCGGTCACTCGTTCCAGCCCCGGCTTCACGCCGAATCGCTGCAACGCGTAGAGACGCCGTCGTGTCGCCTCGTAGGAACGCACCATCAACACCGGTCCCCATGGCTGGTTGTGCAGGTCCGGGCGCGGGCCGCCCGCCGCCGGTTCACGCGCCGGGCGTGAGATGCCGCAACACCGTATGGATGGTCTCTCGAAGACGGGGGCGCTCGACAATGGCGTCAATCATGCCGTGCTCAAGCAAAAACTCCGCGCGTTGAAACCCGTCCGGCAACCGCTGTTTGATGGTTTGCTCGATGACGCGCGGCCCGGCAAACCCGATCAGGGCTTTCGGTTCGGCCAGGATGACGTCGCCCAGCATCGCCACGCTGGCGGTGACGCCGCCGAAGGTCGGGTCGGTGAGCACCGTCACGAACGGAACGCCGGCCTCATGGAGCCGCACCAGGGCCGCCGCCGTTCTGGCCATTTGCATCAGCGCGAGCGTCCCTTCCTGCATTCTCGCGCCGCCCGACGTCGTGACCAGCACCAGGGGGCGGCGGCTGTCCACGGCGCGCTCCACGGCGCGGCAGATTTTTTCTCCCACCACGGAGCCCATGCTGCCGCCCATGAATCCGAAATCAAACACCCCCAGCGCCGTCGGGCGGTCGTGCAGCGTCCCTTCGCCCGTGACAATCGCATCGCGCCGCCCGGTCTTGGTCTGACAGGCCGCCAGCCGCTGGGCATACGGCTTGGTGTCGATAAACGCCAGGGGGTCGTCCGGCGACAGGCCGGCGTCCCATTCCTGAAAACTGTTCGGATCGAGCAGCAGGTCAATGCGTTCCTGCACGGACAAGGGCAAATGATAACCGCATTTGGGACACAACTTGAGATTGCGATCCACCTCTTTCCGGTACACAATGGCGCGGCAGGAGGGGCACTTCACCCACATGCCCTGCGCAATGTTCAGCCTGTGTTTCCCCGGATCATGCGCCCGGCCTTTGGCCAGCCAACTCATGGGGGCATCCTTTCACGTCACGCACGGAGAGAAAAACAACGCGGCGGCGCGGCGGGGCCGTGACCGGGACGGAAGCCGCTCACCCGCCGCGCGCGTGCATTTCCAGGCGCGGGTCCTGGCGAAGTTCGTCGATCTCGATAAGGCGGCCGCGCGTGTGCGTGAACTCCAACTGCTTGCGTTCTTCCGCGCCTCGGTCGACGCGGCGCCGCCACCCCGAACGAATGCGCTCCCGCACGGCCTCGGCATCGTGCATCCGAAGCGGTTCCCGCAGGTCCAATCCGTGTTTGGCATACAGGCACAGATACCAGAATCCGTCGGCTGTCAGCCGGCTCCGGTCGCAGGCGGCGCAGAACGGCGTCGTGGTCGAAGGAATAATCCCGAACGTGACGCCGTCGGCCAGTTGAAACCGCCGGGCCGGGGCCGAACCGCGTTCCGGCAGCGGCGCCGCCGGGCCGCAGTCCCGTTCAAGGCGCGCCAGGATGTCGCCCATGGAGACGACTTTTTCGCCGGCCCAGTCGTTCGCGCCGCCCACGTCCATGTATTCGATGAAGCGCACTTCCCCGTTCACGGTCTTGCCGTATTCGATCAGCGCCGCGAGTTCATCGTCATTGAACCCTTTGATGACGACGGTGTCGATTTTAAGCCCGCGTAGTCCGACCGCGTTGGCGCGCTCGATTCCTTTCAGGACGCGGTCAAACGCATCGCGTTTGGTCAGGGCATGAAACCGGTCGGGACGCAGGGTATCAAGGCTGACCGTGACGCGCTGCAACCCGGCGTCATGGAGCGCCTGCGCCTGCTCCTCCAGAAGCACGCCGTTGGTGGTCAGCGCGACTTCGTGAATGGACGGCTGCGCCCGCAACAGGCGAATCAGCGTGGGCAGGTCGCGGCGCAACAGCGGCTCCCCCCCGGTCAGCCGTACTTTCTCCACGCCGCACTCGGCCAGCAGGCCCACCAGCGCGTTGATTTCTTCAAAACTCAACAGCGTTTCGCGGGGCAGCCACGCATAGTCGTCTTCCGGCATACAGTACTGACAGCGCAGATTGCAGCGATCCGTCACCGAGACGCGCACGCTCCGCAGGGGGCGGCCGAACGCATCCGCCAGCACGTCCCCGGTCGATGACGCCGCGCGATTCATGGATGCTGCTCGACCCAGACGGCCCCGTCCGGCGTGTGTTCGCATTTCCAAATGGGGGTGATCTGTTTTAATTCGTCAATGCACCACCGGCAGGCCCTGAAGGCGTCCGCCCGGTGCATGGCGCCCACGACGACCAGCACGATATTGTCGCCGACGGCGATCTCGCCGTACCGATGCAGCAGCAGTACTTCGATGACGTCAAACTCCCGCAGCGCGCGGCTCCGAATGTCGCGGAGTGTTTTTTGCGCCATCCCCTCGTAGTAATCAAACACAAGGCTGCTGACGTCCCGCTCGTCCGACCGGTCCCGCGCGGTTCCCAGAAACGTGGCGATGCCCCCGATGCGGGAGGATCTGCCCCGCACGCGGGCGATTTCCTCGTCAATCGAAAAATCCTCGCGCTGGAGACGAACCAGCATGGCGTCGTCCACCTCAACGACGGACCGGGGCATGGACATGGCTCCTCCGTAACGCGCGCGCGCCGCCGGAAAACGGCGGCAGCAACGCGATTTCATCGATATGCGCCAGTTCGGTGTCCTCATGCGCGATGTCATGATTGACCGACACAAGAACGTTTTTGTCGCGCAACAACGCCCCGACGCCGGGGTGCGTCGCGCGGATGGCCTCGATCAGATCGCGCACCCGGTGTCCCCGTTCCAACCGCACGTTGAGTTCTGAGACGTTGCCGAGTTGGGCTTTCATCGCGCCAAACAGTTTCACGGTCACCGTCATGAGCGGGAGCCGTGGGGCGCCGTCAACGCCCCGGCGTCGGCGCGCTCGTAGGATCCCGATTTGCCGCCGGATTTCGAAACCAGGCAGATCTCGTCGACGGTCATGCCTTTGTCCACGGCTTTGCACATATCGTAAATCGTGAGCGCGGCCACCGCCACCGCGGTCATGGCTTCCATTTCCACGCCGGTGGGGCCGTTGGTACTGACCGACGCCTGAATGGTCAGGGCGCATTGTCCCAGCGCGTCGGGCCGCGCGTCTTCCTGAAACGCGAGATTCACGCCGGTCAACATCAACGGATGACACATGGGAATCACATCCGGCGTCCGCTTGGCGCCCATGATGCCGGCCACCTGGGCCACGGCCAGCACGTCGCCCTTCGCCATGCCCCCGTCGTGAATGCGGCGGAGCGTGTCCGGCAACATACGCACCCGGCCCCGCGCCACCGCCACCCGCTCCGTCGCGGGTTTGGCCGACACGTCCACCATTCTCGCCCGCCCGTCTTCGTTCAAATGGGTCAACTCGGCCATGGCCGCAAGCATCCTTTCTCAAAGAACTTATTATAGAAGGCCGCCGGAAAGTTGGTCAAGCAATACCCGGATTCCCGACCTCCGTTCAAACCGAAGACGCAGGGAACGACGGCATCATCCCCTCCTTCCGTCATTCCGCGCCACCGATGCACAATGGCAGGAGAATCGTGGGTGCGCGGAATCCATCCGTAAGAGGTCATTGGCAGGGTGGGGAAAAGGATAATGCAACAGAAGGATGGATTCCCGATTAAAAATGTCGGGAATGACGGAGAAGGGACGCGGGCATGACGCGGCTTGACACGTACGGGCACCGCTCCGACAATGCCGCCATGCGCGACGAACTGGTCATCGAGGGCATTCGGTTGCAGGCTCGTTGCGGGGTCACCCCCGATGAACGCCGGCGGCCGCAATCGATGTTGGCCGACCTGACCATGACCTGCCCGGCCCGCCGGGCCGTTCAGTCCGACGACATCTCGACCACCGTGGATTACGCCAGAGTTGTCCAACGGGTCATGGACGTGGGCGCGGCCCGCGAAACCGCCCTGATTGAAACGCTGGCGGCCGGCATCGCGCAGACGTTGCTGGCGGACTTTCCCATCGAGCGCGTTACAATCTGGCTTCGCAAAACCGCGCCGCCGTTGCCGGACGTGAGCGGGTCGGTCGGGGCGCGCCTGACGTATCCGCGGCCCGACGAGGAACCGGCAACACCGGCGTCACCGGCGGCAACGTCATCCGCCCCCTCCCCGTTTCTGACCGCCAACGCCCACGTCATTCCCAAAGGGAAAGTGCTGGACGTGGCCGCCGGGCACGGCCGGCACGCGCTGTTCCTGGCGTCCCAGGGATATGAGGTGGTCGGTCTCGACCGGGATGCGGACGCCCTGTACGAGTTGGCGCGCGCGGCCCGCGAACGGCGCCTGCCGAATCTGCGCACGCGCACCGTGGACCTGGAACACCGCCCGGACGCCGCCGATCTCGGCGAACGGGAATATGATGGAATCGTGGTGTTTTTCTACCTCTTTCGCCCGCTCTTTCCCGCGCTCCTTCGCGCTCTGAAACCCGGCGGCGTCCTCATCTACGAAACGTTTCTGATCGATAACCATCTCCGGCATCACCACCCGCGCCGGAAGGAGTTTTGTCTGGAACGGAATGAACTGCTGCGCGCCGCCGGCCAACTGCGGGTGTTGGATTACCAAGAAGGCCCCCAGCCCGCCGCCCCGCACGCCATCACCGCGCGACTCGTGGCGCAACGGGAATTGGCGGCGTAGAAGAAAGAGGGACGCGGGATTCGCGTTTTGCACCCTCCGTCATTCCCGACATTTTTAGTCGGGAAGCATTTGCCAACGGCAAATGCTCCGAAGGTCCATCTTCCCTTTCCGTCATTCCGCGTCGACGACGTCCATTGGCCGGCAAGACAACCGCACGCGGAATCCATCCGTAGAATCACAAAAGCAAGAAAACAGAAAGATGGATTCCCGATTAAAAATGTCGGGAATGACGGAGGGGAGCGGCAGGGCGGCGGCCCGCGGGAGACACGCCGGCGTCAGGTGTCCGGCGCTTCCACGATGTGATTCTCGAACCGGGTGCAGCCTTCGGCCAGCAGCCGGTTGGTCAGCATTTCACCCGGCCATTCAATCGGCAGGTCGGCCGTGAACACCCACACGTCCGGCGACGTCCAGACCGGCCCGTGATCCTCCGGCAGGTCGGGGTCGAACAGATCCGTCCACACGGGCATATACACCCCGTTGCCACATTGCGTGTGCAAATGCACAATGGCCCGGCTCCGCATCGGCGCGTCCAGGTCGTGCCAGACCGCCGCCGTTTCGTCGGCCAGCCGGTGCAGCCTGACGGCGTTTTGCGCGTCGAACATGCCATAGGCGGCATGGACCGGCACATCCAGCATATTCGGCGCCAGGGCGATCTCCGGGCATTGATCCGTGAGACCCTGCAACAATGCGTCCCGGTCCTCGTCCCGCATGGTTTCCGGGAAGGACGACGTGCGCGCGCCGATCAGTTCAAACACTAAAAACGCCGTGGATTCGACCGGAGGATGCAGGCGGGCGGCAATGGAGCGCCGCCGCTGCGACCCGGCCAGGCTCGACAGGTGATCGTGGAGTTTCTGGAGGGTGATAAAGTCGAACGTGGCGTCGGTGAGCAGCCGGGGTTCCACCGTGACCACGGTGCCGGCGGGGACGTGCAAACATTGCCGCAACAAGTCCGCCGTTCGCACCGGGTCAATTTTCAGACCGACCGGCGCGTCCAGATTCGCCTGCAGCGACAACTCCAGCGAACCCAGCACGGCATAGGCGGGTTCGTCGTCGGGGTCGCCCTCAATCAGGACCGCACAGGCGGCTTCCGCCAGCAGGTCAAACAGCCATTCGGCCATTTCTTCGTCCAGCGCCGCCAGCACGGTGAGGACGTCGTGTTCCCGGTCCTGTTCGAGGAGGGCCTGGAGAATTTCAATGGCCAGTTCGGAATCGCCATGGTCATGGCGACGCGCGTTGATCAGATGAATCAGGTCACGGGTTAACGGATCGGGACGATACCAACTGGCCACCTGCGCACCTCGACTTCGGCATCGGGCGGTCCGGAACATCCCGCCGCTCGACGCACGCATTCTGCATCAGACATTTTCGACATGCAAGTTCCGCGTGACGTCGGGACATTCCGAATCGCATGATTCCGCGTCGGCGATGTCCAACAACAGGGGAACCGCGCACGCAGGACGGAAACAGAACAATGCAACAGAAGGATGGATTCCCGATTAAAAATGTCGGGAATGACGGAAGGAGGGGAAGGCGGAAATGACGGAAGGAGGGAAATACGGGAATGCCAGAAAAGAGGGCGGACGTGACAGAAGGAGGGAATGCCGGCACAACGGCTTTTGTCCCTTCTCCGTCATTCCCGACGTCTTTTGTCGGGAATCCATCCTGATTTCCGTTATGCCGCGTCGCCGGCGTCCATTGGCAGGAGAATCGTTACGCGGAATCCATCCGTAAGAGGTTTAATGGCAAGACACAAAACCGCGTTGTGACGGCGCGGGCCGCGGGCCGCGCCCGGTTTGACATTCTTCAGGCGGAATGATAAGGGTAAAGACCGTCGTATCGTTGGACGCGGGCCGACACGGCGTCGGCGCAACACACAGAGCCACGAGGCCCACCATGCACCGGCCTTCCCGTCTCGGTATCCCACGCCGCCAGGAGACGCCTCATGACGTTGACCATGCCGTTTCCGACCGCTTCCCGGCTCGTCCCCGCCGCGCCGTTGCTCTTCGCCCGGCACACCGAACGGGAACATGAAGACGTTGACGATGATGAACCCGACGACTTTGATGATCTCCGGCCCCGGCGGCCCCGGTACCGTGCGTTTATGAAGATCGCGCTGATTCTGCTGTTGGTCGTCGGCGCGTGGTACGTGTCGACGGACCCGGACCTGCGGTCGTCGGTGAGCCGGCGCGTCATGGCCGTCATCGACTTCGCGGAGAGATCGTTCCGCTCCGGCGCCGGCACGACCACGCTCCTGTCGCAGACCGTCCCCGTTCCCGTGTTTCACGAAGGACAGCAGGTCGTCGTCACGGTCAACGCCCCTCCCCAAGCCCGCTTTCTTCAACTGCACCAGGACGCCACAGAAACACAACCCGGACCGTTGGTGAAAATCGGCGACGGACTGACCGTCATCGACGGGAGACTCGTCAGGCATCAATGGGTCTATCTTGTGCGGATGGACGCCGGCGACTCCGGATGGATTCCGGAAGAGCATCTGCGCGCGCGCCCCTGACCCGGACGACCCGCACGGCGCGACGCCGTCTCGTTCCACGCGACGCCGTCCTATTCCGCGCGCGCCGTCCTATTCTGCGCGACGCCGCCCGTCCCGCATCCCGCGCCTGTTCTTCGCCTCCGCGATGCGGGGCGCTGCCGACAATGCCGACGACGACCGACACAGGCGCCGACGAACGCGCCGCGAACACCTCGAACAGCGGAAGCAGTTTTTATTATTCCTTCCTCTTTCTCCCCCGGTCGCGGCGAAACGCCATGGCCGCCGTGTATGCGTTGTGTCATGCGGTGGACACAACCGTCGACCACCCTCCCCCCGGCGTCGATCCGCGCGACCGGGTGGCGAATTGGCGTCTGGAAATCGACGCCATGTATCACGGCGCGCCCCGGCACCCGGCGACCATCCGCCTGGCCGGACACGCCGCCGAACTCGCCATTCCCAGGGAATATTTTCAGGAACTCCTGAACGGCATGGAAATGGACGTGACCATCCGGCGGTATGCCGCCTTTGACGATTTGTCGCTCTACTGTTACCGGGTGGCGTCGGTGGTGGGGCTGATCTGTTTGCGCGTCTTCGGCGTCACGGACCCGCGCGCGCGCGACTACGCCGTGCATCTGGGCATGGCCTTTCAACTCACCAATATCATGCGCGACGTGGGCGCCGACGCGGACCGGAACCGGATTTACGTGCCACAGGAAGACCTGGCCGCCTTTGGCTATTCCGAAGACCAACTGCTGGCCAAAACCTATTCGCCGTCCTTTGTCCGGCTGATGGAGTTTCAGGCCGCCCGCGCACGCGAGTATTACCGGAACGCGCGCGCCGTGTATGACGCCCTGCCCGCCGCCGACCGCCGGGCGCTCCTGCCGGCGGAAATTATGCGCGCGATTTACTTTAACCTGTTCACCCGCATTGAACGATCCCGCTTCGCCGTGTTTGCGTCCCGCATTCGGGTGCCGCGGCCGCTGCGTCTCGCGCTGGCGCTGGCGGCCTGGGCGCGCGCGTCGGCGCGCCTTCGACTGTCCCGCCGCGCGTGACGCATCACCACAGTGGATGACGCGCCGCTCCCGCGCCCCCGGCTGGCGGCGGACGCCGCGCCACGCCGCCCCCGCATTGACAGCCGCCGGCGCCCGTTCCTATGATGCCCCATGCCTCCCGCGACGCTCGCCGACCTGCATGATTCTCTGCGCGACTGCCGGCAATGCCGCCTCGCCGACGGACGAACCCAGGTGGTGTTCGGCGACGGCAATCCCGACGCATCCGTCATGTTTGTGGGAGAAGCCCCCGGATTTCACGAAGACCGGCAGGGGGTGCCGTTTGTCGGTGCGGCGGGCAATCTGCTGACGGAATTACTGACCTCGGCCGGCCTCGCGCGGCAAGATGTGTACATCGCCAACGTGGTGAAATGCCGGCCTCCGGAAAACCGCAACCCCGCGCCGGAGGAAGTGGAGGCGTGCAAGCCTTTTCTGCTGGAGCAAATCCGCCTGATCAAACCGCGCCTGGTCTGTTCACTGGGAAACTTTGCCACCCAAACGCTGCTGGGCAGCAAAGTCGGGGTGTCGAAGGTACACGGGCAGCAATTTCAACTGGCGGACTTTCTTCTGTTTCCGCTGTTTCATCCCGCCGCGGGCCTGCACCAGAACGCGCTGCTCCCGATTCTGCGTGAGGATTTTCAGAAATTAAAGCAACTACTCGAACAGATGGCCGCGACACCGCCGCCCGCCCCCGCCATCAACCCCGTGCAAATGGATTTGTTTTAATCGTCGAGCACGGTAAACACGGGAGACAGAAGGACTGGACATTCGGAGCCTTTGTCCCCTCCGTCATTCCCGACGTTTTCATTCGGGAATCCATCTTTCAGTTGTTTTTCTCTTCCGCATTACAGACAGGGCAATGCAACAGAAGGATGGATTCCCGACTACTAACGTCGGGAATGACGGAAGGAGGGTGCCGGTATGACGAAGAGGTACGCGGGAATGACGACAGATTCCCTCCGTCATTCCGCGTCGGCAGGTTCTCCGTCATCCCTGTCATCTCCGTCATCCCGGTCGTCATCGGGCGTGGCGGAGACCGCCTCATCGTCTTCAGGGCGTTCAAACCACAGGACCAGCATGGCCTCCCACCATGCGGCATCCGCGTCGTCGCCGGGGTCGATGCCCAGACAGGCCACGTCGGCGTCCGTCACACCCGGCGCAATTTCCGAGGGGCGCGTCCGGGCGCGATCGATCACTTCCCTGGTGGCATACCCGCCGACAATCCACGACGGCGGGTCGGCGCGCCGGGATTTATAGGCCTGGAGTTGTTGTTTAAGATAGATGAAAACTTTCCGTTGCGTGTCGTCCTCAAAGCCGCCGGACGGGAGACTCAAAGTTTTTTCGATTTTTTTTCTCCACTCCCGCCGGTCATATCTCGAGGTCAGCATCTGAAGAATTTTTACCCCGTTGTCGGCGTCAAGCGGCATCACGACTCCCGGTCACTGCCCGCCCAGCATCATTTCACGAATTTTGACGGTCGGGCTGGCCACACTTCCCCGAAACTCCAGATCATTCCCGATCATCTCAATATCCCGAAACATCTGTTTCAGATTGCCGGCAATGGTCACCTCCTGCACGGGATAGGCCAGTTCGCCGTGGTCAATCCACATACCGGACGCGCCGCGGGAGTAATCTCCCGTCACCGGATTGACGCCGAACCCGATCAGGTCGGTCACGTACAACCCCTCTTTGACGGAGCGAATAATCTCATCGGACGACGCGCCGCCCGGATGGAGAAAAAGATTCGTCGGCGACACCGACGGCGTTTCGCCCGGCCCCCTGGCGGCGTTGCCCGTGGAGGCCATGCCCAGTTTTTTCCCGGAATAGGTGTCCAGAAGATAGCCGGTGAGCACGCCCTGATCGACAATCATGGTTTTGCGCGTCGGCACGCCTTCGCCGTCAAACGGACGAGACCCCAACCGGCCGGCCATGCGGCCGTTGTCTTCGATGCTCACGTGCGGCGGCGCGATGGATTGCCCCAGGCGCCCCAGCAAAAACGAGGCGCCCTTGTACAAGGCATACCCGGAAACCGCGCCCGCCAGATGCCCCAGCAGACTTTCGGCGATTTGCGGATCAAACACGACGGGGACCCGCCGGGTTTTCACCTTGCGCGCGCTCAGCCGGCGCAGAGTCCGCGCCGCCGCCACGGCGCCGACGGCCTCCGGCGTCTCCAAAGCGCGCCATTTCCGCGAGACCGTGAACCAGGAATCCCGCTGCATCCCCTGACCGTCAGCGCCCTCGGCCACGGGCGTCACCGCCAGCGAAAAATGGGAACTGCGATGAGCGCCCACAAACCCATGCGTATTCGCCAGCACCACGGCGCCGTGCGCCGACGCGCATTCGGCGCCCTCGGAATTGGTGATGCGCGGGTCCGCGTCCATCGCAGCCCGTTCCGCGCGCCGCGCCCGGTCCATCGCGTCCTCCACGGTCGGGGCGGCGGGGTCGTGAAGATCCAGATCCGGGATGTCGGTCGCCATCGCAGATTCTTCGGGAAGCCCCGACGTCTCATCTTCAGCCACCGCCTTCGCCAGATCGCAAGTGTCATCGACCAGCCGCTCCAGCGAGGCGCCGGCAAAATCCGACGTGGACGCGGTGGCCGACCGTTTGCCGAAAAAGACGCGCAGCCCCAGCCGTTTTTCCCGCGCCCGGCTCAACCGGTCCGCCTCCGACAACCGCACCTGCACCTCGGTGGACTCCCCCTCCGCCACCAACACGTCCGCGGCCGTAACCCCACGCGCCCTGGCCCGCGCCACCAAGTCGGCGGCCACCTCGTTCAGATTATGTCGTGATGTGTCCATGCCCGTAACGCCACGCCCGTTCTCATCTGCCATGCCCGTTTCTCATTCGCTATGTCTGTTGTTGTCATCCGCCATGCCTGTTGTCATTCCCGCCTTCTCTCTTTCCGTCATTCCCGACATTTTTAATCGGGAATCCATCCTTCTGTTGCATTGTCCTTTTCCCCGTCCTACCATTAACCTCTTTCGGATGGATTCCGCGTGCAAACGGTTCTCCCGCCATTGAACATCATCGACGCGGAATGACGGAAATCAGGATGGATTCCCGAATGAAAACGTCGGTAATGACGGAGGGGAGACAAAGGCCGTTCTTCCGGCACCCCATCCTTCCGGCACCCCCTCCTCTCTCTGTCACATCCACCCTCTTTTCCGTCATTCCCGCTTTCTCTCCTTCCGTCATTCCCGACGTTAGTAATCGGGAATCCATCCTTCTTTTTCCTTGTCTTTTGTCCCCGTCCTGCCATTGACATCCTACGGATGGATTCCGCGTGCAGACGGTTCTCCCGCCAATGAACATCAGTGACGCGGAATGACGGAAGGGTGACGACACGCATCACGCCGCACTGCGGCGGTCGACGCGCGGTACGGCAACCGTCGTGCCCGCTGCCCGTCGGCGGCAAACACAGACGCGCCGGCAGCCGCGCAACTACGCCGCAGTCCCACCCACGGTCAGTTCGTCGATGCGAATCGTGGGCAGCCCCACCCCCACCGGGACAGACTGGCCTTCTTTGCCGCATGTGCCGATGCCGGAATCCAGTTGCAGATCATGGCCCACCATGGACACGTTCCGCAGCACGTCCGGCCCGTTCCCGATGAGGGTGGCCCCTTTGACCGGCTTCGTCACCTTCCCGTCTTCAATAAGATACGCCTCGCTCGCCGAAAACACGAACTTGCCGTTCGTAATATCCACCTGCCCGCCCCCGAACGAAACCGCGTACAGACCGTTTTTGACGGAGCGCAGAATATCCTCCGGCTCGGATTCGCCCGCCAGCATAAACGTATTCGTCATCCTCGGCAGCACAATGCTGCGAAAATCTTCGCGCCGGCCGTTCCCGGTCAGGGGAATCCCCATCAGCC
Organism: Nitrospirales bacterium; assembly: GCA_020027205.1. Lineage (GTDB taxonomy): Bacteria > Nitrospirota > Nitrospiria > Nitrospirales > UBA8639 > Bin75. Next base: position 10,546 of record JAHRAQ010000025.1, on the reverse strand, counting down.
GGGCGTTCAGGCGATCCGTCAGATAGCCGTGCAGGATGCCCTTTTCGATCAGCATGGTGCGGGTGGTGGGCGTGCCTTCGTCGTCGATGTTGAGCGAGCCGCGCCGGAACGGCAGCGTGCCGTCGTCGACAACCGTGCAGACGTCGGACGCCACGCGCCGCCCCATCAGGTTGCTGAACGCCGACGTCTTTCTGCGGTTGAAATCCGCTTCCAGTCCGTGACCGACCGCCTCGTGCAGAAGAATGCCGGGCCAGCCCCCCGCCAGCACCACGGGCATGACGCCCGCCGGCGCGTCCACGGCGCCGAGATTCAGAATCGCCTGCCGGGCGGCCTCCCGCGCGAACGCTTGCGCGCGATCCTGTTCGCGGTAAAACGAAAACGCCACGCGCCCGCCGCCGCCGAACGTCCCTGTCTGCCGGTTGCCGCCCTCTTCGGCGATGCACGTCACTTGCAGTCTCGATAACGGCTGCACGTCGCCGGCCCGCAACCCGTCGGTCGTCGCCACCAGCATCGTTTTCTGCTCGACCGCCACCGAGGCCATGACCTTTGTAATCCGCGGATCGCAGCGCCGCGCTTCGCGATCAATCAGGGTCAGCAACTCCACGCGCTCACGAACGTCGACGTCGGTCAGGGGCGCGTCGAGCGGATACAGATTCCGCGCGGCGGCGGGAGCGGGACGATGCGTCACCGGAACCGGAGCGTCGCCCTTCGGAGACCGGACGATGTGACGCGCGTGATCCGCCGCAAGGTCCAGATCCCGTTTCGACAATTCATCGGAGTAGGCAAACCCCGTTTTGTCGCCGGCGGTCGCGCGCACCCCCGCGCCCTGGGAAACACTTTTGACGGCGCGCTTGACGATCCCCTCCTCCATGGACACGGACTCGGCAATCGTGGATTCAAAATAAATATCCGCGTAGTCCACGTCACGCACGTTCACGCGCGCCAGCGCCTGCTCGACTTCGCGCTCCTGAAGGGAAAATTGATCGAGTGTGACAAGATCTTGAGCCATGCGCCTACCCTTATCACGACCGCCGAAACAGACGCAAGACGCGGCCCCCCTCTCCTCCGTCATTCCGCGCCACCGATGTCCAATAACAGGAAAACCGTGCGTACGCGGAATCCATCCGTAAGGTGTCAATGGCGGGACGAAGAAAAAGAAGGATGGATTCCCGATTACTAACGTCGGGAATGACGGAAAGAGGGGGCGAGAATGACGGAAAGAGAAAGCGGGAATGACGGCGAGGGGAAGTACGGGAATGATGGCGGCGGGGTGCGCGGGAATGACGATGAAGCGCACAGGGACGACGGAAAGAGGGAAAGAGGGAACACGGGCACGACGGCACTCATCCCCTTCTGTCATTCCCGACGTCTTTTGTCGGGAATCCATCCTGATTTCCGTCATTCCGCGTCATCGACGTCCATTGGCGGGAGAACCATGCACACGCGGAATCCATCCGTAAGGTGTCAATGGGGGGACGAAGAAACTGAAGGATGGATTCCCGATTAAAAATGTCGGAAATGACGGAAGGAGGGAAGGACGGGAATGACGGAGGGAGAAACACGGATTCCCGCTCCCGCTCAACACACGGCGGCGGACGGCGTGTTTCGCGGACATGACGCGGAGCCGTCCGCCCTTGTTTGACAAGGCCGGGGGTGATGATTAAAGTAGGCAGAACACGGACTTCGGCGCGCCACGGGACGGAACGGGATGCCATTGTGACGACTCATTCACAGACGATCACGCCTTGTTCAGCCAACCGTTTTGCGGAATTGGCGGAGCACGATCTCGCGGCGCAACTTGACCCGGACGCCCTGCCCCGTCACGTGGCGGTGATTATGGACGGGAACGGGCGATGGGCGTCGCAGCGCCACCTGCCCCGCATGGCCGGGCACAAGGAAGGGCTGACGGCCCTGCGCGAGATTCTGCACACCTGTTACCACCTGGAGATTCCGCTGGTCACAATCTATGCGTTCTCCCAGGAAAACTGGAGCCGGCCGCAGGCCGAGATTGACCTCCTGATGTCGCTCCTTGAAGAGTTTCTGCACCGGGAACGCCGCACGTTCCATGAACGGCGCATGCGGTTTTTGCCCATCGGCCGGGTCGACACGCTGCCGTTGTCCGTGCGGGACCTCGTGCGGGCCATCGCCCGCGACACCGCGCATTTCACCGACCGCACCGTGACCGTCGCCTTGAGTTACGGAGGACGGGCCGACATTCTCGACGCCGTGAACCGCCTGATCAAAGACGTGCAGGACGGCGCCGTGTCCGGCCCCGTGTCCGAAGCCCGGTTTGAATCGTATCTCGCCACGGCGGCGCTTCCGGACCCGGACCTGCTGATTCGAACCAGCGGGGAAGTGCGGGTCAGCAATTTTCTGCTGTGGCAGATCGCCTACACCGAGTTGTATTTCACGGAAACCCTCTGGCCCGATTTTCGACAACGCGAACTGTTGCTGGCCCTGCTCGACTACCAGAAACGCGAACGTCGTTTCGGGCGTCTCTCCCATGCCGTGTCCCTGCACAGCCGGCTGTGAGCGCGCGCATGGGTGACCCCGCCCCCGTGGGCCACCCGCATTCCCCCGCGCCTCGCCCATTCCGCATGGCCGCGTTCGGCCCCGACGCCCGGCGCGTCGCCACCGCGCTGGTATGTCTTCCGCTGGTGTATGCCCTCGTCCGCCATGCCCCGCCCTGGGCGTTTTTTGCGTTCATCGGCGCGGTCGTCCTGCTCGCGCAATGGGAGTTCACGGGGCTGTTTGCGGACCCGCGACGGCGCGCGCCGCAGACCCTCGCCGGATTTCTCGGCGCCCTGTGCCTCCTGACGGCGATGCAGTGGCCGGCGCTGTTCGGCCTTCCGGCAATGCACGGCCTTCCGGCGGTCTACGGTCTTCCGGCGGCCCACGGACTTTCGGCAACCCTGGCCATGACGCTCACCGTCCTGCTCTGCTATCAGGTCACGGCGGCGCCACGGCGCCGGCCGCCGTTCATGCTCCTGTTCGGCATCCTCTACATCGGCTACATGCTCGGACACTTCCTGTGGCTGCGCGACCGGCACGACGGGGCATGGCTGGTGTTGTTTGTGTTGTTGGTCACATGGGCGGGCGACACGGCCGCGTATTACACCGGCAAACTGTGGGGCGCGCGTCCTCTGGCGCCGCATATCAGTCCGCACAAAACCAGAGAAGGACTGCTGGGCGGCTTGATTGCGGCCCCCATTGCGGCCTGGTTCGGCCATCTGTTATTTCTCCCGTCACTCACGGCGTGGGATTGTCTGGCGCTGGGACTGCTGCTCACCATCCTGGGGCTGGTGGGCGACCTCTCCGAATCAACCCTGAAACGCCAGGCCGGCGTCAAAGACTCCGGCGCCCTGATTCCCGGCCACGGGGGCATGTTGGACCGCCTTGACAGCCTCCTCCTCACCGTGCCGGCGTTTTATTATTATATGACGTTCCTGAAAGGCCCGTAGGCCGGGAAGTTCGCAGACCGGAGCGCCCGCAAGGGGCCAAGCCGGCACCAACCACAGGCGCGCGCATGAAACAGATTGTTCTTCTCGGCTCGACCGGCTCCATCGGGGACAGCGTTCTCGACATCGTGGCCAAACATCCCGGACAATTTTCGATGCTGGGATTGGCCGCCGGGCACAACGACGGCAAACTCGAAGAGCAGATTCGACGGTTTCGCCCGAAGTTCGCCGCCCTGGCCGACGCCGGCGCCGCGCGCCGTCTGCGCGCCCGCATCGACGACCCCGCCCCGCACCTGCTCGACGGGCCGGACGGCGTCACCGAAGTCGCCTGCGCGGAAAGCGACCTGGTCATCTCGGCCATCGTGGGCGGCGCGGGATTGCTCCCGACTCTGGCCGCCATTCGCGCGGGCCGGCGGGTGGCGCTGGCCAACAAAGAACCCATGGTCATGGCCGGACAACTGATGCAGGAAGAGGCGCGCCGGCGGGACATCCCCATTTTCCCCATCGACAGCGAACACAGCGCGATTTTTCAATCGCTGGCCGGCCACCGCCGCGAAGACGTCCGCCGCATCATCCTGACCGCCTCCGGCGGCCCGTTCCGGGACTCCTCCAAAGACGAGGCGGCGCGGGCCACGCCCGAACAGGCGCTCCGGCATCCCAACTGGACCATGGGAGCGAAAATCACCATCGATTCCGCGACGCTGATGAACAAGGGGCTGGAGGTCATCGAAGCGCACTGGCTGTTTGACTGCCCGCCCGCGCAACTCGACGTGGTGATTCACCGGGAAAGCGTGATTCATTCGCTGGTGGAATACCGGGACGGCTCGGTCATCGCCCAACTGGGCCTGCCCGACATGCGCACGCCGATCAGTTACGCCATGAATTACCCGGAGCGCGTACCGCTCGATCTGCCCCCGCTGGAGTTATGGCAATTCGGCGCCCTGACGTTTGAACAACCCGACCACGACCGGTTCCCCTGCCTGCGACTGGCCTATGCGGCGCTGGAACGGGGCGGCACCTGTCCCGCGATTCTGAACGGCGCGAACGAGGTCGCCGTGGAGGCGTTCCTGCGTCACGGCCTCCCCTTCGGCAACATTGCCGACGTCATCGACCGTACTCTACAATGCGCCGACGTTCACCCGCTCACGTCATTGGAGGACGCCCTGACCGCCGACCGATGGGCCAGAGACACCGCGTCGGCGTTCATTCACCGCGCCGCCTCGTGAAGCAATGCCCGTTCTTGTACTGATTTCATCCTGACCATCACGCCATGTTGTCCGCCATCTACGACGTCGCGCAGACCCTCTGGTGGTTTGCCGTGGTGCTGGGGCTTCTCGTGACGTTCCACGAATTCGGGCATTTCATCGTGGCGCGATGGGCGGGCGTGGCCGTGCTCAAGTTTTCCCTGGGCTTCGGGCCGAAAATCATCGGGTACCGCATCGGCCTCACCGAATATCTTATCTCCGCCATTCCGCTGGGCGGCTACGTGAAAATGTTCGGGGAAGACACGAGCGTTGACGTTCCGCCGCACTTGCGCGCGCTGTCGTTCGCGCACAAACCCCTCTGGAAACGCAGCCTCATCGTGCTGGCCGGCCCCGGATTTAATTTTCTGTTGACGTACCTGATTTTTTCCGCCTGGCTGGCCATGGGCGCGCCGCTGCCCATCCCCTCCTTCGCCGAACTCACGCCCACGGTCAACGCCGTCCGGGCGGGGTCGCCCATCGACCGGGCCGGCCTGCGCGTCGGCGACCTGATTACCGCCATCAACGCGCGCGACGTCACCACCACCAGCGACGCGCATGACGCCCTGGCCGACAGCGGCGGGCGGCCGGTCACCGTCGAAGTGCGCCGGGGCGGGGCGATGAAAACCTTCATCGTCACTCCCAAACGTCGGGGGCCGGACGGCGAAGAGAACGAGGACGCGCGGTTCGTCATCGGCCTTGACGAGGCGCCGCCCGTCATCTCCTCCGTCATGCCGGACACGCCGGCGGAGTCGGCGGGCCTCCGGGACGGCGACCGCGTGCTGGCGATTCGGGGAACACCGATGCGCACATGGTCGCAGATGACCGAGATCATCCGCGCGCACCCCGACGACCCCCTCGACGTCCGGGTGGAACGCGCGGGCGCGGCGCTGACGCTTACCATCACCCCCGAACCGCACCAGGCCACGGAGGACGGGCACCCCGTCACCATCGGCAAAATCGGCGTGCTGGGGTCGGGGCGGTCGGTCATCCGCGCCGCTTCACCGGTCACGGCCCTGTGGCAGGGCGCGCGGGCGACGTGGCGATGGTCGGAACTCACCGTGATCGGCATCGGCAAAATGCTGACGGGAGAAATTTCCGCCAACAATATCGGGGGGCCGATCATGATCGCCAGCGCGTCGGGGGCGGCGGCGGAACGGGGATTCCCCGACCTGATGTTTCTGGCGGCGATTTTGAGCATCAACCTGGGCATTCTGAATTTGCTGCCCATTCCGGTCCTGGACGGCGGCCATCTGTTCTTCTTTGCCTGCGAAGCCGTGCTGCGCCGCCCGCTGGCCGAACGACAACGGGAAGTGACCCAACAGGTGGGCATCCTCCTCCTCGTGGGCATTCTGCTGTTTGCGTTTTTCAACGACGTCCAGCGGCTGCTGCAATAAGCCGGAAAAGACACAGACATGAGGGCATTTACCCCCGCCGTCATTCCCGACGTTTTCATTCGGGAATCCATCTTTCAGTTGTTTTTCTTTCCGCATCCCGGATAGGAAAGAAACAGAAGGATGGATTCCCGACTACCAATGTCGGGAATGACGGAAGGAGGGAGAGGCGGGAATGACGGCGGGAATGACGGAGGGTAAGACATCCAACAGACGAGCCGTCCCACGAACCATCCCGTGCGGGCGAAATAAAGACGGCCTGTTGCACGACGCCGCGTAATCATGCGAACCAGCCAACTGCTCATCCCCACGCTTCGTCAAACCCCCGGCGAGGCCGACGTCGTCAGCCACCGCCTCATGCTGCGGGCCGGGATGATTCGAAAAACGGCGGCCGGCATTTACACCTACCTGCCGCTCGGCCTGCGCGTGCTGAAAAAAATCGAAGGCATTGTCCGCCGGGAAATGGAACGCGCCGGGGCGCAGGAACTCCTGATGCCGATTCTGGCGCCGGCCCAACTGTGGCGCGAAACGGGGCGATGGGATTTTTACGGCAAGGAACTGCTGCGCTGCCGGGACCGGCACGACCGCGAGTTTTGTTTCGGCCCCACGCACGAAGAAGTCATCACCGACCTGTTTCGGCGCGAAGTGCGCTCCTACCGGCAACTGCCCCTGAACTGTTACCAGATTCAGACCAAGTTTCGCGATGAAATCCGCCCGCGGTTCGGCCTGATGCGCGGGCGCGAATTCCTGATGAAAGACGCCTACAGTTTCGACGCCGACGAGGCCGGCGCGCGGGTGAGTTATCAAAAAATGTACACCGCCTATGAGCGGATTTTCACGCGATGCGGGCTGGCGTTCCGCGCGGTCGAAGCGCACACCGGGCTGATCGGCGGCAGTCTGTCGCACGAGTTCATGGTCCTGTCCGACACGGGCGAAGAAACGATTGTCTACGACGAACACACCGACTACGCGGCCAACATCGAACAGGCGGAAACGACGCCCCCCGCGGACACCGACGACGCGGCGCCGCTCCCCCTGGAACCCGTCCGCACGCCGGGCGCGCACACCGTCCGCGACGTCTGCGCGTTGCTGAACACAACGCCGGACCGACTGGTGAAAACCCTGCTCTACCAGACGCCGGCGCGGGACGTCGTCGCCGTGCTGATTCGCGGGGACCATGACGCGAACACCATTAAACTCGCGCGGTGTCTGGGCGTCGCGGACGTGACGCTGGCCGGCGCGGACGCCGTGCTCAAGGCCACCTCGGCGCCCGTCGGCTTTGCCGGCCCGGTCGGTCTTGCCGGCATCCGCCTTGTCGCCGACCACGCCGTCAAGGCCATGCGAAACTTTATCGTCGGCGGGAACGAACAGGACTTGCACCTGCGCCACGCGAACCACGGGCGGGATTTTTCCGTCGAAGCGTTCGCCGACCTGCGGCAGGCCAGGGCCGGAGACCCGTCCCCCGCGAGCGGGAGCCGGCTGCGGGAAGCCAAAGGCATCGAAGTCGGCCACGTCTTTCTGTTGGGCACCAAATACAGCGAGGCCATGCGGGCCACCTTCCTCGACGCGAACGGACAGGAGCGCGCGGCCGTGATGGGCTGTTACGGCATCGGGGTCAGCCGAACGGCCGCCGCCGCCATCGAGCAGCACCACGACGACCGGGGCATCGTGTGGCCCGTGCCGATCGCGCCCTTTCACGCGCATCTGCTGCCGGTCACGGCGTCGGAACAGACGCTCCACACCGCCGGCATGATGTATGAAGCGCTGACCGAAGCCGGCGTGGAAGTCCTGTGGGACGACCGCGACGAACGCGCCGGCGTAAAATTGAACGACGCGGATTTAATCGGCGCGCCGCTGCAAATCCTGGTCGGCGACAAAGGGCTGGCGCGTGGCGTCGTGGAAGTCAAACGCCGCGACACCGGAGCCATCACGGAGTTGCCGCCCAACGAAATCCTCCCCCACCTCCGCAACCTCCTCGCCACCCACGACCTCCCCTGACACTGCCGCACATCCGCCCCTGACCTCTTTCCGTCATTCCCGCGTCCCTCCCCTTCCGTCATTCCCGACATTAGTAATCGGGAATCCATCCTTCTGTTTCCTTCCTGTCTGGGATACGGAAAGAAAAACAACTGAAGGATGGACCTTCGGAGCATTTGCCGTTGGCAAATACTTCCCGACAACTAACGTCGGGAATGACGGAAGGAGGGGCGCGGGGTATGAGGGTATGACAGAGGCGCGGGTATAACAAGGGCCGGCAGAACGCCGGCGACAAGTCGGCTCCTACCAGTTCAGGTCCAACTTCAACTGAATGCCGTGGTCGGGTGAGGCGGTGCGGGCTTCACGGCGGGTGCCTTCCAGACTCATGGTGAGGGCGCGGGCCAGGGTCAGGCGGCTGCCGAGGTGGTACGTGGGGGCGTCGCCCATGGTCAGGCCGCCGTAGGGGGTGAGCACACCCGTGCCGCCGTCCAACGCGGGCAACCCGTAGGCCAGCGTCATCGCCATGGCGCCGCGCATGGACGTCCTCGTCGCGCCGGCGGCCGTTCGCGCCACGGTGCCCTGATCCCACAGCCGCGCCAGGCCGCTCCGGCTCTGACCGGGGCCGTAGGTCGGCTCCAGGGTCAAGGCCAGCCCGAAGTCGTCCGCGCCGGGGGCCAGTTTAATCATCCCGCTCAAGCCCCAATCCTCATAGTCGCCGCCGTGCAGCAGCAACGCGCGGCCCCGGCCCGACAGGGTCAACCCCGCATTCGGACGCTCGTAGCGCAGGCCGCTGACCACTTCCACGCCGGTGCCGGTGCGCCCGTCGCCGCCGTCGTGCCGCAGCCCCATGCCAAAGGTCGGCAACAGCCGCGCACCCTCGGCCATGGCCTGCTCGTGGCTCCCTTCCAGCGTCACGCGCATCCGCCGGGCTTCGACGCCCATCCCATCCAGAACAAACGCGCGCTCTTCGATATCAAGGCGCATGGTCATCACTTCGGCCCGCAGCCGCAGCGTGGTGGTGCCGTCCTCGCTCATCACCCCGGTCTGGCGCAACAACTCGCCGCTGCCGCCGATGGTCGCCGTGGTCATCTCGGTCGTGCTGCTCGCAAGGCCGCCGACGTCCTGAATGTCGATCTCGCCCCAGCCGTAGCCCAGCGCGCCCCACATCCGCACCCGCCCGTCGAACGCGTTCCAGCCCACGTAGGGATACACGGTGGTCATGTCGGTGTTGTACCGGCCACTCTCGGACTCCCCGTCGGGATCGGTGTAGTCAAACTCCCCGACCGACCACGACACGGCCAGACCGACCAGAAGATCGGGAGACACCACCGCGTCCGCGCCCAGTTGTCCGCTGAACAGGTCGCCGTCCCACGTCACCGAATCCTTCCCGCCGCCCGACAGATTGCGGTAGCCGCCGCCGCCCCAGAGCGTGACGCGATCCACCGCCGCCCCGAGGTTGGCGGTGTTGAGCGGCAACGCAAAGTCGGAGCCGCCCAGCAGGGTTTTCATATTCAACCCGTCGTCCGAAGCCATAGCCTTGCCCTGGGCCACCAGCGCGTCGGCCAGTGTGCGGTGACCGCCCAGCGCGAACCGCCCGTCGTCCGCCGCCGCATCGTCCAACGCCCGCTCCACGCGCCGCGAGATGCCGTCCATGCTCACGTCCGCCATGGCCCGCGACAACTCCGGCAACACCGCTTCGTTCACGTCCCCGAATCTTGTCGGGTCGCCGATGGGGCGGGTGACGATGGTGAGCGTGCCCATGCCGAGACCTCTGGCCTCGACGGGGAAGGTGTCGACCAACGGCGTGTCGCCGACGCGCATGTTCGTTACGTCCGCATGGTCGCGGTCAAGCGCGTATGTCCACGCGCCGTCGGCGGCCAGCGTGAACGTGAGGCCGTAGGTGAGTTGAGAATCGCCGGCGTCGTAATCGAGCGGCGTAAAGGCGCGCCCGCCGGGGTTGGTGGTCAGCCGTCCGCTGATAATCAACTCCTCTGCCGGCGGCAAATCAATAGGGCCGTCCCTGTCGGTCACAATGCGAATGGTGCCGACAAGGTCGCCGCCGACCGCGGTCGCCGGCTCGATGCGGATGGTGATGGTCACCGTCGCCGTGCCGAGTCCGATCGACTCCACCGTGATCTCGTCGGTCAGCGACCCGCCCGCCGGCAAACCGGTGAACTCCGAGTTTGTGGTGTCCAGCGTGTAAGCCCATTCGCCGGCGGTGTTCAGCGTGAAGGTGCCGTAGGTGGCGGCGTTGTCGGCAGCGTCGATCTGGATGAACGCGCGGCCGCTGGGGCTGGTGTCCAGCGTGCCGGTGGCGCCCAGCGGGTTGCCGTCGGGGTCGGTGACGCCGGCGGTGTTCTCGCCCGCCAAAATCATCGGCAAGGTGGCGGTCAAGTCGCCGACAATCCCGGTCGGCGGCTCAATGCGAATGGTGACGCGCACGGTGGCGGTGCCGAGCCCGGCCGCCGCCACCGCA